>NZ_OY780933.1:3552500-4227349 GCF_963676065.1 Maridesulfovibrio sp. | reverse complement strand
CTGGTTAAGCTCTTGATGAATGACACGGACAACCTTTCCGCTTCTCTGCAAAAATTGAACGGTATAACCGACATGACGCAGGCGGAAGCCATGGCCATGAAGCGTGTGATCCGTTCCAGCGGATGGTGCAGGGCGCAAACGCTGTGCAGATCGTTATCGGCCGTTTTCTTACTCCCGCTCTTGATACTCTTTTCAATTGGATAGCCTCTGTTACCGAAGGAATCGTAAAGTGGGCTGAAGCATATCCGGAAGCTGCAAAGTGGATTGGTTATGCAGGTCTGGCCATTCTGGGTTTTACAGGGATTATCGGAACCCTGACTATAGCGGCCGGATTTGGAAAAATTGCCATGCTGGGATGGTCCAGCGCGGTAACAGCTTGGACTACCGTAACAAAGGTGGCCATGTTTTTTACCAAAGGCTGGCGGTCTGCCCAGATGCTGCTGAATGCGGCTTTTGTGGCTAACCCTATCGGCGTTGTAATAGCCGGATTGCCGCCAGTATCGGCGTGTTGCTGGCCTTGCTACCTTATCTTTCCGGACTATGGGAATCATTTAAAAATTCTTTCGGAGACACATGGTGGGGAAAGCTCTTATCGCCGTACTCGATCCGGTTATGGAATGGCTGAAAAGTTTGGGTAAGGTCGTTGGCTGGGTAATGGAAAAGCTAGGCTTATCTTTTGATGTTTCATCCAAGGTAGAACAGCAGGTTATTCAGAAACATGTTCCTGATTCAAGTGCTAATGATGTTCTTTTAACGTCCGGAGCCAACCCAGCAGCACCAACAGTGCCGCAAGTGCAATCCCTGCAGCAGATGAAACAAGCCTCAGTTCCCGCAGGCGGAATCAAGCAGGAACTGACCAATATTTCTAACCAGAATAGTTCAAAAAACAGCAACAGCGGACCGGTGACTAATAATTATTACGGTCCCCACTCTAATACTAATGAACAGTTTGCGCTGGGTATGAGCTGATGAACTTTGACCTTTTAATCACTGACAATGACATAACGCTGGACGTTGGCGGGAATCCGGAGCGGGTTACGGATCTGGCCTGCATTGCGCAGGACATTTGCCACATGATCCGGGATACCGGATTACTTGTTGAGCTTGTCGGCAACCGGGATGCAAAAAAGACGGCTGAGAATTTGATCAAGATCAAGATTCAAGTTGAAGACGATGAACGCATAGTTCCGGGTAGCTGCCAGATAGTTGAAGTTGATGGCCAGCCCGGAACATTTAATCTGACCGCCACGGCGTATGATTTTGGTGAGCTGGCTTTCAAACTAGAGGCGTAACTATGAGTGATATTGATTACAGAGAAATGCTGAAGGAAGCCGGAGTTCCTACCACTGAAGCGGAAATGGATAAGATATGGAAGGATCTGAATGAAGAGCAGGGCAGCTTGATTCAGAATGATTCTAAGTGGTCCCCGTTCTGGAAGCTTATAAATGCCATAGTAACCAAGCCGTGCAAATGGCTGGTAGATCTGCTGGCTGATACGGCGCTGCCCAATACTTTTTTAAAAACCGCTTCCGGGATCTGGCTGGATATTTTTGCGTGGGGCGTGGATTTGAAACGGAAAGAGGCCACTGCTGCCCGGGGATTGATTCAGTTTGCCCGGGTAAACTCCGTGGGCGCTCTGACCATTCCGGCAGGAACTGTCATAGAAACACCGGTTATTTCAGGCTATGTGTACAGGATGCTGACCACTGAAGAGGTTACGGCCGCAGATGGTGAGCTGGTTTTTAATGTTCCGGTTAAGGCGGAGCAGACCGGAGAGGCTTACAACCTCGGCCCCGGCTATTACTCCATTTTACCCCGGCCCGTTCCCGGTGTGGCAGCGGTTAAAAATGACGCTGAATGGCTAGACATTCCCGGAGCGGATCAGGAAAAAGATGAACCGTTCCGCCTGCGTTGTCAGAACCAGTTTTCAGCAGTTGGCCAGTATCATCATGACGCGGCTTACACTGCAGACATTGCCCTTTTTGCCGGAATCAGGACTGACTATATTTATTTTGAGCACGGAGCGCCGCGCGGACCGGGCAGCGCAAATGTATTTATCATGATTGATTCCGGCGCGCCTTCGCAGGATTTTGTGGACGCAATCAACGACTATATTCGGGACAACGGCCACCATGGCCACGGTGATGATATGGTCTGCTTTCCCATGCCCGTAACCCCTGTAGAACTGACAGCAACGATTTACCCAGTAGCGCACCTCTCAGAGAGTAAAAAAGAAGAGCTGAAGGCGGGCGTTGCGGATTTCATCCGCTGTGCATTCCGTGAAAATTCCAATTTTGAGGCCACGCAGACCTTTCCTTTTTCCCGGTTTTCGCTTTCTCGGCTGGATAGGGAACTACATTCCCTTTTTTCGGATCTTCAGTCCATTGAATTCAACCGCGCAACCGACATTGTAAGCGGCAGGGATCTGCCGCAACTGTCCTGTTTTTCCGTGGAGCTGGGCGCATGATTCCAGTGCTGAAACTTCCTTTCTGGCTGGGCGGTCCGGAGTTTGAAAAGCTCCGTAAGGCCGCGCTGAAGTGGTGGGCACTTATGGCCAGCTGGGCCATGTTGCCTGCTAATATGCAGGATCCGGAGAAATGCACCGAGGGATTCCTAAAACTGATTGCATGGCAGCGGGACATTAAGCGCTTTGATACTGAACCGCTGGAATTGTTCCGGCTGCGCGTGAAGTATGCGCGGATTAATGCGGTGGATTCCGGAAGTGTTGCCGGGTTCATAAGAATTTTTCAGCGGCTTGGGGTTGGATACGTAGAGATTGAGGAACGGATACCCGGGCAGGATTGGGACATAGTTTCTATTCGTCTTTCTGACGGTCAGCTGGCCAAGAATCAGAAGCTGCTGGAAACCCTGATTCAACATTATGGCCGGACCTGCCGCCGTTATGACTGGCAGGTAATAACCCCTATCAGCGTTTATGTCCGGGCTGAAGATTTCAACCACGACACATTGACCATATATGCGAAAATCCCGCCTTTAGCCGTGAGCGTGCGCGGTAATGGCTTTGATAACGACACTCTGACAGTTGAGGCACATTTATGAGTTCTATTATTACCCTTCCCGGCGAAAACCTGATTGCAGCAAAGCAGGGCGCTGGCCAGATTCTGGTCATTGATAAAATGATCTTCGCCAACGTTCCCGGCGTGGATCCGGAAGCAGACATTGACCGGAGCACCCAGAAGCCTGCAGCGGATCAGATTGTTTTAGAATATGACATCCCGGCTGAATATAAAAAGTATGTAAATCCTAATCAGGTAGTATATTCGGCGGTGCTTGATTCCAATGCCGGAAATTTTGATTTTAACTGGATCGGGCTTTATTCGGCCGCTGATGATGTTGTTGTGGCCATAACTACACTGCCGACTATTTCCAAGTTCAAGACCGCTGGCCAGATCCAAGGCAACCACCTGACCCGGAATTTTATGATGGCCTATGAAGGGGCGGCACAGAGTACCGGAATGAGCGTGGCGGCTGATACATGGCAGCTTGATTTTTCTACCAGACTTGCGGGTCTGGATGAACGGGACCGCATGACTAACCGGGATATATACGGCCGCGCGCGGTTCTGGTGTGACGGGTTCGAGCTGGTTAATACTGAAGGCTCTTATTTTCTTTCCTCTGGCGTGGGGTATGTGGAAGGAATCCGCATTGACCTTGATAACCCCCTGCCCATTCCCGGGGAAAATCTGCCGAAATCAGTCTGGCTTGATGTTTCCCTGACTCCGCAGGGTTCCACCGTAGTGGCCAAGGCCGAGCCGGTTTATGGAGACAGCTTTGAAGATAACGTTCAGGACGGAATCAAGCATTACTATGTAAAGATTGGAGAAATAGACGGCACAGGCAAGGTTTCCGACTTCCGCACCGTGGATGAAATCAAGGCTGATCTGGTGGAATACCTGAAGCACTTAATTGAAATCCACAAAACGGATCCTGATGCACATATGGAACTGCTGGCCAGACTGGCCACCGGGATTCCGGAGATAATTTTTCCTGAAAAAAACGCCGTGGATGTGGGGGAAACCCCTGTTTTCACTTGGGGCAAGTTCGTTCCCATTTTCATCAACACCAGCCTGAATGCTGTTCAGGTACAGGTGGATCATGCTTCCAAGGATTTCCTTACCCCGCTGTTTGATTCTGGACCGGATTCCGTGGCTGCAGTCCAGAACCGTTTTGCCATGCCTGCCGGTTATCTGCTGGTCAGCAACATGTATAAAGTTCGGGTTCGTTGGAGGCTGAACACTGGCCAGTGGTCACCGTGGTCCGTGGCTGTGGTTTTTACCACAAAGGCAGAATTTAACTATGTGGCCAGACCTGAAATGCTGGCCCCTGCTGACGGTGTAACCGGAGTGCAGGAACGTCCGGAGCTAGAAGCTGGTGCTTTTGCCGTTGTAGGTGACACCGAAGACACCCACTATTCCACCCAGTTCATGGTAAAAGTAGGGGATGCTGAATTACACAAATCCCCGGAGGTGCTTGGTGGCTTTAAATATCAGCTTCCTGCAGGACTGCTGCAGCCCGGAAATACTTATGATGCCTACTGCAAGGAAACGGGTAAGGTGCTGGGTGAATCTGAATGGTCTTATTCTTCTTCGTTTAATACGGCTGCAGCCTTCATTGAAGGTGATGCCGCTATCCTGCTGGTTGCATGGGCTATTGTGGTTAAAGCCACCGCTACCGGTACCGCGCTGGAAGATCTGGCGGAGCTGTACAGTAACGGCACCGAACAGGAAGCCGGAGAAGGGGATTGGGCGGAGTATGTGGTTAATGCAAAGGTTAATGATGCGGGCTTAAATGTTTTAGACGATTCTACAAACTCAACGTTGATTGTCGATGACGTATTGACAAATAGAATACCTATATTAACCGAGCTAGGGCAGGTTGCAGGAGATGTGACACCGTGGCCTATCCCTGCGGCGAACCAAATTCCAGATATGGCACAATCAAATAATGGATGCAGTATTACAACTGATACTACGTATTATTGTGAAGGATCTCCGGTGTTTGTTGGCTGCGAGGACTTAAAGTCATCTCCATATGGTTGGTTTTGTGATGTGAGCGCCAATCTATTTGTTACGTTTGATCAGGAAATATCGGTTAAATCATATCAGGTTTTATGCCATGCTAAGACGTATGCCACTTATATGGCCCGTAGCTGGAGGTTATATTATTCTCGAAATGGCCTGACATGGATATCCATGGACCAACAGTCTGGACTAGCTCAGTGGGCAACTGGTGAGCTTCGATCTTTTGAATTGGCTGAAGTTGTGACTGCAAAATATTTTAAAATGGCCCTGTTTGAGACATCAACTCAAGCGTATACAGGCTTGTCTGGGCTAAAGTTGATGTCGCCTGAAAAAACGGGGACAGCTATTGATATTTCCGCCGCAGGTTTCACCAAAGCCCCTACCCGCGCCCACCTCATTCCCAAATTAATGGCCGCAACCGGCCCAGCAGGCGCAACTTTCACCGCCGCAGATTTCCAAGAAATCCCCGTTGAAGAGGTGACCCTTGGAACGGATACAGACCCCGATATACCCAATTATCTGCATTTGAAATCAGCAAGGCAGACCCCGGCCCCGTTTCGGACCATTGCCATGGGCCTGAAAGGAATGGCTGCAGGTAGTAAATCTCTGATTGAAACCGCAAGAATCGACACATGGAAACTGGGAGCATAGAAAATGATTGATGTAAGCAGCATGACCCATGCCGAAAAAATAAAGATGGCCGCAGATCTGGCACCGTATATTGTGGCTGAAATTCACGACAATCCGACAATGATTAAACCCGGGACCGGAGTTGTGGTTAAAACCTCAATCCGGATCGTGGACAGCGGCAAAATCTCCAGTCATACGCACGAAGAGCTGGCTGCAGCTGAAGCGGCTCTTGATTCCGCAACAACAATTGCGGCCATGAAAGCGGCCATGAAGGGAGTCATTAAGGTTTTTAAGATGGTGATTATGGGTAAAGCGAGTGTGGAAAACAGTTAGTTTTAATCTCCCGGGTACAGCTGCAGCCATAAAGCAGGGCGCGGCCCCTGTTCTAAATTCCGTACATGGTGAAGTGGGTGCGGCACAGTCCAGATTAAATGGTGTGGCCGGATTTATCCCGGTCACACCGTCCCCCATTTCCGGCGTAGCCGGCAACGCTTCCGATCTGATTAGCCGGCTTAATTCCTTGCTGGCCATTTCCGCCGATTTTTTATGCGTCCATCCGTATGTGCATCCCGTAGGGGATAAGCGCGGGGATTATACATACCTTTCGCCCAGCTCCTGCCGAGATGCCGTACTGGCCAAGCTGGCCGATCCTTATGAAAATTTACCTGCAGGGGAATGCGGAGCGGTGTTTTTGCAGCTGACCGGCTACGACCATGCCGACATGGCCAAAAAGCTCGATACCTTTAATTCCGTATTTCCGGTTGTTCCCCTGCAGCTGGTCCAGAGGAGGGCGGCGGATCTGGCTGTACTGGAAACCGAGAAATATATTTTCGGTACCGGGTTCGTATCCCCTAAATTTCAAAAGCTGGATGAACGGCAGCACAAAAAGAACAGGGACATGGACGCGGCCATGGCTTCCATGTTGGCCATATCTCACGGCTACGACACCCAGAACCAGCGGCCGGAAACCCGGCTGCAGGAAGTCATGGAGAAAAAAAGGAATCAGGCTGCTGAAGCCGCTGCGAGCTGGGCGGAGCTGGCCGGAACGTTTGCAGGCGGATCCGGGCAGGCTGCTTATCTGACCGGGAGCGTGGGCCAGATCCGGAACGATTTTTCCAAACTGGCCATAACTGACGGTGCTCATGTATTGAGTGTAATTTGCTGCTGGATTGGTCCGCCTGAAAAAATGGCCATTTTTAAAGAGGTGCTTGGCTTATGAATAATTTTCTGCGTCTGGGTGAATTCAACGTGCCCGGGTATAACCTGAAAGTAACCGGAGGCATGGAAATCTATGAAGAGGATCTTTCCGGCGAAACTTCCGGTACCGACACGGCGCACAAGGGCATCAAGCCCAAGACACTAAGCGTTTCCCTCAATATAAGATTTAAGGAAAAAGACGATCTGCAGAAGCTGATCAGTGTGCTAGAAACCAAGGATTCCACCGGAGAAATGCAGGTTTATACCATTGCTAACCAGACAGCCAATGCCGGCGGAATTACGCAGGTAAAATGTTTTGAGCGGGTGGAATGGACCGAACAGGAAAATTTACGTGCCTGGTCGGTCACGTTCAAACTGCGCGAACATCTTTCAGTGCCGGAAAAAGTAGAGCTACGGCAAAAAGGCGCTGCCGCTGTGGTGGAAAATGAGAGCGGACAGGCCACCGGGACCGTGCAGCAAACGAAAGATCCGGACACGAACTGGAAAAAGGTGATTGAGCAGGTTGATAAGGTGGTTTCATGAATATTCGCAAAACCCTGACCATAGGCGGCCAGCAGTTCAAGCTGGTCAGTGATGATATACGGCTGGAGCTTTGCGGCACCGGCCGTGCTGTTTTCCAGCTGCAGGCAACTGAAGCGGTTTCCGGAGTAGTGCAGTTTTACGTGGGTTATTCTTCCCAAGACAAAGACCGGCTTTTTTTTACCGGCTACGTGGAAAGCTGCCATAAGGTGGACAACCTGCAGCAGCGTATTTTTTGCCGTGAGCTGGGCGGGGTTTTGGATAAACATTGGCCAGTTTCATTACGCCATCCAACATTAAAAGACGTGCTCGAGCACTATACCGAAAGAACAGGTTTAGTCTTCATTGTTCCGGAGCGGGACTATTCAACTACCCGGGTTCCTTTTTTCCAGACGCTTGGGGATGGTTTTCACGGTATGGCTATGCTGGGGGATGTTTTCCAGATTCCGGATTACGTGTGGAATCCGCAACCGGACGGGCAAATATATGTTGGATCGTGGTTAGATTCCCGCTGGGCAAGCAGGCCGCTGCAGGTTCCTGAAAAATGGTTCAAGCGGGTTTTGGCAGACGGATCCAAAAGCTGCCCAATAATTCCGGCGTTACGGCCGGGGGCGGTGCTGACTGGCCAGCGAGTAAAACAGCTGAAGCTGAAAGGGCATGAAATGGAAGTGAAATGCGTGAAGTAATCAAAAAAGCGGTACTTAAGATCTTTCCGGAGCTGTCCGGCGGACTTCATCTGGATAGATATGCCCGGGTTCTGGCGGTGAGTGATGAACCGACGCAGGGCGGATCCTGTGAGCGGTTCCGGCCGCGCTATGCTGTGACCTTGGAGATTTTGACCCCTGAAGGGGAAAAGGATGAAGCCTATCCTATATATAAGGACGTGCCGCTTCCGGTTCCTGCTGCAGGCATGGAGCGTGGAAGCTTTGGATTTCCTGATACCGGGACTCTGGTAGTGGTCGGGTTCGCTTACGGCCGTCCGGATCATCCATTGATACGGCAGATCTCTCCGTTGGGTTTGTCCCTGCCCAATGTGGCCACCGGGGAACTGTTGTGGCAACAGGATGCCGAAACCCTGCAGCGCGTGGATCCGGACGGAAACTGGACGCGCCAGACGCATGGCCGGATTACAGACAGCAGCCTGACTCGGATTACCCGGGCTATTGATTCCGTGGCGGAGCTGGTGCGCGACATGCGCAGGGTGAAAGGATCCAGTACCGAGGAAGTCGGCGGGGTAAAAAGTATAGAAGCTCTGGGCGGAATCCTTTTAACTTCCGGTGGCCATATTGATATGGTGGCTATTGATAATTTAAATTTTGTAACGGCCGCAGATTCAAGCTGGATCGTTTCCCGGAACTGGAATGGCGTGACTGGTGGAAATCATCACCACACGGTAAAAATGAATATGACTGAAAATGTGCTAATGAATCGGACCGAGAACACCACCCAGAACCACACTGAAACGATTGGCCAGAACAAGAGTTCCACGGTTATGGCCAACAGGACGGCCGTAACATATTTGGATCACAATACCGAGGTGCGCGGCCAGCGTACTGATCTGGTTAAAAAGGATCACAGCAGCACGGTGGACGGCAACCGGATCCGGAACGTGGGGCAGGATCTGACCGAGAGTGTCGGCGGGGATCTGCAGCAGAACATTACCGGCGAAAGCGCCGAGAACGTGGACGGTGATAAAAAAATCAAAGCGGCAAATATCAGGCTGAAGGGGGCGACCTTCAGCATAACAACCCTTGACGGAGAATTGAATTTTTTTGAGCTGCTGCTAGATTTTATTGAAGAGGTCCGGGACGCGCTCTGGGTTCTGGATCATCATACACATCCGTCTGTTGCACCAATTGTGGAAGGGCCGGAAGTTAAGACCCATGCGGATAACATTGAAACGATACGCGGGAAAATGGATATTATGACGGAATAGCCGGTTACGGATTAGGAAATTAAAAGCCCTGCTTCAGGAATGAGGCAGGGCTTTTGTTGTGTGACTTGAGTATGAAAGTTAAAAAGTTATTCCAAGGCTTGCAGCCACAATTTTTGCTGCAGCTGCCGGATTTTCCAATGCAGATCCTATCAGCTTCGTAGTTATCTCTTTAATCGCAGTTTCTGGGGCAGATTTTATTGCTTTTCTGATTATGCCTTCTTTCTCTTCAGGTAGGCCTGATTTCAGTATCCCCTCTGCGACAATTTCACGTAAATTATCCAAATCAAATTTTATTGTGATGGTTTTAAGTTTAGCTGATAACCCTCCATCATCCGTGAGAAAGTCAATCCCAAGGTTTGTAATTGTAATAAAAGGAGGAACTCCACCCGTTCCCATTTCACTTCCCATAGTTATAAACTTATTATCTTTAAGGTAGTTAAAGTGGTACACTAGCTTGTCTAAATCATCATTGGTTAAATCTGCATCGTCTTTATTTAGTACAGCCTCAACTACGTCTTTAATGTGAAGAAATTGAGGGTATACTTGATCGGCAGCTCCAAGAATTCGACTAATCATTTCGTAATCAATTGCCATGCTAGGGAAGTCTCCTTTTTTAGAAATTTATTTTGGGCAAAAAAAGAGTAGTGAGTTTTTTATTTTACTTCAACGGCTAAATAATCTGCAGCTTGTAGCAATCTTTTTCATGGCTGAATTAAAAAAGAGCGCCCCCGGAAGAAACGAACTCAACCGTACCTACCTTCGGGTCGTTTCGACCATTTTTTTGCAACAAAAGGAGTGGTGCAAGAAATAGCTGCAGCAGCCCCAGAACTGGGCTTACAGTCGTTTTTACCTATTGCATGGATTGCAAACTATTGCAGGTTTGCGCAAAGCCGGGAGAATTGAAGCTACGACTAAACACTTTGATTACATATGTTTAGTTCGTTTTTTAAAAATACACTCAACTAAACGAAGCTAAACAGGGCCAAAAAGGAGGCTATCCGCCTCAATCTTTTACGGCATGGGTTTACGGACAAAACCGACATTACAGACAATATATAGCAAGGTTTGCCGTAAATAAAAACATCTAAGTGTTTAAAATCAATGAATATTGTTTTTAAGCCTATGAATGGCATTCAAGAGGCCGTGGGTTCAATTCCCTCCAGCTCCACCATTAAAATTTCTTAGAATTAAGCCTAGTTATCAGTTTTGATAACTAGGCTTTTTTCGTTGTTGGTGAATCGGGTGGTCAACCGGCTGTCAACATTTGTGGTTGGAAAGCCGGAGGCGGGTTTTTGGTAGTGCTTAGAGATAGGTTCAATCGCTAATTTTCGAATATTGTTGAATAAGAAAAATGCCCACCATATGAGATATGGGAAATGCGGCCTAAAATGGGTTTTAGCTTTTATTGTCTGTCTTGAACTGTCAGGAAAAGATTGTTGTGGATTGACTAATTGTTCTGAGAAGTGTGGCAAAATCAGTGTTTAATTAAAGATAAAAACGCTACAAAAATAATATGATTCGCGTTGACTGGGCATTACCCGTATTATAATGATTGTTTTAAGGGGATGTTAAAAAAGGGTGCTTTATTAATGGATTACTTTTCAATCTATAAAAAAGAAATTGCTTTTGTGTTGCGGAGCATGTGAGCAATTTAACCAGTTTGAATCTACTTCCCGTTTATTATTAAAAATTAGCTAATTGCACTCAGTACTCTAAATGTTGCCACAATGTTTGGACTACTGAGTGCGCTTTGTAATTATTGATCTGTGTTATTAATACAATCTAATTGTGTAATAATTTAGAGCAGTATCATCCCTCCGTGAGGGAAAATGAATTCTGAAAACCATGTAAGAGTAATACATCTATCTGAAAATGGTGAATCTGTAACATATAAAGTAGATGCAACATCCTTATTTTATATTGGATTTGATTATTCGAAGTAACCTTTACAGGAAAAGGTGCAAACTTTGTTGTAGCAACAGAAGATAATGAAATCCTCCTCTTTGAGTAAAACCTTATATTACTAATAAAGAAAGTAAATTAATATGTTAGATAATTATGAAGCAAACCAGCTGCGAAAGTCTCACCGAATTTCGCTGCCTGCCATGGTTAAACTGGGAAAAAAAGAGTTTAGGGTTTTAGATTGGTCTCTTGAAGGGTTCAAATGCGGTGTTGCATCGCATCGCATCCCGGAGAAATGGTCCGGTACCGTTAAATTCGTATTACCACTTTCTGGCATGAATATTTCTTTTGATGCCTTGGCTACGGTTGTACGCAGAGGTGAGGATGAATGCGGGTTTTCTTTTAATGATTTGAGTGACCAGAGTAAGATGTTACTCAAAACATATCTTGAAGCTAGTGTTGAAGGAAAGCTTGCAAATGTAAATGGTATTATTTCTCGAGTAGAATCAGTTGAAATTGCAGCTGAAATTGAGAAACCTTTGACGCTTGAGGAGCACACGACCTTTAAACGTAAATTTCAAGGGCGCGCAGTCCTCTATATCTTTTTGTTGCTGGTTGCTTTTTCATTCGTTGCACTGGTTCTTTATAGTAATTTCTCAAAATCTGTAAGCGTACGCGGAGTTGTTTCCGGAGCTATTCTCAATGTCAGTCCTGAAGTCAGTGGATATTTGCAGGATATTAAAGTTCATGAAGGGCAGAGCGTTAAGAAAGGCCAACTGCTATTTACTGTGGATGATAGCGCAATTCTTCGTGAGATCAAAGAAATCAATCTTATTATAGAAGTAGAAAAAGAAAAACTGGCGCTGCTTTATACACGGCTTTCCGAAGAAGAACGTGAGCTGGGTCTGTACCGCAATGCGGCTAATATTCAGGTTGAAATGGTTGAGCAACAAATTAAGGGAGTCAAAGCTAGGATCAATCTTGCAAAAATGCAATTTGAACGGGCTGAAAAATTGATGTCCAGTGGTGCTGTTAGCCGCTCGTTTCTGGATGAACGGCGGAAAGATTTTTTGACTGAAAAGGCTGCTCTTTCTGAATTGGACAAAGAGTTGATACTCGCTAAAGATAACGCCTTAAGTGCTAAAAATGGGAAATATATGTCCCGAAACTCAGCTCATGGTGACCGACAAGAGCTGAAAGGGCGTATTCTTGTTCAAAAAAAAGAGCTTGAAGTAAAGCGTTTCCGTCTGGTGCAGGCAATGGCTAAACTGGAAAAAACTCGTGTGACAGCCAATATAAGCGGTAAAGTTTATTCTCTGAAAAGGGTTCCTGGAACTTACCTCAATGAAGGGGAATCTGTGATGACTCTTACCGCTAATGATATACATCCTTGGGCCTTAGCCAGATTCACTTTTAAAGGAGCTTTAAATATTTCTCAGGGTGACGCTGTCGATGTATATGTGCCAGCGCTTGGAAAGCATTATCAGGGTACAATACAGGCTATGGGGCATTATGCTTTAGCAGACAGTGGCAGTGAAGCGCAAAGTCTAGAAGTCAGCGGAAGCGAAGTCCCCGTTAAAATTATCTTTGATAAACATCCTGATGACTTATCGTTGGGACTCGGGGTTGAGGCCAGAGTCCAGACTAATTTTTTAAATAGATTACATGCGATTATTACTCAGTGGTCATCGTTTGAAGCCAGTATATAATGCTCGAATATTTTAAGATAAGTCATTTCCCACAGCGTATATCTGTAGGGAAGGCTATCCTGAAAGCATTCCCCCCAACTGTTGCATATTTAACGTTTGCTTGGCTGATGCTTTTGGCTTTGCCCGAGCGAGCATGGCAAATTAAAAGTCAGACATTAATAGCAATCAGTTTGTTCGGTATATGGCGTTACTCATGGCAGGTGACTAACGTTTTTCGTCACTGGCGATACAGGCGGCATGTTTTCCCCGCACTAAGAGCAGAAGCTGACGCTCTGGAAGATCCATTCCCAGACCGATTATTTGTTATGATTCCGTCCTATCATGAAGACTACTACGTAACGGAAATGATTTTCAACGCCTTGGTCAGGGATGTTTGCATGCTTCCGTGTAAAGTTGTCTTTGTGGCCAGTGTAGGCTCAAGTAAGGAAGCTGAGTTTATCCGGAAGGTGGTTGCTGGAATAAAAGGAAGTTATGGTATCAAGCTAATTATTATGCAGCAACATCAGGGTAAAAGAATTGCAATGGGACATGCCCTGCGTGCAATTGCTCGTGAATTTAATGATCCATTTATGTGGCATCCTAAAGTTAACGATGATGTAGTTGTTTTTATGGATGGAGACACTCTTGTAAAGCCAGGAACATTTAGTAAATGCTTGCCCTTTTTTAAATTACATCCACAAATGGCTGCTCTAACCACTGATAATATAGGTTTGCAGCAAGATAGCACTACTTTATTTCATGACTGGTATTCATTAAAATTTGCCCAGCGAAATCATCAGTTCTATTCACATGCCCTTTCAAAGAGGATGCTGACGCTTACGGGACGTTTTTCAATGTTTCGAGCATCTATAGTCGTTAAAGAAGAATTTATTCGGTTCGTTGAAGCCGATTATTTGGAAAGTTGGATGTACGGACGATTTCGCTTTCTTATGGGGGATGATAAATCAACTTGGTTTTATCTACTTAAAAAAGGTTACGAAATGCTCTATGTGCCGGACGCACCGGTTATTGCTGTGGAAACTCGGCAGGAACATTTTTTTAGCACAAGTATTTCACTTATGCGTAGATGGTATGGGAATATGCTGTGTAACAATCTTCGTGCCATTAAATTAGGTCCACGTCCTATGGGGAAATTTATTTGGTGGAGCATTGTTGATCAACGCCTTACTACATGGACTCCTCTGGTTGGTCCCGCCAGTATGATTATGATGTCGTTGTTTATTTCTCCTTTTTATTTGGTTTTCTACACTTCATGGATAATTTGCACACGGTTGGTCATGTTATGGGTTTATGTTCTGGAGGGATTTGAACTGCGCACATCGCATTTACCTTTAATGCTCTTCAATCAATGGGTGGGAGCGGCTCTTAAGGTTATTACTATATATAACTTAGATAAGCAGACTTGGAACAAAAAAAATAAGTATTCTAAATCGATAAAAAAAAAGGATTCAACTCTGAACCGAGTTCGATACATTCTTAGAACTATGCTTATTGTTATGAATTTTACCCTGCTTTTAACCTTTTGCGGCCTTGGAACCGGAGCGTTAACTCTGCCCTCACTGGCAGAACTGACAGATATTGCACCTATGACTGTCCAGAAGAATGTTGATCAGGATACGGTAGTTGTATCGATGAATATTGCTCCAGATGCTGATGTCGGTCAGGCTGTCATGAAGGAACTGTTACGTTCAAACAAAAATCTTCCATTACGGCTTGAAATTCCCGCGGGACATTTTGTGATTGATACGCCGATTATAATCAGCCGGAACAATGTTATTTTAAAAGGGGCTGGTCAGGGAAAAACGTTTTTGCGCTCCTGTTTAAATTCTGATCAGGGGGAGGCTGTTTTGCATGTACTTGGCAAGAAGGAAAAACGTATAGGACGTTTAAAAGAGCCTTTGCCGCTTCATTCTTCTATGCTCACAGCTACTAAATGGCATAAGGGAAATGAATTTATCTGGATAGGTGTTTCAAATGATGAAGAATTTCTTGATTCAATTAATGCTGTAAAATGGCGGAAGACCAGACCTCCATTAAGACAATATATCGGCAGAGTTGAAGATTCAATATCAGAATTTATCATGATGCGTGCTGTTCCCGGGATTGAGTTTCCTGCTGGGACTGAAGTTTATGCCCCCAAAATGGTTACTAATGTTATTATCTCCAATTTTTCATTAGAACAAAAAGTTCCTAAAATGAAACGGAAAGATGTTCAGGGACGATATGAAAATCTGGCTGAAAAGTACGCTTTAGATGGCGTGCGTTTTGAGTGGGCAGCTGATTGTATGCTAAAAGACGTAAATATTACTATGGCTGGCAGGCATCCTATCGCATTTGAGTCCTGTAAAGAGATAACGGTGGACGACGTAATTGTAGACGGAGTTTGGAATAAAGGCAAAAAAGGAAACGGCTATGTTCGTTTTGCCAGAAGTTTTGGGTGTTCTATACAAAATAGTATCATCCGTAATATTCGCCATTTGACTTTTCAATGGGGTAGCTCAGGTAATCTCGTAGAAAATTGCATTATTGAAACAGATATAAATTTTCATGGTGGCTTCAGTCATGATAATACTGTGCGCCACTGTACTTTTTCTCCCCCGAAGTGGCATCATTGGGGCAAAATAACTCGTATGCCGGAAGGAGGGGGGACATACGCTCCGCCGGACGGAGATAGGAATAGAGTGGAAGAATAGTTCGGAATTCAAAAATATCTACAGTATTACTGCATGCTTGTCCCTAAGGCCTGCGCAGGGGTGCAAAGTGAGAACTCGCGGAACTCATTGATAAAATGAGCCTGATCATAATATCCGCTGTCTTGTGCAAGACTGGCGTACGACAGTTGCTCCTGTCCCCACAGCAGCCCTAGGCATCGCTGAAAACGGACGATGCGAGAGTACAGTTTCGGCGAAATTCCAACAGCCCTTGAAAATTGACCGCTTATGTGACGAGTTGAGTAACCGGTATCTTCCGCCAAGTCGCCGACCTTGATATCTCCGTGAGACTTGTTGATCTTATCAATCAGGTAGGGGATCAATGTGGACTCGCCCGAATATTCCCGAATCCGTTTTGCATAATATTTTTCAAAGAAACAGATACGTTCTTCGAACGAGTTGGCATTACTGATCCGCTCTACTAGCTCATCCGCCTTGTCACAAACATTTTCAAGTAGAACTTCCTGGTCCGTAAATAGATTGAGAGGACACTGTAGCAACGCATCCGCCGTTCCGGGAAAGAATCTAATTCCGAAATACTTTACTCCCAGTTCAAATTTGACCTGTCTCCCCTTCTTGACGGAGCCGCACACTTGCGCTCTGGGGTGATTGCCCGAACATTGAATAATGATGTCTATTGTTCCATCCGGAACAGCGGTGATGTCGTTATCTGCATTCAGATTAACAAAACTATAATACTGAGCCACCCCTCTGTCGCACAGAGACAATTGGGAAATATAGTCTGCCGTCGATAGTTGAAAAAAGGGTTGCTCCGGCATGTAGGTTTCTTTCGTAATCACATTTTACCTCCAGTTGTACCGAAGTATGCAACAACAACGCCAAAGAAAATCACCGTCCCCCCTCAAGTCCACGTCCAGACGTAACAGGCCAGAGTAACAGCTGATTTGCTCTTATATCTTTTTTGACCTCACTTTTCTTTTGTAAAGCCTGGTTTACAAAAATGTTGTTTTGTCCATGAGTAATGGCTCGTTTTTGTAATATGATAGCAATTTTGTGAAAGATGAATATTTTGTCTTGGCGAAAAATACCTATTAACTATACGAAATATAACATTAAAGCGTGATATTGAACCTTAGGTGTGATGTTGCCTGCTTTAACACTGTTCCGTTTTTTCCAATATGTCTGTGTGCTTTTTGTTGATGAATAAATGGACAGTTTAGCACTGCAAAAGGAGAAAGCATTATGCAGCGTATTAATTATTCGTCAGGAGCACCTCTAGAAGATATCGCCGGATACTCTCGAATGGTGAAGGTCGGGGATCATGTCTACATCGGCGGCACTACTGCAGTACAGCCGGACGGGACTGTCGCCGGTGAAAGCGCTGGGGAGCAGGCAGCATACATATTCACTAAATTTATCGATCTGTTGCAGCAGGCCGGAGCCTCTGCCTCAGATGTGATCAAGGTAAAAGCTTATGTCACGGACATGGCTTTCACTAAGGAAGTAGCCGCAGCTTACAGTGAACGTTTTAAGGACATAAGGCCGTTATTCACAATGGTTGAAACCCCCAAGCTTAATCGTCCGACCCAGTTTGTGGAGATTGAACTTGAAGCTCATATCGGGTGTGAACTCGGCTAACTTTTTTTGACATTAAGGAGATAAGACTATGGCAAACCCTAAAATTGATTTTTTGTATCTGAGCGAAAACGACATGATCGAAGCTGGTGTAACCGACATGTTGGGTTGCGTAGATGCAATGGAAGAGATGTTCCGGCTGCTCAAAATGGGCGACTTTCGTATGGGGGGAGCAGGTAACAACTCTCATGGCATCATGATGGTATTTCCTGAAGAATCACCCTTTCCCAATATGCCAGTAGACGGTCCCGATCGCAGATTCATGGCTATGCCTGCATATCTCGGAGGCCAGTTCGATATGGTGGGCATGAAGTGGTACGGTTCCAACTCCCAAAACAAGCAAAAAGACCTGCCGCGTTCCATCCTGATGTTGACCTTGAATGACAAGGATACCGGCGCTCCCATGGCTCATATGTCCGCCAATATCCTTAGTGCCTACCGCACGGGGGCGATACCCGGCGTTGGTGCCCGGTATTACTCTCGCGAAGATTCCAGAACCGTGGGCATAGTCGGTCCCGGAGTCATGAGTAGGACCGCATTTGATTCCTTTATGACCGTACGCCCCGATATCAAGCGCGTGCAGATCAAAGGCAGGGGCAAGAAATCAATGCAGAGCTTCATTGATTATGTGAAGGGCAAATATCCCACCGTCAGCGAAATAGTTATCGCTGATGATATTGAAGGTGCGGCAAAGGATGCGGATATCCTCTTTTTGGGAACATCGTCTCCTACTGGAGATATCAATGAGTATCCCTATGTAAAGGAAGAGTGGATCAAGCCCGGTGCTTTTGTCTGCTGCCCGGCTGCAGCGCGATTTGATGACGACTTCATCCTCAACCGGGCGCGTAACGTGGCTGATTATGTCCCCCTATACGAGGCATGGGCTGAAGAAATGCCTTATCCTGCCTACCACACCATCCCCATCCCGGCTGTGCACTGCATGGATCTTATGGCCGATGGACGGCTGGCCAAGGATCAGCTTGAAGATCTCAGCGATGTGCTTACCGGAAAACTTCCAGCCCGTAAAAATGATGATGAAATCGTTGTTTATTCAGTGGGAGGACTTCCCGTGGAAGACGTGGCCTGGGGTACCATCGTGTATCGCAATGCTTTGGAAAAGGGCATCGGTACAACGCTGAATCTTTGGGATGAACCCTATCTAGCCTAATGACGAGTCAACACATGGGACATCCTGTCTTGGGAGAAACTCCATCATCCAGCCCAGTCTGTCGAGGAAAGACAGGTAGTAGATACGGTGCAACGGTCCGTAATTCGGCAGGGATTAACCTTTGCTGCAATACGGCACAGCGGATGAAGCGCATGGCGCGGTTCAGCCAGAGATGAATTTGTCATAATCAGGTAACCACGTACACCTATGGAGTTTAATATGAAAACGGAACTTCGAAAGACCCTTGGTTTTTTTTCCTGCTTTTCCGTAGCTGTGGGACTAGTCGTCGCTTCCAGCAC
This sequence comes from Maridesulfovibrio sp., assembly GCF_963676065.1. Taxonomy (NCBI): domain Bacteria; kingdom Pseudomonadati; phylum Thermodesulfobacteriota; class Desulfovibrionia; order Desulfovibrionales; family Desulfovibrionaceae; genus Maridesulfovibrio; species Maridesulfovibrio sp. Next base: position 4,208,619 of record NZ_OY780933.1, on the reverse strand, counting down.
ACTGGTATCACTAGGCCAAGGTATGGGCCTGGCCGGCGGCGGTTTTGTTATTGCCATGGCCGCAGCCTGGATTCTGCAACTCTTTTCAGCTCAAAGTTATGCGGAACTTGCTTGTATGATGCCTCATGCCGGGGGACTCCGTTCTTATACAAAAGTCGCCTTGGGAAGTCTGCCGGCTATGGCTGCGGTCATCCTCGCATATATTATTCCTAATCTGTTTGCAGCACCGGCGGAGTTGGCTGTAGCCGGGTCCGTTATTACGGAGACCTTTACGCCCGGCATTCCCCCTGTTCTATGGGGGGGGCTGCTTCTGGCCATCCTGACCATTACCAATGTCATCGGTGTGGATATTTTTGCCAAGCTTCAAATTATCTTCACAATGACCATGATGATATCCATGGCTCTGCTCGGAATCATCGGCCTTACCGGTATAGGTACTCTACCTGCCCCGGTTATGCCCGATCAGCCCTTCAATCCCATGGGCATGGGAGTTTTTGGTCTGACAGCTTTGGCTATCTGGCTGTATATCGGTATTGAATTTGTCACCCCCATGGCTCAAGAAGCCAAACAGCCGGAAAAGAACATCCCAAAAGCTATGATCTACGGCTTGCTGGCAATCTTCTTTGTCAACCTTGTCTATGGATACGCCTCACTCAAGTTCGTTCCGGCTGAACAGCTGACAACCTCCAATCATCCCCATGTCGATATGGCACTGGCTATGCTTGGCAGGCCGGGAATGATCTGGATTTCCGTTGTTTCAATCTTCGCCAGCGCAAGCACCATCAATACAGTTATCGGCGTGGTTCCCCGCATGCTCTACGGCATGGCTGTAAGCCGCGAACTTCCGAGGGTCTTTCGGCTTATCCATCCTCGTTTTCAAACGCCATGGGTCGGCATCTTGTTCATGGCTGGAGCTATGAGTGTCACTTATTTCGGTGGCATCCATGAAGCCCCGAACCTGATCATTTATATCCTTGCGGCCTGTTGTTCCTGGCTCTTCTCCTATGTGATCGCGCATATTGATGTCCTCATCCTCCGTCGCCGCTATCCGAAACAGAGGAGACCATACAAAACACCGTTCTATCCGATTCCTCAAATTATCGGATCTCTAGGCATGGTCTATGCCATTATCAACATCGCACCAGTTCCGGAAATGGAAAGTATAATCTTCCGTCTGGTCGGCGTCATGATAGCCTGCACGCTCGTCTACGTCATTTTCTGGCTTCGGTTTGTTATCAAGGAACCCATGTTTCGGCCCATGGACATTCAAGAAGCGCAGGAAGAGTGGGGGCTGGTGGAAAAAGAACTCTATAAAGACGGCATTCCGGCCACCTTTGTAATCGCTCCCGGTAGTGGATCGACCTCTAGCGCAACCACTATTTAAGCCGTCGTCGCCTAAGAGGACAAATAAATATAACCCAAAGGAGATACCATGTATCTTATTCAGTCCATTGTTCGTCCAGAAAAGATTACTGAAGTGACTGATGCTCTCGCCGAAATCGGCGTGTACGGCATGACTAAATTCCCGGTTATCGGACGTGGGAACCAGAGCGGTCTCAAAGTCGGTGACATGATTTATAAGGATATTCCTAAAGAAATGATTCAGACCTTTGTGGATGACGATCAGAAAGCAGACGCTGTCAAAACCATTATGGAGGCGGCTAGAACAGGGGACGGCAACCATGGCGATGGTAGAGTGTTCGTCCTTCAGGTAGCCGAAGCATATACCATTCGCTCAGGCGACCAGAACCTCTAGGGCAAGCAGGAGATATTATGTTCCGATCAAGACAGAAACGGGTCAACGCAGCCAATGCAGCCATTCTCCAGACTTCACGCCTTTTTTCCCCGCTATGGGGAGATGCGGAGTTGACCGAAAACGGGGTTGTACGGTTCTCGGCCCTTCCGGGCACACTGCAGGGGCTGACCGCGATTCAGACCTGGCAGCGTCAGCTTTTGGGAGGAACAATGTCAGTCAACCTCTGTCTGGAGCGGGAAATCCAATTGACTGGATCTTGTTCACTGCGTTTCAGGAGTGGCAGGTTCGGATGCAAAGGCAACTGTCAGATAGGTCAACATTTGATAGAACGGTTGCATGCCGACACCGTTCTCATGGCAGCGCTCCGGGACTTGGATCTGGGAGGGCTTACCATTACGCTCACCGGTGGAAAGGTAACTGTCATGCTTACTCCCTATGGGGGAGGGCTGGCCTTTCTGGGCATTCCGCCTCTTCAGTATCCGGTTGCTTTTCCCAGAGATCAGATCAAAACAACAGCTCGAGCCCTTGAGCGAATTGAGCGGATAATCAGCAGCCACAGCGCAGGCATGAACGTTACCCACTAGTGAAACAAGGACTCAGGCACGGCGTTCGGGAGAGTTTTCTCCACCTACATCCATTAAACTCTCTATCTTTTTAGAGTTGGAATAAACAGGCATTATGAGAATTGAACAGAGCATTGTCCGTCAGGCAGCTAGGTCAACCGGTATCAGCGAAGAGGATCTGGTTCTATTGATAGCTGAAGGTGAAGAACGGATATATAAGCAGAATGAATGGGTATTCTATGAGTCAAGCCCGCGTCGGTGGGCAGGAATTATCCTTGAAGGCGAGCTTGAACTGCTGCGTGGTATTCATGGCACTTCCCGCAAGGTTGGAACAATAGTTTCCGGTTCCATGATCAGCGAAGGTGCTCTTCTCGAGAAGGACTCTCACTCCAATGGCGCGTTTACGCAAACCGGAGCCAGAATTTGGCAGATAACTGAGCAAAAGATTGAATCTTTCAAAGAAAACAATCCGGAGTTGTTTTACCGTATAGTTGCTCAGGTTGCGGTTGGGATCAACCGGCGCATGCGTATGCTTGCGGATAGTGTCCATTGCAAGAATAACAGCGGTGATCTGCTGATCAGCGGGTTGCGTCGGGAAAAAGATTCTCTTGGTACAAGAGATGTCTATGGTCATGCCTATTATGGTGTTCAAACCCTGCGGGCTATGGAAAATTTTTCCATTTCAGGAATATATCTTAATAATTTTGAACATATGGTTGAAGCTTTGGCCATGGTGAAAAAGGCGGCGGCCCAAACCAATTATGAGTTGGGGACCCTTGACGACACCAGAATGAATGCCATTTGTCAGGCCTGTGATGAAATCCTGAGCGGCGAGTTGCATGAACATTTTACCGTGGACATGTTTCAGGGCGGTGCAGGGACTTCGACCAACATGAATGCCAATGAAGTGATTGCGAATCGGGGCTTGGAGATCATGGGTTATAACAAAGGGGAGTACCACCACCTGCACCCCAATGATCATGTTAATTGTTCTCAATCCACAAATGATGCGTACCCCACGGCGATAAAGTTGGCGGTACTGCTCTCCAGCCACGATCTTATCTGCTCACTGCGGGTTTTTCGGAATGCTCTTGCGAGCAAGGGAGAGAAATTTAAGGATGTACTCAAAATGGGGCGCACGGAAAATCAGGATGCGGTTCCCATGACCCTCGGTCAGGAGTTCAGCGCCTACGCGGTGATGATAGACAGCTCCATCAGTTCCATGGAGCAAACCGCCGAGGCATTTCTTGATATTAACCTCGGAGCTACGGCTATTGGAACCGGTATCAACAGTCCTCGGGGCTATGCCGATCTGGTGGCGAAAAAGCTTGCGGCAATCAGCGGTTTTCCTGTCAGGAGAGCAAAAAATCTGGTGGAAGCAACACAAAATGCAGGCGTTTTTGTACGCATGTCAGCCAGCCTGAAACTGGTGGCCGTGCAGATATCCAAAATTTGTAACGACCTGCGCGTACTTTCTTCCGGACCCAGATGTGGTTTGAACGAGATCAATCTGCCCCCGATGCAGCCCGGTTCATCTATTATGCCGGGCAAGGTTAATCCGGTTCTTCCTGAAGTGATGAATCAGATATGTTATCAGGTCATGGGATATGACACCGTGGTTTCCATGGCTGCAGAGTCCAGTGAACTGGAACTGTGCATGGCAGAGCCGATTATCGCATATGACCTGCTGCATGGAATGATGATTCTTAAAAACGGCTGCATATCTCTGGTGGAACGCTGCATAAGCGGTATCGAAGCCAATAGAGACGTGTGCAGGAGCTATGTTCAAAGCAGTATAGGTCTGGTGACCGCATTGGTCCCTGTTATCGGTTATGAGCAGTCCGCAGCGATCGCCAAGGAAGCTCTTGGGACCGATGCCAGCGTGTACGATATTATACTCGCAAAAGGGGTGCTTACCAAAGAACAACTGGATGAGATTCTTCGCCCGGAAAATATGACTGATCCTCGGGAAATTTAATAAGGAGTTTTAGATGTTGAAAAGGTTGCATGAAAATAGGTCTGAAGAAGATCTGGTGACCATTATATTTGAAGGCGAGGAGCTGAAAGTTCCGGCAATGGATACCGTTATAGCCGCGGTTATGGCGGCCGGAGCAGGTTATAATCGGACTTCGCCAATCAGTGGCGAACACCGTTCTGCATACTGCCATATGGGCGTTTGCTACGAATGCCTCATGGAAATTGATGGAATTCCCAATCAACAGGCCTGCAAAATTCAGGTGCGGGAAGGTATGGTAATCAATCGACAGTACTCCGACAAGGATATAGCAAATGGATAAGCTCTATGATCTGATTATTGTTGGTGCTGGACCCGGAGGACTTGCGGCTGCGGTCACCGCCGACAAATTGGGCCTTTCGGCTCTGCTGGTAGATGAACAGCCCGAGCCCGGAGGTCAAATATATCGTTCAATTGAAAGGAGTCTCCCGGAAAACGCCCACGTTCTTGGCAAGGATTATTTCGCAGGCAAGCAGTTGGTTGACGAGTTTCGTGCTTCAGGCGCTGACTATATGCCGAACAACACTGTCTGGAATATCGAAGGCTCGTTCAATGTTGACACCGTAGTCACAGACACACTGCATCGAGTGCGTGCCCGTCAGCTACTGTTCAGCGTCGGGGCAGTGGAACGCCCGGTTCCGATTCCTAACTGGACGCTTCCCGGAGTTATGGGTGCCGCAGCCGCGGATATTCTGTTCAAGTCAGCAGATATGGTGCCTGAAGGACCTGTTGTTCTGGCAGGCAGCGGACCGCTGTTGCTGCTGGCAGCCTGCCACCTTATTGATAACGGAGTTGAGATCGCCGCAATGGTCGAAACATCCGGTATGCGAGATTATCTTAAGGCGATCCCCCATCTGCCCGGGGCACTGCGTCGAAGCAGCTACCTTTTTAAAGGCTTACAGATGAAATACGCGGTTAAACGCGCAGGCGTGCCGGTGTACACAGGGTGTCGCGATCTTTCTATAATAGGCAAGGAACAGGCAGAAGGTTTGCGTTTTACCTGCCGTGGTAAAAAGCAGGAAGTTGCCGCAGCAACTGTTCTGTTGCACGAAGGGGTAATCCCGAACCTGCGTCTTACCCAGCTGCTCAATTGTGAGCACGAATGGTACGTCCCGCAGCGGTACTGGAGACCTGTGCTTGATCAGTGGGGCCAGACGAGCGTGCCCGGTATTTCTGTCGCTGGCGACGGCGGCGGAATTTTCGGTGGGCAGGTTGCGGAAGTCGCAGGCCACATCGCTGCAATCAACATTGCCTATCAGCTGGATAAATTTACTGATTCGGAACGTGACCGTTTGGCTCAGCCGTATCTGAACAAGGCCAAACGCGAAAAGTTGATTCGCCCATTTCTCGACCATGTCTTTCCACCCAGCCGACAGGCGCTGGTTCCCCCGGATGATGAAACCGTTGTCTGTCGCTGTGAAGAATTGACAGCAGGACAAATCCGGGAAGCCATAGCGCAGGGAGCGCGCCATCCTTCTCAGATCAAAATACAAACACGAGCCGGGATGGGCCCTTGTCAGGGGCGAATGTGCGCAACAACCATTACCGAAATGATTGCCGATAGCTGCTCGCTTGATATTACATCGATTGGCTTGCCTAAGGCCAGATCTCCTCAACAATCCTTGACCATTGAACAATTTGCAAGTCTGGAATTGGGAGAGGGCAGTTGATGCTTGGTTTTTTCAATTTCGGGAGATTACACGAGAAGACATTATAAATAATTTGAGAGTACAGATACGCGGGATTTGATTTACCTGCATCTACTCAGGAATAGAGGAAACATGAAAAAGCATGCAGATGTCATCATCATAGGTGGCGGTATTATAGGTTGTTCGACTGCCTATTATTTGGCCAAAAAAGGTAAAACGGTCATCGTTCTGGAGAAAGGAAAGGGCATCGGATATGGCGGATCAGGTCGTAATGGAGGCGGAGTGCGCCAATCAGGCCGGGACAAAAGAGAGCTGCCTCTGGCCATGTATGGAGTACAGAACCTCTGGCCGAACTTATCCGAAGAGCTAGGGATGAACGTCGAATACTACCAGCACGGAAACCTCCGGCTTGGTAAAAATGATGAGCACCTTGAGATTTTAGGCGGACTTACTGACGTAGCGGTTTCCTTGGGGCTTGATGTGAAAATGGTAAGTGGCGATGAAGTCAGGGAGATTTGTCCGCATCTTTCTAATGAGGTAACCGGGGCCAGCTGGTGCCAAAGTGACGGTCATGCAAATCCTCTGCTGACAACATCGGCATTCTATAAAAAAGCACGCCAGCTTGGAGTCTCATTCCTTTTTGAGCAAAGTGTACTTTCAATCAAGACGGTTGCGGGCCGGGCGAGAAAGGTTGTCACTACAAACGAGGAGTTCGAGGCGGAAAAAATTGTTCTTGCTGCGGGCTATGAGAGTCGTGCTATCGCAAATACCGTAGGAGTGGATGTTCCCATGAAGCGCGTAGCACTGGATACTCTGGTCACCAATGCGCAGCCTCCCATGTTCTATCAGATGCTTGGAACAGCCATGGCTGATTTTTACGGTCATCAAACGACCCACGGCTCCTTTGTGTTTGGCGGCGGTTCTCCTCTGGATGGCAGCATTAAGAGTATTGCAAACCATCCTCAGGCAAAAGCTACAGCAGCGACATGCAAAGGGATTCTAAGCTATATACCCGCGTTGAAACATGCAAAGGTGGTTCGGACGTGGGTCGGTTTCATCGATTGGTGCGAGGATAAAGTTCCGGTCCTTGATCATGTTAAAGAGGTTCCCGGACTGATTCTGGCCTGTGGCTTCTCCGGCCATGGGTTCGGAATAGCCCCTTCCGTTGGCACAGTCATATCAGAAATGGCATGCGACGAAATGCCTTCCATTGATATCTGTGAACTTGGTTTTGATCGGTTTGCCGACAGGGAGTAGGCCCGTTACAGCGTATTTTTTAGTGGTGTTGAGACTTTGCAGGAAGGGCGGGGACTGTTAAAAACAGCCCCCGCCTTTTCTGTAAATTTGTTGGGATAGCCAGAGAAGTGTCATTATCCATCTTGCATGACTTATGCAGCGTAGCTACTACAGCAGTACTTTCTAAAACATGTCTTAATATTTTCTGCTCCATTCGTTTTAATTGTGTGTTGTTATTTTAAAAAAAACAATGGTGTTTTGAGTTAATCTATGTTTGAGTGATAATGATTACAGTATTGTGCAGGTGCGAAGATAATCATTACTCATGCAGGGGGAAATTGATGAAACGTTATTGTGGTACTAGGCTGTTTTTTACTTTTGCTTTTTTATTCACTCTATTTACTCTGACTCCTAATACGTCCCATGCATTAAAAATGGATGACGTCTCAAACCTTATCAATTCGCTTGCCGATACGTCCGGTGGGTTCAATGTGGACGCTGCCTCCAATTGGGGTAACAACAAAGCTTATCTTTTTAACGGAGATCTCTATAGCCGTTTTAACATCAGGGCGGATAGAACCGATTCAGGGTATCCCAAATATCTTGACCAGAATACTTGGCCCGGTGTCCCTTGGACAGATGGTGTTGATGCAATCGTTAATTGGGGGAATGGTAAGGCTTACCTTTTTAAAGACAATCAATATATCCGCTATGACATCAGGGCGGATAGAGCCGATCCAGGTTATCCAAAATATATAAGCCAGAACACATGGCCCGGCGTGCCATGGAGATATGGTATAGATGCGGCTGTGAATTGGGGAAATGGTAAAGTTTACTTATTTAAAGGCAATCAATATATCCGTTATGACATCAGGGCGGATAGAGCCGATCCAGGTTATCCCAAATATATAAGCCAGAACACATGGCCCGGTGTGCCATGGAGAAACGGTATTGATGCAGCTGTGAATTGGGGGAATGGTAAAGTTTATATCTTTAAAGGCGATCAATATATTCGCTATGACATTAGATCGGATAGAGCCGACCCAGGTTATCCCAAATATATTGACCAGAATAGCTGGCCCGGATTGTCATTTTAGGAAACACCGTTTTTATCATGGTCGAGCCGTGAAAATAAAACCCCGATGTCTGCTCATTGTGACGGTCATCGGGGTGTTACATTTGCGGGGATGCTTTTTGTCTCTGCCGCAATATCCTTTTCGGTACGGTCCGCAAGTGTCTTTTCTCTATCGTCAATGAACAATTCATAAAATAGCTACCACTTCTGTTTTGTTTTTTGCAAGGTTGGCACGAATAGCATAAAGTTAAGACATTATGGGAGATTCATTGTTTGAATATTTTATTTCGCCGGTTTTGGTAATTGTATTATTACTGTCACCAGTATGGTTTTTAAAACTTGTCTACCAAACCTTCGGGATGCTTAAAAAGGCAGATATCGAAAAAGGAAGGGTAGTGTTTGTCTCATGGCTGGCAATGAATGTTGTTCTTTCCATTCCCGTTGCCAAATTAGCACTTGTTGGGAATAGAATTTATACCTTCTCCTTCATATCACCCTCTTTTGAATGGGTGCTGGCTGTAGTCTCTTATCTCGGTATCCCCCTCTTCACGTTTTTTGTGTTTTTTTTCGTGCTACAGCGTATAGGTTTGTTCAAGCGCCTTCCTGCCGGTTTTTGGTCAAGACAAGCAGGTATAGGAGTTTCTCTTACCTGGATTCTGCTGGCTTATTTCCTTTATGAAAGTTCATTAGGTGGTTAGACTTGTTAGGGCGGAGTGGATAAAGTAAAAGTTCTTATGGCTGGCTGCATTGGTGATATAACGCCTTCAGTTGCCCACAGTGTTCCGTGTACGAGCAACCAAAGCTGTCTCCACTCTCTTCCTCGAGAAAAGAGTGGAGACAGCTTTCTTTTATAAAATTTTAGGCTCTCGGGAGCCTCATGCAACTCTTAATAAATTAGAGTAGGTTAAGAATGAGCTGTTTTTTATTAAAGAAGCTATTCTCAACCGTAAATTCCGTAAAATTATCCAATTTAATTCTTAAGGATTAAGATTAACTCAATCCTTTTAAATTATGATGACGTGGGGGCCGCATGGGATTCAAGAGGCCGTGGGGTCTCTTTTGTACCGCTTCATCATCAATATTTAAAAAGTTAAGCTAGATATATCGATCGTGATAGCTATGTTTTTTCGGCTGGGAACCTGTAGGTCAGCCGATTTTTTATGTTTACCGGGGTGAATGATGGCCAATTTCAGCCTTAATGAAGGCGCTGAAATAATGAAGGTTGTTGATCAAAGTTCAAAAATAGTTAATACAAAAAATAAAGGTGTCATAATAAGCCGTACTAATGTGGTAGTTGACAGTGTGGAAAGCTTCTAATTAAATCCAAGGCAGCTAAAAAAAATATAGCTGATTTGAGCATTGAAACCTTATACCTCATGCAGAATCGCGGACACCGGCTTCAAGGATCAAACACAGCACAATTACAAACAGCGAGGACAGGAAATGAATAGTGAACAGGAGAAGGTCAAAAGTATCTACATAGGTTACCATCCCCGGAGTCATGACGGCAGTTCACCGAAATCACGCACGCTCGGTGATGCCGTTGCAGTAAAGGACGCCTTCAACAAGGAACAGGAAGAAGAGAAACTTCGGGCTGAGGTTGTTGAAATAGCCTTCAGTGATCTTTGCGCTGTCGCGGTGATGGAAACAACAATCGGCAAAGTCTGGCAGTACCTCTAACTCCGAAGAATTTTAAAATTTTCTATAGTTTCGTTTCTCCTTCCCATGTACCTACTGATAGAAATTTGAAAAAAGGGGCTTCTAAGCCCCTTTTCCTTTATTTATTCTTGCTGAATGACTCTTTGCCCGTTTTTTCTTATCGAATAAAGTGTTTATTTTGCAGATGGGGATCCCCGGAATAACAAAGTCTAGTGAAAATATTTTGCTTGTACGTTGTTTGGCGGACATACTTTTGTCATTTATATATGTATTATAAATATTCTGTCTGTAACTTACTCAAAAAAGGAAGGATGTGTAGATGAAAAAAAAATTAGCATTTATTTTGGTCTGTCTGCTTATTGTTATGGCTCCGGCAGTCTCTTTTGCTACTGTTAAAAATTTTGCCAACTTGTCAATTGATGTGCCTGAAGGATGGCAGACCACAGAGAACGGCAGCGTGGTGGCTCTTATTGCCCCGGATAGTTCCGCCTCCATGTCTATTGTGGTCGATAGCGCACAGGGCCTTTCTGTCAAAGAACTTACTGATATTTTTGTAGCCCAGATGAAGGGAAGTACTCCCGAGTCTACTGGCGATGGTGGATTTGCATTTACATTCACCCCTCCCAATGGAGTGGAAAGTCATTCTGTTGTATATGTAGAGGATAATCAGTACGTCATGATCACCATGACAGGATATCACCCTGACATGGATAAAATTCTTGATAGTCTCCAGTAATAATAACACCGGCAGATAAAGATTTTTACAATGGCTTCGGTTAGTAACCGGGGCCATTTTTTTATCTGGGAGCTTTGCAGACGCCTGTTAATGTAAAATTACAATTTGTATAAAATGGTTAGGAGATTGCTTCCCCGTAATTTAATATTCATGTAATAGGCATGCTTATGGATGAGCGTGTAAATGAAGCCATTTAGCAAAAAACATCAATACCGGATATTTGAATGCCGCTTAGAGTTATTGAAATAATTACCCCCAATGAAGACAAAGACGATGTGTATAAAACTCTTGAAAAACACCGTCCGGATGAAGGTTATGTCTTTTGGGTCTCCTCCAATGAAGGGGGCAGTTCTCTTACTTTCAGGGTGATATTGGATGTAAAAGAGTCTGAAAATGTTCTTGATCGTTTGGAAAATTTTTTTACGTGGAAGGATGTATATCGAATTATTGTTTTTCCGGTTGAAGCTACAATTCCGCGCTTGAAAAGTATTGAAGAGGAAACTGAAGACAGTGAAGAGGCTAAAGAAAAGAAAAAGCAATTAAAGAACCGGTTAAGCCGGGAAGAGCTTTACGCAGATGTTCTGGATACGTCCGTTTTATCGCGCAGTTATATCCTGCTCATCATTTTTTCCTCGATTGTTGCGGTTATAGGACTCTTAAAAAATAATGTAGCCATCATAATCGGGGCTATGGTTCTAGCTCCTCTGCTGGGACCTAATGTGGGCTTATCGCTGGCCACAACGCTCGGGGATGACGATCTCTCAAAAGCTTCATCCAAAACCCTTGTAACCGGGATTCTTCTGGCATTCGCGATTACTTTTGTAGCCGGAATATTTATTAATGTAGATGTCGGTGAACCCTCTTCTGAACTGATGATGAGGGCCTACACAGATTTTTCGGATATAATTCTCGCGATTGTTTCGGGAGCGGCGGGGATTATTTCTTTTACGCTTGGAGTTCCTACTTCCTTGGTTGGAGTTATGGTCGCCCTGTCGCTTCTACCGCCCCTTAGTGCCTGCGGGTTGTTTTTAGGTGCCGGGCATATTCATTATGCAATCGGCGCGGCTACTTTGTTTTTTGCCAACATAATTTGTCTGAATCTTTCGGGGGTTGTAACTTTTCTACTTATGGGCGTTCAGCCTTTGGCCTGGTGGAAAAGAGAACAGGTAAAGGTCACTGCTTTGCGAATTACCGGTGTTTGGGGAGTTCTTTTGGCAATACTCAGCGCTCTTTTGTTTTTTGATATGCTCAAATAGCAGCCGGCTACAGATGCAAAGGGGGAATCATGGCAAGATTTTTAAGAAATACGGATCAAAAAGCGGGCATGCCTCCCGGTTCTCTGGTTTTTACAGGGCAATACAAAGTATCGGAGCCTACAGCCCGGATTGTTGAATATAGCAGTTCGGAAATAAAAGATATCAAACTTGAATCGTTAGCCGATATTTCCCGGTATCCTGACCCGGGCAAAAGAATGTGGCTGAATATTGACGGAGTTCATGATCCCGAACTCATAAAGAATATCGGCGATACTTTCGCTATACCTTCCATGGCAATGGAAGACATTCTTGATACAGGTCAACGACCTTTTATCGAGGATCATCAGGACCAGATTTTTACTACCCTGAAAATATTGGTTTCAGGCGATGCCGAACAAAAGATAGTCACCGAGCAGATATGTTTTGTTTTAGATGAAAATTGTCTGATCACATTTCAGGAACAACCGAATTCCATTTTTGACCCCGTTCGTAAAAGGCTTGCCAAGCATAAAAGCAAGATCAGGCAATATGGGCCGGATTATCTGTTTTATACGCTTATGGACAGTGTTCTTGAGAACTATTTGAAAGTGATAGAGATAATCGGAGAACGAATTGAAGATCTGGAAGAGGAAATAACAGAAGAGCCTTCCTCGGAGCATCTGGAGAGCATCAATTTTTATCGTCGTGAGATTGCTTATATCCGGAAATCCATCAGACCGGTACGTGAAATTGTATTAAAGCTGAATAAGCTTGATTCCGAATTTATTTCCGATGCCGCTCTCGTCTATATGAAAGAGCTTCCGAATATGATTGATCAGGCATTGGAGTCTCTTGAAATATACAAAGACATTCTTGGTGATTTATTCACTACTTATCATGTGTTTATGGCTACCCGGTTAAACGAGACCATGAAATTTTTAACCATTTTTTCCACTATTTTTATCCCATTGACCTTCCTTGCCGGTATATACGGCATGAATTTCGATACAATGCCCGGGCTGCATAGTCCTCACGGGTTTTTACTTTCTATTGTAATAATGGCTTTGATAGCCGCGGTCATGCTGATGTTATTCAGATTAAAAAAATGGCTGTAAGCTGTATAGTACATGGCTTAAATGCGGTGTAGCATGATTTCAAAATTCGCATTTTTCTAAATTCATACAATTTAATATATAAAAATCATCCTGAATATCGCTGAATGCATTGTTTTTTGATATAGCCTTAAGGTTGTCGTAAGCTGCCACTTGAATCCTGCTTGACAGAAGTGTATTTTATTAAATATCTCAATGCGACACGAACATACGGAGTTGTCTGCGCTATGAGATGGATGTCTTTTTCAGTATTTATTCTTGCATTCTTTATTCTGATTTTAGGCTCTTTTATTACAATATCCCCGGCTGTCGCCGGTTCTCAACCTCAGCTTTATTTTCAGAACAGGCACCTCGACCCGTTAAAAGAAAAGTTAGTCCCCAAACTCCTGCCCGAGGATAGTGCCGCCTCCACAAAAAAAACTGAAGCACCCTCAGTCTCCACGTCTTTTGCGCGAACCATGACCAGACTTTTTTCTTTTTCCGCTGACGTTGAAGTGGAAAAATACGATTATTATATTATCCAGTTCAACGGACCGGTTCAGGAAGAATGGAAAGAAACACTTAAAGGTCTTGGGGCGGTTTTTCATGATTATGTTCCCCAATACGCTTTTATCGTTAAGCTGGGAACTTCCAAGGTTGATTCGGTTAAGCGCTGCGGTTTTGTACGGTGGATAGGTGAATATGAACCCGAGTTGAAATTATCAAACCGCCTTTTTGACGTCACTCCCGGGGAGCTGGAAAAGCGGGGCGGATTAATGGAGCTGCGGATTCTGGCTTTTCCCGGTGAGAGCCGTTCAGCCCTGCTCAGCAGTATCCGCACAGCGGGAGGCACCGTTCTTAGTGAAGATTCCTCGGACTGGGGAATCCAGATCGGTGTCAGCATACCTGTTGAGAAGATCAGCGCCCTTAAGGACATCAAGGGCGTAAAATGGATTGAAAGAGCACCCATACACAGAATGGACAACAATATTTCGACCGGCATAATCGAGGCTCGGTTCGAACAGGAAAAAGTATGGCCTGTCTCAGGAACTAAGCTATTCGGTAAAGGGCAGCTCATAGCCATCTGTGACAGTGGTATTGATAGTGGTGATCCTGACAATATGCACGAAGATTTCAGCGACGGACAAGGTGGCAGCAGAGTAACCGACACCGTTTTTGATAAAGCCAGCGCTAAAGATTACATCGGGCATGGAACCCACGTGGCCGGGACTGTAGCCGGTAACGGAATGGCTTCCGGGGCATCCCCGCAGTCTGAATTTTTTCCTTCTACCAGTTATGCCGGTATTGCCCCCGAGGCGGATCTGTTTTTCCAGAGTGTCGGAGCTGAGGATGGAAGCTCCGGTTTACCGGGGATTCCTAGTGATATTTCGGAACTTTTTCAGCCCGCTTACGATGCCGGAGCACGCATCCATACAAACAGTTGGGGAACATCAGGAGCAGGAAGTTATAGTAGTGAGTCCTTAACTGTTGATCAGTTTATGTGGACTAATAAAGATTTTTTAATACTCTATGCTGCCGGTAATAATGGATATGATAAAGATATGAACGGAATTGTCGATCCTTATTCAATCGATTCTCCGGCAACAGCAAAAAACTGCCTCTCTGTAGGGGCTTCCGAGTCTTATCGCATGGGGGCGGATGAGGGGTTTGCCTCAAGATCATATGGCCTGTTTCGTACATACGCGGAACCGATCAGTTCTGATTTATTCTCAGATAAACCATATGGTCTGGCTTCATTCTCCAGCCGGGGGCCAACGCTTGACGGAAGGTATAAGCCGGAGGTCGTCGCCCCGGGGACAAATATTTTGTCCACCCGTTCATCCTTTCAGGTTGGAGACGGTTGGGGGCCTTTCGATGATAATTATTACTGGTCCGGCGGTACCAGCATGGCTACTCCTCTCGTTGCCGGCATGGCTGCATTGATGCGGGAATATCTGATTGAAGAGGAGAGGATTGCCGACCCAAGTGCTGCACTTATTAAAACCGGTATTATCCACGGTTCCGTCTCACTTGCACCGGGCCAATTCGGAACAGAGGCTTATCGTGAAATATCCGGGCAGCCGGACTTCGCGCAGGGGTGGGGCCGGGTCGACCTGAGCCGTTCCATTAATTCTGATAGCAGTTGCAAAATCGAATATCACGATATTAAAAGTTCCGCTCCAGCTGATAATTCATACGTCAAAACGTTTACGTTCGATGTGGAAGATGCCAACAAGCCTTTTAAAGCCACCCTTGGCTGGACTGATTACCCGGGAACGCCGGCGGTTCAGGGAGGGCTGGTTAATGATCTTGATCTAAGGGTTCAAAAGCCGGACGGAACATGGGTTTACCCGGACAATGCGATGGGATTAAGCTCGCTTACTCAGTACTTATATGTTTCTTCTGTTTCAGGTTTTTATACAGGTTCTTCAGCCGGAATAATGTTTACCCCACCATCTTATCCCTGTTCTCTGGAGTCAGTCCTTGTGGCTTTTAGAAACGAGAATAGTCTGGTATCACAAGTTGACGTGGTGGTTTACAGCTATTCAGGGGGAGTGGGTGAAGAACTTTTCAGAAAGTCCTTTGCATACATTCCTTCAGGTGAATATGCTTTGCCTGTGGGATTAAATATTTTTTCCGGGAATATAGTCGTTGCGGTTGAAAAAACGAGTACTTCATTAGGTGTTTGCTGTGCCACAGGTAATCCTACTTCTCGTGGATTGGTAAAGGATGGAGGTGTATGGCAAACCGCTACGATAACTCCCGCTATAGTTGCTAATTTCAGAACAGCTTCGCCCGCTACTGATTTGGACCATATTAATAACACTGAATCTGTTACCATAGAAAATCCCGAGCACGGAATTTATAAGGCAGAGGTTTCGGTATCCAACCTTCCTGAAGGACCACAGCCATACGCTCTGGTTATGAGCGGCATGGTTGGCGAAAAACCGACGGATGGTGAAGTTGAAATTGACACGGAACAGCCGGATGCTCCTCCCGCTACTCTTTTGCATAAATCAAGCGCAAGCTGCTCCGCGGAAAGTGTGAATGCCGGATATGGAACCTCTCTGGAAAATGTGTACAGCGCCGAGACTTCATTCCGCTTGCAGACTCTCTCTGACAGTACTTTGAGCATCAAGTATGCGGTAAGCGGTCTGCCCGCAATCTCAGCCGAAGATCTGGTTCTGACCAAGTTATACAGCAACGGGACCAGTAAGGATTTTAAATATGCGGGATATAAAAATTACAGCGATGGTAATTGGTGGCTTTCCGATGTTTCCGGGCATTTCATAGATCCTAATACCAAGCTGAGCACCGCAAATTCATATTATGTTGTATCGGTAATTAAAGATGGCGGAGAATATGACGTAAACCCGGAAACAGGTGTGATTGATGATCCGCAGATACTGGGCTCAAATAGTCCCGCTGGATCAGCAGGATGTGTCATCGGTACCGATGATGATATAGGTGTTCCGGTACTTATTTTGTTTGCGCTTCTTGCAATTGCTCTGCGTCTTTATGCTGATCGGAGATCAAAGGAGTGCTAGCGGTGGTATTAAATTTTATTGAGTCAGTCTTTAAACCGAGTATATTTTTGATTTGAAGTCGGAGTTAATAAAGTTTTTAGATTTCATCTTTAGGCTAAACCATTTGTTATATAACATACCAAAAGAGCGGCCCGAGCAATAAGGGCCGCTCTTTTCTCTTTTCCCGTAAGGAGTACGATTTAATATTTTTGTTTTAATATCCCCTGTAGTTGGGTAATGTCGCATATTAAGAACAATGCATAGAGGAGAACGGCATGCCCCGACATAATCGGCCGGTAATTTTTATAGTAGATGATATTAAGGCTGAAATGGATCTATTCGCACAGATTCTGCGTGAGGATTATGCT
The DNA here is from genome assembly GCF_963676065.1 of Maridesulfovibrio sp. NCBI lineage: Bacteria > Pseudomonadati > Thermodesulfobacteriota > Desulfovibrionia > Desulfovibrionales > Desulfovibrionaceae > Maridesulfovibrio > Maridesulfovibrio sp. The sequence continues at coordinate 4,191,710 of NZ_OY780933.1, read as the reverse complement.
TTGTTAATGGCTATGAACGTTCTGCATGTTTTTGATGTGGCCGTTCGTGAGCAGCCCGATCTTATTCTTCTTAATGCTGATTTACCGGAGATGAAAAGCTGTGAACTCTGTAAAAAGATAAGGGATAGTGATTCTACATCCCATATTCCGGTAATTTTTATCACAGCCAGCAGATCACCGAAAGATGAACTTCACTGGTTTGAGTCCGGTGCCATGGATTTTATCCGTCGCCCGCTTAGCCCTCCCATGGTGCTGCGGCGCATAGCTTCCGTACTTATCCAGAAAGAACAGTCCGAGAGGCTGGCCGGCCTTTCGGAAAAATTGGGCCGTTATCTTTCGCCGCAGGTTTATGAATCTATTTTTTACGGCAAGCATGATCCGCTCATTGGAGCCAAGCGTAAAAAACTGACTATTTTTTTCTCAGATATCGTGAGCTTCACCTCCACTACCGAGCGTATGGAGCCGGAAGACATGACCATTCTCTTGAATAATTATCTTGACCGCATGTCTTCCATAGCTATCAAACACGGGGGGACCATCGATAAGTTTATCGGTGACGCAGTTCTTATCTTTTTTGGTGATCCTGTCTCTCAGGGATATAAGGAGGATGCCGTATCTTGTGTTAATATGGCAATTGAAATGCGTGATGCGCTAAAGGAAATGCAGCAGCAATGGTTTGACCTGGGAATTTCATCTCCTTTCAAGGTGCGCATGGGGATTAATACCGGGTTCTGCACGGTGGGCAATTTTGGTTCCAAGCAATTGATGGATTATACCATTATCGGTGGACAGGTGAATGTTGCCGCTAGATTGGAGCAGAACGCCCCCCCGGACCAGATCCTGATATCTCATGAAACATGGGCCTTAGTGAAGGATGATTTTCGTTGTCTCGGAAGGGCTCCTATTCATGTGAAGGGGGTGCCGCATTCAATTCGCACTTATCAGGTCATCGGCAAGGCTGGTGATGTGAAGCAGGAATTGCCGGGCTCATTAGGGGAAATGGTCTGGCCCGCCAAAACTATTTCTATTGATAGCAAGGTTTCGGATGCTCTGCTTAATCTGCGCGATAGCGGTGAATGGTCCTGTCTTGTGGTGCTCGATGGCCTCTCTCCGGTGGGAGTGATTACCAAATGGAGGATGGAAGAGATCGTGCGGATGGAGACTGACAAAGCTCTTTTTATGAATTGTTCTGTTACTGTAATTATGGATAAGGAATTGCTCGTCCTTTCAGCGGAATCGGATCTGGCTAAGGCCGCGAAAACAGCACTTTCCCGTGAGGGAACTTATACCTTTGATCCTCTTGCGGTAACAAGGGACGGTGAATTTCTCGGTCTGGTTTCCGTTCGTTGTTTGATGCAGACAATCATAAATCCCGCACTATAATTTTCCGGTCTCGTCTTTTGCTCGGTTCGGATGCCAGCTAAAAGTCTGATGTGCTATGCGGTCTGTTTATGTTGAATCTTAATTATTAGCTTTTTTATGTATAAGATCTATTCCGGTTTTTTGGAAATTCATCATTACCCGAATTAAAAACAAAGGGAGATAAAATGAACGTAATCGCAATCAATGGCAGTCCGCGCAAGGGTGGCAATACCGAAATCATGTTGAAAAAAGTCCTTGAACCGCTTGAAGCTGCCGGGTGGGATACAGAATTCTACCAGCTTGGCGGAAAGAAAATACGTGGTTGTATGGCGTGCATGAAGTGCTGGGAAAATAAAGATAATAAATGTGTTGTGGATAACGATAAATTTAATGAAGTCTATGAAAAAATGGTGGCCGCAGACGCTATAGTTATTGGCTCCCCCACTTATTTTGCAGATGTGAGTGCCGAAATTAAGGCTTTGATTGATCGTTCCGGTTTTTTGGCCCTTGCCAATGACCGTCAGTTTGCGGGCAAGATCGGCGGGGCAGTTGTCGCTGTGCGACGCGGTGGCGCAACCCATGTGTTTGATACAATCAATCATCTGTTTCAGATTAACGGTATGATCATACCCGGCGCTACCTATTGGAATATGGGTTACGGCCTGAACAAGGGTGAAGTTGCTGATGACGCCGAAGGCATGGCCAATATGGTGAATCTCGGGCAGTCCATCAACTGGCTCGGTAAAGCCATAGCTCCGCATATGGACAGTTTTCCCAAAGCTTGATCCGGCACGGTTAAGGCTGATCATATATAACCATTAAGAAAAACGAAATCTGTTCAGGATCGATTGATATATCAATCGGTCCTTTTTTTATAATAATTAACTGTAATTGGCTTAAAAATTGATAGTAATCGATTTAGTGTGTTTTGACCCCTTTTTCGACTTGTTTTGTCCCATTGTACAATCTTTAAAAAAACGTTCAAAGATAACTAAAATTATTGTACTGTATATTTTCATTGTTATATCCAGCTATATGTAATGCTGGTCCTACAAAATAGTCTTCTGGGGGATGATATGAAGTTATCGGCTAAATTGATGCTCGGTTTTGGTTCTGTTCTTGGTTTATTGCTTATACTGGCTGTAATTTCGTTCAAGGCTCTTGATGATTCCAGTGAAGGGTTTACGCAATACAGAGGATTGGCAAAGATTACCAATTTGAGTGGAAGGCTTCAGGCGAATATGCTCATGGTGCGCATGAATGTTAAAGACTTCATCCTTACCGGGAGTGATCGTGATTTAAAACAGTTTGATGATTACTTCAGCAAAATGCGTGAGTTTTTGGATGAGGCTATTGCTGATATCAATGATCCTGAGCGGACTGATCTTATAACTGATGTTGATAAAAAGGTTAAAGATTACGGAGAGTATTTCAATCAAATAAGAAAAATAAGGGACGAACGAAATAATTACGTAGATAATGTTCTTAATGTAGTAGGTCCGCAAATGGAAAAAACGTTGACTCGTATCCTGCGCACCTCCGAGCGCGATAACAATATGATTGCGGTGGTAAAAAGCGGCTACGCCATGCGCAACCTGCTGCTTGCCCGCCTTTATGTGGTTAAATTTTTGGAAGATAATGCGCAGTCCTCGTTAGATAGGGTAGGCATTGAGATGGAAGCTTTGGGTAAGCTGCTCGCTGAGTTGGACCTTAATCTACGAAATCAGGAAAGACGGCGTTTACTGAGTGAGGTTATTGACCTGCAGAAAAAGTATGCGGCAGCCTTTAAAAGTCTGACTAAAGTTATATTTACCCGCAATGATATAGTTGAAGGACATCTGGATAAACTCGGTCCGGCAATCGCTCAGGGAGTTGAGGATGTAAAACTTTCAGTGATGACGGAACAGAATGAGTTGGGACCGAAACTGCAGGCCGCCAATAAACAGGCTATTATGATTGCGGTGATTATTAGTTTAATTGCTCTCGCCGTAGGTATCGTTACTGCCGGATTCATTATCAGAACCGTAAATAAACAGCTCGGCAGTGATCCTGCGGAAATCGCAGATGTAGCCCGCAGTATCGCAGGTGGGGATCTTGACCTCAAATTCGCCGAGCCAGCCATCGGTGTTTATGGCAATATGCGGGATATGGCCGAACAGCTTACTCAGGTTGTCTCCGATGTGCGCGCCGGAGCCGGGAATGTCGCTTCCGGAAGTACCGAACTTTCCGCTTCAGCAGAAGGCCTTTCTCAGGGGGCAACCGAACAGGCTGCATCCATTGAAGAAGTTTCCGCATCCATCGAAGAAATGGCCAGCAACATCAAACAGAACACCTTAAATGCCCAGACTACTGAAGATATTGCCCTGAAGTCATCTTCCGATGCACAGGAAAGCGGGGCCGCTGTATCTGAAGCGGTTGCAGCAATGAAGAATATCGCTGAGAAGATTTCCATTATTGAGGAGATTGCCCGCCAGACCAACCTGCTGGCCCTGAACGCCGCCATTGAGGCCGCCCGTGCCGGGGAGCATGGTAAAGGGTTCGCCGTAGTTGCTGCCGAAGTTCGTAAATTGGCTGAGCGCAGCGGTAATGCCGCCGGAGAAATCAGTGAATTGTCTTCCTCCACGGTGACTGTAGCTGAGAAAGCAGGCGAGATGCTTGAAAATCTTGTTCCCAATATTCAGAAAACTGCAGAGCTGGTGCAGGAAATAGCTTCAGCCAGCACGGAGCAGAATTCCGGTGCGGAACAGATCAGCAAGGCTATTACTCAGCTTGATTCAGTGATCCAGCAGAATGCTTCCGCCTCAGAGGAAATGGCCTCCACCAGTGAGGAGCTTTCCTCCCAGAGCGCTATGCTCGAAAATTCCATGTCCTTTTTCAAGGTGAGCGGCTATGGAAATTCTTCATACTCCAAGCCTAAAGCCCTTCCGGTAGCCCCCTCCAGAAAGGAATCGGCACAACCAAAGAATACAGGGAGCGCTCCAGTGCAGGCTCCTACCGCACGTCCGGTAAAGGCTGAATCTTCCGAGTTCGGCGGACTTTCGCTGGATATGGATGCTGATGATAGCGATTTTGAAAAGTTTTAGTTAACTCAGCATATAAGTCAGTACGAATAAGGTCTCCATGATTCTTCATGGAGACCTTATTATTTCAGTAACAATGCTTCTTTTTTCAATATATCTTCATATGCTGCTTCAAAATCAGCATTACATATATTTCGGGCGTCATGGGCAGAATATTTCATGTCCAGCCGGGACTGATTGCCTATCTGGACTGCGGCGGCCTTTTGGTTTGTTGCTCCTGCGGCTCCGGTGCGCTTTAAATGTTTGACCTTTAAATGTCCCTGATAGACCGGCATCATGCCCATTTGGCAGAGTCTTAAATCCCGGTCCAGATCATCAAACTGCGAGGGGGAGAAGCGAATATCGAATCCGCCTGTTTTTTTGATGTCTGCCATGCGTATGATGTGGCAGCATCCAGTAACCGAGGCGCATGGGCGCAGATAATCAAACTGCCCGAAATCCATAGTTTGGAGCTGAATATCGGTTGTGCGCAGTAGCGGACCTGATTTGCCTGAGTCCTGTTTGATGTGCAGGTCGGTGCTTTGAAGTCTGCGCGGGTTAGGCGCATCAACCACTTTGCAGCCCCAGACTCCCGCCTCGGGGTATGCTTTGATTGCCGCACCAAGTTTGAGCAGCCAGTCTCCCGGAGGCAGGGCGTCATCATCAAGAAATGCCGCAAAGTCCGCTTCGGCCATCAAAGGATGAAAGAGCAGCCAGTTCCTGGCGGCGGGTGCCCCGATATTTACATGCAGGTCGAAGCGCGTCAGGGGCAGGTCCGGGCGGTCTTTGCTTACGGCTTCCCATTTGTCGATGACTTCGGATGTTCCGTCAGTGCTGCCATTATCAAGTACAGCCAGAAATGTGTTCTCGTAGCGGGTGGAAAAAATGCTTTGCAGGGTTGCGTCAAGTTCTGCGGCCTTGTTGAAACTATAGATAAGTATTGCCACCCGGCCCGGTGGAGGGCAGCTTTGCTGGTCGGTTTCATTAATGAGATCGGCGGTACGCAGCAGGGTATTGACTCGCCACGGGCGTGCCTTCGCGTCCTGTCTGTAAATCCTGATCGCCTCCGCCCTGTTGCCCATTCGCAGCAAGCTTTCACCCAATCGGGGCAGGGCTTCGGGAAAAGAACCGGTGTTGTAAGCTGTCTGGTAGTGGATAGCCGCTTTTGGGTAATCTTCCATCCCGAAGGCTAAGTTGGCGGAAAGGAAATCGCGAAGCGGTTCCATCTCGTGGAACTCGATATTTTCAAGTAGTTGTAGAGATATTTTCAGGAACTGTTTCTCTCCGGTTGCATCAAATAGCTCGGTGGAAAGTTTAAGCAGCGGTAGGGAACCCGGATTTTCAGTAATGGATTTGGCCAGCACTTCGGCCGCCGGCCCAAAACGTTCCCTACTCATCAGGGCGTGCAGGCGTTTTTCCAGATCCGTAAAATTTTTGTCTCGGGAATTTTCTATAATTCGGTTCAACATTTTGCCCATGGGCGAATCCGGACCGTCCTGACCCATGAGATTACGTTGCAGTTCTGTACTTTGCAGATTCAGTGGGTCATGGCACCATGCGGAAAGCAGGGTTTCGAAGGCCAGCCGGATGTATAAATCGCGTTGGGCAGGATCGCTTTTGCTCAGTTCGATGCACTGGTACCCGATAGAGGTCAGATGGGTTCGGCCAACTCCCCCGGCCAGAAATTTCATCGCGAGTTCGCGCGAAAGGATGTTCCAGATTGTTTCCATAATGCTGCCCTTGATGGATTTGTTAATTGCTTCTAGAGTGTTCCTTTACTAGTTAATCCTTATGCATTGCAAGGAGTTTGCCGTGGCAGACAGACGTTTGGCGATAGTTATCCTTCATTATGGCGATCCGGCCCTGACGGTGAGGGTAAAAGAACAGCTTGAACTTTCTGATCCGGGCTGGGTGGAGCATATTTTTGTTCTTGATAATTGCGCACCGATTCCCTTTCCCGGTTCCTGGCGCAGGCTGGATCAAAATCTCTATTGGGCCGGGGCGCTGGACTATTGTTTGCGGGAATTTGAAAACCGTGGCTATACCCATCTCTGGTTTTTGAATAATGATATCTGGTTCGGCTCCAAACCTCCGCACATTCTCAAGGCATGGAAACGTCTAGAATTTCTGGACGCGAAAATAGGTCCGATCGGAGTTTATTCCCCGGCAACCCACCGCAGTCCGTATCATCCCCACATGGTGGAAAAACCGGAGGTGCAGTATTCCCTCGTACCGTATATTGACGGCATCTCGCCATTATTCAACATCGATTGCCTAAGCCGGATCGGCGGGCTTGATTATGACGGCAACATCTACGGTTACGGGGTGGATGTCTGGAATTCACTGGCTTTGCATCGAGCCGGATTTCCGGTTGTGGTCGACCATCAGGTCACTGTCCGCCATATCTATCACAGCACAGCAAAGAAAGTGGAAGGATTTTTATCCACTGCCGCCGAGGTCCAGCAGAAGTACATGACCGCCCGGCTGGGTCCTGAGTATGAAAGCCAACTTAAACGGGAACTGGCTGCCTGCCGTGAATTTCACTCTTTTTAAGGTTTTTCTATGATTGTGACTGTTTTCTATTTGTGATAATAATATCTCCGGTAATCTGAAATGTGTGCAACCGTCAGATGGAGATGAAAAATATGATTTTACTACACTATCCCAGTTGAACAACCTCCCGAAAAGCCAAGGCTTGGCTTGAAGAAAGAGGGGTGGAATTCACAATCCGCCATATTGTAAAAGAGACCCCGACGAAAGAGGAATTCCTCGCATGGCAGAAAATTGCAGGGGTAGATAAAAAGAAATTTGTGAACACCAACGGCAAAAAATACAAGGAAATGGGCTTGAAAGAGCGCATCGATTCTATGTCTGATGTTGAGCTCTTTGAACTGATTTCCGGTGACGGAATGCTCTGTAAACGTCCTGTGCTTGTGGCTGTTGATTTTGTACTTATCGGTTTTAAGCAAAAGGAATGGGAAGAGCATTTTTAGATTTGTATTTCTATCGTGTAATACCGGGGCTGCTGATTTTAGGCAGCCTTTTTTATGTCCATTCGTTTCCTGTTCGTCGCACCGGCGAAGTGACATTCATCCAGCCCCGTGTCATAGTGCAGTTGACTTATTAAACTTTATGAGGATGAAAACATGAGCCTGATGAAAAATATAGCAGTTGTTGCGCATGATAATTGTAAAAGCGAATTGCTCGATTTTGTGGATTGTAATCATAACATTCTTCGTCGCCATAACCTGGTGGCAACCGGAACTACCGGTGGATTGGTAGAGGATATGATTAAGGCCAGGGTGGCTCAGATGAGTGAAGACGGATACGATTTCAAACCGGTGAATAAATTGAAATCCGGTCCGTTAGGGGGAGACCAGCAGCTTGGAGCCATGATTTCCGAAGGCAAGATTGATGTGCTGATTTTCTTCTGGGACCCCATGCAGCCCCAGCCGCATGATGTTGATGTGAAAGCGCTGCTGCGTTTGGCTGTGCTTTACAATATTCCGACCGCCAGTAACCGCTCCACCGCGGAATTCCTGATATCTTCACAATTCTTTGAAGGTGAATTCCAGCGTAAGGAAACCGATTTCAGAGATTACACTCAGCGCAAATTGTAAGCCGGGCGGGTCTGCCTAATGTGCCGGTATGCTCGGTTGTGCGCAGTTCTTATTTGATTTATGACCTCTTGAATCAAATTTAGATTATGCGTGAGGTGTATATGAGCAAAACAACGGTGAAAAAAGTTACTTATAAAAACAATGATATCAGGTATTATGTGGTAGGCAACGTAGCCTATGTCTGCCCTGAAGATTTAGTGCCCATCATGGCTCTTGACTCCAAGGTAATTGATGTTTCAGGTGAGAAGGCCTTGGATAAGGTTGAAGCAGGGCGTAAGATTTTTCCCTACTTCGAGTTTTTTGACTGGTTCTCGGAACAGTTTGATCAATACGACTATTCTGATGAGGTCATCCTTCCCGATCCAATGCCCTGGTAAATCCGAATCAAAAAAATTTTAAGGGCCTTGCGTTTATACGCAAGGCCCTTTTTTTGTGGGCAATTTTGTGTTTCGCAATGCCTAAGAGACCGTCCGTACATTGCCTACAGTTGCAATAAACTATGTGTTATAGCAATTTTTAATTAAATCTCTTTCAATCTATCGGTTGTGTTGATATGTGTAAGTAAAAATGGAGGAATTAAATAATGGTAAAATCACAACTAGTCGGCTGTTCAAAGCCCTCCGGCAGTAGCGCCGGAGAAGTGCAGCCTGAAGTTGATAATGAAACCTCCGAAACCATCGAAGGAGCAGGAAACATGATTAAAGCAGGACAGAAAGCACCTGATTTTAGCGCCATGGCTTATCAGGATGGTGGATTTAAAGAAGTTAAACTTTCAGATTACGCGGGCCAGTGGGTGGTTCTATGTTTCTACCCCGGTGACTTCACCTTTGTCTGAGCTACCGAAGTTTCGGCGGTCGCCGAAAAATATGCTGAATTCAAAGCTCTAGGTGTTCAGGTTCTTTCCATGAGTACGGACAGCGTTTTTGTCCACAAGGTCTGGGAACAGGACGAACTCTCAAAAATGATCAGCGCCGGAAAAGTGCCGTTCCCCATGCTTTCTGACGGTGGCGGTAAAGTGGGCGAGCTTTACGGTGTGTATGATGAAGACGCCGGAGTTGATATCAGAGGACGCTTCCTCATCGATCCTGACGGCGTGATTGTGGGGTATGAAGTGCTGACACCGCCTGTGGGCCGCAACGTCTCTGAAACCCTGCGTCAGATTCAGGCTTACCAGCATGTAAGGAAAACCGGTGCTGCAGAGGTTTGCCCCTCGGGCTGGAAACCCGGTAAGACTGTTCTCAAACCCGGACCGGAACTGGTGGGCAAGGTTTGGGAAGCCTGGAAAGTATCCATGGCCTTTGAAGATTAGTCCTATCGAAAGTATTGATAAACGACTCCCGATCAGCGTAGTTCTTTTCGGGAGTCTTCTTATGCTGTCCTGAAAAAAATTAATTATATCCGCATTGTCAGCTTTAAAAAAGGTTGTGGATTTCTTACGTAATATAGTATCATCTTCTGAGCTGAACCAAATACAGGAGTTGCAGTGCATATCAGTTTTAACAGGATGGAATGGGCCGGAGCTGTAGGTGACTTGGGAGCTTTGCTGCCTCTTGCCTTTGCCATGATCATGGTCAACGGACTCTCCGCTACCGGGGTTTTTCTTACTGTGGGTTTTTTCTATATTTTCGGTGGAATGTATTACCGTGTGCCCATTGCGGTGCAGCCCATGAAAGTCGTAGCGGCCTACGCCATCTCACAATCACTCAGTCCCGCGGTAATTAACGGAGCCGGGTACATTATAGCCGTTTTCCTGTTTTTTCTCGGTTCCAGCGGGCTGGTCAAAAAGGCTGCCCGTTTGATTCCACTGCCGGTTATTCGCGGAGTACAGGTCTCCACCGGTATTCTGCTGATCAAAAAAGGGTTGTTTCTTGTCGTCGGGATCAGCGGTTTACAGAAAAGTCTGGGAAAGGTGGAGCCTTTTCTGAGTGTTCAGTCATTGGGTCCGCTTCCGCTCAGCGCTTTGTTCGGCATAGTTTTTGGGCTTATCTCCCTGAAACTGATCAATAACAAAAAAATTCCAGCGGGATTGGTTGCTGTGGGCTGCGGCGCTTTATTAGGTGGACTATTCGGGGCATGGCAGGGTCTTGCTGACCTCAGCTTCGGATTTCATCTGCCGCAACTGATGCCTTTCGGGTTCCCTACTGCCGATGAATTTTCCTTTGCTCTGCTGGCCTTGGTGCTGCCGCAGATTCCCATGACACTCGGGAATGCGGTTATAGCCAACCGGGATTTAAGCTACGAATATTTTGGCGATGAAGGGCGCAGGGTTACTGATAGGGCTTTGTGCGTAAGCATGGGCATTGCCAACGGATTTGCCGCTTTGATAGGCGGGATGCCTGTCTGCCACGGAGCAGGGGGGCTGGCGGCTCATTATCGTTTCGGAGCACGGACTTGCGGTTCGAATTTTATAGTAGGCGGATTATTTGTACTGCTCGCAATCGGTTTCGGAGCTCAATCAATCAAAGTATTGCAGCTGATCCCCATGGGAGTTCTCGGTGTGCTGCTGGTCTTCGCCGGCCTGCAACTCGTGCTGGCCCTTCGGGATATGACCTCAAGAGCCGCTCAGGCCGTTATCGCGCTGATGCTGATACTGACGCTGGTTACCAATCTGGCATGGGCTTTCGGAGCCGGTATTGTTGTGAGTATGATTTTATCAAAATTTAAGGTGTTGCAATAGACGTTAATAGTTTATGATTATGTATCACCGTAAACTTATGGGGCCGCTGGTACCGAGAACAAAACGGAGGGTTTTATGGGTAAGTTAATTAAGGAAGATGGTGAAAAGGGCCGTTTGCATATAGAAACCAGACTGCTCGGTGAATCCCTTGTCGGTAAGGATTGTCTGCGGAATACCGAGGCGGATGAGTATTTTCACATGCAGCCGGACGTTAACGTGCTTAAGATCGGCGGTCAGTCCATCATGGACCGCGGTGCCAAAGCCCTGCTGCCTATCCTCGATGAGTTGGTCAAGGCCAAGGAAGAACACAAAATACTGCTCATGACCGGAGGCGGAACCCGCGCCCGTCACGTTTATAATATCGGCGTGGATCTGGGCATGCCTACCGGGGTGCTCTCCAAACTCGGTGATAAGGTCTCATGGCAGAATGCGGAAATCCTTTCTGTACTGCTGGCTAAGCACGGCGGTGTTAAGATCGGTCACGGCGACCATCTTGAGCAGCTGAATATGTATTGCCAACTGGGCTATCTGCCTATCACCACCGGTATTCCCCCTTATGGATTTTTTGAACATCCGGCGGAAGTTGGATCTATCCCTCCGCACCGTACTGATTCCGGAGCATTTCTGCTGGCTGAAAATATAGGTGCCAAGTCGGTTCTCTATCTGAAAGATGAAAAGGGGCTTTATGAAGATGATCCTAAGAAAGCCAAGAATCGTGAAACCCTTAAGTTTTATGATCGTATCCACGTTGACGAGCTGATTGAGATGGATCTTGATGATCTCATCGTCGAGCGGGCTGTCCTGACTTTTCTCAAGAATGCCAAGACCCTCAAGCAGTTTCAGATTGTTGATGTGCTGCGTGAACCCGAAGCAGTACATGCCGCGTTGCGCGGAGAACATGTCGGAACCATTGTTTACAAGTAATTAAATGATAAAGGGGAACAGTTTAAAACTGTTCCCCTTTTTGTTTATTTTTTCTTTCCTTCGTTTCCCTTACCATCACGTTCCAGATAAACGATTTCCGCGCCGGTATGCTTTGCGAGTTGCTTGAGTTCGCATTTACGGATGCGCTTGACCTTGAGCGTCAACCCTTCACCCTGTACACCCACAACGCGGTAACGGGGACGCTGATTCCCTTCGTTGGCCCTTACTCTTTCTCTTACGAAAATTTTCATAAAGCCTCCTTAAGCGTTTAGTTGTGTCTTTATGGATATTCGTCTATACTAGATATATATCCTCTAAGAACATATAGTCAAGAAGAACAGGTGAAAAATGTCGAAAAAAGCAGGCGGGGGCAAGCCGCAGCGGTATATTCAGCCATCCCTATTGATGGCCTTAAAGTCAGGATCTTCGTACGGTTATGAGCTTATACAGACCATTAGCGGGTATGGTTTTCTACGCGGTGAGGCCCCTCCGGGAATGATCTATCGGCATTTACGGCAGATGGATGAAGAGGGTCTGGTGCAATCAGAGTGGGATGCGCAGGGTGATGGACCGGCCAAGCGGGTTTATTCCATCACCCCGGAAGGTCTGGAGATTCTTGATGCGTGGATAATCCACATGGAGCGCCAGCGTGACGCGCTAAACAGCTTTATTGCCCGTTACAAGGAAGGACGCTAGATTTTTCCGAGGAATTCGGCTGTAAGTTGTGACCTTTTTTGCGTTTCCCGTGAGCCGGTTCCCATATGCCGTAATCGATGCGTTTTACCTGCAGCACAGGGCGGCCTGCCCAGAGCGAGGGTCTGATCCATGAGGCATTGCGGATTTCATCGCCGGGGAGGGGGACCAGCGGGTCACGGTCAGTTGAAATGACGTCTATTCCGGCTTCATGCAGGTCCTGAACATGCAGACTTGTGCCCAGGTCGCGCAGGCGTCCGTATTCAATGAACCGTCCGCACCAGCCGTAAGCTGTCAACCCAACCGCGGCGGTGGCTCCAATGATACCGTCATTGGTGCCGCCCAGCCCGTATAGTTCAATGTTGCGGGCCGCGTGCATGGCGTCTTTCTGAGTCTGCCTGTGTCCGGTGACATTCTTGGAAAATTCAATGATCTCGTTGTTAACTTCTGTTTCGCGTGCAATGCAAAGTCCCGGATCACTGCCGGGTGCGCAATATTTTTTCAGATGTGCGGTAGCCTGATCGCGCAGAACGGCAAGGTTGCCGTCGTTGGAAATGTCAATGATAGCGCAGGCCGAACTGTTATTTGAAGTGTATGGAATGTCTTCCAGCCGGGGCAGCTGATGGCGGACAATGCCTATAACAAGGTAGTCGGTTTCCAGCCCGTATACGAATTCACGGACCAGCCGTCCGGTTCCTATGGGGGCGTTTTTATCATCGGTATCGTCAAATCCCATGTATATAAGCATTCATTCTCTCCTTTTTGAATAGAATGCACATATCCCATCCCTTTGAGATTCAGTCAACTTCTACCTCTGTACTGCTGAAACGGTAGGGGATGTTACAATGGATTATTCTGATAATTTTTTTGTCGAGCCATAAAATTATCAATTATGCTCCTTACTTCACCTGATTCAACCATTTTTTTCAGTGCGGCATTAAGCTCAGGCACCCGTTTTGCCAAAAAAGATTTTTTAGAGACTGCGAAATAGACCGAAAGTGGTTCGCTGTATACATACGGTTCTTTTTCCATCTTATCTTGATAGTTTAGCTTATGGAGCAGGTAATCTCCCACGGTTTCGGTCAAAATAATGGTGTCTATCCGTCCTCGCTCCAGTTTTTTGAAATTGGTGGATGCGTCCTTACACATATCTTTGCTCAGCTTCGTGTCACTGTCGAATCTGGGAAAAAATTTTGAGCCAAGGGTTATCCCTATTTTGTATTTGTATAAATCTTCGTAGGTATTTATTTTTATTGGCTTGCTTTTTAGAGTGTAAAAAGCCTTGGAGCTTTGCGTTTTGTATGGAGGATCTAGGAATATCATGTCTTTTGCCCGTGCCTGAGATTTGAGCAAACCGTTCATAATATCGGCTGAACCATTCTTAATCATCCTCTGCGCTCTTTTCCATGGACGGATGACGTAGGTGGCCTTCAAATCGAGCTTTCGCAGCAGGGCATTCATCAATTCTACATTAATACCACCGACTTGATAATTCTTATCCACTATGCGCCATGGAGGAAAATGATTTAACGGAACAATAATTTCTTGAGCCAAAGCAGAAACTGAAGTTAGCGCTAAGATTATGACTGCCAATAAGACTGTTAAAAGATGCTTCATCGTATTTGCCTACTGAATTTATAATAAAAAATAAAGTACTACCTTGAAATATCGGGGTAATACTTCCAGAAGCATCGGTCAGCTAAAATTTTATCCTAGTGCCACGGGCAGCCCATTTCTATATAAGCATCTCCGAACCGATGTGATCCAGAATGCGTGAATCAGTTACAATCATTGCCTCCTCAATGCTTATACCCGTGCTAGTAATAATGTTCTTTACTTTATCTGGTTAGCGGTACAGCTTTCATAATTTGCAGAAGTTTACACTCTGATGTAAGTGAAAATTATTAAAAAGAATAAGGAGTTTTTATGGATAATATTGTTGCTGAACCTCTTGTCGTCATGCCGGTAGAGCGTAAGAATGACACCTACGCTTTGCGTATCGCACTTAATCAGGGCGAATTCACTCCCGGTATGATGAAGACAGTTATGGAGGTCATGTCCAAGTTTAATCTGACTTCCCTGCGTGTGACCAGCGGTCAACGTTTGAATCTGGAAGGTATCGCAAAGGATAAACTTGATGAAGTTGTTGCCGCCATCGGTACTTCTGTTAAGAAGGCTCCGCCGACCGTAAATGTCTGTACCGGCGTGGGTCTCTGTAAATACGGTGTTCAGGATAGCCGTGGTATGGGTAAGAAACTGCTTGAAATCGTCTTGCAGAACGGCCCGTATCCCTTCAAAATTAAAAGCGGTGTGTCCGGCTGTAAAATCAGTTGCGGATTCAGCAATGTGCGAGATATCGGTCTGGTCGGAACACCTAAAGGCTGGGATGTCCTTTTCGGCGGTGGCGCGGCGAGAAATGTCCGCTCCGGAGTAAAAATAGGCACCAAGCTAAGTGAAGATGAGGCTCTTTCGCTGATAGTTAAGGCCCTTGATTTCTATAAGGAAAACGGACGTAAACGTGAACGTATCAGCGGTATGATTGATCGTCTTGGCGAAGAGGCGTTGCTTGAAGCTTTGAAATAGTTTTTTTTGCAAGATCATGATTAAAGGCGGATTCTTTGGGGATCCGCCTTTTTACGGTAAATAGTATACAACTAATAAGAACGGCAGAGCTGGACCTTCCTGTCCGGCCCTGCTATCAACGCCTTTCCACGCACTACTTTCCTTTCATCTTAAGAAAATCAGGTTCCTTTCATTGAGGGATCAAACCACACATCATTCATATGGGAAAACACATCATTGAAGAGGCGAGCCGTTGCCTGCAATGCAAGAAACCATTGTGCAGCAAGGGCTGTCCCCTCGGTACACCGATCAATAAAATGATTGAGCTTCTGCTGGACGGCAGGATGCAGGAGGCCGGGGCCATGCTTTTCGCGAACAATCCACTTTCCGTGGTCTGTTCGCTCATCTGTCCCCACGAAAATTTTTGTGAAGGGCATTGTATTCTGGGGCGCAAAAGTGCGCCGGTGCAGTGCAGCGATATTGAAAACTACATCTCCCGCTACTATCTGGAGCAGTTCCAGCCGAAACGTCTTGAAAAGCGTAAAGCCAGAATTGCGGTTGTAGGCTCCGGGCCGGCCGGTATCACTGTGGCTTTTATTTTAGCGCTGAAAGGTTATGAGGTCACCATTTTTGAATCCGAAGATAAAATCGGCGGGGTGCTACAGTACGGTATTCCTGAGTTCCGCTTGCCCAAGGATATTCTTGAAAAACTACGCGACGTGCTGGTGCAGCTGGGCGTTAAAATACGTCCCAACATGCTCATCGGACCGGTTATTTCACTCGATGATCTGTTGCGTGACGGCTACAAGGCCATCTTTATCGGTACCGGGGTGTGGAACCCGCGTCCTCTACGGTTAAAGGGTGAAACCTTCGGCCATGTGCATTACGCCATTAACTATTTGAAGAATCCAGATGTCTACCAGCTTGGTAAGAAGGTCGCGGTTATTGGCGCTGGCAACGTGGCTATGGATGTGGCCCGCACCGCCCTGCGAAAAGGGGCCGAGGCAGTTACTGTGCTTTACCGTCGGGGAGAGGAAGATGTTTCCGCTACCAAGTATGAATTTGAATATGCCAAACTCGATGGCGTTCGTTTTAAATTTTACCATTCCCCGCTTGAATTGACCGAGGAAGGCGTAGTCTGTGTACGCACGGAAAAAGAAACCGGGGAAGACGGAAAAGTTAAGCTGGTCTGCGTGGAAGACTCTGAGGTGTTGGAAGAGGCTGATTCCATCTTTATCGCAGTCAGTCAGGCTCCTCGCAATAATCTGACCGGTATTGAAATCGGTAAGACCGGGCTGGTCATTACTGATGAAGAAGGCCGCACCACCCGTGAAGGGATCTTCGCTTCCGGTGACGTTGTTACCGGTGCCAGAACAGTTGCTGAGGCCGTGCGCTGCTCTAAGAATTCGGCGCAGGCTATTATGGATTATGTTGAAAGCAGTTAGAGTTTAGAATTACTGAATATGAATTGCCCGGAGCGCTAAGTCGCTCCGGGCATTTTTTATTGTCTGAGTCCTGCGCCTGTTGCCCGTCCGCCGTGGCCTGTGGGAACGCAGAAGGTTTGCCCTGATCGTTCCCGGCAAATTCCGGAAATTCTGCCGCGTGGAGTTTCTACAATACAGTCTTCCCCGCGTGATTTTCCATTGCAGGCGGTAAAGGCTTCCGGGGGAGGGCCTTGATGCTTTCCTCGATTTCTCCCCATGTTTTCGCTACCTGCCCCGCTCTGTCGTAATCCCTGTCCCGTTCCCGAATTAATCCCCTGATTCTGATGGAATTTATGCCCATTATTTCCCATATGGCCTAGTCCTGATTCAGAGGTTCTTCCGCTAATGGATGGAATTTTTATGTAAGGGGGATCGTACGGATTCGCTTGTCCTCCTGAAACGCAGCGAACGTAATTGTATATGCGGATGTCATCGCCTTGTGGGCCGCGTCCGTTGGGGTAGGCTTCGGGGTTACCTGATTTGGGATCACTGCGTTGGGCCCCGGCCCCGTGTACGTCCATCCATCTTTTATTGCCGCTGCGGGGAGTGGAGAAGTAGCCCATGCACCGTCCGAAAGCTATGTATGCCGCGTGGTCGCCTGCTTTGGGACCATCCATGTGGGTTGTTGATGACCAATAGTAGGATTCGGTGTCCGTGACATTGAAAATAGGATCAATGGCTGCGGTGCCGCTTGTTTTAGGGCTGCGGGAGTAATCTACGATGGATTGCAGCTCCTTAGCATTCGGCAGCCTCCAGCCGCTGTGTCCTGCATAATTCAGGTTTTCGCAATATCTTAGCGCTTCTTCCCAGTTCAGTGTTTTACCACTATCTGTTTTTTGCCAGATCAGACCGGTGGCAGAGTCTTTAATGGTGCCGTCGGCCTGATCTACGAAAATATTTTTCCCATAATCAGGATTGCCTCGTACGTACCGGATATATTTTTTTCCACGTTTGCCACGACCGTTTTTACCGTATCCCTTGATGCGTCCGTCAGCGAAGTTGACCCCGAAGGCAGTAGGATTACCGCCCATGGTTTTACCTGCATAGGTGGTAGCGGACCAGTCCTGACAATCAATGATCCGTTCCCCTCTGGATGTATCACCCAGTTTGAAATCGAAATATTGAGTATTGATGAATGGAATGGAAACCGAGGCATCTCCGATAACTCTGCCGTTAAAGTCGATAAGGGAGTATAATTCTTTAATGGTCGGCGCACGCCAGTCTGTATACCCTCCAACCCGGCAATCCCCGGCTCCCGCCATGGCCGCCTGCCAGGATAGCTTGTCACCACGGGCTTTTATCCAGACTAATCCGGTGACAAGATCCGCGATTGTCCCGTCTTTGTTATCTCTGAAACGCGGCTGGTTGCCCTTGTACTGAGCATCCTGACCATAAAATTCGTCACCCTTGTCCGGGCAATGTATTTGGCGGGAATTGTCAAAACATGCCTGCTGGCCGCTGTCCACGATGGGATAATCTCCGGGCCATGCGGGACTTGCACACATTAACAGGCTCCCGAACATAATCAGTAGTTTATATATTCGCATACGTACTCCTGTTGTTCTCTTGGATTAAATCACAAAGAATGGTTTTATAGCCAGCGAAAATGTTTTTATACTGGAGAGTCTGTTCAGGTGTTTCCCGGTAGTTTTTTAAGCTGAAAAGAAAAAATCCCGGCAAGTCGTGAGACCAGCCGGGATATATGTGTATTTGAGAAGTTGCTTATTCCTGTAGTTCTTTAATCAAGTCATTCAGTTCGCTGGACATTGCTGCCAGTTCCTGAACAGCTTTAGCTGATTGATGTATGCCGTCAGCGGTCTCACGGGTTATGCTGTTTATTTCATTCAGGGCATTGTTTATCTGCTCTGAAGCGCTGGATTGTTCTTCGGAGGCTGCGGCGATACCTTCCACCTGATTTGCGCTGTACTCTACAGTCGTTACGATTGATTCAAGAGAAGAGCCTGAGCGGGATGCAAGCTCTGTCGTTTTCTCAACCGCTTCAACAGCATTTTCCACCTCGAGCATATTGTTGCGCACGGCCTGCTGTATGCTTTCCACGTTGTTGCCCACTTCATGGGTTGCTGCCATGGTTTTTTCCGCCAGTTTGCGGACCTCATCGGCTACAACTGCGAATCCGCGTCCGGCTTCTCCTGCACGGGCTGCTTCGATCGCCGCGTTCAGGGCCAGCAGGTTGGTCTGATCGGCAATGTCGGAAATTACATCCATGACTGTGCTGATGGATTCGGTCTGCTCGCCGAGGCCGGTCATGCTGTTGCGCAGGTCGCCGGCAATGCTGCTGACTTCAGTAATGGAATTTATTGACTGGGAAACTATCAGGGCACCTTCTTCCGCCTGCTGTTTTGCTTCCATGCCTTTACCGGAAGCGTTGGAAGCGTTGCGAGCCACTTCCATGATGGTGCTGTTCATCTGTTCCATGGCTGTGGCGGTTTCGGTTATCCGTTCATGCTGAATTTCGGAGCCGTTACTGATCTGCTCCACCTGTGCGGCCAGTTCTTCGCTTGCGGAAGAAAGTTGTTCCACAACGTGCTGCGTGCGGTCTGCAACATCTTTCATTATGCGTTGATTCTCGCGGATTGAAGTCTGATCGAGGATTACTTCCAGCGCGCCGACGACTCTTCCGTCTTTTTCAATGGGGACACCTATGTAGTCGATATCCAGACTGCCCGTGGGGATCTTCGCATTGGTTGTACCTTTTTCCTGTTTGCGGGAAAGAAATGACTTGGCGCAGGCGCACTTATCGGTTCCGCAGTCTTGGGTTTTGATAATGGAGGAGCACTTGCCCTTTTTGAGCTCATCCAGAGATTTTCCGAGAAGTTTTATCCCCGGTTTGTTCATGAAAAGGATATTCATGTCGCGGTCCATGGTCATAACCGGCAGCGGGACATCATCAATAAAAGATCTCATTACATTCAGCGCCATATTTGTGCGGTCGATCAGCTCTACATAGCTGCCTTTGAATCCGCTGCCATCAGCCTGACTGTCTATCCTGCCTTCTTCTATTCCGGTGATCGCGGTACTTATTTCAAGCATTACCTGACGCAGGGTCCTTTCTACCTGAACCATATCCTTGCATATCATGCCCACTTCATCTTTCTGGTCCACCTCCATTTTGCTGTCGAGGTTGCCGTTTGCCAGATCCAGCATAAAGGCGCGGGCTTTAGCCAGCGGGACGGTGATGCTGCGGGAGATAAAGAATGCGAGGACAATTCCGGCGATGATGGCAATGAGCGATATTATGCTCATGTTGTTTTGGGCTGCGGCAATGGTCTTTTTCATGCGCGGACCCAACTCTTCCTGTTTTTCCATGATGGACATTTTGAAATCATTAATATGCTGGGCGGTGACCGGCCCCAGAGAGTCCAGCTTTTCCTTTGCCGTAACCTGCGCGATGTTAGACTTAATTATTTTCCGGGTATGCAGGACGTACTGTTCATTGTTTGTATTCAGCTCGTTTATAAGTCCAAGGTCCGAGGGAGAATAGAGTACGTTCTGGATATCTCCGACACTTTTTTCAAATTCTTCCAGCAGTTCTATTGCTTTTTCCGCATCAGCTTTCAGTTTGGTCTTATATATAAAAATAGAGTTGGCGAGCTTTGCCTTGAATAATGCGGCCTTACTTTTCTGCACCATGGCTATAAGAAAGTTGTCTTCTCTTTCGTTAGCACTCTGCAGTAGTGTTTCAAGGCCGTTTTCCAGTACTTTTCCGTTTTCTGTCGATTGATTGATCGACTGCTTTTCCGCTTGGCTTGCTGAAATAAAAATATTGAAGGTGCTTTCGTAGGTGGCGATTTCCTGTCGTATTTTATCTATTAATCCGGCCTGTTCAGCTGGGACTGTGTTGCTTTCTTCCTCCCGGAGGAGCTTTTTAAGTCTTGCCATCCGTTTATTATACCGATTCAATGCCTTATCATTTCCGGTATTCATGAAGTCTTTTGCTTCCGTGCGGGCCAATAGAAGATTGCTCTGGATGCGTCCGGCCAGATTTGTTTGGCCGGCCAGAGTCTGATACTCGGTAAAACCTGCTGAATTATCACTTAGTTTCAGGATTCCCAGTCCTGCGGTTGCAGCCAGCAGGCTTAGAATGAGCCCAAATCCTATAGCGATTTTAGTCGTTACCTTTAAATTTTTGAGCATTTTCCGCCCCCCCTCATATTAGGCTTGTTACTCAGTGTTTTTCCCAAAGAGAAAAGCATAGAATTGGTGAAACTACTAGTTATGGAAGGGTAAGTAGTCAATATAATGTTGTAGATTTTTAGATATAGTTTTTTTGCCATGGATACAGCTTCTGTGTGGTGTTTAATGTAAACTCACTCTGTCAGCTTCATGACTTATATATAGGATGGTTTTTGGAGAAGGGGGAACAATATTGCGGCGTGCTCTTTATTGCAGATACCCCCACCCGGTGAGCCTGTCATATGCATGCTTTGCGTAGTCTCCCTGATTGTTACTCTTGAGGAAACGGTAATATTCATTAGCAGCCATATCCCGGTTGCCAAGGGCTTCGTATGAAACTCCCTTGAAAAAGGTGGTCATGGGATTGCCGGGCAGCATCTTCTCATATTCATCAAAATTGTAGAGAGCCTGTCTGAACTTGCGATTTTCCAGACTAAGCATCCCGGTCATGTGTAGGGCCTGAGCTTCCTGCGGGTAGCGTTTTTTTGCCCGCTGGGCGTATTGCAGTCCTTTTCGGGCATTGCCCTGCGCCAGCTGACATTTGGACATGAGCAGCAGTGCAGCATAATCATCGGGAGCAATGCGCAGGGCTTTTGAAAAATGATCTTCAGCCTCATTGTAGCTTTTTATGCGCATGGCTCCTTCGCCTTTCTGCATTTCGACAATTGCCGGTTTGATTTTGCGGATTGGGGCGATGTTGTCCATATAGCGTTCACGCAGGAGTTTTCCTTTACTTCCTGCGTATACAGTATCCCTTTTGCGTACAGCTGTGTCGTATCGTTCAGAGCTCATTGGATGGGAGGCGAACATCTGCTGTACGAAAGAGGGCTTATCCTTGTGCAGTTTATTCAGCTCTTCCATCAATCCGACCATGCCTTCAGGGTCGTATCCCACGTTGTCCATGTATTCCATTCCCAGACTGTCCGCCTGCCTTTCGTCTGACCGGGAATAGCTTGCTAAAAGCATCCCGGCACCGATTCCGCCAAGTCCGGCGGCCAGCGGAACAAGACTGCTGTCCTGCGTGGCCGCAATTCCGACGCCGATGGCGACTATTCCCTGTATCGCAATGGCAGAACTCATACGTGACGCTGTGTGCCGGGCATTAACGTGCCCTATTTCATGCCCCATGAGCGCGGCCAGTTCCGCTTCATTCTCAAGGGTAATAAGAATGCCTCGGGTACAGGCAATGCTTCCGCCGGGAAAAGCATATGCGTTGACGTAGGTGGCGTTCACACAGCGGAAGGAGTAGGGCATATCCGGTCTGTGGCTGCTGGAGGAAAGGGACAGACCTACCTTGCTGATGTAGTCATTGACCATGTTGTCCTGCACGGCACCGTAGTCAGCTGAGAATTGGTGGGGAGAATTCTGGCGGTCTATTTGTATTTCCTGCTGCTGTGAAACCAGCATCAATTGCTGCTGCCCTGTCACAGGATTGATAGCGCAACCGCTCAAAATACCGAGAGTTCCTCCCGCTGCGAGTTTAATCGCCTGCCTTCTGGATATATGTCCTTTTTTGTTAGGGATCATGTCTTCTCCTAAATTTGCGATACCATAAATATATATCCGCGTAGATTCTTTGGCAACAGTTTCTCCTTTCGTGCGGCAATGCTTTCCTTACGGCATTGAATGATATATATTAATATAGCATTAATAAAACCGGAGAATAACTATGCGCGATGAAGCCATGAAAGCATATGCAGCAATGCCTTTTGTTGCTGAACTAAGTTTTGAACCTTTGCTCCGCAAGGCCCGCTCCATGATGGCTGAAACCGGCAACCCGTATAGCAGGCAGATCGGTAAGATATTGGAATCACTGAAAGGGATTGAAGGTCTTTCCGGTGTCGCTACTGCTGAAGTTATGCAGAACTATGCCGAAGAAATAAATTTCCTCATGCGGCTGGTTTTTCCTCATTTAGAAGATGAAGAATGTATAGGCAAAGCACAGGCTCCCTTTACCCACGATCATTTTTTCTCCACAGCCAGATATAAGAAAATGTTCGAGGAACCGGGCATTGAGCTGGAATTGAGCGAAAGCCTGATGATGCGCTTAAGCGATTTATACAGTGAAAACCTGCTTTTTGCCTACACCATGCTTTTCGATATTTATTATCAGCTGGATCATGAAATGGTTGAGGTCATCATGAAAATGCCTAATTCTCATGATAAGGTAGACCGATATTTTCTGGCTGATTATTCCTTTCGATTTGTGGACGTGGAAGCCGGTGGTCTTGATATCCTTGACCGCAAACAATTTTCCCGGCTTTTGATCATGCGTGATCGCGAAACCCTTGAAAAGCTGATGCCTCTTGACGGTGTTGTTTTCAAGGGCTTGATTACAGTAAGTTTTCATGAAGTAACGGAAAAGGAAAATATATCGCAGCTTAAGTCGGATCTGGTTGAAAGCGGGGTCCTACGCCAAAATGACAGCATCAAAAGCATAACCCACCGTCTACGCTCAATACTTAAAGTGAAGGATCTGCGGACCGGTTTTGTGCTGCGTTACAGAGTGACACAGGGGAGTGCGGAGACATTGCAGCGCAGTGTACTTCATGATTACCCCGGAAAGACGGCCGGACTTCTGGAAGAAATGTATGAACATGTTTTCAGGACAGCTGAGCCATATTTTATTCCCGAGATTTTGCAATGCGACGGGCAGGATGGTGTTATTGAGTATCTTTACCGGAGCGGGGCGCGCAGTCTGGGGCTTATGCCATTGATGGAGGAGGACCGGGTAATCGCGGTGCTGGAGCTTGTTTCCGATACAAAGGATATGATCAGCGCCAACTCGGCACGTAAGCTGGCTGAGCTTTTTCCCATCCTGAGTGTTGCCGTTCGCCGGGAAATGAACAGGCTTGAATCCCGTGTGGACGGTGTAATCAAGGATTATTGCACGGCCATTCATCCCAGCGTTTCATGGCGTTTTGAAGAGGCGGCTTATGATTTCCTCCGTGACAGCAAGGAGACCTATAAATTCGGTGAAAAGCGTTTTCACGATATTGTTTTCAAGGATGTTTACCCTCTGTACGGAAGCATGGATATCCGAAGTTCTTCGGAGGAACGCAATCTGGCCATTCAGGCTGATCTCCTCAAGCAACTGGATCTTGCTTCCCAGACTTTGAGTGAAATTTACCGTAGGCGGACCATCCCCATTGCCGACTATTATTTCGCGACCTTAAACCGTTACGCCGGTTCTGTGCGCGAAGGTCTGAATTCCGGTGACGAAATCAAAATCATCGAATTTCTGCAAGAGCGGGTGGAGCCATTTTTCAGCTATCTGCGTGAAACATCGGAAAAATACAGTTCCAAAATTGATGATTATTTCAAGGCGATGAATCCCGGCATGGGAGTTATCTATCAGCGACGCAGGGATTACGAGGATTCCGTATCCCTGCTGAATATATCCCTGACTGCTTTTCTGGATCAGGAAGAAGTAAGGGCACAGAATATTTTTCCCCACTATTTTGAAAAATATCGTACCGATGGGGTGGAGTATAATATTTATGTCGGCGAATCCATGGTCCGAGATTTTAAGTTCGATGATGTTCAGCTCAAGAATCTTCGGGTCTGGCAGTTAATCAAAATGTGCGAAATGGTCCGCCTGACTGAATCACTCTTGCCGCAGCTGAAGGTGCCGCTTAGCTGCTCCCCGCTGGTGCTGGTTCATTCCTCCCCGTTGACGATACTTTTCCGGGTAGATGAAAAAAGATTCGAGGTCGAGGGAAGCTACAATATCCGCTACGAAATTATTAAGAAACGTATCGATAAGTCCACTGTCCTTGGCACCGGTGAAAGGCTGACCCAGCCGGGTATGCTGTCAGTTATCTACACACAGGATAAAGAATGGCGGGAGTATTCCAGTTACTTTGAGTACCTTTCCGATAAGGGGTATATCTCAGGTGAAGTGGAAAACTTAGTGCTGGAAGATATGCAGGGGGTACATGGCATGCGTGCTCTTAGGGCAAAGGTCGTGCTTTAAAATTTTTTTCCTGTGAAGTGATAAAATCCCGTCTGATTGCTTTTTTTGTTCGACTGTTTCGTAACTTATTGAAATAAAATTATAAAGTTACCACAGGGTATACTCTAAATATGCAGGTGTCTTGAAAAATGGACATTGTTGCAATACCTCCGACGGGGCTTCTCTCCCCGTATTCCGCCCTCTCAGCATGGCTTGTCTGAAATAACGGACTCCTGTTTTTCAGACTTTGTGCCAAAAAGAACAAAGGCGGCAGGTTCTTTTTCCAACTAGAAAATTATAATCTTTTTTATTCTTTTTTATCCTTTTTTTCTTATCCTCAGTATTCCAAGACCTTGAGTGGTTAAAGTAATTATTAAGGCATAGTTTTATAAATTAGTGGTACGGTACTTGCTCTCTTTTGAATGTTGAATGAATAATCAGTTGTAACTGATATTTGCGTAGCTTTTTTGCTAGGTGTTCAGCTCTTGAGTTTTCTTAACTTGCTTGGCTCAAAAGGCCTTTTGTGCTTGACCCAAGAAGTTTTTTTTGGAAAGGGTTACTCCGAAATTAAAGTTGAATGATTGACCAATCACTTTATGTTTGTGCGTTCTTTCTCAAATAGCTTTCCCCCAAAAAGCTGGAGAAGGAATGACTGTCGGTAGAATTAATCTTTCTTGAGGCTGTGGATAGAGGGTTCCATACACTATTTAAAGATTACCGGAGGATGAAACTGCAAATTGATGCATTTAGGTATTGCTTCTAATCGGTGGTTTCCGGCCTTAGCGCCTTAATCTTGAATCTTTCTAATTTTAAGGATTGATCCGTTGAAGAACAGATATATCCCAATAACTTTAATTGTTGCTGTCTTGTCCGTTGCGGCAGTTGCCGGATTTCTTTTCCCGCCCGCAGTGCAGGAAAACCCGGCCCGTGTTGTTCTGGATAACAGTGGCGGCAGGGTTATTTTTGCTCATTTTGATCATGTTGATGAGTATGGTTACGAATGTGCCGACTGTCATCATGACGATATAGGTCAGGACCGGCCTATCGCTTGCGGTAACTGTCATCCTACAGCGTTCGATGACAAGTTCAGGACTGAACACCAGAAGAATTTCCCGAGTGAGGAAGCGTGTCTGCGTTGTCACGATGATGTTCCTACCGGCCCCCTCGCAGATGAGGATAAGCCTGATACTGAAAGCATCCCCTTGCGGGCAGAGGCTTTTCATACTCAGTGCATGGGATGTCACGAAAGTGATGGAGGCCCTTACGGTGAAGATTCCTGTTACGAATGCCATGCGAGGTAGGTCTCATGCTTAAAATACATTATTCCCTCGAATCAGATGTTCAGAAGACTATTTCAGACATCACCGCGCCTGCGGAGCTTAATATCTCCATGCGCAACAAGATTCTGAAAATTAAAAAAGGCCAGAAACTTGCGGCCGGTGAGCTGCTTGCCGAGCGTCCGTCAAAATACGGCGCGGCTTGCAGTGCCGCTCTTTCCGGTAAGGCCACCAAGGTCAACTATCACCACCTGACCATTAAATCAGACGGTGGAACGGAAAGTGTCGAGCCTGTCGACATTAAATCCATGGTGCCAGGAAAAGAACTGCTGAAAACCCTGCAGGAGCTCGGTGTTAACGTTGCTGTTCTTTCTTCCCATGCCGAGAATCTGGTTATCAACGGTCTGAATCCCGAGCCTGGCATATCTGTTGCCGAGCAGTTGCTCAAGGATGAGAAAGAGACTATTGAGGCCGGCCTCCGTTTTGCGGAATCCATGATCAAACCTGCGCATACCGTTTTGGCTGTAGCTGCAGGTTCTTCATATGAAATCAACGGGGCAGAGCGTGTCTTTGTCAAACCTAAATATCCCCACTCACTTGATGCCCTTGTAGTCAAAAAAGTTACCGGAAAGGAATTTCCCGATAACACCAAGGTGATCAGTGTGATGGATCTGTACAATCTCGGCCGCGTGTTCGAGACCGGTATGCCTGTTACTGATACCATCATGACCATTGGCGAAAATAACTACCGGGTACTCTTCGGAACCCCGGTGCGTCATATCTTTGCTGAACTGGGGATTGAAGTTCAGTCCGGAGATAAGGTGGTTCTTGACGGCCCGTTTCGCGGTGAGGCTATTTACAGCCTCGATGAAGGTGTAAAGAAGGGCGATTACGGTCTGTTCGTGATTCCCGCCGGTACTTTTCCTTCCATTGAAGACGCAACCTGCATCAACTGTGGAGAGTGTGTGCTCAGCTGTCCGGCACGAATCCAGCCGAATATGCTCAGCCGCTACGCCGAGTACGAGATGTTTGAAATGGCGGAAAAGCACAATCTGCACAGCTGTTTTGAATGCGGCCTCTGCTCCTTCAACTGTACGGTCAGGAGACCCATTCTGCAGTATATCCGCTTTGCCAAGGATCAGCTTCTGGGCAGCGGTCAGGCAGAGCAGGTATAGGTGAGGCGCTTGGCGCTTTTGATGATTTGATTTCGCCTCCGGCGGCCAAAGGGGCTATGCACTTTTGGAATCCATGATGTTTAAGTTTTGGTTTAAATCGAAACCCATGACAATACTTCGCTACTATAGCGAAGCCTGATAAGAGATTTTGGGATTCTTAAACCCTTTTGCAAAAGGGTTTAAGCTCTCAGAGAGATCCATGTTAGGGATCCGAAGGCATTAAAACTTGATTGAACAATCATACAGGACTCAGCCGGATTTGCGGTTAAACATACAAATTTCAAGGTTTAAAATATGACTCCTCCAGTAATTAAAGCAATGTCCGACATTGCGGTCAGACTCACGGTTTCGCCTGCCCCGCACTGGCGTGGCAAGCGTACCTTGGAGAAGATGATGCAGTTTCATCTTCTGGCTCTGGTCCCCGCACTGTTCATGGCTTTCAATATGTACGGCCTGCCCGCGCTTACGACTGTGGGTATTGCCGGTGCCGTTGCCGTTATCACCGAGGCCATCTGCCTCAAGGTGCAGGAACGGGACGTAAATGTAGATAACTACACTGCGCTATACGAAGGTATTCTTTTCGCCTTTCTGCTGCCCGCCGGTGCAGCATGGTGGATGGTGGCCTGCGGAGCGGCGGTAACAATTGTTCTAGGACGTACCGTTTTCGGCGGTTTTGGTTCCAATCCCGTTTGCGCGCCTCTGGTTGCATGGGCTTTCTGTCGTCTCTCATGGCCTGCTGCCATGGATATCGATCTTAATCTCGCCAACTTCATGATCAACGCGCCTTTGGACCAGCTCAAGCATTTCGGTCTCGGCAGTCTTGATCAATTCAACTACATGGACCTCTTCCTCGGCAAGCAGCTTGGCGGACTGGGGGCGTCCCAGATCATCGCTGTTCTGGCCGGCGGTATTTTCCTCATCGCAACCGGATGGGTTAGGGCTTTTATCCCCGCAGCTTTTCTCGTGGGTGTGACTGTCACAGCTTCCATCTTCTGGATGATCAATCCTGAAGTCTACGCCAATCCGCTTTTCCATCTGCTGACCGGATCAGTCATGTTCGGAGCATTTTTTCTTGCTCCCGATGTTTCTTCCAGCCCGGTGGGAATTATTCCGCAGGTTCTTTTCGGCCTGATCGCCGGGACCATGGTCATTATTATCCGGGTTTACGGAATTTATCCTGACGGTGTGCCCTTTGCCATCATGGTGGCAAACCTGCTTACCCCCCTGCTGGACCGCGTGCGTCCCAAACCTTTCGGAGGCAAGTAAGCCATGCGCGAAATAATTCATATGATTGTGGTCCTTTCCATCATCTGCGCCACTTCCGGAGCGGTACTGGTAAACCTTAAACAGGCCACCAAATCCCAGATTGAGCAGCAGGTTCTGACCTATGTACAGGGCCCGGCTTTGCTTTCCGTGCTGAAAAATCGCGATAACGATCCCATCAAGGAGCGTGTTAAAATTAAAGACGTGACAGTCTTCCCGGCTATTAAGGACGGCAAGCTGGTCGGCGTCGCTCTCGAAACATTTGCTCCCGGTTATTCCGGCGATATCGGTGTAATGGTCGGTTTTGATGTTAATAAAGACGAGCTGCTCGGAATCGGCATCACCACCCAGACTGAGACCCCCGGTCTCGGTACCAAGGTAACGAAGACGTCTTTCACCGACAGGTTCAAGGAACACGGACTGGATTCCATGCAGATTACGTCCAGGGGCGGAGATATCGATTCCGTTGCCGGGGCTACTTACTCTTCCGTGGGTACTGTGGACGCCGTGCGCAAGGCTATCGGGGTCTACCAGTCTATCAAACCTGAGATCACCAATATCTGGAAGAATTCCTAGGAGAAACCATGAGCCGTTTAGTAAAAGAATTTGCAAAAGGACTCTGGGCCGAACTCCCTCCTTTCAGGGTGCTCCTCGGCCTGTGCCCCACACTGGCTGTAACTTCCACTGCGGAGAACGGTCTGGGTATGGGAATGGCGGTTGTTTTTGTTCTGACCATGTCCAACCTGCTCATTTCCAGCATCAGAAAAATAATCCCCGCGAAAGTACGTATCGCCTGTTTTATCGTCATCACCGCGTCACTTGTTGTTATGGTTGAGCTGCTTATGCAGGCGTACGTTTATCCGCTTTACCAGAAGCTGGGCATATTCGTCCCGCTTATTGTTGTTAACTGCCTGATCCTCGGGCGTGCCGAAGCATTCGCTTCCAAGAACGGGGTAGTGCTCTCCATTGCTGATGCTCTCGGCATGGGAATCGGTTTTACCTTGTCCCTGACTTTCCTCGGTGCTGTTCGTGAAATCCTCGGCAGCGGTACCGTGTTCGGTACTCAGGTCATGTGGGAATCATTTCATCCCGCCGGTCTGATGGTCATGGCTCCCGGCGCGTTTATCGGTCTGGGTGTAATCCTTGCGGGTATGAATGCCTTCAACAGATACCAGAGCCGTAAACGTGGTGAGACCCCACCGGATGTAATGAATTCCGCCTGCGCTCATTGCGGTGCCTGCGGTGGAATCGAAAATCTTAAGGATAAATAGGGGAGAGAGCTAAAATGGAATACTTTCTGCTTTTTATCTCCGCCATTTTTATCAACAACATCGTACTGGTTCAGTACCTTGGCGCATGTCCCTTCATGGGAACCTCCAAGTCCACAGATGTTGCCATGGGTATGGGCGGAGCAGTTATCTTTGTTATTATGATGGCCACGGCCATTACCTGGCCTCTGCACCATTACATACTCATTCCCAACGGAATTGAGTACCTGCAGACCATCGTTTTTATTCTGGTCATTGCCTCGCTTGTACAGTTTGTCGAGATGTTCCTTAAAAAGGTCATTCCGCCTTTGTATAAATCACTGGGGCTCTTTCTGCCCTTGATCACTACCAACTGCGCAGTGCTCGGTGTTGCGATCATGGTCCAGCGTAACGGATATTCATTTGTAAAATCCGTCATGTTCGGACTCGCTTCCGGTATCGGTTTTCTCATCGCGCTGGTCATTATCTCGTCCATTCGTGAGCGTCTTGATGTTGCTCCGGTTCCGAATGTTTTCAGAGGCGTTCCCATCGCGCTGATCATGGCGGGGATAATGTCTTTGGTCTTTTTCGCCTTTAAAGGCATGGCTGCCTAACAGGTTAAGCAAGGAGAATATATAGTTATGGTTACTTCTTCTATTCTGGTCCTGTTCCTGCTCGGACTAACCGCCGCAGCCATTCTGGCTGCCGCATCCAAAATCCTGCATGTGGAGGAAGATCCCCGTATTGCAGAAGTTGAAGGATGCTTTCCCGGCGCAAACTGCGGAGGATGCGGATACCCCGGTTGCAGCGCAGCTGCGGGCGCAATCGTCAAAGGCGATGCCGCCCCGGAAATCTGCGTGGCTGGCGGTCCTGAGATTGCCGAAAATATCGCGGCCATCATGGGTCTTGAGGCCAGCTTCAAGGAACCCAAGGTTGCTAATAATATCTGCACCGGCGGCGCCCGTGCAAACCTGCTCTTCGAGTATGAAGGTGTTGAGGATTGCCGTGCCGAAGCTTTGCTTTACGGCGGTGAAAAATCCTGCGGTCTCGGTTGTCTCGGGCTTGGTTCCTGCGTAAAGGTCTGCGGTTTCGATGCCATCCGTCTCAATGATGAAGGCGTGCCGGTTGTAGACATGAACGCATGTGTTTCATGCGGTAAGTGCGCTGAAGTCTGCCCCACCGGAGCTATCCGCGTGAGTGGTATGACCATGGACCTGCTCCATCTCAATCAAATCGACGATTGTCTGGCTCCCTGCATGCAGAAATGCCCGGCCCAGATCGACGTTCGTACATATATCAATCAGATGAGAAACGGTGATATGCGCGGAGCATTGCTGACCATGAAGGAACGCAATCCGCTGCCGCTGGCTGTCGGCCGTCTCTGTCCCGCTCCCTGCGAAACAATCTGCCGTCGCAATATTGCCGACGAAGGTGTGGCCATCCACACCCTGCATCGTTTCGTTGCCGACTGGGAAATGAATTCCGGTAGTCGTGTTAATCTTACCTGCAACCCGCTTTCCGGGCACAAAGTCGCTATTATCGGCGCCGGTCCTGCCGGTCTTTCCGCAGCGTACTTCCTGCGTCGCATCGGTCATGAACCTGTGATCTTTGAAAAGCGTGAGCAGACCGGTGGTATGATGAAGGGTGTCATCCCTGAATACCGTCTGCCGTCCAAGGTTGTTGACTGGGAAGTTCAGACTATTCTTGATCTCGGCGTCGAGGTTAAGAACGGTGTTGAATTCGGTAAGGATGTGACTTTTGAATCCCTTGAACGCGACGGTTTTGAAGCTGTTTTCATTGCAACCGGAGCGTGGAAAGTTCCTGCTCTTGAAGTTGAGAACGCAAATGCCGAAGGCGTTATGGACGCGGTCGCTTTTCTTGAAGAAGTGGGTAAGTCCATTACCGATCTTAAAGACAAGAAAGTCGTTGTAATCGGTGATACCAACACAGCCATGGATGTAGTGCGCAGCGCTGAACGTCTGGGTTGCGAGGTAACCTCACTTGTCGGATGCATCCAGCGTAAGATGTCCGCGAATAAAAATGAGGTTCAGCGTGCTTTAGAACTGGGAGCCGAGTTGCTCTTTTTGACCAGCCCCTCCCGCTTCATAGCTGAGCAGGGTAAGGTCACCGGTGTAGAATATATTGAAGTTCAGTACAAAGATCCTAAAAAGGCTCTCGGAGAACCTTTGCCCGTTGAAGGCACTGAGCAGATTATTGATGCTGATTTGGTTGTCATTGCCACTGACCGTGTGCCCGATATGACCCCGTTCACTGATGCGGAAGGCAAAATTCCCTTCAAGCTCAATAAAAAGACCGGCGGCATTGATTGTGACAAGACCTCCATGCAGACCAGCATGCCCAATGTATTTGTGGGCGGAGAACTGCATACCGGACGGTCCATCATCATTCAGGCTGTAGCCGACGGACGTATGGCAGCTCGCGGCATTCATCATTTCGTGACTCAGGGTGAAATTCCTGAACCGAAGAATCCGCAACTGCGTGTTATCCCTGAATCTATCCTTAAAAATATGGATGTTACCTACACTATCCCGAGAATTAATGTTCCCGAGATTTCTGTGGAGGAACGCAGGTCCACTTTTAAAGAGGAAGTTAAAGGGTCAATAGTCTACGAAGCTGCCCGCAAAGAAAGCAGCCGTTGTCTGCGTTGCGGACTGACCTGTTACGATGCTGAAGCCGGTGCGGAATACGCACAGGATTCAGATGTGCAGAAGTTCAGTGAACTGGGCAAGGGTTAGGCTGTAACTAATGCAAAAAGCGGTCAGGCGTTCATTCGCCAAATCATTTGAAGGGCTGGGATCACGGGCGGCTTTTTTAGCCCACCCCCTCGGAGCGGCAACAAAACTGGCTGAGACCCTGCACATAGGTGACAGGCGTCACAAATTCAGCGCGACCCGCTTTCTCATGGGGACCCAGGTTTCCATCGTCGCTTTGCATCTGTCTAAAGATGCAGCGGAAAAAGCTGTAGCCCTGGCCTTCAACGAGATCGAACGTCTTTCCGCTATCTTCGATCGCCACCGGTCCGGCAGTCCTGTTTCGCAGCTCAATGAAACAGGCAGACTTTGTGATGTGGCTCCTGAGCTTTTCGAAGTAATGGTCAAAGCAAAGTCTTATTGCCACCGATCCGGAGGAGCTTTCGATTCCTCGGTCCTGCCTGTACTGGAAATGATGCAGAATAACTGCGATTCCAAGGGGCAGGTGAAGCTCAATCAAAGTGATTTTGACGATGCGCTGGCTCTTGTCGGTTCCGATATGATCCACGTTTCCGAAAGTGAAATCAGTTTTGACAGACGTTTTATGGCGGTGACTCTCGACGGCATCGGTCGCGGATACATCGTTGATCGTGCTTCGGATATTCTGGTAGACAATGGGATTGAAAACCATCTTATCTGCGCTGGCGGGGATATTCGTGCCCGGGGTGAACGTGCTCCCGGACAGTCGTGGCTAGTCCCCATCGATAAGCCTTCCAGTCAGGGTGGCTATTCGGCAGTGATCAAACTTAAAGATTCTGCTGTCGCCACATCTTACGGCAGTGAGTTTTATTTTGATGCCGAGGGGTACCGGCAGGATGAAGCTATACCTAAAACCGTTTTCGCTCCGCATGTTGGTGCCGGACTTTCGGTTGTGGCTCCATCGGTAATGGAAGCTGACGCGCTTTCCACTTCCGCTTTCGTCATGAATTTTGAAAGTGGTCTGCGATTTATTAATGAACAGAAAAAAAGTGAATGCCTGATCTCCGGTTTATCCGGTGCAAAGATGTTTTCCCGAAACTGGGATGCTCTGGTCGGGATTTAAAGATATACTGATATAAAGTGTCGATTCTGATGCTGGAAATTGAATAATACCTCCTAAATGAAAGGTTTCCGGCGCACTGCAAGGGGCGGCCATGGTGCTGTTTCAGATGACATCAGTTTGTTTGGAACGGAAGCTTTTGACTGCTCAGGGCAACAACGCAGTAATTCAGAAATTCGATGTACTCATACATGGGATTCACCTCGTCCCCATGAAAGAAGACCGGTCCGGGAGCTCACTCTTCCGGACCGTGTCTTTTTTTTGGGTATTTTTAAGGTTTAAAAGTTACTGGTTAGCGGTACTTTGTTATTTCACGTAAGACGAAGATATTAAATCATAGCTTCCGGTTTTACAGAGGTGTTAAATTTTAAAGTAGATGATTGGTGCCGCTTTACCTGTTCGTTATTATTCGATAGATTCTTATTACAAATCAATTCGCTCACGCTAAGATGCGTTTCCTTTCAAACCAACCGATGGAATACTTTATAATGAATATTTCTACCCGTCTTAAATTTTCGGTGCTTGTTCTCGGCTTTGTTCCCGCAATTATCGGCCTGATTCTGATGGCTTTCTGCCCGGAATTTACACTGGGATCTTTATTTTTCAATATAGTTATCAGCGGTGTTGCAGTGAGTTTGCTGCTGACCGCATTTATCGTTTACAGCATCAGCCGTAACGTTATTTCACCTATTCAGAATTTGAGAGATTTTGCTGTAGATGTCCAGAAAGGTAAGGTCACAAACGAATGCTCCCTTACTTATATGTATGAGCTGGAAGAGCTTAAGCTCGCCCTTTGTTCTATGGTGGCAAGTCTGGCTGAGGCCAACCAAAAGGCTGAGTCCATGAGTAAAGATGCTAAGCGTAAGGCTGAGGAAACTGATGAAGCTCTGCGGGGCAGTCAGGTAAAGGAAGCCGAAACAAGACAGCTTATCGATTCCATGCGTAAGGTGGCCCATAAGGCCGGTAATTCTTCCGAACGTATTTTTTCTGATATTAATGACCTCACTACACGAATTGAGAAAGTCGGCGAGGGAGTTGAAATTCAGCGTGACCGGATGACCGAGACGGCAACCGCGATGGAAGAAATGAACGCAACTGTTGCCGAGGTCGCTCGCAATGCCTCTCTTGCCGCAGGGAATGCGGAGCAGTCACGCGATAACGCAGCAACCGGTGCGCGCGGTGTTCATGCTTCAGTTGAAGCTATTAAGAAGGTTGAAGGGGAGGTCCTTTCTCTTAAACAAACCATGAGTCAGCTTGGTGAACGGGCTGAGAATATCGACCGGGTCATTAACGTGATTAATGACATCGCGGACCAGACCAACCTGCTGGCACTGAACGCAGCCATTGAGGCAGCAAGAGCCGGGGAGGCCGGACGCGGATTCGCTGTTGTAGCTGATGAAGTCCGTAAGCTGGCCGAGAAAACCATGGACGCCACCAAGGAAGTTGGCGAAGCCATTACCGATATTCAGCAGCATGCCCAGACCAACGTTGCCTCTGTAGACCGCGCAGCGGAAGATATAACAGCTGGTACCGAGAAAGCGGTGGAATCCGGTAAGTACATGCAGGAAATAGTTACTATCATTGAAGCCACATCCGAGCAGGTTGAATCCATAGCCACAGCCTCAGAGCAGCAATCCGCCACCAGTGATGAGATTAACTTTGCGGTATCTGATGTAACCCGCGTAGCGCAGGAAACAGCAGCGGAGATGGACGAAGCGCGCCAGATACTGATTGAGGTTTCAAGCCTTGTTCAGGAACTGGATTCGCTTATCGGCGGAATGTCCGACGGTAACCTTGATTCGGCTTCCGGTGATGAGCTGGTCACTTGGAGCGATAAAGCTTTTTCCGTGAATGTCCGGGCTATTGACGTGCAGCACAAAAAATTGGTGGGCATGATCAACGGCTTACACAAAGCCATGCGTCAGCGTGCTTCCGATAGAGTGATGAAGCAGCTTGTGGAAGAATTGAAGAACTACACTGTGGATCACTTCACGACCGAAGAAAAACTTTTTGACCGCATCGGCTATCCGCAGACTCCCGAGCATAAGAAATTGCACGAGGAGTTTGTAAATCAGGTCCTTGAATTTGAGTCCGCGCTGATCAGCGGCAAGGCCAAAGTAACAATGGATGTGATGAGATTTTTGAAAGATTGGCTGGTAGAGCATATTCAGGGCGAGGATCGCAAATACAGCCCTTTCATGAACAGTCACGGGATAAGGTAATAAGTTTCAATGCTCGAAACAGTCTTCACACTGCTGGCGATATGTTTCCTGGCCCGCATGAGTCCGGGACCGGACATGATGCTGCTGATCCATCATGCGGGAACCGTTTCGCAAGGAACAGGACGTGGATTCTTCCGGGGCGCTCCGGCGGCATACGGGTGTGTACTCGGCGTCTGCCTCGGGTTAACGGTTCACGTGAGTCTGTCCGTGCTGGGGCTTGCTATTCTGCTTAAGAGCCATTCTCTTATTTATAATGGATTGCGTTACGCTGGATCTTTTTATCTGCTTTACATAGGTTACCGGTGCTTTACAGATACCGGCGTGGTAGACTTTGCAGAAGAAGGTGGTGATCTCACCGGGGTTAGTTTTGCTCAGGGCTTGAAAGACGGCCTTTTTTGTAATCTGCTCAACCCGAAAGTGACTTTGTTTATTCTTAGTGTATTCATGCAGTTAGTCGGACCTGATGCCGGGTTCGGTGAGAAAGTAGTTTACGGATCAGTCATAATATTCGAGGCGCTTTTCGGTTGGGGACTGTTTGTGTTTTTTTTGAATACCTCAATAGTACAGAGTGTTTACGGGAAGCATGTGGGCACAATAAACAGGATTACGGGACTAATCCTTTTTCTGCTCGGCGGGTTGATCTTTTTTACCGGGTAGCTCCATTTCCATCTTTATTTTTTTGACAGACAGTCCGGGATGTTTCCCGGATTTTTTTTATTATTTACGATGCCAGCGGGCGGCATTGTTATGTATTTCTTAAAATGCTAAAAGACATCATGAAGAAGGGTACATATTTTTTATGGGCGGGATTGGTTGTCTATCTGCTGACCATTCTGCTTATCTATTATTTTGAATCAGCCTGCGAGAGCTCCAATATTAAGACTCTCTTTGATGCCTTCTGGTATTCGCTGGTTACCCTGACCACAGTGGGTTACGGGGATCTTTACCCTACTTCTATTGCCGGGAAAATAATTTCCATGGTCATGGTGCTGGGCAGTATCGGGATACTCGGTTATTTCATCGGTAGGCTTACCGAACACATTCAGGTTTTGGCGGAGAGACGTAAAATGGGTTTTGACGGAACGGGTTTTACCAACCACGTGGTTATTGTGGGCTGGAACGAATTTTCAGAGGATGTTGTAACCCAGTTGGTCCATGCCGGGAAAAAAGTCTGTATTGTTACCGATAACAAAGATCATATTGAATTTATTTACGACAGTTTTTCGCGTGAGCAGGTCTTTGTTATTTTTTCCGATATGAACTGCCGTGAATGCCTGAAAAAGGCCAATGCGGCAGAAGCAGTCTCCCTCATGCCCAACCTCGGTGATGACACGAAGAATCTTGTGTTTGTACTCAACGCTAAGAAATATCATCCTCACCTTTCTTTTGTTGCCACTATTGATAATTCCGAGTTGAAGGAAACATTCACCAGCGCCGGGGTCAGCTTCACCATCTGCCGGAATGACATATCATCCAAAATTGTAGCCAGCTATATATTTGAACCCAGTGTTGCCCTCTTTAATGAAGATATCCTTTCATCCGCTTCGGAGAATAAGGATTATGATGTGCAGCAGTATTACATCAAGGAAGGCAGCAAATTTGACGGTGTGAGCTATGGAGATATTTTTAACGACCTGCGTGAGTCTTTCAATGTGCTCGCGATAGGTGTCAGCCAGAAAAGAGAGCAGGGGCAGGAATTGAACAAGTTGCCGCCTTTTTCTTTACAGGTGCGGGCTGGAGACTACCTGATCGTTCTTACTTCCGGGCGGAGTGTGAATCAGCTGAACGAAGTCTTCGGCTGTACCGAAGGTCTTTATTATGCCGAACATCTGTAATTCCTTTTTGCTGTAAGCTGATCGAGTATTATAGCTGACAGAGCTGTTAAAGGCTAAATGTTGGTTGAATACAGGTTGACCTCACTTTCATCCGTATATAATATCCCTCGCCTGTCTTAGGATCTATTTCTACTCGCGATTTCTCCCTGATAATATTTCCCCTGAGCTGATCCCCCTTTTTTTTATTCATTTAACAATAGTATAATTATGCCTAATTTCCTTTTTATTACCATGCTGGCGGCTTTTCCCGCCCTGTCTACAGACATGTATCTTCCGGCTCTGCCCACAATTCAGGAGCAGTGGGGTATTTCCCTCGCCGAAGTGAACTTGTCGCTGGTGCTCTTCTTTATACTTTTCAGCTTTTTTATGCTCATTTACGGTCCGTTGTCCGATAAATTCGGCCGTAAACCCGTGCTCATGTGCGGAGTCGGGATCTATGTGCTGGGAAGTGTTCTTTGCGTTCTTTCTACCAACATTTGGTTTCTGGTTACTGCCCGTATTATACAGGCCTGCGGCGCAGCGTCCGCAGCAGCTCTGGGTATGGCACTGGCAAAGGATCTATACACCGGAGTAGAGCGGCAGAAAGTTCTGGCTTACATTGGGGTAATTATCCCTTTATGCCCAATGCTTGCCCCTCTGCTGGGCAGTTTTATGCTGAAATTTTTGTCGTGGAAATGGATTTTTGGTTGCCAGGCCTTTCTTGCTTCGCTGGCTTTTTACGGAACAGTTGTGTTTAAGGATTCTGATTTTGAAAAGACTACGGGCGGAGTCGGGGTCATGCTTTCCCGCTATCTTGTGGTGCTCAAAAATATTGAGTTCACCACCTACTGCTTTGCCTTTTCTGTTATAGGAGTTGGTTTTTTCGGTTTTCTGGCCGGATCAGCGGATATTTATATTCGCGACTACGGAATGACTGAGCAGCAATACGCCGTGTTTTTCGGATTAAACGCCATAGGATTCATGGTCGGATCCTTTACCTGTTCGCGCCTTTGTGTGGGCTATTCAT
Source organism: Maridesulfovibrio sp. (assembly GCF_963676065.1). Classification (NCBI taxonomy): domain Bacteria; kingdom Pseudomonadati; phylum Thermodesulfobacteriota; class Desulfovibrionia; order Desulfovibrionales; family Desulfovibrionaceae; genus Maridesulfovibrio; species Maridesulfovibrio sp. The sequence goes on along the minus strand of NZ_OY780933.1, from coordinate 4,153,345 downwards.
CCATGGCTATCCTGAAAGTTTCACTTTCCGGGGTTTTACTGGCAAGTCTCGGTATTCTGTTTTCAAGCGGTTCGGTGTACACATTTGCCGTGCCTATGCTCCTGATGACTTTTTCCATCGGAGTCAGCAGACCGATCAGTAATCATATGATCCTTGAGACTGTGGACAAGGATATCGGCGTGGCTTCGGCTCTGCTTACCTTTTCGTATTTTATTCTGGGAGCGGCAGCGATGCAGTTTATCTCTTTTGGCTGGGCATCAAAGATTCATATGATCGGCAGGATGGGGGTTATCAGCGGGGCGATTCCATTGCTTTCACTTTTCTGGATGGGCCGCAGGGCAAGAGCTTAATATCAACAAAAAACCGATGTCTGTAAGGACATCGGTTTTTTTTTATTCCGGAATGGAATCTAGTAATTCCAGTCTTTCAAATTCTCCTTCCCCTGCGGTAAGGTCTTCGACTTTTGAGACGAATTTTTTAAAATGCTCGGAATTGGAATGAACGTCGAATGCGTCCTGATCCTTAAATTTTTCAATAAATCTGAATGTACCGGGAGTGTCCACAACGCGGTGCAGCCTGTATTCGACTGATCCCTCTTCTTTGGCGGTGTCTTTGACCAGCTCGCGCAAGACGGTTTCAAGTTCCTGCTCTTTTCCTTCTGCGGCATGAATTTTAGCGGTTACGATTAGCATGTTCTCTCCGAATTGAATGTTTGAATTAAAGGTAATGTTTTTGTAAGTAAGTTCTGCATAACAAAGATCAACCATTTGGATGAAATTAAATTTAATCCCTGTCCTATCCTTTGGAGGAAAATCCGTATGATCGTTTACCACACAAGATTTATGACTTCTTTTTGTGAGATAATTCTCGTCGGTAACGCGCAGGGCCTGTCTCATCTGCATATGCAGATCACCGAAGGGCAGCGTGCTTTCAAAATCAAGCCGGACTGGGAGCGTAATGATGAATTCTTTGCCGATGTACGAAAGCAAATTGAGGAATTCGCAGCCGGTAATCGATCCCGTTTCGATGTAAAATTAAACCCACAGGGTACGGATTTTCAGAAAAAAGTCTGGGCTGAATTGTGCAGGATTCCATGCGGAGAGACAAGATCCTACAAAGAAGTTGCGGCGGCTCTGGGTAATGAAAAAGCGAGTCGGGCTGTAGGCTTCGCTAACAGCAAAAATCCTATCCCTCTCATCATTCCATGCCACAGAGTTATTGCCGCAAATGGCGGTCCTGGTGGATTCGCATACGGTGTGAAAACCAAGCTGAAAATATTAGAACATGAAAAATCTATGTAAGAGGATGTAAATTATTCCTCAAATTCGTCATCAATTGTGACTTTGGGCCTCTCTTCCTGCTCAGGGGCCTCTTTGCGCTGTTTTTCAAGCATTTTCACAATCTGACTATGAAGCGACTTTGACGGTTCAAGGCTGGAATCGAGGCGCAAGCTGAGTTCTGTGTAGTTTAAAGCGCTTTCAAAGTCTTTGGCGTAAGTGTACGCACGGGCCATGTTGTAATAAAGATTGGCGTCGTTTGGAGTGAAGGTGCAGGCCTGATGATAGGCTCTGATGGCTCCCTGATAATCGCCGTCCTTTCTCAGCTTGACTCCAAGCCGGTTGAAGGGGTTTACGGCATCAGGTTCGTTCTGGATGATTTCAATGAACAATTCCTTAACGTTATCAAGGTTGTCCTGCACAGCATATATGTCGGCAGCTTTGGTCAGGTAATCCTGATAGCTGTCCATATCTCCTTTGCCTTTGTAAGCATCAGCCATGCCTTTATATGCTTCGGCGTACATCTCATTAAGGGCGATAGCTTTGTTGAAGGCAATGATGGCCTTGCCGAATTTTTCCTGTGATAGAAAATTAAGGCCCTTATCGAAATATTCTTCTGCGGGATTCTTATCCGCTTCAGCAACTTCTTCAATGATTTCGGAAAAGCTGTCGATGGCTTCATCAAAACTGCCGTTGGCGACAAGGTCCCATGAAGAGTTAAGCAGTTCCTGTTCTATCTCGTCCGGAGAGGCGCTCATATACGCAGCGAAAAGATGTCGCTTGAGCGTTTCCATGCTGTAAGGGCGCAGGACATAACCACCGACGCCGGCAGCGATAGAGTTAAGAACGGATTCTTTACGTTTATCTTCAGTGACCATGATCATTGGAAGTGAGCGCGTGGCGTGCCGACGCAATTCCTTTACGCACTCCGCACCTGAAGAATTATTAATTGATTCATCTACCAGTGCTACGTCGATATCTCCGTTTTGTAATGCGTCTACAGCTTTATCCCATTTGGAATAAACATATATATTAGACGCACCTAACCCGACCAAAGTCAGTCTGTCGTTAGAGATGTGTGTAGAATTATTGGAAAAAATACCGTATCGCAGCTCTTCAAGCATTCCCCGCTCCCGAAATGGTTAATCTATTAGAAGATGATACCTTTTCGTCAGGCTTGATTCAACAGAATTTCTGTTTCATTGTGTTATTATCTATTTAGAAAGAAAACGAACCTGATTATTATAGGTCATTGGACTCTAACTCAGACTGATCACAAGAGGAATCACATGTAGTTCTTTGCTTTTCTGCTGTGTTACGCCTAATTCCCAGCTTACATTATCAGGTTTGCCGACAGCTGCGCTTATCTTTTGCGCTACACCCTGTATATTAATGATCGGGTGGCGGGAGAAAACCTGCGGCAGGCCATAGGTAAGGTTGCAAGCCAGACAGCAGCCCGGACGCTCGTGGAGTTGAAGTTCAAAGTGGATAGTGTTTTCGTTGGCTCCGGTATAAGCCAGTGAAATGTCATAGCTGCCTTCTTCCGCATCCCCGAAAAGGGCTTCAAAGAACTGGTCCGCTCTGTCTTTTGGAAAGAGGGTATTCATCATTTCCTGATTAAAAATATCAGCATATTGAGTCATGATAACTCCGGTCATTTAGTTTGAGTAGTTGAGTGATTCGCTAAGCAATATTAAATGCTTCGAAAAAACGGACGTGTCAACTCTTGAGGGGAAGCTTTTCAGTGAATTTATGGTAGAATCGCTAGCCTGAATAAACTGATCCGGCCAGTATCTTTTTCAGTTCGGTCATCTCAAAGGGTTTACACAGATAGTCATTCACTCCGGCAGCCAGAGCCGAATATCTGCTTTCCTTGCTGGCGTGAGCGGAGAGGGCGATGATGGGAACATTGCGCACTTTTATGAAATTCTGTGAAGTGCGGATGGTACGGGTGGCTTCAAGGCCGTCCATTACGGGCATCTGTATATCCATGAGAATAGCATCTATTTCGTGGTTATCAATCAGCATTTCGAGGCACTGGGCTCCGTTGTTCGCACAGATGACATTATGGCCCATCCGTCTAAGCAGCTTGCGGGCCATCATTCTATTAACCTGTTCATCTTCTACAAGCATGACAGTTAGTTTTGAACAAGAGGTTTGAATTTCTGATACAATATTTTGATCTTCTTCGATTGGTTCAGATATTTTGAAGGTCAGTGAAAAACTGATCGCAGTACCCACTCCCACGGCGCTTTTAATTTTGATGGAACCACCCATCAGATCTACAAGCCTTTTTACGATAGATAATCCCAGACCGACTCCTTTGTATTTACGCGAAAGGGAACCGTCCACCTGTGTAAAGGATTCAAAAACGCTTTCGAGATAATTCTCCGGTATGCCCACTCCTGTATCAGTGACAGTGAAGGACAGATTCTGTTTGTCTTCTGTGGGCTTAAAGCCGGCATCCACTTTTATCGAAACCGAACCTTTATCCGTAAATTTTATGGAATTGCCCATCAGGTTAAAAATAATTTGCCGCATGCGGCCTTCATCGCCCAGATAATATTCTTCCACCTCGGGACTAATGGAATATGATAGGTCGATACCCTTGGCGTCCGCCTGAAGCCTGAAAAGTTCCACGCTTTCCGCAAGGAGATTCTTTAAGCAGAAAGGTTCCTCGTAGAGTTCGAGGGTGCCTACTGCGACTTTGGAAAGATCCAGTATATCATCAAGCACGCGCAGCAGGTTTCGCGAGGATTGCAGGGCCACGTTTATGCATTCTTGGTGCTCTGGCTTCAAGTCATCAGCACTCATTACCTGCAGCATGCCCATGACTCCATTTAGCGGAGTCCTTATCTCATGGCTGATATTGGCTAGAAATTCGTCTTTAGTTTTATTGGCTTGTATTGCGGATTCTTTGGCTTTGGAAAGCTCCATTTCATTCTTTAGCCGCTGGGTGATATCGTGGATTATTGAAATTATGCGTGTTTTGCCTTTGAAATGAAAGGGACCGGAAAAGACTTCAACATCCCTTATTTCTCCATTGGCCAGGCTGTGCTGAAAAATAAAGCAGGCAGAATCGGTTTGCCCGGCCTTTTTCATTCTGGATGTGACTTTTTTCCTGGGCAATTGGTTTAGGTCGTAGACTGTCTTTGTTTTGAGTTCCTCTCGTGCGTATCCGTAAAATTTTGCCGCCGCATTGGTCGCATCTTCAATCTTGCCTGTTTCCGGGTCAACGATAAACATTACTGAATGATTATCCTCGAAAAAAGCTCTGTAGAGTTCCTCACTTTCCTTTATGGCCGTATCGAATTTTTTGCGTTCAATGGCATGGGCTATTTGCTCAGAGCAGGCGGAAAAAAGCCGCACGTCATCATCTGAAAAAGCTTCGGGATCATCGTAATCATGAATAACAAGCGCTCCGATAGGGGTGTTGCGGATGCGCAGGGGAACTCCGATCCAGATAGCGGGAATCCGTCCCACGATATCAAGCTGCCCGTTCGCGATGGAAGCCTTTATTTCATCCCCGGTCAGGCGGACTATTTTGTTTTTCAGGATGGGCAGCATGCTTATTCTGGTTTGAGAGCCGGAATATAGATTTTCAACTGGCGGGTAATTGTTGATTTCCTGATCAACACAATATGTGAAATTAAGTTTTTCCTGTTCCCGGTCAATCAGTGCGATAAAGAAATTTTTGGCTTTCAGCTCCTTGAACATGATATCGTGTATCGAAGTCATCAAATCGTCCAAGGTTCCAGTCTGGCTGGGCTGGCTTATGATTTGAAGGAGTACGGACTGCAGACGTCTGCTTTTCTTAAGTTCCTTTTCTTTTTCAATTATGTTTGTGATGTCTTCTGCGTATATGGCAACCCGGCTGACTTCATTATTTTCAAAGATGGGGTATTGTGATTGGAGGATGGTTCTGCCGTCTCTCTCATCCTGAAATTTAACCGGCTTTCCGGTTTCGATTACTTTTTGAAATTGTTTAAGGCGTGAGTCCCTCAATTCCGGAGAAAAGTAGTTGAAAACCTTTTCCCCAACCAGCTTTTCAGGGGTTGTATTTAAAATATCCGCTACGGTACGGTTGACATGGATGACCGAACCATCCTTTTCAAGAAGGAGGATAGACTGGGTGTTGGCATCAAGGAGAGCTTTGATGTTTATTTCAGCATCAATTGCCTGTCGACGGGCTTTTTTTAGTTCGACCTTTGATCTGTTCAGCTGTTCTTTCATATAAAGAAAAAAGATTTAATCTGTTACAGGTGCAGGAGTTAGAACTGAAATATAATATTAGACCAAGTTAGCATACTTTTCCATCAAAGAATAAAAAAAGATAATTTAATTGTTGCCTACAGCCGATACTTGATGATTATTTCTTTGCTTTGAATTCTGTTTATGGAGTACATTGGTGTATATAAAAGACGGTTCCATAGGAGAATAAATATGAGCGATGCGCAGGCAGGTAAAATCCGGTTGGGAATAGCCAAATGCCTTTTGGGGGAAAATGTTCGTTATGACGGAACCCATAAACTGGATCGTTACCTTAAAGATATATTGGGCCCTTACGTAGAATGGGTTCCGGTATGTCCTGAAGTTGAATGCGGAATGGGAATACCACGCGAGGCCGTTCGGCTGGTCGGAAACCCTGAAAATCCGAGGCTGGTGGGCCGCAATTCAGGAGAGGACTGGACCGCGCGAATGCAAGAGTGGGGAAAAACGAAACTGGCCTTGCTGGAAAAGGAAAATCTGTGCGGTTTTATTTTCAAGCACGGTTCGCCGTCGAACGCTATGGGCCGGATGAAGGTCTTCGGTGATGACGGGCGGATGTTTTATACCGGTACCGGAATCTGGGCCCGTATGGTCATGGATCACTTTCCGCATCTGCCCTGCGAGGACGACGGCCGGTTGCACGATGACGGAATTCGCGAGAATTTCATCAACCGCATTTTCATTTTCAAGCGTTGGCGTGAGATGATAGCTGCAGGGATTTCTCCGGCAAGTCTTGTTGAATTCCATACCAACCATAAAATGTTGATTCTTGCCCATAATGAAGTCATTTACCGTCAAATGGGTAAGCTGGTTGCGACTGCCGGAAGCGCAGGCTTAAATGAAGTTGCTACGCAATATTCAGAACTGTTGACCAAGGCATTAACCTACAGGCCGACAGTTAAAAAACATGTAAATGTGCTGACCCATGCTCTGGGATACTTTAAAAAGGATATTTCAGCTGAAGAAAAGCAGGAAATGCTGGCGCTTATTGAGCGTTTTCATAACAAGCTTATTCCCTTGATTGTTCCTGTAACCATGCTCAATCATTATGTTCGCAAATATGATAAAGAGTATTTGCGGAAACAGTTTTATCTTAACCCGTATCCTGCGGAATTAATGTTGAGGAATCATGTCTGATCATCAAAGCCGGACGGTATGTGTGCTGGGAGGAACAGGCTATGTTGGCGGCCGTCTTGTTCCGCAGTTGCTGGATAAGGGCTGGAAGGTCCGGGCTGTGGGCCGGTCAGCGGCTAAATTGCGTACCCGCCCTTACAGCTTCCATGAAAATTGTGAGGTTTTCGAGGCTGATATTTTTGATGTTGAAAGATTGGAAGAAGTTTTAAGCGGCTGTTTCGCAGTATACTATCTGGTTCATTCCATGCAACCGGGAAGTAAGGATTTTGCGCAAAAAGACCGTCTGGCAGCTGAGAATACGGTTCGGGCGGCAGAAAGGGCCGGAGTTAAGCGCATCATCTATCTTGGAGGAATGGTTCCGAATGATCCGAACATAAGCCATCACCTGAAATCCCGGGCAGAAGTAGGGGAAATACTTTCTGGCGGAAAGGTGCCGTGCACAGTGCTCAAGGCTGCGGTTATTCTAGGTTCGGGCAGTGCCTCATTTGAGATATTGCGTTATCTTGTTGATCGCCTTCCGATAATGATCACTCCTCGCTGGGTAAGAACCGAGAGCCAGCCTATCAGCATCCGTGATGTACTTTTCTATCTGGTAGGATGTCTGGATCACCCGGAAACCGCCGGGGAAAGCTATGATATCGGCGGTCCGTTTATCGAAACCTATGAACAGCTGTTCCGCATTTATCAGCAGGAAGCCGGATTGCGCGCCCGACTTATCATCCCGGTGCCATTCATCTCGCCGAAACTTTCATCACACTGGTTGGGGTTGGTCTCACCTGTACCGGTAACTATCGCCGTACCACTCGTTATGGGGCTGCGTAACCGGGTGGTATGTAAAGAGTATCGCATTCGTGAGATTATGCCCTGTGAATTGACCGATTGCCGAACCGCCATCCGCCGCGCTTTGAATAAAATTCAGCAGGAGGTAGTAGATACCTGCTGGTCCGATGCCGGTTCCGTTGATACCCCGGAGTGGGCTATCTGCGGTGACGCAGGCTATTCCGGCGGAACAGTCTATCATTCCTCTTACCGGATAAAGTTGCAGGGCGGGGCTGATCGGCTTTGGGAAAAAATTATTTCCATCGGCGGGGATGAGGGCTGGTACTGCTGTGATTCCTTGTGGTCTATCCGTGGCTGGATGGACAAGCTTGTCGGTGGTGTGGGGTTGAGGCGTGGGCGCAGGCATCCCGCTGAATTAAGTATTGGGGACGCTCTTGATTTCTGGCGGGTGCTGGATGTTCAGCAGGGAGAACGGCTGCTTCTGCTGGCTGAGATGAAATTACCCGGAGAAGCGCTGCTGGAGTTCAATCTTGAAAATACTTTGGCCGGGGATACGGAGTTGACAATGACTGCCCGTTTTCTTCCGCGCGGCCTGGGCGGCATTCTGTATTGGTGGTCGGTCTATCCTCTGCATTCCATTGTCTTCAAAGGCATGGCCGGTTCTTTGGCTGAAAAAAGCGGCAGCCGTATAATGGAAGGTCCGGAATTAATTGACGGTCCGGCTCCGCGCTGCCGGATTCCCGGATACAAAGGAGGAACCGGTGATCAAGGTCGATCATAGGAGAATTTTTCAACTGAACAGTGCAGAGCAGGGCGAAGGTCCGGTCATCTACTGGATGAGTCGGGAGCAGCGTGTTCGTGATAATTGGGGATTGCTTCATGCCCGTGAATTAGCAGGAAACAAGTCTCCGTTGATAGTTGCTTTCTGCCTTGTCACCTCTTTTGTCGGGGCGACTATCCGCCAGTATGATTTTATGCTCAAGGGTCTGGAATCAGTTGAGTTTGATTTGCGGCAGATGGGATATCCGTTTGTTTTATTAACCGGGGCCGCAGATACAGTTTTACCTGAATTTGTGGATAAAACCGGTGCTGGAGCAGTTGTCACAGATTTTGACCCGTTACGTATAAAGCGGCAATGGCAGGAATCGATAGCTCGTGAGATTAAAGTCCCCTTGATTGAAGTGGATGGGCACAATGTAGTCCCGGCTCGCTTCGTTACGGATAAACGGGAATATTCAGCTCGGACAATCAGACCTAAAATTCATAGAATTCTTCCTGAATTTCTTGAGGAATTTCCAAAACTTCCCACTGCGCAAATTGAAGCTGACGCATACCCGCTGGTAGACTGGAAGTCTGTGCACAAAATGATTTCCGTCGACCGGGCGGTGGAGCCGGTTGAGCTGGTCCCCGGTGAAGCTGCAGCGAGTTCGGCCTTGGAGTTCTTTGTGGATAGAAAGCTCAGTAAGTACGCAGATGAGCGGAATGATCCCAACGCGGAGGCTACCTCGCGCCTGTCAGCTTATTATCATTTCGGACAGTTAGCCCCGCAGCGTGCAGCGCTAAGTGTGACTGCTGCCCCTGCCGGTGAAGGGGGCGAAGCTTACATTGAGGAACTGATTATCCGTCGCGAGCTTGCAGAAAATTTTTGCCTGTATACACCGAATTATGATTCGTTGGATTCCGCTCCGGAATGGGCGCTGAAAACTCTGGATCAGCATTCCGGGGATTGTCGGGATTACCTGTATTCCTATGCAGAGTTTGAGCAGGCCGGAACCCATTCTTCCCTATGGAACGCAGCGCAGCATCAGTTGCTGAAGTCCGGTTATATGCATGGCTACATGCGTATGTACTGGGCCAAGAAGATTCTGGAATGGTCCGCTTCCCCTGCGGAAGCCCTGCAAATTATTATCGCCTTGAATGACCGCTACCAATTGGACGGGCGCGACCCCAACGGCTATGCGGGTGCTCTATGGTCCGTGGCCGGGTTGCATGACCGCGGCTGGAAGAAGCGTAAGGTGTTCGGCTCAATACGCTATATGAATGAGCGGGGCTGCCGGCGGAAATTTGATGTAGACGGTTATATCAAAAAGTGGTGCTGAGTCTGCTGCAGAATACAAGCAGATATTTTAAAAAAGTTAGTGCTTACTTTTGGGTTAGATCAATAAAAACAGTTTATTAATAAGTATAAAAAAAATAAAAAAATACTGCCATAATTCTTTTTTAGTGATAAATTCATAGAGAATTATAACTTTATCTCTTGGAGGTTTATTATGGCTAATATGGATTACCCGGGCCCTTGCCCCAGTTGTATCGGTATTGATGGTTGCAGCACTGAAGAGGGAAAGAAGCAGGCTGTAAACCATTATTGTAAAGGTCTCGAAATGGAGCTGAATTCATGGAAGGCGCGTCTTTATGATGTCTTAGCCGATGATAAGTCTGAGAATCTGAAAGATCAGATCATAATGCTCAAGTCCACAATGAAAGAACTTGAAGCTGTTGTTGACCAGATGCAGGATATATGTCCCACCAGTCTGGGTGATCAGGAAAAAGTTGTTTCCGGTAAGCTGGAGGACCTGCGGGTTCATTACACCAAGGCTATGGAAGTCCTTGCTCCCGGTTGGTTCGGTGGCTGATTAAATTAGAATAGATTGAGAATGGTAGGCTGGCTTTTCGGAGTCAGCCTTTTTAATTGAAGCAGATAGGGCAGCTCTCTTTCTCTTTGAGGGTTGTTTTTTGCTGGCGTTTAAGGATTGAAGACCGGTTGATGTTGTTTGGAGTGATAATTGTCACCGGACAGACTCTCTTTTTTACTTTTTTTCCTGCCAGCAAGCTAATTGCAGCGCGGACACCGAAGAAACCTATTGTATACGGTTCTTGGGTGATCAAGGCTTTTATCCTGCCGTCTTTCAAACCTTGTATGAGATGATTGTTGTAGTCGAAAGCGATAAACGGGATATCGAGAGATTGAGTGCTTAGAACGTGGTAAACTCCTTCTGAGATAGGCTCGTCCACTGAAAAAATGCCGGCAATGGATGGTACTGAGCTGAGGATTTCGTCAACAGCGATTCTTGTTTCACGTTCACTGCCGTCTTCCATATCAATTCTGATTATTGACCTGCCCGGTCTCAGCTTGTTCATTTTATCGATGAATCCCTGTCCTCGCAAAAAAGAAGCCCCATCCTTTTCAGTGTGCCCGACTAGCAGCAGAGGCCCCTTTCTTTTTATTTCTTTGGATAGTAGCGTTGCGCCTATTTCACCGGATTTATAATTATCAGTCGCAATGTATGTGTGCGGTGCATTGCTGGTAACCGGAGAGTCGATTATAACAATTGCGATTCCCGCCTTTACGGCTTTTTCAATATAAGGATTGAGCTTTTTCATGTCAGTCGGGGCCAATACAATAGCATCAACTTTTTTTTCTGTATAAAATTGCAGTAGATGCTGCTGAGCCTGTGATTTGTTCTGGACCCTCGGTCCGCGCCATATCAGCTTGGTATCTGTGTTTTTTATAGCATCATGGGCACCTGTACAGACCATTTTCCAGAAATGCAGAATTGTCGCTTTGGGGATGACTACTACAGTTTGCTCGGCAAATCCGACTCCGGGATTTATCAGCAGGCATGCTGCAATTATCACTATTGTTAATAGCTTGTAACTGGTAGTGACGATCGTATGGTTAACTAAAGACGTGTGTTTATGCATAGTTAACGGTTTTTGCTTCGGGATTATTCATAGTTAAAAACAATACATTCAATTACGATGGGGCGCAATTTATTTTCGCTTATTCCTAAGCGGGTGCACTAAGGATGAGCGTGATTCTCTACACAGCGTTCTTTTTGAGGAAATGATTGACTATCTCTGATATCATTTTATCTTATTAGTAATGATACCTGTTCTTTTTTGATAATGGAGTGCACCATGCCCAAATTATTTGCATGTTTTTTAAGCATACTTTTTTTGTCAGTAATAATTACTCAGTCAGCTGAAAGCAGAGAGGTAGTGAATATGCAGGAAAATAACTGCAACTATGAAACAGCCACCCTTGCCGGAGGATGTTTCTGGTGTGTTGAGTCCGATCTTGAAAAACTGGATGGAGTGCTTGAAGTTGTATCCGGTTATTCAGGCGGTCATGTGGAAAATCCGACTTATGAGCAGGTCAGCTCCGGTAACACAGGGCATCTGGAATCGGTTCAGGTTTGTTTTGATCCTGCGAAAATAAGTTACGAACAAATATTGCGGGCTTTCATGAAACATCATGATCCGACTGATCCGGGCGGATCGTTCAATGATCGCGGATCGCAGTACACTTCCGCAATTTTCTACCACGATGAGGAACAGAAAAAGACAGCCGGGCGTATTCTGGTGGAAATTGATGGATCAGGCGTATTTGATAAGCCTTTGTCCACAAAGCTAATTCCCTTTGAAAAGTTTTACCGGGCGGAGGAATACCATCAGGATTACTACACTAAGAATCCTGTGCGATACAATTGGTATCGGTTCATGTCCGGCCGTGATTCTTTTGTGGAGGAACATTGGGGAGATAAAGAAGAACCCGCGTCCGCTCCTGCCGAAGTTAGTGCTTATCAACGTCCCAGCGATGATAAGCTGCGTGAAATATTGACTCCCTTGCAGTTCAAGGTAGTACGTAAGGATGGCACCGAACCGGCGTTTGATAATGAATTCTGGGATAATCACCGTGAAGGTATTTATGTTGATGTGGTCTCCGGTGAACCTCTTTTCAGCTCCCGCGACAAGTTTGAGTCCGGCACTGGCTGGCCTAGTTTTACCCGTCCGATTGAAGGGCAGGGAGTTGTGGAAAAGGAAGATAATTCCTTTTTCATGACCCGTATCGAGGTTCGATCCCGCAAGGCGGATTCCCATCTCGGGCATGTCTTTGATGACGGCCCGCAGCCCACGGGATTGCGTTACTGCATCAATTCCGCCGCCTTACGCTTCATTCCGCTGGAAGAAATGGAAAGTCAGGGTTACGGTGAGTTTCTAAAGCTCTTCAAGTAAATAAGCGCAGCCCGATCCATATGTGATCGGGCTGCTTGCGTATTTACTACAGTGTGGTGTAATCCCTTTTCATGAGCCTGCTTTCCATTGTCATACCCAACTATAATTACGGACGTTTTGCCGACCGTTTTTTCAGCTCTCTGGCAGGACAGACCATGGCCCTTGCTGATGTGGAGATTCTTTTTATCGATGACGGAAGCAGTGATGATTCACTTGAGCAGGCTGCTAAGTGGGCGGATAAAATCTCGTGCGGCAGATTTGAAGTTTTTTCACCGCCAAGACGCGGCAGGCCCGGACCGGTACGTAATTACGGTTTGAGCCGGGCCGTAGGTAAGTATCTGCTCAGTTTTGACCCTGACGATGAATTAATGCCCGAATTTCTGGAGACGTGTGTTGATTCGCTGGAATCAGACCCGCGCATTTCTGTCGTTTATTCGGATTACATCGAAACAACCCCTGAAAAGTCATTTGCCCGCGTCCTGCCTGATTTTAAGCCCATGCAGCTGCGAACTCAGAATACCGTGACCCCCTGCGCAATATACCGACGTGAACTTTGGGAGGCGGGAATTCGTTACCGGGAGAATACAGCGTATGAAGATTGGGACTACTGGGTGCAGTGCCTGCTTGCCGGTGGAAAGTTCAAACATATTGCGCGACCTCTTTACGTTCATCATATTCATGAATCAAATTTTTCCCGTCAGGCTGAAAAAGATGATGGTGCAGCCAAGGCATACATTGTTTTAAATAATCCGGGATTCTTTAATCCGGCGGTAGTTAAGTGGGCCGAGGATTATTTTCGGGGCCGTGCCCACGCCCCTTCCTTCCAGCGGGGTATGATTCCAAGCTCAGGCGATTTGATGAAGCTTTCGGACATGATTATTAAAGGCGATATGTAGAATTTGATTTACGGAGATTTTTGATGAAGATTATTTTGACCGGTGTTCTTGCGGCTCTGTTTTTCAGTACCACTTTTGTTCTTAACAGAGCCATGAGTCTAGATGGCGGGCACTGGGTTTGGTCAGCCAGCCTGCGTTATTTCTGGATGCTGGTATTTTTATTTGTAGGCCTTGGGCTGTTCCGCCGTGACTTGCTGCTGCGATCCATCAGACTCTACCTGAAACATTGGAAATTCTGGACTCTGGCGGGGGGAGTCGGGTTCGGTGTTTTTTATGCCCTGATAACTTTCAGTGCTTCATATTCGCCCGGCTGGGTTGTTGCCGCCACATGGCAGACCACGATTCTGGCTACACCGCTGGTTCTGCTGGGATTCGGGAAAAGGGTTCCGCTAAGGGCCATTCTGTTAACTCTGATCATCTTCGCCGGAGTGTTGCTGATAAATATTGAGCGCATGGAATCAAGCTCCTTGAGTGCGGTTCTACTGGGCGCAATTCCTGTCTTTGTCGCCGCTTTTGCTTATCCCTTCGGTAATCAGCTGGTCTGGGAAGCCCGAAACGGCGGCAGCAGCCTGATTCCTTCTTTGGACGATCCGACCATGGATGACCCCTTTTGCAGAGTGCTGCTTCTGACTTTGGGGTCTATCCCCCTATGGGCCGGGCTGATTCTTATAAGTCATCCGCCGATGCCTCAGACCGAGCAGATTTTTAACACCGCTTTGGTTGCTATGTTTTCAGGTATTGCCGCGACCAGCCTGTTTCTTTACGCCCGGCACAAGGCGCGGACAGCGGCAGAACTGGCCGCGGCTGATTGCACCCAGTCCATGGAAGTTCTTTTTTCGCTGGCCGGGGAAGTTATCCTCCTGCATGGAACATTGCCCGGCATACTCGGCTGGTCCGGTATAGCTATGACCATGCTGGGGCTGGTACTCTATCTTCGAGTTCAGAACGTGCGTTAGGCGGTCAGTTCCTGCGCGCTCACCATAGAAGCATAGGTCATTCCAAGTGAAGCCATGAACCCCGCATGGACTTCTGCCGCTTCGGACTTAACTCCGTTGAACTCAAGGGCGGCTCCGCAGCAGGCATCGTGAACTACTGTGCATTGATAGCCCATATCCACTGCTGCGCGGGTGGTGGCGTCCACGCACATGTTGCTCATCATTCCACAGATAACCAGCTCCTGCACGCCCAATTTCTTGAGTTCATCCTCAAGCACGGTTTCCCGGAAGCTGTTAGGGAAATTCTTAAGTACAACAGTTTCATCCTCCAGAGGTTTAACGCATTGGTGGATTTCCGCTCCCTCGGTTCCCGGAAGGAAGAAAGCAGCTCCTTCCTTTGTTGAAATGTGCCTAATATGGATTACCGGCAGGCCGTTTTGTCTGAAGTAGTCGAGAACCCTTGCCGCATTTTCCCCCGCTTGTTCACTGCCTTCAAGAGGAAATCTGCCACCAGGAAAATAGTCGTTCTGTATATCGATGATTATAAGTGCTTTTTTCGTCATTTCTGTCCTCCGTATTAAATATTTTTGTTTCTGTTGATTCAATTCTGACAGAAATCCGTAAAAAAATAAGTGTCAGTATTGACAATAACAGTGCTGAAAATGACAATGTGTCCATGAAAAGTGTTGCAGTTTTAGCTTATGATGATTGTCTGGTCAGCGGAGTTAGCGGTGTTCTGGAGATTTTCAGCATCGCCAATTCACTGAAGCATGAGTCCGGTGGGAAAAATGAATTCAGCGGTCTGGATATTCTAAGCCCGGACGGGAATAGAGTCAGCGGGTACTTGGGAATCCCTGTGTATGTTGGCGGTAGTATTCTCGATCTTCAACCAGATATTCTGGTCCTTCCCCCGGTATTTGGTAAAATAGACGCATTGCTTGATAACAAAGCGCTTATGGATCGTCTCGCGGAACTGGAGAGGCAGGGAACGATTCTCGCCTCGGCGTGTGCCGGATCATTTCTCATGGCCCGTGCGGGAATACTGGAAGGTCGTCCCGCTACCACGCATTGGAAACTGGCGTCTGATTTTTCGTCCCGCTTTGCGAATGTGGATCTCCAGCCCCGGCGGATGCTCATAGACGGGGGAAATTATATATGTGCCGGAGGGGCCATGGCATGGCAGGATCTGGCCCTGCATATTGTGGCAAGATTTATGGGCCGGGAAGTTGCAGCCGGCTGTGCGAAAGTTCTGGTTATGGATTCCACTCGTGATGTGCAGACTCCATATTTCATGTTTGATAGTAAAGCTGCGAAGAGCGGGTTGGTAGATAAGGAAATTCTGCGGGTACAGGAATGGATGCAGGATAATTACTCTCTTGCGGTAACTGTTGCGGTCCTCGCTGAGAAAGCGGGGCTTGGTGAACGGACTTTAATGCGCCGTTTCAAAAAATCTACGGGCATGACTCCGAATAATTATTTGCAGCAATTACGCATCGAAGCTGCGCGTCATCTGCTTGAGGTCAGTTCCAAGGGAGTGGAAGAGATAACAGCTCTGGTCGGTTATGATAACCCCTCATCATTCCGCCGTTTATTCAAGAGTATGACCGGAGTGAGCCCTCGTGAATACCGTGTCCGTTTCAGCCGGCTGAACTAGTTGTTAGTCGGTTCTTTCCTGTTCCCTGTTCTTGCGGAGGGTATCGAAATCTTTCTTCATGTACGGGCGTCCGGGATCAGGAGTTCCTGATTTTTCGCGTATCATATCAAGCTCGCGTTTTTTGCTGTAGAGGAAACGGACCAGATCATACTCAAAGGGCGAACCGGTCTGGTAGTAGCGGAAAGGTACGTTGGCGCGCAGGCTCAACCCGCGTATGGTGGATTCTCCAATACCGATGGCTGTTCGTCCTTCGTCTACTCCGGCAAGGTCGTAAACCCAGTTCATTTCGTACCACAGCAGGGCGAAATCACCCAGAGCACCGCCGGAATCGCGTACACTGGATGGGCCCAGAAGGGGGAGAACTACATATGGTCCGGGGGGCAGTCCCCAAACACCCAGAGTATCGGCGAATCCTGTCTCCATGCTTTTTAAATCCCACATGGATGCCACATCAAATATACCCAGAAGTCCTACTGAGGAGTTGATCAGGAAGCGAGAAAAGGCTCTCGAGGTTTTATCCCCATTGAATTGCAGAATTCCGTTGGTAAAGGATTTTACTTCGTTCAGGTTATTGACCGCGTTGGTCACTCCTTCACGGACCGGCAGAGGCAGCACTGTGGTGTAAACGTTTACTGCCGGAAGATATACGGCCCGGTCAAAACGGGCGTTAAACGAATAGATGTGCCGGTTCATGGCGTCCCACGGGTCATGTACTTCCAGAAACTCAAGGTCGGCTTGCTTGCTATGCGGTTTGCCCGCACGCGGGGCATGGGAGACCGGGGCGATGAATCCCTGTGGTTTCAGGGTCAGCGAAGGGTCTTCTTTTATGATTGTTGCGCAACCCTGAAGCAACAGGGAGAGCAGGATGAAGCTGAATATTTTTTTAATCATTGAATCAGCTCCAGAGCTTTGCGGTCATACGGTTCAAACATCATATTACCGCAGTGACCTCCATGCGGAAAAAGAAAAGCACGGTCACCAAAGGTCTCTTTTATGAATTTCAGATCGGCGTCATTCAAAATGATGTCATCTTCATTGCCGAGAACAAAAATATTATCTGACTTACTGAGGAAGTCCTTAATGCTGCCCAGATCGCAATTTTTTACCAGATCTCCCTTGGTTGTTCCCGGTTTCAGGAACTGCAGGTAGGGCAGCAGAAATTCATCCACATAATCTTCAAAGGAAACAGCCGCGGCAACTCGGAGGTAGGGCATAAGATTATCGCCTATGGACAGATGTTTATTCACCGGGACGATGTATCCGGCATTGAGGCATACATCGGAGCTGAAAATCATACTTGATGAAGACATTCTGAATGCAACGGCAATGATGGCCTTCATGTCCATGTTTGAAAAATTAGTGTGCTGTGAAAGGGCATAAAGGAAGTTGTCATCAAGGTCGACAATGTCGGACTGAACATAGATTTCCGAAAAAGCTTCAATGAGATTATCGATGACTTCGCGTGGAGTTTTATCCCCGAGGTTTTCCGGGCTAAGCCATGAATCAAATCTAAGTGCTGAAGAATAAAGGCTCACCGGGGGATTCAGCATCAGCACCCGCTGAAAATTGAACTCTTTGCGTTCTGAGTCCAGCTTTGCAAGAAAGGCAGAATGCATGGCTCCAAGGCTGTATCCGGTGATGCTGTAGTTTCGGATTTTGTATCCTTTTGCAAGGTCGGCTTTAATCCACTTCATGGCCCGGTAGAGGTCTTCCACATCATAAGGCACGTAACCGGGGGCGGCGTATTTTGAAAAACTGACCACGGGGTTCATATGTGTGGGTGATGAGAGGGCGACTACATGGTAGCCGGCCTCGTAAAAAAGCTGGGTAAGGAAACGCATTTTTGTGGAATCATGTTCCGATCCTGTCCCGGCGATGATAAACAGGAGCGGAGCTTCTTTTTCCTGCATTGCCGTGGAATAGTAATATGTTTCACTGTACCAGAAAATGTCCGGAATTCTGCGTTCATCTATTTCAATTTCACATTCTTCCGGGATGATCGGTTTTTTGAGCTTGTGTCTTAGTTCCGGCGGAGTGCCAAAAATAGTGGCTTTGTAAGGATCGGTAATAGGAAAACGGGCTGGAGTGGCAGAAGCAGAAGCGGTAGCAACTGTGCCGAATATGGTAATTAGCAATATGCAAAATAAGATTAGGTAAGTTTTACCCGGCAAAATAGTTCTTTTTTCCATTTACTATATGTAGCAACAGTCCAAATATTTGTAAAATGGGATTGACACAAAACTGTTTAGCATCTAAACACTAAGACTATGAGAAAGGTAAACGAAGTAATTCCTCATATGCAGGAGATGGGCAGAGTACTTGCTAAGTATAATATGGTGGAGAAGCGCGCTTTTGATTTTGGAATCGGATTAGATTTATATCCGTCTGAAATTCATACCCTTGCTGCTATAGACCGGCTGGGAGGATGCGGTGTGACCGCACTGGCCCAGGAGTCTGGTGTCACTAAGGGAGCCATTTCGCAGTTGGTTAGCAAATTAGTTAAAAAAGGGTTGATAGTTAAAGAGCCAGATCCTGAAAACGGGGCTAAGGTTATATTGAAATTGACCGGGGCCGGAAAAAAAGCCAGCGACAATCATTATGATTTTCATTTAAACCACGACAGTGAGTTTATTGATTATTTACGTGCGATGTCACAGGAGGAGCTGCAAATGTTTGACGAGATCTGTAGTAAAATGAATGAGTGGATGGATAACTATCTAAAATAATTTTTTTAACAATAGTGTTTAGCATCTAAACACTATTCGGAGGTTACATGAATTACCCCATACCTGAACAGGATTTTGCGCCGGTACGCAGTATGATCATGCGCGGAGTGACAGCACAGGTCATAATGGAGGCCGTAAAATTTAAGCTTTTCGATGCGCTTGAGGTAAAGCCGCGCAGTAAAAGCGAACTGGCTGAGTTCTTTGAGTTTGATGAATTAATGCTCGGGTCTATTTTGGATTTATTAGAGTCGTGTAATCTGGTGCAAAAACGGCACAATATTATTTCCAATACTCCTGTTGCCTCTGAATATCTTGTAAGCACTTCGCCCTTATATCAAGGATTGTCGATAGAATTGGTCATGGGTTTTTGTACTGCTGTGAACCATGACATGGGAAATCTGCTGCGCGGCAAAAAGAGCAAAAGAGATGAGAATGATAGCAATTGGTCCGCTGTCGAAGTCATGGAAGGCACTGCGCAGGAGGCTTTGAGCAGCGGTATGCATGAGACTGTCTCCGCCATCAGTTCTTTGCCTGGATTTGGTGATTTTCGGCTTATGGGTGATCTGGGAGGAAATCACGGGAACTATACGATGGCGTTGTTGGAACGAAATCCCAAGATGAACGGGATACTTATGGACCAGCCTCATGTAGTCCCTCTTGCAGAGGAACGGTGCAGGAATATGGGATACGGGAAGAGAGTGAACACGGTCGGACTTGATATGCACAAAGATGAGTTGCCGCAAATGGATTTTGATTTATTTTTTGTTTCACATGTCCTTTATGCCTGCCGGGGAAATATTAAGCCCCTGCTGGATAAGATCGCTAAATCTATTCGTCCCGGAGGCTGGTTTTGCGCCAACCATTATGCCAAGACAGAAAGTCGACTGCCTCCCCAGACAATGGCATCTTTAGAGGTTATCACTACCTTTTCGGGATATTTCTCCCATTTTATAGAACCGGATATTTTGGAAAACAATTTGCGCGATTGCGGGTTCGGTAATTTTAGCAGGACATGGAGCGACTCAAGTAAAGGTATTCTGCTTGTTTCAGCCCAGAAATTGAAATAACCCCGGAAAAATAAGGTCCACCCTGTGTTTACAGGGTGGACCTTTTAGATGATTTTGCAAAATGGAATCAGTCTTCCGGATTTACAAGCATGCGCGGCTCAGGCAGGTATTCTATAATCCACCTTGTCCATTGTTCCGGTTTTATCAGTTCCATGATTTTCTGAGCAATTTCATGGCCTTCAAAAGGTTCTTTGTAATCATCCAGCACCACTGCACCTTTGAATATAGGGCAGAAGTCGCCTTTTTTATACGTCTCTATGGTGAAATCGAACATATCGATAAGGAAACCGTCGAGATTGCCTTTCGCCACCCAGTCGAAAATAATTTCGTAGCCCGGTTTGCTGTGGCGCGAAAATCCGTAGACTTCGGCAGTCTTTTCAATGCCTCTTTCTTCATCACCCATATGAAAATTTTCCGCAGTCACTTCCACATGCGGTTCGAGGTATATCATTTCCAGTGCAAGATCCTGAAATTGTTTCAAGGTAAGAACTTTATTCATCAGTTAAGCCTATTATGTAATTTGCCGCATCCAGCAGGTCGTCAGCGATGTAGTCTGCTTTACCGATGCATTTTTGTTCTTCCTTAAGACCTTTTCCGGTCCGCACCAGAATAGACCCGGCCTTGCGGGCCAAGCCCAGCTCCACATCACAGAGCTTATCGCCGATAACAAAGCATTCTTCGGGGTTCATGCCGAATTCGGCGATGGCCTGATCAAACATGCCTGGCGCCGGTTTGCGGCAATCGCATTTCTGTTCCGGTGCATGCGGGCAGAAGTAGATGGCCTTGAATTCAATGCCGTATTCAGCCAGAAGTTCCGACATACGCCTGTTTACGGATTCCATGTCCGACTTGGCGTAGTAGTTACGCCCGATTCCGGATTGATTTGTGGTCACTATCAAACCGTACCCGGCATCCTGCATGGCTTTAAGTCCCTCTGCGGTATTGGGAAAAAGTTCCACTCCCTCAGGGTCGCTCAGGTAGTGCTTGTCGCGGATAATGGTTCCGTCACGGTCAAGTAAAATATATTTCATATCCATTCTTATTAAAAAAGGAGAACTGAAAAAACAGTCCTCCTTGATAATTGATTTTATTAGTAAATGCTGAACCGAATGCCGGTTGCGTCCTGATCAGTGTATGAAAAGGCCGGATAATCTCCGGATAAATTTTCTAGCCGATTTTTTTCTGGGCGAACTTAAGCATCTTCTCTGCTTCAGCAAAGTTAGGATTGATGGCGAGGGCTTTTTCTGCCGCTTTTGCCATTCTCTCCCACTTCTTCCAGTCGTAGTAAAGACGGCCGGTATTGAAGTAGAGGTATTCATCTTTGTTATTGATTTTGAGGGCCCTGAGGTAATATTTTTCAGCAGCTTCAAAATCTTTCATCTTGCGCAGTACAATTCCGATGCGGTTGTAAAGAAAGATCGCATTAGGATCGTTTTTTAATGCATCTTCAAGGTAATCAAGGGCTTCATTATAAAGTCCGGCCTTGATGAATTTATCTGCAATTTCAGCGCGAAGTTCTGTGTCATCCTTGAATTCCCTGATTAAGGCATTGTAGAGTTTCTGGGCTTCAGAAACTTTGTCCTCTTCGATCAGGGCCTGACCTTTTTCCAGTTGCTCTCTTTTGCGCTTCTCCATTGCTTTGAGGAGTTCCTGCGCACCCGCACTGACATTCTTTTGCAATTCCTGCAGAATCTCGCGCAGTGTTTCAAGGAGTGCTTTCTCCTCGCCGGGAGTGTAGTTGATGATGAGCGGGTAATCTTCCCTGAGCTTTTTATCACTGTTCAGAATGTGAACAGTGCTGTCTACCAGCTCCTGAAATTCTTCTCGCTCGGCTTTCATCAAGCCGCCTTTGAGCATGACCAGCACCGCGTCATAGGCTGACTGTACTGCTGCCATCGCTTTTTGCTGCTTAAGCAGGGAAGGGACGGTTGCCAGCTTTTTTCTGGCGTTAGTCAATTCACCGGACATATTCGTCTCCGACGTATTTAGCGCTTTTTATTTACCGGTTGCTTCTTTTACAAGATTACGGAATCTAGCGAAGAAGTAGCAGCTGTCGTGCGGACCGGGAGCTGCTTCCGGGTGAAACTGGATGGCAATGATAGGTTTGGTCTTATGGGCAAAGCCTTCCAAAGTTTCGTCATTAAGATTTTTATGTGTAACTTTAAGATCGGAACAGTCAGAAATGTCAACGCAAAAACCGTGATTTTGTGAAGAAATCTCAATTTTTTCACTTTCCATGTCCATTACCGGATGGTTGCAGCCATGATGACCGAATTTCAGCTTAAAGGCTTTTCCGCCAAGTGCCTGTCCGAGAATCTGATGTCCAAGGCAGATCCCTGCCACGGGTAGATCTTCGCAGTAGGATTTGGCACTTGCCACAGCATGGTCAAGCACTGCCGGGTCACCGGGGCCGTTGGAAAGGAAGATTGCATCCGGCTCAAGAGCACGAACCTGCTCCTCACTGTAGTGGGATGGCACACAGAGCACTTCAAATCCCTGCTCATCCAGTAAACGCAGAATGTTCCATTTCAGACCGTAATCGATGAGCACCAGATGTGGTTTCTGGGTACTCCAGTTATAACCAGTGAGAACTTCAACCGGAACCGGCTTACCGTCCTGCCATGTGTAGCAGCCTTCGGAAGTCACTTTATCAGCAAGGTTCTGGCCTTCCATTGTAGGCAGTTTTTTAGCCTTCTCGGTCAGCTTTGCGGGATCGAGTTCTTCGGTGGAAATAATGCCGCGCATGGCGCCGTTCAGGCGCAGATGGCGGGTAAGAGCGCGAGTATCAATGCCTTCAATGCCCATGACTCCAGCCTCTATGAGGTAGTCAGGCAAAGACATCACAGAGCGCCAGTTTGATGGATGCTTGCAGCATTCCTTAACGATGAAAGCGGCAACATGGATTTTTGCGGATTCGATGTCTTCTTTGGTGATACCGTAGTTGCCGATTAGCGGATAGGTCATGCATACCATCTGTCCGGTGTAGGAGGGGTCGGTAAGGACTTCCTGATATCCGGTCATGCCGGTATTGAAGATGGCTTCGCCGCCGCATTCACCGGGGCCGGTAAAGGAAGTTCCTTCAAAGTATGTGCCGTCTTCAAGTGCCAGTATGGCTTTCATATTTTCTCCCTCTCAAGAATCTTAATGGCTGTATCCAAGTCCTCGGGACGGTCCACTCCGTGACAGGAGTGTTCGGTAATGGTGACATGGATGGGTATTCCGTTTTCCAGCAGTCGGAGCTGTTCCAGCCTCTCTCTCTTTTCAAGAGGCGAAGCTTCCGTGCCGGCAAAGGTTTCAAGGGCTTCCATGCGGAAGCCGTAAAGGCCGATATGTAGAAGGTAATCCCCGTCGCCCTGATGGGAAAATGGAATTGGTGAGCGAGAAAAGTATAACGCCCGGCCATCTTTTGCAAGTGCTACTTTTACCCGATCCGGACTTAGTGCTTCTTCCGCGCCGATGGGCGAGGCCAGGGTGGTTACCAGCACCCCGTCTTTGGCAAATGGAGAAACCAGTTCCGAAATCATCGCCGGCTCCAGACAGGGTTCATCGCCCTGAATATTAACCACCACGGAATCAGCAGGAAGGTTTAATTTGCGGGCCGCCTCAAGAACACGGTCGGTTCCACTTGTATGGTCCGTTGCGGTCATTACCGCCGGTACTCCGTGTCTTTCTGCCGCTTCGAGGATTATCTCACTATCAGTGGCAAGGACTACCTTATCCATTTCCGGGCATTTGGAGGCACGGTTCCAGACATGCCAGAACATAGGCTTGCCGCAGATATCCGCTAAGGGCTTACCTGGAAAACGGCTCGATTCATAACGGGCCGGAATAATGCCGTAGCATCCGTAACTTATACTCATTTATTTAAAAACCTGTTTGGTGCGCTTCACGCTTTTGTTTATCCGGTTTTGCCTTTGGCGGCTTAAATCCTTCTAAAAAGGTTTTAAAGCCCAAAACTTTTTTAGTAGCCCTTTGCCGCTTTGGTTAGACAGTGGTAGTCTGGCAAAGCTATATGGCGAAGTTTAATGAACGTTTCCATGGTCCCTGAGGGTCCACCGGCGGTAAATCTAAATATTTCTCTTAATTGCTTCACACGCGGCTTCAGTCCCGCCGCGCATTTCTGCAAGGTATTTTTCAAAATCTTTTTTAACCTTTTCAGGCTTGAAGGCTCGTTTGCTTATATCGAGAAGAGTTTGCAATACGCCTTCCCAATCCTTTTCCTGACGGGCCAGTTTCCTTTCAAAAATTTCTTCGCCCACCCATGTGAAGTTTGACCAGTAGGGTCCGATGACCGGTGTTACACCGTGGGAAAGCGGTTCCAGAAAATTCTGTCCTCCCACCGGAGCCAGCGAACCGCCGATGAAGGCCGCGCGGGCGAGGGAAAGTGCGGATTGCATTTCACCGAATACATCCCAGAGTACAACATGTCCGAAGGGTACTGTGTTATCGATTTCAGAACGCAGCACCCATGGCAGCCCGGCGTCTTCGAGCATTTTTTTCCATGCCTCTATACGGTGCATGTGGCGCGGAAAGAGTCCTATTACGGTCTTTGGACGTTCTTTTTTCAGTGATTCAGCCAGCTTGAGGACCTGTGATTCTTCTTCCTTGCGCACGGAACCCAGTATTATGAACGGAGTTTTGGGTCGGAAAATTGATGAGAGCGGATTGGCGGTGTAAGGAACTGCCGCTGCTGTTGCGGTGCTGTCGAATTTGACATTATGCATGGTCGAGACTTTTTCTATCTCAAAAAGAGTCCGGAAGCGGGTGGCATCATCCTCTGATATAGCGAGAATTTCTTCCGGTGCAACCGACTGGAAAAATTCCGGCAGGGCCATATATCCGGCAAGACTTTTTGTGGTCATGCGTCCGTTGACGATGATCACTTTAATGCCGAGATCTTTACATGCGGAAAGGAAACCGGGCCAAATCTCGGTTTCAATCAGCACGACCAGCTTCGGACATACGGCTTCAAGTGCCTTGCGGGCGATATCCGGGCTGTCAAAAGGAAAATAAGTTGCGGATGCGGAAATTTTTCGAGGGTTGGGAGTCAGCTTATAAGCGGTTCTTTCAAGTTCGGAAAGTCCTTGCTCGGTATTGGTGGTCAACAGAAATTTTGTCGGGCTGGGCATGGAAATATTTTCCATTATCCGGGAGGCTATCTTTGCTTCACCTGCTGAGGCGGCCTGAATCCAGACATCCGCGCGAGGCGGCAGGCTGTGTTTCAGGGTCCTGCGATCAAAGTTTTCCTTTAACCTGTCATTTTTCTTAAGGAAAGGAATGGCGGCCTTCCAGCCGAGACTGTAGAGGAATGAAACAGTTTTGAGTTTGAGCGATGCTGACATGTGTTGATCCTGACGTTTCCGTTTGAAAAAGTTACTTCCGCTTTTTTTGTCCCAGCTCAATGAGTTTTGCAATCAGTTCATTGAACGGATAGCCGGCTTCCTGAGCGGCCTGCGGGACAAGGCTTGTAGGGGTCATGCCGGGAAGAGTATTTACTTCCAGCAGGTAAGGCACCCCTTCAGAAATTATAAAATCAGCCCTGCTGTAATCGCTTAAGCCCAGTAGCTTGTGGACCTTGGCCGTAATCTGCTGAATCTCTTCAGTCAGCTCGGCGGAAATGGGAGCGGGGCATATCTCTTCCGCCCCGTCAAGGGCGTATTTACTGTGGTAATCAAAGAATTCGGCATTTTCCGGTGGGTTGATCATGATCAGCGGCAGCGGTTCTCCGTCGAGAATGCCGCAGGTGACTTCAACTCCGTCGATGAATTCTTCCACCAGTGCGCTGTCTCCTAGCTTGAAGACTGTTTCCAAGCCGTTCTCCAGCTCTTCAC
Organism: Maridesulfovibrio sp.; assembly: GCF_963676065.1. Lineage (NCBI taxonomy): Bacteria > Pseudomonadati > Thermodesulfobacteriota > Desulfovibrionia > Desulfovibrionales > Desulfovibrionaceae > Maridesulfovibrio > Maridesulfovibrio sp. Next base: position 4,127,760 of record NZ_OY780933.1, on the reverse strand, counting down.
GGGTACGGGCAAAGGTCATGCCGAGGCTGGAGCCGCCTGTATTCGGTTTGATGAATACCGGGGGTTCGATATTACTGGATTCTTTGCAGCCCTTAGCCGCACAGTACAGATCCCAGCGTGGAGTGCGGACTGAGTGATGGTCAAATACGGTTTTGGTTGCCGCTTTGTTCAGAGTCAGGAAAGAGCTTTCAGGCTCAGCTCCCTGATAGGGGCAGTTGACTTGATTGAGCATGGCCTGGATAAGACCGTCTTCGCCCGGAGAACCGTGCAGGTTGATAAAGGCGAAATCAGCATGTTCTGCCAAAAGCAGGATATTTTTAAAATCTTTTGCGGGATCTACAAACTCTACGTCATGTCCGAGTTCCAGAAGCGCTTTTTCAATCCCTTTAGCTCCGCTCAGAGATACTTCCCGTTCGTCAGACCAGCCGCCCGCAATCAAGAGAACATGCATTGAGATCAACTCCGATTAGTTTGCCGAGCCGCTCTTCAAGAGTCAGGGCCTGCTCGAAAGTTTTGTGAATTCTTTGTTTGATTTTTTCAGTCCTGCCGTAGCGCACTTTCAAATCATTGAATCTTTTTTCAAGTGTGGTGAATGTGTCATGCATTACGCGCTTATCAGCGTAACTTATAACCAGCGGAAGGAAATATTTGTCAGCATCCGGTTCAAAGGGCCAGAAGACATGATGCAGAACGCCCATGGCTATAGCCGGGTTGCCGGTGAGCTGTATTGTCCATGCGGCGCCTATCTGGCTGTGGTTGCCGCTGTGGTGGATGCAGTAGCTTTTGGCAATATCGTGCAGCAGGGCGGAAGCCTGAATGGTGGGGATATCCAGTTTTATCCCCGATTCTACCGCAAGGGTAGCGGCCTGAACCGCAACTTTGGCAACAAGCATACTGTGGGCTTTGATGTTGTCCAGCATCTTATAGTCATCCCACCAGCTCATACATTGGCTGGCGGAAGGAACTGCCCACGCAGGATCGATTTCCACCGGCCGTGGGGGAGTCAAGGTAGACTCCATGGGAGGGTAGCCGGGGGTTCGTTTATCCGGGGTTTTTATCAAGTTGATTTTATTCATAGAAAGTTGCCGTGATCGGTTGTGGCCTGAATCTTCTTTTTGGTATCATTTTGAACGTGAAAAGGCAAAGGCTCGGAAATAATGTTTCCGGGCCTTTGCCTCAGACTGATAAAAAGAGATCTTCAGCGGTGTTACAACAATTTCTGTACCCGCATATATAGTCACAGTCTGCCAGCTTCTGTTATCTGCATGTAACTACATTCAATCTGCCAGAATATAAACTGAAAAACGGCTTTGTCCTGTGAAAAACGTTTTTGGTTCTGATCCGGCGACTAAGGAATATCTTTCTGCAACAGAGGGTCGGAAAGAAGTTCCATGACTCTGGCCATGTTGAAATCGTGTGCTCCATCAATGGCTCCCTCGTTTGCGCTGGCTTCCACGGTCTGCTCCAGAAGCTGGTCGGGATCTTCTGCGCGGGAGTTGAGGCCGGCTCTGATGTTGCCCGAAATAGAGTCTAATTTGTGCTCGCGGGTGACTTCGGAAGCCGGGGCGTGGCGGGTATGCTCTTTTTGCAGAGGTGCTTTTACTGATTCGTTGGCAAAGCTGATTTCCATTTTTGTTCCTCCTGATTTTATAAAAAGACGCAAGCAGGAACCGTTCCTATGGAAAAAATATCTTTTTTTGTAGTATGTTATGTGTTTGTGTAGGGATAAATATGCCGTGTGCTTTTGATTGTGGATGCAAAAGAAATGTAAAGATTTTCCGCTTTGCACTTAAGGGGAATTTTATTTTAGATGGTGGAATTTGTTGAAAGTAGTAGCTTTCAGCTCATTGTTTGGACATTTTTGTGTGAAATATGCAAACTCATATAATATTTCACTTGAATTTTTTTTGCCAAGGTTTTAATTGGCACATTGGGTGAGTGAGAAATTTTCTCCGAAATTGGATTTCGGGAAATTCACTATATCCTGTTGTTAAAGCGTCAGATACGCTTTTACGATTAATTTTTTTAGGAGGTTTTTACATGGCAATCGTTGAATTTGAGGGAAAAAGTTTTGACGTAGACGAAGACGGTTTCCTGCTTAAGTTCGAAGACTGGTGCCCCGAGTGGGTTGACTTCTGTAAAGAAGGCGAAGGCATCAAAGAACTGAATGAAGAGCACCAGAAAGTTATCGACTTCTTGCAGGACTACTACAAGAAGAACGGTATCGCACCCATGGTCCGCATCCTTTCCAAGGTTACCGGATTCAAACTTAAACACATTTATGAGCTGTTCCCCTCCGGTCCCGGTAAGGGAGCTTGTAAAATGGCTGGTCTGCCCAAGCCTACCGGCTGCGTATAGTTATAAGTTAATCAGTTTGTGAATTGTGAAGCAGTCACGGTGATTGTTTCACAGCGAGTCCAAAGTCAGAAAAACCCCGGGGATCGGCTCCGGGGTTTTTTTTGTTTAAATGATCGTAATTTTCAGAAAAGAGAAGGGCGAATCAGGAAGGTCAGCGCGGCAATTTCCCGATTTGGCTTTTAAAGGGTAGAAAGTCCGTGAACTTATACCATGGATTTTCCAATGTTTTGGTAGTTTCTACTTTCTCGCTTACATCGCCTTTTCGGTAAGTTTTCATATCAAGAGCTTTATCTGCCCGTTCCTCAAAGGCAGCAAAAAAATCTTTCTGCTTCTGAGTCAATTCGCCATAGTTTTGAGAAGTGAACAGTCGCTCGGCCTGCGCGAGATCAACTCTTCCGGCATATCCTATTGAGATTTTTTGTGCCGGGGATATAAGTTTGCAGCAAACTCGCACCGCCGTGTATACGGGCAGGGATGCCAGACCACTTTTACCGGATTCGGGCGGGATGAGGAACGTTCGGCAATAAAATCTCTCTCCCGCTATTTCGCGTGTATAGATGCCGGTGTTGGGAAGTTCTTCTCCCGGCACTTTCCGGGGCCGTAATTTCCAGTCTTGCCGCAGGTTGATAATTTCCACGAACGCGCCTTCATCACCTTTTCCGTCGGAGTAGAAATAGGTACGCACATTGGCTGTGCCTTCTGTCTCTTTGGATTCTCCCATGTATTCAAGGTTGTTGAAATTTATGGTTAGAGAAGGAGACTTGCTGGAATAAAAACCGTGTCTCCCCACGGTCTTGCGGGCAACGCAGCCGCAGAGGATGAGTGTGGTCAGTAAAGCTAATATGAGGTAAATTTTAATCATAGTATTCAGTCTGACATCCTCTTGGGATCAGCCGTTATTTATGTCGTTTAAAATGACTTCTGCAGTACGGATGGCAACGCCCGGAGCACCTATCATTCTACGCAGTTCGCCCAATTGTTCACGCACTTTTTGAGCTGATTCAGGGGATTTCACCCACTGGTGGATCTGCTTATAGAAATTATCGGCCGTGGCATTCTCCAGCAGGTATTCCGGGAGAATTAATTGATCCGGAATAATATTGGCAAGGCTGACGTATTTTATTTTGAGAATTTTCTTGGCCAGAAATCCGCTGAGGGCGGACATCTTGTATGCTACCAGCGTCGGTGTACCGATCAGGGCGCATTCAAGTGTAGCAGTACCGGAAGCGGCCATGATTACGTTGGAATTGCGCATCAGCCGATATCTGTTTTCCGGTTGATTGATGGTCACCGGAATGTGGCTGGGCCAAAAGCGTCGTAGTTTTTCCTCTTTTACACCCGGTGCGCGGGCAATGGAAAATTTCAGCTCGGGAAAGTCTTTGAGCAGCCGTTCTGCCGCGATGGCGAATTCCGGGAGCAGGGATGATATCTCTTTGCTGCGGCTTCCCGGAAGGATACCAACGAGATTGGGGTCCGGTTCAATGGCATCGAGCTCCTCAAGCGGCATAAGGTCCAGCAGCGGATGACCGACATACTGGGCGTCAACACCTCTCTCCTTGAAAAATTGCTGCTCAAAAGGCAGGATGCAGAGAATTTTTCGCACGTTTTTCTGCAGGAATTTTGCCCGGCCCTGCCGCCATGCCCATATTTGCGGTGTGATGTAATAATATACCGGAATGTCCAGCTTACGGGCGATTTTAACCAGTCGGAAGTTAAAGTCCGGGCAGTCGATCAATATGATCGCTTTGGGACGTTCCTTTTTCAGAATATCCTCTATCTGGCCGAAAAGTCTCAGTAACCGGGGAAGTTTAGGCAGTACTTCGGTCAGCCCGACCAGTGATATCAACTGCATGGGATAGCGGATGTCGCAGCCCGCCTTTTCCATGGCCGATCCACCCATGCCCATGATTTTCAGCCCGGGTGACTGTTTCATAAGTTCTTCAGCCAGCTTTGCTCCGTGCATATCACCGGAGGCCTCGCCCGCGTTAATCCAGATGGTGTTATTATTCATATTTTATCTCATAATCAGCATGAAGCTGAGTGAATTACGGATTTCATAAATTTTGTTCAACCTGATGTTTAAAAAACAGGATAGTACGTTTGCGGTCAGTAAAAAGCAATGTTGAGGGCATTTCTTATATTTGTACGATTCCGGCTAAAGCGCTATCTGTCACATGGAACTGCTTGCAATTATGAATTAAATAGTGTTAATTGAGGCTGAGGAAGTGAGGTGTTGATAATTTTTTCATTTTATTAAGGAGTATTAGATGGCTCAAAAGAACGTAAAAAATATGATGGGCGTTCTGTCTGCGGTTTTTGCCCATACAGGTCACCTTTCCAAAGATGAAGCTATGCAGATGGCTGGAATGGATGAGGCTGAATTCAAATCTGTTTACCAGAAAGCTGCAAATGTTGTTAAAAAGCTGGAAAGCTATGACAGCGCAGCAGAAAAATATGACAAATTCTCCGAGCATCTCTGGGAAGAACTTCAGGAATACGTCAAGAAGTTCGGTCCGTTCGGAGTATAATAGATATTATCCGTTTTGACGGTACAAAAGGGAGGATGCTTTTGGCATCCTCCCTTTTATTATATCAGGTACCAGTTCCAGAATGGTTCGGCGTAAAGAATTGTCAGCATTGATCCCAGCGCCAGAAACGGGCCGAAAGGGATCATTGATCCGTATTCCTGCTCTCTATCCAGCAGCATCATGATCAGACCGGCCAGAAGTCCGGTAAACGCAGAAACGGTAATGACCAGAGGCAGATTTTGCGGTCCGGCCAGTGCGCCGATCATGAACATAATTTTTACATCTCCCAGACCTAGTCCTTCCACGCCTTTAAGACCACGGTAGAGCAGCCGCAAAGACCAGAACAGGCCTCCGCCTATGCCTGCGCCCAGCAGTGCTTCTTCCCAGCCTACGGGGGTGAGTAGAGCCGCGCAGGGAATTGCCGCTATTGAACCGGGGATGGTGATTATGTCGGGCAGTATGAAGGTTTGCAGGTCGATGAATGAGGCGATAATCATGAGTCCGCCGAAAAACATATAGACCAGCCACTGTGTTGAAGGGCCGAAAGTGATCATCAGCAGTACTGCCCAGAAAACGGAAACCAGCTCGATGACCGCGTAAAGGACGCTTATTTTTCCTTTGCAGGATGAACATTTACCGCGCAGCAGCAGGTAGCTGAGTATCGGGATGTTTTCGTACCAACGGATGGTGTGTCCGCAATTAGGGCATGTTGAGCGGCGCGGGTTGGTCAGCGTTTGTCCGTTGATGTAACGGAATACGGCGCAAGCGTAAAAACTGCCTAGAGCTGCCCCGATCAGGGCCGAGACCGCGATCTGGAAAATATTAATTGAAATTATATGCATATTGACCTTGGATAACTTGAAGATTTAGGGTGTCCCTGCAAAACAATTGATCCATTCGTGGATACGACACATAAGATAATTGAACAAGCTTTCTACGGAGACATAAAATGGGCGGCAAATACAGATTTATACCGGAACTTACCGCGGATGAAGTGGCTGAAAAACAGCTGGAAGGGTTAAAATGGACTGTCGCGCATACTGCTGCCAACAGCCCTTTTTATCAGGAGCGGTATAAGGAACAGGGCGTTGAACCGGGAGATATTAAATCCCTTGATGATTTGCAAAAACTGCCGTTCACCACTGCCGATCATCTTAAAGAAGGTTATCCCTTACCTTTGCTCTCAGTGCCCGAAGAGGATGTTGTTCGTATCCACGGGTCCAGCGGAACAACCGGTAAACGTAAAATTCTTTCCTACACCCGTAATGATATTGAGACATGGAAAAATATGTTTGCCCGCTGTTATGAGCTGCCGGGTTTAACTACTCTTGACCGTGTTCAGGTCTGTGTGGGCTATGGCCTCTGGACTGCCGGGTCCGGTTTCCAGCTCGGTGCAGAACATTTCGGGGCTATGACTTTGCCGGTGGGGCCGGGAATGCTTGAGATTCAGCTTCAGATTCTGGAAGATCTCGGAACCACCTGCCTTTGCGCCACGGGTTCTATGGCTCTGCTGCTTGGCGAAGAAGCTCAGAAGGCCGGGATCACTGACCGTCTGAAACTTAAGCGTTGTATCTTTGGTGGCGAATCCGTTTCTCCCAAAATGCGTAAGCAGTTTGAGGAATCTCTCGGACTTGAAGGCAGCTACGATATTACCGGCATGACCGAACTCTACGGTCCCGGTGCTGGGATTGAATGCAACGCCCACGAAGGCATTCACTACTGGGGAGATGAGTACATTGCCGAGATTATCGATCCGGCGACTTTAAAGCCCGTGCCTGACGGCGAAGTGGGTGAGCTGGTAGTTACTTCCCTGCATAAAGAAGCCTCTCCGCTGATAAGATACCGCACCCGTGATATGACCCGGATCATTCCCGGTGAATGTTCCTGCGGATGCTCAATGCCCCGGCATGATTTTATCTCCGGTCGCAGTGATGATATGTTTATTTTCCGCGGAGTTAATATTTACCCCGGTCAGATTGCTTCTGTGCTGGAATCATTCCCGGAAGCCAGTTCTGAGTACCAGATTTATCTGGAAAGGCGCAACGGGCTGGATCATATGTCCGTGCGTGTGGAGCGCAAGCCCGGAGTTTCCGAAGGTAATGATGAAAATCTCGCCAATGCAATCCGCGATGAGATTAAGAAATTTATTCTCGTGCGTGCCAATGTGGAAATTCTCAAGCCGGGATTTCTCCCCAGAAGTTTTGCCAAGACCAAGCGCGTGTTCGATGAAAGATCTTAATAAATAATCGGGGGATGTCGCTAGGCATCCCCTCTTTTTGTACTAAAAAAGCCGCCCAGTGTGAACCGGGCGGCTTTAATAATTCTAAGCTATGAAGCAGCTTATCTGCGGCGTCTGTCGTCGCGGCGTCCGCCACCACGTCTGTCGTCACGTCTGTCATCACGACGACCACCGTCACGTCCGCCTCTGGGGCCGCTGGGACGTCCTGCGCCCATCTTGAATTTTTCAAGATCGACTTCCTGTCCGGCCTGCTCCATGAGCCATGCCTTACGGGAAAGACGGATACGTCCGTTGGGCTGTACTTCAACAACCTTAACGGTGATTTCCTGACCGAGCTGTACAACATCAGTAACTTCAGCGATGCGTTCAACGTCGATCTGAGAAATGTGCAGTAAGCCTTCAAGACCGGGCAGGATTTCAACAATCGCGCCGATTTCGAGGATCTTTTTAACAGTACCCACATAGTTTTTGCCCAATTCTGCGGTCTGGTCGTAGTACTGGACCATTTCCACAGTTTTCTTGAGGGACTCAAGTGTGGGAGCGAAGATGGAAACTTTACCGGAATCTTCAATGTCGATGTCGGCAGCGGTTTCAGCAGTAATCGCCTTGATATTTTTACCACCGGGTCCGATGAGGTCGCGGATCTTTTCAGGATTGATCTGCAGTACTTCCATCTGCGGTGCGTTCACGGAAAGTTCTGCTCTCGGTGCGGGCATTACCTTCTTCATATCATCAAGGATGACCTGACGGGCTTTTTTAGCCTGACCGAGCGCATTGCGCAGAACATCCGCGGGGATACCGCTGATTTTGATATCCATCTGGATAGCGGTCACGCCGTCTTCAGTACCGGCTACCTTGAAGTCCATGTCGCCCAGAGCGTCTTCGTCACCGAGGATGTCTGTGAGAACATAGTATTCGTCGCCTTCCTGGCAGAGACCCATGGCGATACCGGCAACAGGCGCGCTGATGGGTACACCTGCGTCCATGAGGGACAGGGTGGTGCCGCATACAGTAGCCATGGAGGAAGAACCGTTTGAGTCCATTACCTCGGAAACTACGCGCATGGTGAAGGGAAAATCTTCTGCTTTAGGCAGGACCGGAGTCAGAGCACGTTCTGCGAGAGTTCCGTGACCGATTTCACGGCGGGAAGGAGCACGCAGGAACTTGGCTTCACCCACGCAGTACGGGGGGAAGTTGTAATGGAGCATGAAACGTTTGGTGTCTTCACCGATAAGTGTTTCAAAGCGCTGCTCATCACGTGAAGAGCCCAGTGTGCAGACAGCGAGAGCTGATGTCTCACCGCGGCGGAACAGGGCGGAACCGTGAGTCATGGGCAGGTTGCTGACTTCCATGGAAAGATTACGAACAGTGGTCAGGTCACGACCATCGATGCGTACGCCTTGTTCAACAATGCGTTTGCGGACGATTTTCTTTTCAAGGTCGCCCATTACATCGCCGACAGCCTTGGTTCTTTCCGGCTCTTCGGGGAATTTTTCCTCGACCATAGCCTTGGCTTTAGCTTTGACTTCAGATTTGGCACCCTTACGGTCGAGCTTGCCGGGAATGGTCAGAGCTTTATCGAGTTCGTCTGAAAAGTTTTCGGTTACGAGAGTGATAACTTCTTCGTCTTTTACCGGTTCGGCAACTTCCATTTTGGGACGGCCTACTTTCTCACGCAGTGCGTCCTGCAGGTCGAACATGGGAGCCATCTGTTCGTGACCCCATTCCAGTGCTTCGGCAATGGTGTTTTCGGGCACGAACTGAGAGCTGCCTTCAACCATGATCACTGCGTCGCGGGTAGCTGCGAAGACGAGGTTAAGCTCGCTCTGTTCAGCAATACCTTTGTATGTGGGGTAGAGTACGAATTCATTGTTTACGAGTCCGACACGTGCTGCTGCAACAGGACCGTTGAAAGGCAGGTCTGAGATATGCAGAGCTGCGGATGCGCCGGTCATAGCCAGTACATCGGGGTTGGTATCGGTATCAGCGGAAAGAACGGTAGCGATTACCTGAACTTCATCGCGGTAACCTTTAGGGAACATGGGGCGGATAGGGCGGTCCATGAGACGGGAAACAAGAGTTTCGCGGTCGGAAGGACGGCCTACTTCGCGGCGGAAGTAACCACCGGGGATGCGTCCTGCGGCGTAAGTTCTTTCAAGATAGTTGCAGGTAAGGGGGAAAAAATCGCGGGGCCCGTCTGCGGGCATGCCTACGGCTGTAACGAGCACAACAGTGCCGCCGGATTGAATCCATACGGTTCCGTTGGTCTGGTTAGCCATGCGTCCGGTTTCCAGTGTGATGTCGAGGTTGCCGACTTGACCGGTTACGGAAGTGGGTTCAAAAGGTACTAACATTAAAATTCCTCATTAAATAAGTTGTAATGGGGGAACCCGGTGCTGTCCGAATTTTCCAGCCGGCTAAGGGAAGATTTCATTGCTGATATGAACCCTTTCCTCAGCCAACTAAAAATCCATAGCAGGAGAGCACGGATTCCGTTGTTCAATTAAATCTAACTAACATCAATATGATGTAAAGTCAGATGAAAATACATACATGTGTATTTTTATAAAAAAAAGGGGAGGGTAAACCCTCCCCTGAAACTGCTTATTTGCGCAGACCGAGTCTTGCGATAAGATCGCGGTAACGCTGAACGTCTTTAGCTTTCAGGTACTTAAGGATGTTCCTGCGCTGGCCGACCATTTTCAGCAGGCCGGTGCGGGAGTGGAAGTCCTTCTTGTGGCTTTTGAAGTGGTCAGTCAGGTACTGGATTCTTGCGGTAAGAAGAGCAACCTGTACTTCAGGGGAGCCGGTGTCACCAGGTTTGGTCTGGTATTCTTCAATTACTTTTGCCTTGTCTTCAGCAGTCATAACCATAGCGTTATCCTCCAATTCACGGGTTGAGCGTGAATGTTTAGTTTGTGCCGGAAGTTGAAATTCCCGCGGGGAATCAGCCCCACAGGCCGCGAAGAATTACCCAGAGAAGTTTACCGTCAACCTGCTTTGTCTCCATAAGAGCCAGAGCCGTACCGTCGGTATCAAGGAACATAGCCCTTTCACCTTCGATAATTTCCTGATCAACAGCTACATCCCCGACAGGTATTCTGGTACCGTTCTTAATGGCTTTGGACATGTCTTCCGAAACGGTAAACCTGTGCCAGTGAGGCAGGGCATCCGCAAGGGGGATAATCCGTGCCTCAAATCCATCTGGATCGGCGAGAACCTCATCGAGGTTGTGCGCTTCACTAAGCCGATAAGGCCGGCTTTCTTCACGCCTAAGTGATTCCATTACCGCGCCGCATCCGAGCCGCGACCCCAAGCTATGGACCAGGGAGCGAATGTAGGTGCCGGCAGAGCACCCAACCCGGAAACGGGCAATTGGCAGACTCACTTCCAGCGGTTCTGCGTCAAATATTTCAATGCTCTTGATTTTGACCGGGGTTTCTTCCCCTTTTCTGGCCAATTCATAGAGCGGTTTGCCTTTATGCTTTGCAGCCGAATAGGCAGGAACTTCCTGACTAGTCAAGTCATTCCAGTATAAAATTTCATTTTCCACCATTTTTTCCGTGATCCCGGAAATGTCAGCAGTGGATGTTTCTGTTCCCTGAATGTCGTAAGTATCTGTAGTTCTGCCGATACTTAAACTTCCGGTGTATACCTTATCATGTCCAAGCAGATAAGGCCCTAACTTTGTGGCCTGACCAAGCATGACCAGCAACACACCCTCTGCCAGAGGATCGAGTGTACCGGCATGGCCGATCTTGTACTGCTTCAATTCGCGCTTGATGGAGTTCAGGCAATCGGTTGATGTCGGCCCGGAAGGTTTATTCAGGACCAGAACGCCATGTTTTTGAAAAGGACTTTTTTTCGGTTTTCTACCCATTTATGCAATGCCTTTCAATTACTTCATTATTTTATCGCCAATGGCGGCGATCAGTCTTTCACGGACGGTATCCGGTGTATTTTCAATAAGCCCGCCACTAGCGTTCTTGTGTCCGCCGCCTCCGAAAAGCGAGGCTACGGCCTGAACATTATCCCGGGATTGTGAACGCAGGCTGAACTTGTAGCGCATGGGGCTGTCTTCGCGGATAAGGACGGCGACACGCACATCTTTTATGCGCAGAATGAAGCTGACCAAACCTTCGCAGTCTGTTCCTGTGGCGCCTGTTTCATCGAGCATTTCCTGCGGGATGAAGAGCATGGCGGTCTGCCCGTCGTGGTGCATCTTTACCTTGCCTAACGCGGTGGCCCAGAGGTTGATGCGTTTCATGGTCCACTGATTACGTATTTTAGGTACAAATTCACCCAGATCAAGACCGTAGCGCAGGATGTCTGCAATAATTTCAAGGGTCTCGGGCTTAGTGTTGTTGTAGGTGAAAAAACCGGTATCAGTGGCGATAGAAAGGTAAATAGACTCTCCGAGTTTGCCGGAAAGGGAAATGTTAAATTCGCGGGCGATAAGTGTAATCATTTCGCCCACAGCCGGGCGGTTTGTTTCTACCCAGTTTACGGCAGCAAAGCCGCTGTTTCCCATATGGTGGTCTATATTTATGGATTTCTCAGGGTCTATGGCGTTCATGAGCGTTTCGCCCATACGTGGCGCATCACCGCAATCAAGGATGATGTACCAGCCCTCGAATCCTTTAGGAATTTCGGTCAGGATAGGGGATGGAGTCTCGAACCAGTCCATAACTTCAGGCTTGCCGCTCTGATTATACAGGCGGTAGCGTTTGCCAAGTTTTTCGAGAATGTATCCCATGGCGGCGGTGGAGCCCAAGGCATCCCCGTCCGGATTAAAGTGCGCTGCAACGAGAAAGTCGTCTTCCTCTTTAAGAATCCGACATATCTCTTTCAGTTGAGCTTCCATAAACCATCTCCTCAAGGAAGTTGTCGTGCACGAACCTGAGCTCGGGAATCTGACGGACACGGATGCGTTTGCTCAGCTTGGTGCGGATGAAGCCTTTGGCTTTATCCAGCGCTTTTACCGCAGCAGCAATTTTGTCCTGATCCCCGGCCATGGTGAACATCACCTCGGCAATTTTATTATCTTTGTTCATACGTACACCGCTGATGGAAACCATCTCAAGGCGTGGATCGGCAATCTCTTCAATCAGCATTGTCGCGATCTCGCGCATAATCTGGTCGCCCATTTTAACGGAACGGCGTGATGTAGAAGTCTTCATATCTTTGTATCCTTAATGCCTTCGGTAAGCTTCCTGCAGGCAAAATCTTTCATCAAAAAGCGCGAAGCGCATCATAAAATGTCTTTCAAAAAAGTAGTCCTGACCTTGAAGGTCAGGAACTGAAAATTTCTGTTTCGCAATTAATCAATTCAGCCGGTGCCATGGCTTCGATCATTGCCAGTGCTTTGGATAAGGTTGATTCAACCTTGCGTGTTTCATTGGCGACGGTCACTGCGGCGAGAACCAGTTTTTCATGAACATCCTGAGCTTCAACTTCGGAAACACTGACATTGAATTTGTTACGCAGCTTCTGTTTGAGACTGAGGGCGACTTTACGTTTACCCTTGAGAGATCTGTTTCCGTGTAATCTGAATTCCAGTGAGAGTACGCCGATTATCATATTAATTATAAATCAGGGGCGGAACTTAATCCGCCCCTGACAGTGAGTTTTTATTCCAGGGTTCTTGCTACTTCTACGACTTCGAAGGCTTCAATGAAGTCTCCTTCTTTAATGTCGTTGAATCTTTCAAGTCCAACACCGCATTCGTAGCCCTTGGCCACTTCCTTAGCGTCATCTTTGAAGCGTTTCAGTGAAGTAAGGGTTCCGGTGTAGATAACTACGCCGTCACGCAGCAGTCGAACCTGAGCATTTCTGGTCAGCTTGCCGTCTGCAACCATACAACCGGCGATAACACCGACTTTGGGAACGGAGAAGGTCTGGCGAACTTCGGCCTGACCGAGGTACTCTTCCTTGATGTCCGGAGAGAGCATACCGCCCATTGCGTCTTTGATTTCATTAACCAGTTTATAGATGATGTCGTAGAAGCGGATTTCAACTTCTTCCTGCTCTGCAACATCCTTGATTTTTACGGTCGGTCTTACGTTGAAGCCGATAATGATTGCCTCTGATGCGGAAGCCAGCAGGATATCTGATTCAGTGATCGCTCCTGCGCCGCCGTGGATGACGTCAACTTTGATTTCATCGGTAGCGAGCTTGGCAAGGGCTTCATTGATAGCTTCAAGTGAACCCTGTACGTCAGCCTTGAGGACAACGTTAAGAGTCTGCACTTCCTGATTCGGCTTGGTGGCGAGGAAGGATTCAAGGGTAACCTTGGACTTACCTGCCAGTTCGCGCTCACGGTGCTTCAGTTTACGTTCCTGAGCGATGCGGCGGGCGACTTTGTCATCTGCAACGCAGATAAATTCGTCACCGGCTTCGGGGATGCCGTCAAAACCCTGAATCTCGACCGGGAAGGCCGGACCGGCAGTTTCGATCTTGCGTCCGCGGTCATCGAACATAGCACGTACACGACCGTGATAGAGTCCGCAGACAAAGGGGTCGCCCTGATTGATGGTACCTTCCTGAATGAGGACGGTTCCCACGGGACCACGGCCTTTGTCGAGTTTTGCTTCAACAATGTTACCGCGTGCGGCTTTATCCGGGTTGGCTTTAAGTTCGAGGACTTCAGCCTGCAGCTGGACCATTTCGAGAAGGTCGTTAAGACCAGTTCTCTGTTTGGCTGAAACCGGAACAAACATGGTGTCGCCACCCCAATCTTCGGGAACGAGATCGTAGTCTGCAAGTTCACGCTGAACTCTTTCGGGGTTAGCGCCTTCTTTATCCATTTTGTTGACGGCAACGACAATGGGAACACCGGCAGCCTTGGAGTGACTGATAGCCTCTCGGGTCTGATCCATGACACCATCATCGGCAGCTACAACGAGGATTACGATATCGGTAACCTGTGCTCCACGCATACGCATGGTGGTAAACGCTTCGTGACCGGGGGTATCGAGAAATACGATCTCTCCGCGGTCGGTGGAAACGTGGTACGCACCGATGTGCTGGGTGATGCCGCCTGCTTCTCCGTCGGTAACCGCACTGTGGCGGATGGCATCAAGAAGTGATGTCTTACCGTGGTCAACGTGACCCATGATGGTTACGATGGGCGGACGCGGTTTAAGATTTTCGTCTTTATCTACATCGCTTTTGGGTACGAGCAGATCTTCTTCGGAGTACGATACGTTCTCAATTTCGTATTCAAATTCAGATGCGAGCAGGGTAGCGGTATCAAGGTCAAGTGACTGGTTGATGGTTGCCATCACACCGAGACCGAACAGAGCCTTGATAAGTTCCTGAGCTTTAACTCCCATCTGGTGAGCCATATCGGAGAGACGTATGGCTTCGTTGAACTTGATTTTGCGTTTGGCGGCCTTAAGGGGCTTCTGCTGAACAGGAGCCTGATCGGAACGGACTTTGTTCTTCTTACCCTTTTTCTTGCCGCGGAACTTCTTCTCAAGTTCTCTCTCGTTGTCTTTACGGTAGTCTTTACCGAATTCAACAACGCGCTTATCTTTTTTGAATTTCTTCTTCTTGCTCTGATCATTACCGGGAGCCGGTGCGCCGGGAACGGGTCTACCGCCACCGGGACCACCAGGACCACTAGGACGTCCACCGGCAGGTCTTCCACCACCGGGGGCTCCGGGTCTTCCGCCACCAGGACCGCCTGGACGGCCACCACCGGGTCTTCCGCCGCCGGGTCTACCGCCACGACGATCACCGGGACCATCTTCAGAAGGACGGCGCCGTGCTCCACCCGGGCCTTCGGCAGCACGCTGTGCAGCCTGAAGGTTGGGATCAGGTCTGGAAATAATTTTTACTTTAGGCGCTTCTACTTCTTTTTTCTTTTTGCGCTTTTTCTTTTTGGGTTCAGCATCTTTAGCCTTACCGTTTTCTGCAGCAGGTTTTTTCTCAGCTTTATCTTCGGCTTTGGCCTTTTCAGGAGCCTTTTCCTTTTCAGGTTTGGCTTCTTTTTGTGCTGGACCTTCTTTCACGGTTTCTTTTTCGTCAGCTACCTTGGCGGCGGGGGTAGTTTCCACTTCAGGAGCTTCGGTCTTTTCGCTTGCGGGGGCTTCTTCTTTTTTTTCTATGTCTTCAGGCTTGATAACTTTTACCATCGGCTTCTCGCTTTTCGCGGGAGCCTTTTTCGCGGGCTTTTTCTTTTCAGGAGCCTTTTCCTTGGGAGCTTCCTTCTTTTCTTTCGCAGGAGCTTCCTTTTTCTCTTCTTTAGCTGGAGCCTCGGCTGTTGTTTCAGCTTCGTCGGCATTTGCTTTTTTGCGTCCGCCCTTGCGACGACGCACGATTACGCCAGGCTGAACCTCACGCTGTTCAACGTTTCCGGATTTGCCGGAAAGTTCCTTGCGGATGGCATCTGCCTGATCCGCATCAACCGCGGCAACAGTGCTTTTAGCCTGTACGCCGTGTTCGCGGAGTTTTTGAAGGATGTCTTTGGCACTGACACCGAGTTCGGTGGCCAATTCCTTTACTTTGATTTTTGAAGCCATATGTTACTACCCCCTGAAGTTCTTCTTCCGTGGCCGAAAAAATTTTAATCTTTCAATGCATTTTTCATCGCTGCAGACATAGTATCCGCGGCCCTGCATTACCTTTTTCTTATCCGGAATAAGCTCGCTGTCGGAAGCCCCCTTGCCCACAACGAACCTGAACAGTTCTTCCTTGGCAAAACGCTGCCTGCAAATGATACACGACCTTGTGGGGCCGTGTTTTTCTGTGCTGTCCTTTCCGGTCAAATACAATAGCCTTTATTGAGTCTCCGGGGTTTCCCCCGGAGTTTATTATTCTTCTTCGTCAGAAGCCGGAGTTTCAGCTTCTTCATCATTCTTCTGGTCGTCTTCTTCGCTTACGCTTACTTCAATCTGCTCATCCGTTTCTTCGGGAAGCTCAGTTTCAGTAACTTCCGTAACTTCTTCCTCGGCATCTCCTATACCAAGCAGCATAATGGCTGACTTGATGTCGGAAATTTTGGACGGAGTCATTCCGGAAATGGACATAAGGATTTCTTCAGATGCATTGGCAACCTGATTGACGGATTCAAAACCTGCGGAAATAAAGTTGCTTACAGGAATCTCGGCAACGCTTGCGACCTGATCCATGCCTTTACTGGAGGCATTCATTTCGCCGTAGCGGCTTTCGGTGAAAACGTCGATCTTCCAACCGAGCAGTCTAGATGCCAGTTTTACGTTCTGTCCTTTACGGCCGATGGCAACAGTCAGCTGATCATCGGGAACGACAACTTCAAGAATCTTTTCATCTTCATCTACAGCTATTCTGGTGATGACCGCAGGAGAGAGGGCATTCTGAGCGTATTTGGCGATGTCCTGACTCCATACGACGATATCGATACGTTCGCCGCGCAGTTCCTGAACGATGTTCTGGATACGGGAGCCTCGGATACCTACACATGCGCCGACCGGATCAACATCACGGTCCAGCGAGTTGACGGCAACTTTGGCGCGCAGACCCGGATCACGGGCAACACCCATGATTTTGACAGTGGCATCATCCACTTCAGGAACTTCTCTTTTGAAAAGTGCGGTCATGTAGTCGGGATGTGAACGGGAAACCACGATCTGGGGACCGCGGGATTCTTTCTGCACATCAATAACAAAAGATTGGACACGATCTCCGCGTTTATATCTCTCACGGGGAATCTGTTCATTCTTGGGCAGTACAGCTTCGGTGCGTCCGAGGTTGATAATCCAGCCTGTGCGGTCACGGCGCTGAATGATACCGCTGACGATTTCATGCATGCGGTTCTTGAATTCATCGTAGATGATTTCCTGTTCCGCATCGCGCATACGCTGGATGATTACCTGCTTGGCTGACTGGGCGGCGATCCTGCCGAGATCTTCGACTTTGAGCTTGAAGCCCATTTCGTCATCGATCTGTACGTTAGGATCATGCTCTTTTGCTTCCTCGAGGGTAATTTCGCTAATTTCGTCTTCAACTTCTTCAGCAACTACTTTGAACTGATAGACCTCGATTTCACCGGCTTCTTCATTGAAGTTGACCTCAATATCCATGGCGTCGCCGTATTTGCGGGCCACAGAAGAACGCACCGCTTCTTCAAGGGTATCGATGAGTAGATCTCTGTCAATACCGCGGTCTTTGCTTATCTGGTCAATCGCCTTTTTGAGTTCAGAACCCATATCGCTCCTCCACTTCGGCACAATTTCCGTGGCACAAGGGGCTGTGCCGGCTAGCCGAATGACTGCCTTATTAATTTATTTAAACTCGTGGACGAGTTTTGCTTTTTTTATTCTGTCCCATTCTATTTTGACGGGATCTTCCTGATCTTCAAGTTTGAGAAGGAGACCTTCCTCATCGGTTTCCTGAAGGATTCCTTTGAATTTTTTGCGTCCTTCGATGGAAAAAACGAGGGCGACATCCACTTTTCTACCAATGTATGTGGACATCTGCTCCGGTTTGAAAAATTTTCTTTCCAGTCCCGGGGAAGAGACCTCGAGGATGTATGCGCTGTCGATGATTTCCTCAACTTCGAGCATAAGTCCTATGTCTCTACTTACTTCCGCGCACTGATCAATGCTTACACCGGAATCGCTGTCAATATAAATGATGACAGCCGGACGGTTTGCCGAAGTAACTTCCACACCCCAGAGGGTCAGCCCCATTGATTCAATGGGAGGCTCCACGAACTGGCTTATTTTTTTGGCTAATGAGCCCTGTTCCACGACTTACCCCGTGTTTCTGCTTTTCAGGCTGATAAAACAAAAAAAAGTGGACCTGAAAAAGGCCCACCTCAGCATCTTAACCCAACGAAAGGTTATAAAATTGAGGCCGATGCGAATAAGTGAGGTCTGCCTGAAACTTCAAGAGTCAATATGCATACCCGTTGGGAACACTGAGATACACCCGCACCGAGTTCAGCAACTTAGGCATAACCGGAATCAATGTCAAGTCCAGAATGCGCAGTTAGGGCATGGAGTGGGGAAACAGCCGGAGGAATTCCGGTTCGGTACTATTTTCATAATATCATTATCCTATTATGTCCGCAAGTACAGTATATTTTGACTTTAAGCTTTTATGCAGTTAGATTTGACTTATATCGTTCCGGATTTATCTTTATCTTAGATGGAACATTATAAACAGGATTTAATATGCCGGTACTAACTGACAGTATAGTCGCAGGGCCCGCTGGGCACGTAACCGCCGCTCCTTCCGCCACGTTCAGTGCGGGGCCGGCAGGATCAACTGATCCTGGTCCTGCAGGACACGTGGAAATTCAGCCTGCAACGCAGGGTGTGAAGAGTGTTGATGCTACGGTTGCCTTTGAGGTGACCGATGCTACCATGGGTTTTATAACAGTTTCCGCCACGCAGGGAGTAGTTCCTGAGATAAGGGTTGGAGGAATTGTGTACGCTTCAGTCTGATAAGTATCCAATCATAAATTAGAAAGTCCCGGTCAAGTTTGCGCTTGGCCGGGACTTTTTTTTGCTCTTTCGATTTTGGCCTGCAGTTTGCAAGTTGAGGTGCAGCAACTGATGCAAAGTAAATCCTCTTTCAGGAGAAAAGACATGCGATCCAGTATTTTCAGTGCTCTCTTCGGGGCAATGTCAAACGAACACCGGATTGATATCAGCGCCAATAATTTGGCGAACGTCAATACAACCGGTTTTAAACGCGACAACTGTGCTTTTCAGGACACGTTTGTCAGATTCGCCCATGACTATGTCGCGGATGCAAAACCATATTTAAGAGACAAAGATATTTTGCCTGAAGCAAAAATAATGGCTCGCCCCAGACTTTCTGAAGAGGTCATTGATTTATCTCAAGGGTCGTTTCAAAAGACCGGAAATCCGTTGGATCTGGCCGTCCGTGGTGACGGCTTCTTTAAAGTTCAGAAAGACGGTGACACTTACCTTACCAGAAACGGTGTTTTCACTCTTTCCTCTGATGGCATGCTTGTAACCGAGCAGGGTTATCCGGTCATGGCAAATGGCGGGGAGGTTACTCTGCCTCCGCGATCAAACGTGACTGTTGATGGAGAAGGCGTGATTTTCGCTGACGGTCAGGAAGTCGGCAGGCTCGATTTTGTTCAGCCTGCGGATATGCGTGATCTCAAGAAAGAAGGTGAGAATCTTTTCGCCAACGGGGGCGGTGAAATCCCCGCAGATGGCGAAATTGTACAAGGGTACATAGAAAAATCCAATGTGCAGGTCGTTAATGAAATGGTGTCTATGATTGAATGCCAGCGCAGTTTTGAAATGTACCAGAAAATGATTACCACCACCGACCAGCTTGACCAGAAGGTCATTCAGCAGGTCGGACGGGCAACATAATAAATTAAAAACAGGGGGATATAATTATGATGCGCTCACTCTGGACAGCAGCCACAGGAATGGTTGCTCAGCAGACTCACATCGATGTTCTTTCCAACAACCTTGCCAACGTGAACACACAGGGGTTCAAAAAAAGCAGGGTTGAATTTGAAGATCTCATGTATCAGACCATGAGGATTGCCGGATCTGAAACCGAGGGCGGCAACAAGCTGCCGACAGGTATGCAGATTGGTATGGGGGTTAAGGAAGTAAGTATTCATAAATTCTTCAGTCAGGGGTCCTTTGAAAGTACCGGCAACCCTCTTGATGTAGCCATCGAAGGTAACGGATTTTTCCTAGTGGACCGTAACGGCGAAGATGCTTACACCCGTTCTGGAGCCTTTAAGCTCGACAGCGACGGACGTCTGGTTACTTCCAATGGTTACCCGTTGCAGCCGGAGTTCACCGTGCCTGCCGAAGCTGTGAACGTGGTTGTTTCGGAAGACGGTCACATTGCGGCTCTCGATAAAAACGGTATTGAGCTTTCCAGTGCTGATATTACCATTTACGACTTCATCAACGAAGCCGGGCTTAATGCTGTTGGTAAAAACCTTTACCTCGAAACCGAAGCTTCAGGCGCGGCTATTCAGGGAACTCCGGGCGATGATAATTTCGGAACCCTCGCACAGGGTTATCTCGAAGGTTCAAACGTCGAGCTGGTTGATGAAATGGTCGGACTCATTGTCGGGCAGAGAGCTTACGAGACAAACTCTAAAGCTATCACCACTTCCGACTCAATGCTCCAGACTGCTATTAACGTTAAAAGATAATTGATTAACTGATATACTTTGAAGAGATATTTTCCTGAGAGCGGGGTTTCTGGTCTCCGGGGGTATCAAGGACGGTTTTTATTATGACTAAGGCAGATTTTATCAATATGTTTCGCAGGTTCGCATTGATGCTTGCGGTTGTTGTCGGGGTGACTGTTTTCGCGATTATCCCGGCTTCGGCTGCAAAGCAGAATTCCGACTGGCGCATCAAGATTAAGTCTGCAGCAGTCGTCTCCGGGCCGAGGGTTACGCTGGGTGATATCGCCGAATTCTACGGTGATCTGCCTAAGCAGACCAAGGCCGACTTGTCAGCTGTTGAACTTTGGAATGCCCCGTCCCGCAAGCGTAAGCCTGTCCGGGTGAACCGCAATAAGTTAAGGGTTATTCTTCAGCATTATCTTGGCGAAATGGTTCGTAACTGCATTATCCCTTCTAGCCTGACCATGCAGTCCGGCGGAAAGGTAATGTCGCAGGAGCAGCTCAAGCGAGCAGTGGTCAAAGTATTGACTTCGCAGGCTGAACGCATGGACGGCGATTATAAGCTAAGAGATTTCCAACTTCCGGATTATCTCTTTTTCAAAGATGTCATGGATGGATTCAGGGTTAAATTTCCCCAGGCTCTCGAACCCGGAAATAACAATTTCAGGATGGAAGTCGTCAGTGTGGACGGGCGGGTGCTTCGGCGTGTGTCCGGCACAGTATTTGTGGATTTATGGAAACCGGTTCCCTGTCCGGTTCGTCCCATCAATCGCAAGGAATTGATCACACCTGATTTAATTACCTGGAAAAGTAAAAATATGGCACATCTGGGGAATCGTGTCTGGGACGGCAAGGGCGGACCATGGCGGGTCAAGATTCCTGTAGGAACCGGGCAGCCTATTATGCGTTCGTCCATTGAGCCTGCACCGGTCATAGCCCGGGGCGATAAGGTGACTCTCATGTTCAGGAGTGAGCATCTGAAGCTGACAGTTCCCGTAGAATCCCTTGAGGACGGCGGAGTAGGTCAGACCGTTACGGTACGTAATTTGCAAAGTAAACGGAAAGTGATAGCGACTGTTATCAACGCCCAGACCGTTCAGGTTAAGTAATTAAGCGGAGGAATGAATAAAATGAAAAAATCAATACTGGCAGTTCTGTTGTTATCAGCCATTTGCGCGGGGTGTTCTCCGGCCAAGCAGGCTCCTACTCCCATGCCGGTCATGACTCCGCCAGCTCAGTACGAACCGGAGCCGATGAATAATCCAGGCTCGCTTTTCGCTTCCACCGATTCCGAGTACCTGTTTGATGATAACAGGGCCCGGCGTATAGGTGATATCGTGGTTGTTACTGTTTCCGAAACAAGCAAGGGCAAACATACCTCCGACTCCAAGGCGGAAAAAGAAAATACAACCAGCCTAGGGGTAACGGCTTTTAGCGCTGGTGCTGCCACTGCTATTGATCCTTTCAATATGAAAGGCGGCGCCGGGGATACTCCGATGATCGGTTCGTCCACATCAAATAAATTTTCAAGCACCGGTGAGACCAAGAACGAGTCTACATTAACCGCGTCAGTAGCCTGCAGGGTGGTCCGCATCCTTCCTGGCAACGTGATGCAGGTAGAGGGTGCTCGTCAGGTACGCATCAATGATGAAACGCAGGTTCTGGTTGTGCGGGGTTTGTTGCGTCAGCGTGACATTGGCCCCAGCAACACCGTGGCCTCCAATTATCTTGCTGATGCGCATATCGAAGTCTACGGACGCGGCATTCTCGCTGACAAGCAGAGACCCGGATGGCTTTCAAGAATTCTCGACAATGTATGGCCCTTCTAGTCTACAGGGCTGGGTATCTGTAAGGTTTTATATGAGTCACAGTGATCAATGGAGGAAAGGATGAAATTCAATAACAGAATGAACAACATATCAGCAGGGCTTGCGGCGGCCTTAATGTTTGTGTTTATCGTTCTCATGTATGCGCAGCCCGCGGAAGCGGTCCGCTTGAAGGATATATCTTCTTTCAGCGGCGTGCGTGACAACGATCTGGTCGGATACGGTCTGGTTGTCGGCCTTTCGGGAACGGGGGACGGAACCAACTCCGCATTCACCATCACCTCCATGATCAATATGCTGGAAAAAATGGGTGTTCAGGTTGACCGTGCTTCCATTAAGCCCAAGAACGTTGCCGCAGTCATGGTCACCGCTAAGATGCCTGTTTCCGCCAAGCCGGGATCGCCTCTTGATGTTACAGTCTCCTCCATCGGCGACAGTAAATCTTTGTTCGGCGGTGTTTTACTGATGACCCCGCTCAAAGGTATTGATGGAAATGTCTATGCATTGGCGCAGGGTGCATTAACCGTGGGCGGTTTTTCCGCCGGTGGTGAAGCCTCCACAGCTTCCAAAAACGTGGTCACCGTAGCGCGTATCCCTTCCGGCGCAACTATTGAACGTTCCGTTCCTTTCAAATTTAACCGGCAGCAGAAAATCACAATTAACCTTGGTCTTTCCGATTTCGGAACAACTATGCAGGTTGTGAAACGGATTAATAATGTTGTGGGCGGCTCCTATGCCACTCCGGTTGATGCCTCGACCGTTGATCTGGCTATTCCCGAAAATTTCCGGGGCAACATGGTCCCGTTGATGGCCGCTCTGGAGAATATTGAAATTTCACCGGATACCAAGGCCAAAGTCGTGGTCGATGAAAAGACCGGAACAGTGGTACTCGGGCGTAATGTTCGCCTGACCAAAGTCGCAATTGCACACGGTAACCTGCAAGTGGTCGTTGCGGAAAGTACTGATGTAAGCCAGCCCGGTCCTTTTGCTCCTGAAGGAGCGGAGACTGTGGCAAGTCCTGAAACCAATCTTCAGGTTCAGGAAGACAATAACAGATTGATGCTGGTTGAAGGTGCTACCTTGCAGGAACTGGTTGATGGGCTTAATGCCATCGGCGCTACCCCCCGTGACCTGATATCCATACTGAGGACAATGAAGGTTGCCGGAGCCCTGCATGCCGATCTGGAGGTCATTTAATCAAGGTTAGTCTCAGCCATAAAGCGTGATGAAATCACATGAAGCCCGGTAGTTAGCTGCCGGGCTTCTTTTTTTTTATGCTCAATGTTTTTGGGCTGCGGTCAAACTCTTGACCTTGCATGGAGTTTGGTGCGGTGGAGAATTGAAAAGTTAATGGCAATGCTGATGAACAGGGACTTTGCGGAGTACGGTACGGTATTTGCTGTAAGAGGGGAAAGTGATTCTGAATTTTATCAAAAGTCAGGATCGTGCATGAACCGGAGGAAGCAAAATGATAGATAGCGCAATGAATACCGCCGAAGCACAGGCCCGCGCTGAAAGCAAGGAACTGCAAGGGTTCAAAAATAAGCTCAGCAGTTTGAATGATCGTCTTTCCGGCGGGAAGGATACTGAAAAGTCCCTGCGTGATGCGTGCAAAAAATTTGAAGCTGTTTTTATGGGCAAGATCTGGCAGCAGATGCGTAAAAACGTGCCCAAAAGCGGTTACCTGAGTAATCGATACGAGCAGCAGTATACGGCCATGTTCGATAAGGATTTTTCCGAAAAACTGGCTGAGGGCGGCGGTATCGGTCTGGGTGATATGCTCTATGATCAACTGCGTTCTAAGCTGGATAAAGCCAGCAAATCTACTCTGCCCGGCACAGGCAACTCCACAGCACTTAAAACTCTCGATGAAGTCGGCGGTAAGGGGTCCGTGCATGGAACCCACCTGACAGCCCTTAATGATCGTAAGGCAAATGGTCTGCCCGGAATCCCGCTTCCCAAGCCCGGGATCTCCCTTGAAGACGAGGATTTTACTTTCGAGCAACGCGTGGAGCGTCAGACAGCCCGCAATAATGCTCAGGAATCCATGGCGAATTCAAAGGCGCAGGCCCCCCTGAGCAGAACAGAGGCCATGGCGAGAATTGAAGAGTTGGCCCGCAGCATTGAGAGGGAACATAATACAAAAGTTTATGTGCAGGGTGCAACGGCTGAAGAAATTGGCAAGAAACTTGCTGGTATATAAGTAAAGTTTTGTTGATAAATATCTTTAAGATATAAAAATACTTTAAAAAACAAGTCGTTAAGCAGTAAGGAGAGGGAAAATGATTAAACTCATAAAGGCAAATCTTGACAGGCAGTCAAAGGCGGTCTTGTTGCTCTCCATGCTGCTTCAGGAAGAATTTTCCTTGCTTATGAAGAAAGACCCCCAGGGCGTTACCAGTGTTGAATTGGTAATACAGGAGCTTATGCGGCAGATTTCAGCGGAGCGCATGTCGCTGAGATTGTTTGTTCAAAAATTTGACCCTTCCGCCCAGCGGCTGGGGCAGGTTCTCCCCGCCATTGAGGATGGGCAGCGCAAGGAAATTGAGAAATTGCTGGCAAGGATTGACGAGCATGAGCAGAAGTGTGGAGTGCAGGCCAGCAAGAATCATCAGATGGCGCAGGCTCTGCTTGAGCAGTCTTCTTCTATGCTGGATTTCCTGCATAAGGAAATCACACCCAAGGAGCAGAATGTGTATTCCGCTCGCGGACGTTATTTCAATCCCAAGCCTCAGGCTTCATTAATTAACGGGAGACTGTAATGCCCGGTGTTAATTCTCTACTGAATCTGGGCACAGGAGCCCTGTTTGCCTCGCAGTCGGCGATCTCCGTAACCGGTGACAACATTTCAAATGTTAACACCAAAGGTTACTCCCGCCGTAATGTTCGTCTCGAAGAGAACATGAGCATTAACTACAATCCGGGCCAGATCGGCACCGGTGTACGTGCTGCTGAAATATACCGCAATTTCGACCAGTTTGTGGAGAATAGTTACAACGATAAAGCCACTATGCGCGAACGTTGGGATAATCTTTACAATTCTCTGAGCAGTGTTGAATCACTTTTTAATGAATCCCAGGGTTACGGACTCAACTCCAGCCTTACTAAATTTTTCAATGATTGGCAGGATCTCAGCCAGCGTCCGAATGACGCAGCTTCCCGCCAGCAGTTGCTCAGCGATACCACCAGTCTCGTCAATTCCCTGCATTCCATGCAGAATGACCTGACCCGCTATCAGCAGCAGGTAGATGATTACATCAAGCAGGATGTGGCCAAAGCCAATGATATTATGGTTCGTATCTCCGAGATCAACCAGCGCATCAATGTTAATCAGGTTGACGGTCAGAACAATCCGAATGCCCTCTACGACGAGCGGGCCACACTGATCCGTAATCTTTCCGAGATCATGGATACCAAGATGATCGATAACGGGAAGGGTAATATCACCATTACCACCGGAGCAGGGCAGACCCTGGTGGACGGAGATAAGCATTTCAGCCTTTCATATGACGGACCGCAGAGCACGAATAGTTTGAGTCCCGGTTCAAATTTTGACGGTAAGGCATATTTCGAAGGATCCAGTGAATTTGAATATACTGTGGAATGCGTGACCGCTGGTGATGTGAGCGGTGGTGCTACGGCTGCAAAGTACAGGGTTTCCCTTGATGGTGGAACTACATGGCTCAAGGATAGTGACGGGAATGAGAGAACATTTGCCGCCAGTACCGATACAGGAGCCATTCAGGTTGACGATTTGAAAATCTGGTTCGGTACTCCGACGGATTCTACCGCCACGCCGAGCAACGGTATTGCCAAAGGTGACAAATTTACCATCGTGCCCAAAAGCGCGCTCTACTGGGTCGAGAATACTTCCAACAAGGAGAACATCACCCCGCAGATCAACTTTGCCGGGCAGGATAATACCAGAAGACTTACCGGCGGTTCGCTGGCAGGTAATCTCAACTTCCGCGATAACGCGGTGGGCAGATACAAAGAACGTATGGATGCCCTGAGCAAGGAAATTATATGGCAGACCAACCGTATCCATTCACAGGGTGCGGGGCTCAAAGCCCATACCTTCATGGAAGGCACTTACGGTGTGGAATCCGATACCCGCGCTTTGGGAAGCGGCTCTTCCGGCCTGCCTTTTGCGGATAGGCTCGAGTCAGGCAACAGCATGATTTACATTTATAATTCAACCACCGGTGCTCTGGAATCTTCCGGTCCGCTGGATTTTGATCCGACCACTCCGGGCGTGGTTGATGCTTTTGATCCGGCCACCCATACCCTTGAGGATGTCCGGGACGCTTTTGACGCTCAGACAGGTATAACCGCTAAAATAGTAAACCATAAACTGCAGGTGACAGCTGATGACGGTTATGAGTTTCAGCTCGGTACCGATACCAGCGGGATCTACGCGGCTCTTGGGTTGAATACGTATTTTGAAGGATCAAGTGCTGCGAGTATTTCGGTGAACGGCGATGTTAACGGGGATATCGATTTTATCAACGCCGGGCATGTTAACGGTGCCGGTGAATACAACGAAGGTGATAACACCAACGCGCTTAAAATGAAGGAAATGGGAATGACCAATGTGAACATTACCACTTCTTTCGACGGAACAACCAACCAGACTCTGGTTGAGTATTACGACGGCACTGTTGCCGTTGTGGGCGCGGATACCGGAACCGCAAAGTTTAATAAGAACTTTCAGGAAACACTTGCATCCGATCTTAATGATAAGCAGCAGGAAATATCGGGTGTAAATATAGATGAAGAAATGAGTAACCTGATCAAATATCAGCACTCATACACTGCTGCGGCAAAGCTGATCACAACCGCTGACCAGATGCTTCAGACCCTGCTCGGGATGAAGAATTAAGGTGAGCTGTAATAAGGCTGAGGGAGAAAGGCTATGAGAGTATCACAGCAAATGCTTTTTAACACATATGTGTCAAACATGAATAGGTCTCTGACTGATCTGGTAGAGACCAATATTCAGTCACAGACCCAGAAGAAGGTGAATAAGCCTTCTGATGATCCTGTGGGCATGGCCCGTATTCTCGACCATCGTGAAACGCTTGCCACAGTTAAGCAGTACCGGGATAATGTGGATACCGCCAAGGGGTGGTTGTCCCTTTCGGATTCCACGCTGACTCAGGTTTCCACTATCCTGACCCGTGCCAAGGAACTGGCCGAGCAGGGTGCTTCCGGAACCCTTCAAGAAGAAAATAGAGAGCAGATCAGTTACGAAGCCCGTCAGCTCTTCCAGCAGCTGGTTGCCCTTGCTAATACTGAATATGAAGGCAAAAGTATTTACGCCGGACACAAGGTTAATGAAAACGCCTTTGCTGAAAAGCTCTGGATGACTTCAAATGATGCCAATGTATCTTCTCGAAATTTTACCATTACCGGTAATGCGGATACAACTATAGTTGTTCAATTCCTTGAATCCGGTGATATCGGCGGTCCAGACGACATTGATTATCGCTATTCCAAGGACGGCGGGAAGACTTTTATTACCAAGACTCTTACTTCTCCTGACACACAGCTTGATTTGGATGGTGTGACCATGGATTTCGACCTGGGAACTCCTGCTGCCAATATTCCTGTTGTTGCAAATGATCCCGATAATACAAATGATACCTCCGGGACATGGATGTGGGTCCGTCCCACTGCTCAGTATATGGGCGATGATGCGGACGATATCAATGTTGTCGGTTTGAATACTAATTTTCCCGCTGCTGATGTCTCAGCCGATGGTTCTTTCACCGAGAATGTAGTTGTGAGGATCGATTCCACAACCGGTGCCATCGACGATGAGATCACTTACTCCTACAGCTCGGACGGCGGTGTTACCTGGAATGAAGGTAATGTGAAACCTCTCGATGCCGGGGCAACTTCCGCTGTACTTCCTCTGCCGGGCGGAACATTCACATTGGTTGATAACGGCGGGACTCTGACAAACGGAGCGGAATTCCTGATCCATCCCGATAGCGCTGCTATGGATGTTCAGATTCAGGAAAATGAATTTGTTCAGATCAATGACATCGGTAAGGATCTTTTTGGCGGGATTTACAAGAAACCCGGTGATTCCGGAGCCAGTGTTGTTTTTAATGGCAACAGTATGCTTCTGGGAGACGGGGCCGGGACCACCCAGAACATGTTTGAAACCATGGGTAATCTTGTGGCCTTCCTGGAGACGAACAACCAAAGCGGCGTACAGCAGTGTCTGGAAAACCTGAATGAGTCTCAAAAGCATGTTCTGACCAGAGCCGCCGATGTAGGTGGCAGGGAAAACAGACTCGCCGTAGCTGATCAGGTTCTCTCCAGTCTTGAGCTGAACGAGAAGGACCGCATTTCACATATCGAAGACGTGGATGTCGGTGAACTGATGACCAAGCTCTCCCAGCAGCAGATAGTTTACGAGGCTGTCCTTAAGAGCTCTTCCATGATTATGAAGATGAATCTGCTTAACTATGTATAAATTTTAAAATATAGATGGTTGTGCTTGCCCGCAGGGGCTTTCTTGAGCTAAGACATTCTCAGTGCTGAAAATATTCTCCACGGTGGAGGCTGTTTTCAATCAAAGCAGAAACAATCCAAAAGGATTATTTACAAACATATTGATATGCTTATTTTGACCCGGAGACCGGGGGAAGCTCTTTACCTGGATGACAACATAAAGATCACGGTATTAAGCGTGCAGGGACGGCAGGTTAAGCTGGGCCTTGATATACCGGGTGATACTACTGTCTATAGGGAAGAGGTTTACCTCAAGATTAAAGAACAGAACCGTTTGGCGCTTGAAAACACAGAGCAGGACCTTCTTGCTGCGACCGAGTTATGGCAAAAGAAAGAAAAAAAATAATCAGGACCCGTATCGGGGAAAGAGAAATTACCGATGAAGGTATTATCTATTTTTCTCGTGGTTTGATCGGCTTTGACGATAAAAGGGATTTCGCATTGATCCAGCTCAGCGAAGACTCTCCTTTTCTCCTGCTGCAGAGTCTCGAAGATCCGGGCCTTGGTCTGCTGGTGGCTGATCCATACAGTTTTATGGACGATTACGAAGTCCGCTTAAGTGAAGCTGAGAAAAGAATTTTAAGGGTGGAGAATGTTCGCCAGATGGCTGTGCTGGTCACTGTCACCATTCCTCCGGGAAGGCCGAATGAGACCACTTTAAATCTTGGTGGCCCCATCGTAATCAACTCCGAGGCCAGACGCGGTATGCAGGTGCCTCAAGTAGACACAAAGTATCCGACACACTTCCGCCCGGCTAACGATTGATCCTTAGCTTAATCAGGGGTATAAAATTTATCGTTTTATACCTCCTGTCCAAGGCGTTGCCGGGGATAGAGTGTGGGTAAAACCCGATTTATATAGTCTTTCAAGCGGCGCAGTCCTTCATCGGATTTCGCCGTTTTTCATTTTGTTCAGCTTAAAAAATCAACTTCATCGCGAACAAGGTTCATGGCCGTCTTACGAATATCCGGCTTGTAAGTTCCTGAACGCACCTGTTCCCTGAGTTCTCTTACCTTCTGTTCTCTGGTATCCGGGCTCTCGGTGGCGGTTTGCCGTGCGGTACCGAGGAGCTTTGCCTGAGTCGAAACATTAACAACATCACGACTTGGGGCCGAACTTTGCTGCTGGCTTTGTGTCTTGTCCGCAGCGTTGTTCACCCGGTTGTCAGAGTAGGCCTTGAGAGGGGTTTGGTTATACTGATTAATCTTCATAATCCCCTCCGGGGTTACCAAATTGACGA
Source organism: Maridesulfovibrio sp. (assembly GCF_963676065.1). Classification (NCBI taxonomy): domain Bacteria; kingdom Pseudomonadati; phylum Thermodesulfobacteriota; class Desulfovibrionia; order Desulfovibrionales; family Desulfovibrionaceae; genus Maridesulfovibrio; species Maridesulfovibrio sp. Next base: position 4,097,915 of record NZ_OY780933.1, on the reverse strand, counting down.
TTGTTTGAGGTTATATGCAACGGCCGGCATCAGAGCATGGTCCGGTCTACCTTGTCCAGCGTGATTTCCCAGAGGCGGTTCATAACCTGCGCCTTTTCGTTGCGCGGCAGGTCAATAACACCGTCCGGGGTTTCTTTCAGAACTTGCACGTCGCTTCCGTCGAGAGGATACTCGAAAACAAAGCGATCACCAAAATCAAGCTCCAGCTGTTCTAATATATCGGACACTACCGGATTTTCATTACCCGAGATGATGAGATTTTCGATAATTTCCCGGGAAACTTTTTCCACAAGCTCGCGACGCCTTGCCTGCCGTGAGATAGTAACCGTGTCAGGAGACTCGGACCTTTTCAGGGCACGCCTGAATCGGGCCAGTCGCTTGGCATTGGTCAGCTGCTTTCCGTAAGTTTGCAGCATGTTTCTCATTTCAGCAGGGTTGTGAGCCACGGTATATAATCCTCCTCATTTACAATATCGGCACGTTCCAATACATTCTTTAGGGTTAATGTTAAAAAAATATATAAAAGATACCTTTTTTTTACAGCGTGTTAAGTTCGTATCAAAAAAAGTTAAAATATGTGATCCAAAAAAAAGAGTAATGGCAAATTTTTTATTATTCGAGTTTTTTAGGCAGCAAACAGTTGAATCTTGGGCCTCTTTCTAATAGGAGAATTATCTATGTCAGATAGTCAAGGTTCTGTTTTAATTGTTACCAAGTCCGGCGGGGGCGCAGCATCCGAGTTGGGCGGTGATATCGCCCGCTGGCTCAGTTTGCGTGGTGTGGATTCGGATATTGTCGAGCACCCTAGCCCCCCTGCGCGTATAAATGTCTCAGCTTACCGGGAAAGTACCATCCTTGTGCTTGTGCTTGGCGGTGACGGCACCTTTATAAGTGTAGCCGGAAATGTCCTCGATTGGGAAGTGCCGGTGCTTGGCATTAATCATGGCCGTGTGGGGTTTCTGGCTGAAGTCCTCCCGGATGATTGGGAAACAGCGCTGGATAACTTTTTTAAAAATGAACTGGATATATCCCTTAGAACCGCTTTTGACTACGAAGTCCAGCGTGGAAACGGAATTGTGGCCCGGGGCGTAGCTATCAACGATCTGGTCATTTCCCGTGGAACTGTAGCAAGAATTATTTCTCTGGATATCGGCCAGAAGGGGCAGTGGATAAAAAATCTGCGGGCCGACGGCTTGATTATCGCTACTCCCACCGGTTCCACTGCGTATAACGTTTCTGCCGGAGGACCGCTGGTCCATCCCGAACTTGCCGCCATGTGTGTGACTCCGGTCTGTCCTTTTCTTAATGGAATACGACCGATGGTACTGCCGGTGGATACCCCGCTGACCGTAGATGTGGGCGAAACTTCGGGAGATGTCTACCTTACCGAAGACGGACGTGTGCCATATCCTTTGAGCGAGGGGTACCGGATTGTGATCTCACGTCACAAAAAGGAACTTATGCTGGCCCGTATCCGCAGCAATACTTTTTTTGAAAAATTGAGAAGCAAGGGCTTCCTTACGGAGTAGAATACCAGTGAGCACTCTGCCTGATTTTACGGCCATTAAAGATCTTAAATACGGTGAGGACCCGGTTTTTGATGCATGGTTGCTGCATTTTATGACAGCCAACCATCTGGAAAGCATAATTGACCCGGTCAAAAACGCCTCTCCCGAACAGCTGCGGTTCATGGTCGCGCTGGATGAGAATCAGGTCTTCGCGCCTTGTTCCGACTGGCAGTTTAACAGGTTGGTTACTCCCGGGCTGGCTGCTGATCTGCTGGATGTTTATGTGTATGTCTGGCGGACTTTAGTCAAGCTGGTTAGAAATCATGTGTCAGACCACTATCAGCGTAAGCTGATCCTGAATCTCTGCCGCCACAAATTCAGGCAGGCCCTTGATTCTTCTATTATGATACCTATGCGGCTGCTCAAAAACATGATCACCATTTTTCTTTCCCGCAGCGGGCTGGATGATCCATATCGAAATCGCAAGGAGCTGCTTTTCAGCAGGGGCAAAGCCTACGTGGAAAGTGAGTTTTTCAAACAGGCCATGGAATCCTGCCCCTATCCTGCCCCTGAGTGTGAAAATCTGGCGGATATGCGGTTTGAGCTGGATATGATTGAGCTGGAGCGTATTTTTCGGCTTTCCAGCCTGCCGGATCAATGGAGTCAGGCTCTATTCGGCGGGGATTATCAGCTTTATTCAAAAATGTATGCACGCGATGAGGTCGATTTCAGCGCGGTCCGCAATGTTTTTCACGGCAATAGCGGCGGGCTTAAAATCTTATATATTCCGGATGATACCGGGGGCCTGATGGCCGACCTGCTGATGATCAGATCCCTGCTGCGCCAAGGTCATAACGTCATCCTTTCGCTGAAAGAAGGATTCTGGTTCGATTCCCCGACATTCTGGGACAGGGAGAACAATTCCCTGCTGGCCGAGTCCCTTAAGGATGCGCTGTTCATAACTGAAGAGCGCATTTCAAAAAATGATTTATTGTCGCACCTGCGCGAAAATCCTTTTGTCGTTATTTCCGACGGAACCCGTGAAAGGCTTAATCTCATACGCTGCAGTGTTACTTTTGCGCGTGCATGGAAGGAATCGGACCTGATTCTTTCCAAAGGCTGGGGGAACAGGCGCAGGCTAATCGGAAATACAAATCTGTTTACCCGCGATATTATCTGTTTCTACCGTAATCTTGAAGGTGAATTTAAACTTGAATTCAAGGCCAAATCGCCAACAGTCCATAAATTTACTGAAGCCGGAATTTCCGCCAAGGCCGATGAGATTATCGCCGAAATGCAGCAGGCGAGAAGTGAACGTAAGGCAGTTATGTTTTACAGTGCCGTTGTGGGCAGTATTCCAGGCCAGGTGGATACGGCTATAAAGGTCCTTAATACCTTTGTAGCATATCTGCGCGACAGGCTGGCAGACACATACATCATCAACCCGGCCGAGCATTTTGAAGAAGGCATGGATGCTGACGATCTTATGTTCATGTGGGAAAAAGTGCAGCGTAGCGGATATATCACAATCTGGCGTTTTCAGACTTATGACGATATTGAAACCAGCTTTGAACTTATGGGTGAAAAAGTTCCCCCCGTATGGGCGGGTAAGGACTCAACGTATTCCACTGGATGTACCAAGGAAATGCACATAGCGCAGGACGTACAGCGCCGCCATCGTGAATTGCAGATCATCGGCCCAGGGCCGGATAAATTTTTGAGACGGCGCGAATACGGAGTCGGGCGGTTCAGTGATGTGGTTATTGAGCCGTAAAAATCTATATGAAGAATAAAGTTTCCATCTTTAAAACACTGGCGGTCATCTGTCTGTTTTCAGTGCTGCTTTGCGGTTGTGCTGCCAAGATCGGCCCTGTGTCCAATCAGCGGCCTGCAAATCAGCATACAAAGACCAGAGTCTGGAAAAGTAAAAGGGACAGCGGAAAGTTTGTTGCCGGTCCGGTTCGCTATTCCATGCTTTCCGGACAATCGGCTACCATTGCCGCGCGCCGGATATCTGCAAAAAATCAGAGTTTGCGTACATGGCGCGATATGGGGCCGCAGATTCGCAAATCAATCGAATACGTGCAGCGCAACCCGTCCGGGGGGCTGGCCCTGAAACGCAAGGAGTTGCGTTTGACATGGGGGCAATTGCGTAGATCCCTTGAAGACCTCGAAAGACTGTTACCCCGCCTTGACCGGAATCCGGAGTTGCTTGGCAAGTATTTTGTCTGGTATGAACTTCAGTCCGGTGCGGAAATGACCGGATATTATACCCCGGTTATAGAGGCCAGCCTGACTAAAAAAGGACCGTATAAATATCCTGTTTACAGGTTGCCCCCTGATCTTCGCAAAGCACGTCCGGGACAGACCCATCCCTGGTCGGAACAGTTGCGCAAGGCTTACCGGGTTGAAAACGGTAAGATACTGCCGTATCATTCCCGCCGTGCTATCGATGTAAATAAAGTTCTCGCCGGACGCGGGTTAGAAGTTGCATGGCTTAAGGACCCTGTGGATCTTTTCTATATGCATGTGCAGGGGGGCGGAGTTCTGCGTCTTCCTGACGGGCGATTGCGTACAGCCGTTTTCAGCGGTAGTAATGGACGTCCTTTTAAAGGTCTGGGCAGCATCATGCTCCACAGCGGAGTGCTCAAGAAAAGTCAGCTTTCCCGCAGCAAGATAAAAGCCTGGCTGCTCAAGCATCCTAAACAGATGTGGGAGCTGATGGCTAATAATGAAAGCTACATTTTTTTCAAGGTAACCCGAGGTCAACCGCAGGCGGCTATTGGTAAGCCTCTTAAGTCACTGATAAGTCTGGCAAGCGACCCTAAACTGATTCCACTTGGCTCCATCGTGGGGTTCCGTACGGATATTTATCCTGAAAGAGGGCGTCCCGCTCGTCGTATTAACGGAGTGGGGCTGGCTCAGGATACAGGTAAAGCCATCAGAGGCACACGCCTTGACTACTACATCGGGACAGGTAATGAATTTAAATATCCCGCACATCACCTAAAAACGCATGTGCCTGTATATTTATTGATAAGTAAATCTGCTCTGCGTAGATAGATTATATTTAAAAGAATAATTTAATGTTACCCGCGGCGAAGCCAGAGTAAAAGGTTTTGGGATTCTTAAACCCTTTTGCAAAAGGGTTTAAGCCGCCGGAGGCAAAAGGAGCTTATATATAATGACTCAATTTGAAACAGTGATCGGGCTTGAAGTTCACGCCCAGCTTAAGACCAAAACCAAGATTTTCTGCGGTTGTTCCACTGAATTCGGTAAGGACCCTAACGATAATGTCTGCGAAGTCTGTTCCGGTATGCCCGGAGTACTTCCTGTTCTTAATGAAAAGGTCATGGAATACGCTGCCAAGATGGGACTCGCCACCAATTGTACCGTGAACCAGAAATCCATTTTCGCCCGTAAAAACTATTTTTATCCCGACCTGCCCAAGGGCTACCAGATTTCACAGTTCGACCTGCCTATCTGCGAGCACGGTCATCTTGATATTTCATGGGAAGATGCGGATGGAGAAAAACAGAATAAGCGCATCGGCATCACCCGTATCCATATGGAAGAAGACGCCGGTAAAAATATTCACTCCGTAGCGGAAAACGCAAGTTTTGTAGATTTGAACCGTACCGGAGTGCCGCTGATTGAGATAGTCAGTGAACCTGATATGCGCAGTGCCGATCAGGCTGTTGCGTATCTTAAAGCCCTGCGTTCTATTCTGCTCTACCTCGGAATCTGTGACGGAAACCTTGAAGAAGGCTCTTTCCGTTGTGATGCAAATATTTCCGTGCGTCCCGTAGGCCAGAAGGAATTCGGTACCCGCGCCGAGCTGAAGAACATCAACTCCTTCCGTAACATCCACAAAGCGATTCGTTACGAGGTTGCGCGCCAGATCGATCTCATCGAGGACGGCGAAAAGATTATTCAGGAAACCAGACTTTACGATGCGGATAAGGGTACCACCCATTCTATGCGCGGTAAGGAAGAAGCTCATGACTACCGCTATTTTCCAGACCCGGACCTTGTTCCCGTGGTCATTGAAGATGAATGGCTGGGTGAGTGGCAGGCTTCTCTGCCCGAGCTGCCCGCGGAACGCAAAGCCCGTTTCATTGATGAGATGGAGCTCAGCGAGGATGATGCCGAGCTGATCAGTTCCGAGAAGGACATCGCCGATTATTTTGAATCCGTTCTCGATGCTTATGATAAGCCTCAAAAAGTAGTTAACTGGATCAAAGGCGACTTCCTGCGTGAACTTCACCAGTCAGAGCTGACAGTGGAAGAGTGCAAATTTAAGCCTGAAATGATGGCCAAGTTGATACAGCTTGTCGATAAAGACGTAATCAGCATCAAAATTGGTAAGGATATCTTCAGTGATGTTTTTGCCGAAGGACTTGATCCTGAAAAATACGTAAAAGACAAGGGACTGGTCCAGATTTCGGACAGTTCTTCACTTGAAGCCGTGGTCGATAAAGTGCTTGCGGACAACCCGGACGAAGTCGAAGCCTTTAAAGGCGGCAAGAAGAAACTTATGAGTTTCTTTATGGGGCAGATTATGCGTGAGACCAAAGGTAAAGCCAACCCCGGCATGGTCAGCAAAATGATTTCCGAAAAACTTTCCTAAATTAAGCGAGATAGATAATGACCGAGCATATTCAGTTTTCAGCTGAGAAAGATGCCCTTGTACTTTTGGATCAGCGTTACCTGCCAAATCGTGAGGACTGGTTCGACTGCAAGACCACTGACGATATCGTAGAAGCTCTCGTGGTTATGGTTGTTCGCGGCGCTCCGGCAATCGGTGTGACTGCCGCGTACGGATGTTATCTCGCCGGTCGCGAGGTAGCCGGAAGCGCGGACTGGAAAGCTGAGCTGGAAAAGAACCTTGATAAGATTGAAAATGCGCGCCCCACAGCAGTTAACCTGCGTTGGGCCGTGCTTGAAATGAAACGGGTCTGGGCAGAATCTGGTGATGTTTCCCTTGATGCTCTCTGTGATATCTGGCTGAAGCGGGCAAAAGAAATTCACGCGGACGACATCCGCATGTGTGAAGACATCGGTAAGTTCGGCGGCGAATTGATGGACGATGGCGATACCATTATGACTCACTGTAACGCCGGTGCACTGGCTACCGCCGGTTACGGCACCGCACTGGGAGTTGTGCGCGGCGCGGTTGATCAGGGAAAGAAAGTTTCCGTAATCGCAAACGAAACCCGTCCCTTTCTTCAGGGCGCACGGCTGACCGCTTACGAACTGCACCGTGACGGAATTCCGGTAAAGGTTGCCTGCGATAACGCCTGTGCATTGCTCATGAAAAAAGGTCTTGTCCAGAAAGTTGTGGTCGGTGCTGACCGTGTCGCAGCCAACGGCGATGCCGTGAATAAAATCGGAACCTACGGAGTAGCTCTGCTTGCCCGTGAATTTGGAATTCCGTTCTACGTTGCGGCCCCGGTTTACACCATTGATCCCGAAACTCCCACCGGTGATGACGTCCCTATCGAGGACCGTACACCAACCGAAGTAACTCACATCGGCGATCATCGCATCACTCCAGAAGGCGTGGAAGTCTTTAACTTCGCATTTGACCCGACTCCCAATGAACTCATTGCCGGGATCATCACCGAAAAAGGTGTATTGAGACCTCCATACACTGAGGCGATCAAAAAACTTTTTGAAGAGGATTAGCTGCTGGAACGCGGTTGTATATACTGTATAGATCAGCTCTGAATTCAGTCCTGATCTTAATCTTAGCATTCAGGACGACAATAAACCTTTACAGTTCTATACTCCTTGTGCCATATGACTTTTTTAGGAAGATTTTAATAGCGGGAAGCAGATGTCTTCCCGCTTTTTTTGATATATAGTGAGCAGTGCGGATATTATAATTTTTCGGCTTGTTCACGTTCATTTTTCGGAGGACGGCCATGCTGCCAACCATCGCACTTATCGGACGACCTAATGTAGGAAAGTCCACATTATTCAACAGGTTGTTGAGAAAAAAAAGGGCTATCACACATGATATGCCCGGTATCACCCGTGACCGTATTTACGCTGAGGGCCACTACAACGGCACTCATTACGCCCTGATCGATACCGGCGGTCTGGTCATGGAAAGTGATAATGATTCTGAAGAGTTTCAGAGTGATATTTTTGAACAGGCCCGTGAAGCTATTGAGTCTGCGCATTCCCTTATTCTTGTTGTTGACGGGCGTATCGGTCTCACTCCGCTTGATGAGCAGGTTGCCGCATATATTCGCCAGAGCAACAAACCTATTCTGCTGCTGGTTAATAAGGTTGACGGTGCCGAGATGGAAGCACAGGCCACTGCTGATTTCCATTCTCTCGGTTTTGAAATAATGCCTGTTTCCGCTGAGCACGGCTTCAATCTTCTGGAACTTCGTGAAAAAGTCGCGGATATGGCCCTTGCCACCGGGATTGAATACGAAGAAGATGAGGAGGCCAAAGGTCTCAAGATCGCAATGCTCGGTCGACCCAATGCCGGTAAGTCCTCCATGGTCAATGCATTGACCGGTGAAGAGCGTGTCATCGTAAGTGACGTGGCCGGAACCACCCGTGACAGCGTGGATGTTACTTTTGCCAGCGGCGGCAAAATGTATACTTTTGTGGACACAGCCGGGGTGCGCCGTCGGACAAACATAACTGATACTATCGAACGGTTCAGCGTTGTGCGTGCTTTAAGAAGCAGTGCCAAGGCAGATGTAACCATCATGGTTGTGGATGCTCTTGCCGGAATTACCAAGCAGGATAAACGTCTGCTGGAATATCTGCTGCGCGAGGCCGTTCCCTTTATCATCACCGTCAACAAGATTGATCTTGTTTCCAAGCAGGAGCGTACCGCTCTGCGTGAAGGCTTTGAAAGAGCCCTGCGTATCGCGCATCATGTCCCTGTTGTGTATACATCATGCATATCCAAATCCGGACTGGGCGGGATTCTTGCTCTTGCCAGCAAGCTTAAGGCTGAGTGTTCGATCCGTATTTCGACTGGGCAGCTGAACCGCATCATGAAGGAAATCGTCGAAAAGCATCAGCCTCCGGTGGTCAAACGCAGAAGGGCGAAGTTTAAGTACGTCACACAAGCGGACGAAGAACCACCTACGTTTATTTTCTTTATCAATGACGAGAAGCTGATTAAGCCGACCTATCAGCGTTTTCTGGAAAACAGGCTCAGGAAGATATTGAACGTGAAGATTGCACCGCTAAACGTTGTTTTCCGGTCTACCTTCAGAGCCAAAGAAGACATAGTTCATAAATAATTGTAGAAATATTTAAAATACTGTTGACAATTAGGACCTGCGGAGATATTACAACGCTTCCTGAGTGAGTGAAGCGCTTCGCGTTTCTCACTACATATACGGAGAGGTGGCCGAGCACGGCTGAAGGCGCTCGCCTGCTAAGCGAGTATAGGGCTTAAAACTCTATCGAGGGTTCAAATCCCTCCCTCTCCGCCACATGAAAGTACTAGGCAGCTGGAAGTATCCGGCTGCCTTTTTTTTACGGTGCCGCAATTTTGCTCTTGTTATGTGTCCTCCTCAGTTGCAAGATACGATGCTTTTCTGCTAAGTATTTACGTTATTGTTTGTAACTGAAATCCTTTTATGTGCTGCCTTCAGGTGCTTAATGATAAATCTGATTAAAGTTGTTATTGCTGATGATCATGCTCTTGTCAGGGAGGGGTTGAGTACGATCCTTAAGTCCCAGCCCGGAATCAGTGTACTTGGTATGGCTGAAAACGGGGAAGAGGCTGTGCGGCTTTGCAGGAGATTGAATCCGGATGTGGCACTGATGGATTTGTCTATGCCCGTCAAAAGCGGAGTGCAGGCCATTCAGGAACTCACCGGAGATGTCAGGACAAAGTTTCTGGCATTGACCGCTCATGTGGAGCCTGATCATATTTATTCCGCCCTTGATGCAGGGGCCTGTGGCTACGTGCTGAAGACTTCATCCAGTAAAGAACTGGTCATGGCGATAGAAACGGTGATGGAGGGCAAAGTCTATCTCGCACCGGATATATCAGCCGAGGTGGCAAAAGGTTTTTTACAAAAGGAACGAAGCAGGAGCAGTGATAGTCTGGATTCCCTTACCGAGCGTGAGCGTGAAATTTTAAAGCAGATTCTTGCGGGATACAAGAATCGGGAAATTGCCGACCTGCTTGTTATCAGCATCAAGACCGTGGAAAAGCACCGTTCTAATCTGATGAAGAAGCTCGGGATGCGTTCAAAGGCAGAGCTCATGGCCTATGGCGAAGAGTTGAAAAACCGAGGTATTTTTCTTTAAAGATATATATAAATTATTTTCAAAAAAAGGTTGACATTTGAGGCAAGTTCGGGAAAATTCTTGTCTCACCTTTTGGAGAGGTGGCAGAGTCCGGTTGAACGCGGTAGTCTTGAAAACTATTGAAGGTGCGAGCCTTCCGGGGGTTCGAATCCCTCCCTCTCCGCCAGTTAATAATTCCACTCGATAGCATAGAGTGGCGAAAGCCCTGCAATAGCAGGGCTTTTTTGTTTTCTAAGTTCCACGAGATTTCATGGGGTAGGTTGATACAGACCTTTTTATTGAGTAAGAGTTTGAGTAACCAGTTTTTTTGTTAGAAAGTTACTCAAGCCTTAACGGGTCTACACTAAACAAAGGGGCGCAAGCCCGATTAATCAGATTTTCCGCCGTGATTTTTTCCCGACTACCCGCACAAAATCCGCACACCTAGACGGTAATTTTCTAAGTAGCTAAACCCCTATGCCGACCTCTGGATGAGCTTCATTTTGCGATGAGATCCTTCAGTTGTTCCGTTGCTTTTGCCGTAACGAAACATCCGGGCCACTTCCTTTTTCCAACTGTCAACGTTCAGTCCAGTGTCCGAAGAATAGCAAAATGATTTTTGCTGGAGTTGTTTGAAATGTTTCTATTCCTCTCGACTCCGTTTTCATCTTTTCTATGAAAATCTCAAAAACAAAGACTTGGCTTTCGTATTACAGTGTAATATGTTGTAATACAAATGGAGGACATGAAAAATGATAAGCAAAGAACCGAAGAGCGAAGTAGTAACAATTCGAATGACTTCTGAAATGAAAGAGCGTGTTGAAAAGCTGGCTCAGGCAACGAATAGATCGAAGGCCTTTTTGTTTGGCGAAGCTATTTCCAGTTATCTTGATGTTAATGAATGGCAGGTCAAAGCGATTCAGGAAGGGCTGGATGAAGCTAGAAGTCCAGAAGCTAAGTGGACCTCTCAGGAAGATTTAGAGGCAAAGTATGCCGAGGATTAAATGGCTTGAACGGGCCGTTCAGGATTTGGATTCAATTTCCGAATACATAAGTCAGGATGATCCAAGGTCAGCTAGAAAAGTAGTCTCAGCCATATTAAAGAATGTGAAGAGTTTGGAGCAGCATCCCCAAATAGGACGAGCTGGCAGAGTGCCGGGAACTCGTGAGTTGATTGTGCTTAAAGGGGCCTATCTTGTGGCGTACTGCTGCAATGAAGATGTCGAGATTTTGCGAGTGTTGCGGCATAGTCAGGATTATCGGGGCAGTTAAGAATCTCTTTAGTCTATGGTTTTATTCTTAGAACTTTTTTTATAAAAAAGGAGCCAACCGTGGTATCGGCTGACTCCTTTCGATGGTCTAAAGAAGGCTTATTTACTGGAGATGTCTTCAAGCTCCTCCGACAGTTGGACGAGGGTCTTTAAAGATTCTGTTGAAACTTTGACTCTTTCACTAATTGCAGCGGCTAGTTCGTCTACCTCGCCTATCGAGCGATTGATTTCTTCTGAGCTGGCTGATTGTTCTTCAACAGCGGCAGCAATGTTTGTTATGTCCGTGGTAGACTCTTGAATAAAGGCAACGATCTCTTTTAATTGACTCCCTGATTTTTCTGCATATTCAGCTGCCCTTACTGCGAGCGTTTGTGTCTCGTCAGTAATGTTTTTAGATTTACTTGTCTGGTCGCGTAACTCGGTGATAACAGTTTCGACCTCTTTAGTGGCATCCACGGTTTTTTCTGCAAGCTTTCTAACTTCATCTGCAACAACGGCAAATCCGCGGCCAGCCTCACCTGCTCTGGCTGCTTCAATCGCGGCATTAAGGGCAAGGAGATTGGTTTGATCTGCTATGTCGTTAATTACGTTGAGAACTGTACCTATGCTTTCCGCTCGGTCTTCCATTTTGCCCATTATCTCGCTCATGAGTTCTGTTTGGTGCTTTACTTCTGTGATAGCGGTTGTTGCATTAAGTACTATCGCAGCTCCGGTCTCGGCGCGGTCACGGGTTTCATGAGATTTTTCGGATGCCCGGCCTGCATTTTCGGCAACATCAAGTACGCTTGCGTTCATTTGCCCCATAGCTGAGACAGTTTCGGATAGCAGCCTTTGCTGACTGAAAACTGAGTCATCAACTGCTTTCATTTCCTGCTCAAGGTCAATACAACTACCGGATACTTTTGCTGAAGCTATTTTTGTAGAGTTGTTAACCTCGTTAATTTTGTCCAGTTGGATATTAATTGCATTCTCTTTCTCTACAAGGTCACTGACATTTCGGGCTACCTCAAGATAACCGAAAGTTTCACCTTTTGAGTTTTTGAGCGGAGTAGCAACTGGCTGTATATGGATATCATTACCATGACTGTCCTGGAGTAATAGAATTTCAGCTTTGTTTTCCCGGCCGGTCCGCATGCTTTTTTCGATAGGGCATCTTTCTGTGGAACATATTTTTGTTTTAAAAATGTTCGAGCATTTACTTTCGCTTATTCTCTCGTCACTTAAGCCGGAGAAATCCGCTACAGCTTTGTTTGTCAGAAGCAGGTTGAATTTTTTATCAACCACAAAAATAGGATCCGGAACAGCATTCACGACATCTACGTACACTTGCATACTGGTAACCATTTCTGACAATTTACCGAGCATGTCGTTGAATAGTTTGCACAGATTCCCGATCTCGTCATCAAACCTGATTTCCATTGTACTATCGAGATCGGCCCGGTCTTCATTAATATCCCTTATTTTCTCTGAGATGGCCCGGACCGGTTTAAGTATTTGAATTGAGAGGCTCAGGTATATGAAAATTAATGGGATAATCAAAATGGCGGCGAGGCAAATCAGCAACCATGTATTGGCGGTACTTGAAAGTACAGCCAGTTTCTCGATGTTTAAAACGCCGATTAGGACACCAACCTGTTTGCCGCGATAGTCAGTTATGGGCAATGTAGCTAATGCTATATTGTCCATGTTTTGGATGATTCTCTTGGTTCTTCCTTCATCCAGCAGTTGTTTGCTCAGAAGACCGGTATATTTATTTTTGTCGGTAGCGCTTACCAGTACGTAGTCGTTGATTACCGGGTATTTAGATTCATCTTGCAAAGAAGTAGACGTGCTCAGTAGATCTTTGTTCATGAAGAGCATTGTGGATATCCCCGCATTCTCAACACTCTGCAAAACCGGTTTGAAACTCTTTAAGACTTCCACTGATCCTAGCGTGTTGCCGGAAGCATCTTTTACCGGAATGAGTCCTCTGATGGCGAACCCGCCTCGTCCCAATTCAATCCCGCCAACGGCTTTTCCTGTTTGATTGACGTCCAGAACTGTCTGGCGGAAACTTGATATGTCATCGGAAATATCTACCCATTTGCCGTTTCTTTTCGCCTGTTTATCGCGCCAAAGACGTACAAGGCTCCTGCCATTGGGCAAGTGGAAATGCAGCCGTATCTTTCCTTCTCCTAATGCCTGATAGCCTTTCAGTTCTGATTTCAGTTCTTGCCTGATGTTTTCGCGAGCTCTCTGAGTTTCGGGTGAGCGTTCGTTGTCGATGTTTCCGGAATGGGCTATTTTGAATGCTTCAACCACATCCGGTCTTTGCGAAAACAAAGCGGCAAGATGTTGAGCGGCCTTGGCGGAGTCGTTTATACTGTTCTTAACTGATATGAATGCATTGTTAACTTTTGATTCAACATACATTCTTTTTAGTTCTGTGAATGATTGGTCAATAATATAAAAACTTATGCATCCCAGCAAAACAACAACGATAAGTTGCGGCAGGATAAGTTTGGTGTTTAGTTTCATTTTTTTTCTCCGGTTGTGAAATTGTAAGCAATTTAGCATATCACCCGCGAAGACTTGAAACAACATTTTTATATTTTGCGGCTATTCTCTACAAAATTCACAAACGGAGATTGGTTTGGGTGTAATTTATGAATCAAATCACTTGAACTATGTGATCATTTTCACTTTTGAGTTTTGCGGAAAAATTCTATCAGACCATAATTAAGCCCTCGGTTCCTAGAGGGTCGAGGGCTTTTGATATTTATTTCTGCACTGTTATACTGGTGCAATGCTGAATAATGTGTCTTTAAATGTGCGCTATGTATTGAGCTTATTATGCAGTTTTGGGAGGAGATCCTGCTGTCTTATAGGAAAAAGCTGCTTGCTCAGTTTGATGCATGCTGGCTTTAGTTTCACTTACGCGCATAGTACTGCATCTGCATTTTGGGCACATGGTTTCGTGTATCAGTTCATACCAGTGCCCAGTCCAACCACAATTCAAACATTTATGGACCATAAGTCCTCCTTGTAGCATGAGTTTAGACCCCAGCCGGAACTGGGGCCATATAACAGTATTAAGGGGGTTATTGAGAAGTAGAACTTTCGATTGCGATTTTTCTCGAATTGCTTTCAACAAGTTTTGTTCTGGGCATGGTAACGCGAAGTATGCCCTTGTTTAATTTCGCAGTTATATTTTCTTTGTCTGCATCTTCAGGAACATTCAGGACTCTTTTGAATGAGCCATATGAACGCTCGACTCTGTAGTAGCCTTTTTCTTCAGTTTTTTCTTCATGCTTCATCTCGGCAGAGAGAACCAGAACATCATCTTTAAGATCAATAGATAAGTCTTTTTCCTCAATGCCGGGAAGCTCGGCTTCAATTACATACTCGTTATCTGTTCCGTAAACATCTACTTTGGGTTTAATGCTCGTCTTACCAAAGCCCGGTTCAACTTTGTCAAAGAATTGCCTTGGCGATGGCATGCCGAAGTCTGAGAACATTGAATCTACCATACGATCAAAGTCCGCGTGGAAACGGTCAATCGGAGAAGCGTAACCACTTACGCCCAGTCCCGTTTGTTTAATCGGAAGGGTCCTTTCGTGTTCGCTTTCCTTCTTGAACCAGTTCCAGGGATTCAGCTTAGAAATGCTCATAGCATCCTCCTTGAAAGTGTTTAAAGTTAGGGTCATCAATAAATTAGTAAAGCAGATTTTTGGCCTGTCAATAATGCGAAATATATTTTTTAGCTTATCAAAAAATCATGATGTAATTATGTCGTGAGTGGAGGAGAGCTGCCTCGAAAGAGGTACATGTCAGTGCGAGCCGATACTCTTTTTAGAGGCAGTGACAAGGCTTTTGAAAAGGTTGCGCTGCTGCTTTGAGGAAATCAAAAATTCAGGATGCCATTGAACACCGAGGATAAATCCTGTTTCGGCTTCGATTGCTTCAACCATATCGTTTTCATCAGTTGCTGAGATGCTCAGATCCTCTCCTAAAATATTTACAGCCTGATGGTGGAGAGCATTTACTTGAACGTTTGTGGCCTTCAATATCTCCTGTAGTTTGCTTCCTTCTTTAACGAGAATTCTTTTATGGGGTAGTACCGTGTACGGGTGGTGGACATCTTCATAAACGTCGGCCACCTCTTGGTATAAAGTTCCGCCTTTAATTACGTTGAGCATCTGCATTCCTCTGCAAATGCCAAGAACCGGAATATCATGCTCAATGGCTTCGCGAAGAAGAAGCGACTCAAGTTTATCTCTTTGGGCTGCTTCATGCGGGGCTTGCTTCAGCCCGAATATGCTTCTCAAGAGATAGGCTGTGATACCTAGGACAGAGTTGAAAATAATTTCAAATAAATTTTTATCGGGACTGTTCTCTTTCGATTTTTTAATGATTTCAGTGGCTGCGTTTTCGGCATATAATTCCGCTGAAATGTCCGCGCCCCCGGAAACGATTAAACCGTCCACGGCTTCGATTGCGGAAGGCTTTTCCGGGGTAATGCGCAAAGGAGTTCCCCCGGCTAGGAAAATATTAAGCCGGAAGAAAAACCAGGGGATGGTCCCTCCTTTGTGCGCAGTGCAAACTCCGATTACCGGTTTGTCCATGGGTTGATCGCCTTATGAGAATATTCTGTCCAAATAGTTTTTGTTTTCCCTCAAGAATTTATTGCTGAGTTTTTCAATCTCTTTTTTATTATATGCCAATTCTTCAATTTTGACCCACCGGTTCCATTCAAGAGCAATAGACCATTCTTTTTCGTCAATGCGGCAATCAGGAAGGCGATAGTGGAAAGTGGGGCGGGGCTTGACCAGAGCGCTGTCATTAAGCTTTTTGAAAGTACGTTCTTTATCAATGTATGCGAATAGACAAGTCATATCCAGTGGGCGGTTTCTGGTGGGGTTGTATTCCAGATAGTCGTCAATGAGCTGTTTAATGGCCGGTGCATATTCTGGATGGAGGACTTTCGCTATGTATTCATGATCGAAATTGTTGATGAAGGGCATTATGCGTCTTGTTACATCAACATTGATTTCCTCTTTGAGCCAAGGCTGAAGCAGGAAGAAAGAGCGCAGGTAATTTAAAATCGTCTCAGCATCCAGTGCTGGCAGTTCCGGGTTGAACTGCATACCGAATCCATACAGAAAAGAAGCTCTGGTTCCTTTCGCCTGCATCTTAAAAAGTTCTTCATTAAGTGTGGATAGCTCGGGTATTCGGTCGATCGGTATGGGAGGTGTGACCAGCTCAAAAGGGACTGCTATTTTAGATAAGTCATACATAGCATTATCTAATAGCTGTTCTTCATTCTCGTCGATTGTGATCCCTAGCTTGTTGATAAAATCAAGGTAACGCTTTTCTTTTAGCTGCTGTGAATCAACTTCCAGTATAAAATCACCGAATTCTGTGTTCACAACTTTGTGCTGGAAAGGAGATGCAGTCTCTAATTCTCCGCCATAAAGTTCGCAGATTATATTTCCGATTGATTCAAGATCAATACCAGTGAATTCCAACTCAAAACCAACATGTCGCTTGTCACCATTGGCTGTGGTCATAACAGGAGGGTTGTTCCAAAGCATATCTTTCTCCATTTGAGTCATATTAGTTTCATGCAAGCAGCTAAAGGCTCTGATGATAAGAGCATAATCAAATATTTTTGGCATCCTACTTTTAGTGTATTTTATATCTTTCTTTTCTACGCTTCGATCATTTAATTCCAGACAATATTAGGTAGTGCTTCCAATGCGGTGATCTGTTACTGTCCTCTTAGTTTTGTTCTAATTGTCTTGCGGGAGCGGGCTTCTTTTAAAGGGAGAATATGATGAGAAGATCTATCGGTTTCAGTCTGTTGATCCTGTGTGTGCTGTGTTCCTCGGTTTGGGCCGGTCCTCCGTGTCCTGACTGTTGCAGTCCGGAATATGATAATACGGTTATGAATAGTTATCGAAAGCTTATGTTCAAGGATTCTGTTTATGGCAATATCCCTGAAATGGGTAAGGGCATAAGACTTGGGGTATATCAGGCTCAGGCCGATTGCGGGCCGGGAGCTTCAGCTAAGAACATGGATCGCTTGGAAAGTGTGGCAGGGGTGGCCAAAAAGCGCGGTGTTCAGTTACTTTCCTTTCCAGAACTGTATGTTACCGGATACACTTTGAGTCCTGAACAGGCCCGAAAAGTAGCTGAGTTTAAAGACGGTCCCAGCATCACACGTGCCTGCTCCATAGCTAAGAAAATGGAAATGGCCTTGATTGTACCCTATGCTGAAAAAGCTGAAACCAAGTCCGGATTACGGTATTTTGATTCAATCGCCATCATCAATGAACATGGTAAGCTTTTGGACAGTTATCGCAAAGTTCAGCTTTACGCGGGTCAGGAGAGGGATAACTGGTCTTTCGGAGATGTCGCCCCTAAGATGTTCAAAGTTTTCGGATTTCCCGTGGGCGTACTGAATTGTTATGAAAATGAATTTCCGGAACTTGTGCGTTCTCTTGCCTTGCAGGGTGCAAAGCTCATCGTAGGGCCCACTGCTGCGGATTGTTATTACACCATGCCTAATGGTAAACGCAGCGACGTTCCGTATCCTGATATCTCAACATTACTGCTGCCGGCTTTCGCCTATGCCAATAATGTCTTTTACGCTTACAGCAACCGGGCCGGGTATGAGAGACGGGAAACCGGTGAGTGGCATTACCGGGGAAACAGCATAATTATAGGCCCCCATGGCGACGTGATTGTTAAGGCCGGGCATCAGCAGGATACTATGTTGATCGCCGACATTGTGCCGGAATATTACGGAGCGACTCACCCGGAACAGGATTACTATTATCTGAAAGACCGCAGACCGGATCTATATAAAGAGTTGCTTAAGAGCAAAGTTGATTTTCTCAAGGGGGGATATGTGTATCCTGTTTATAAGGATGGTAAGGAAATTCCGCGCTAGTTTTTAGCTGTCGATCTAAAAAGAGCACCGGTCCCGCAAGGGACCGGTGTAGAATGTGTTTACCTTTAAATTTGCTAAGTGTGCGGTAATCAGGTTGGGTGTATGAATTCTGACTTGTTGGACTGCGGATATTCAGTTGTTTTAATTAATGTAGTGCGTTTTAGGAACCCTGAGCAGTGCTGCGGAATTTATGCCGCTCTTGTTGATAAGTTCAAGGGTCACCATCATTTCATCCTCAAGAATGTATCTGGCCCGGTCGGCCTGATGTCTGCGGAAATCGTCTTCGTAAAGTCTTACGAGATCAATAGTATTGCCCATGGAATTGATAGTGCTGCGCAGTATCCGGTGATAAGATGTTATGTCAGGATTCATGGTGAATTGATAGGGCTTCTGCGCTATGACCAGAGGTTCTTCAATGACCTTGAACGATCGGACCAGACCCAGGCGTACACACATGTCCCACCCCATTTCCTGCTCGGCAGTGGACCTGAATGTCCCCACTTCATTGTGCAACCTGCGTTTATATAGCAGCCCCCTAAGGTCGCAAATCTCGCAGATCATTTCACGGGCCTGCGCTAATGGCTTTACTTCCTGTGCTGTGTTTTCCGCCCCGTATAAAACATGTCCGCATTTTATTGCGATAGCGTCATCTTCCTCTTCGATTTTTTTCAGCAGCTCAGAAAGTGTATGCGGCAGAAGTTTATCGGATATGTCAGCCCAGAATAAAAACTCGCCTTGGGATGCAAAAAGTCCGGTATTGTATAATTCGCTTATATTTTTCTGAGGGCTGAGTAATTTTATTTTCAATTCGGGAAAGTCACGTGAAACTGCGGTAATCAGGTCGTTTTGCTCTGAAGAGTTGAGGAGTATGATTTCAAATGATTTTTCAGTTTGTTTGGAGATCATATTTAGAAACACAGGAAGCTTCCTGTGTTCCGCAATGCTTTCCATAGGAACGAGGATGCTGATTTTCAGCTTCTCTCCTCTCGGTGATTCTGGCATGCGCGGCCTGAGGGTATTTTTCTCTTTTGATATTACCAGCCCCTTGTTTACGTGGGAGACCTTTCCTTTTTTATTGAGTTTGAACCATGTCTTGCCCAACACATCATTCACGCTCTCGCTAAAGCCGCCTTCGCTACGCAGTGTTTCTGTTTCGAACATTGCGCAGGCTCCGATTTCGTTGAATTGGGGGAGAGAAATTGCTGCTGTCCCGGCCTTGTGGTCAAATAAACTTCCAAGTCTTGAAAACATGATTTCATCAAAGCAGCTGTCACTGCCGATGTATTCCATGTCCCGTCTGTCGGCGATCATACGTTTCATGTTCGGATAGCTGAGCACAGTGGCAGAATTTTCAAGAAAATGTTCGCGCAGTGAGTAGCAGAAGTTTTCTGTGTACTGGCTGTTCGGCGTGGCAGTGACCGTATACGCTCCTTTTGCCTGATCAAGGCCGAGGTTCAGCATCTGCTGGAGATTCATTCCTTTGGCATTGATGTAATTAAGTAAAAGCCGGTCACTGTATTTTTCTTTGAGCATTTCAGCCGTTTCGCCGCTCTCGTCAGCGTCAAGAAGGATCAGTTCTGTCAATAACAGCTGGTCCAGCAGCGCTTCAATTGCCAGTCTACTGTCCTCCGACCAATTAAAAACCGGAAGCAGTATGCTTACTTCGATATTGCCCCTGATTTCATCAATGGACAGACCGTTTTGCTCGTATAGTTTCTGGGCAGTCTTTGGACCATCGATGGCTGTCTGTCTGTAAAATTCATTCAATTCATGCTCAATTTTAAGTCCATCACCTAAATGATCGGTGGCAAATTCTCCCTCGGAATAATCATAAAGGGCTTTGGGAACACCTTTATCCAAATACAGGGCCCAGTCTTTTTTTCGTACACATGCGAAATCAGTTATGATGTCAAAATTCTGATAGTGGTTGCGTTCGGCTATTCCTATTAATTCGGGGGTAGGGCCACCCAGCAAGGTAGATTTTAAGCTGACTCCCTGCGCCTTCATTTCCCCGCCTACAGCCAAATCGAGAAGAGTCGGCGCGATATCAATTGACCTGATCAGGTCATGATTTTTTTGCGGCGTAAGTCCTTCAGCTATAAAAGATGCGGGCACACGGGTTTTATTATTTGCAAATCTCCAAGGTTTAACTTTGTCGTACTCGACATAATTCTCGTTAAGAATACAGCCGTGGTCAGAGGTCACTACTGCAATATCATTCTGACCGGGGGCGACTTTATCCCAAAGTGATTTGAAGTCTTTGGCTTGTTGAGAAATTATATAGAGGTAATCATCGGTGGTCCAACTGGATTTCTTTTTGCCGCCGAAGTCATGGATATAATAAAGGTGGAAATATGCGAAAAAAGGCTTCGTACTTTTGCGTACCATATTAATGAAATTATTACGTTTTTCATTGTCATAGCTCTTGTCGGGAGTTAAGTTGATGTTCGGGTATCCTGCCTCGAAAACATCAAATCCTCGTTTAGGCTGGCAGGAGTCGAGGCTGCTGTCCGACCAGCGGAAAGTCCGGTAGCCGTGATGTTTAAAATGTTCGGTGACGGTGAGGACATCATCTTTAAAATACCGGATGGATTGGACTGAGGAGGAGGCCATCCCCGTTAAACCGGGCCGCATGGCGGAAAAATATGCCGGGGCGCTGTTTCGAGTGGAGCCGCCGGTGGTCATAACGTCTGTGAATAAATAACCCTGCTCCATAACGTCATCAATTTCATTAGGGACGGCTTTTGGGGAAAGGCAGGAGGCCAGCATATCCGACCTGAGGGTATCAATTACAATCCAGATGATATTTTTCATACGGGGATTCCGGTTTACTGTTTTTTCGAGCATGAATGATTGCCACCATGCCAAACAAGTGGCATATTTGTACTAAATAAGCAAATTACATTCCAATTAATGATGTTGATCTGTATATACGTTGCTGTAAGAGTTAATTATATTGAATTAAATGTTCAAATTATGATATTAATTTTGTGTTGGCCGGTATTGTTTTAATGTGTGAATTACGTTGAATCCAAGGAGTTGCGTGTGAATGGATTTCCGCTCTGGCTGATCTGGCTGGGAGCCGGTCTTGCTCTTGCGTTACTTGAGCTTGCGGCGCCTGGAATGATTTTGATTTTTTTCAGTTTCGGTTGTTTGCTCGCCGCTTCTGTCGCTTATTTTTTTAGCGAGGCGCTTACCCTGCAGGTTGTAACTTTTTGCGTGGCGTCGGTTATCTCTTTGCTTGTTTTACGCAGATTATTCATAAGCTGGTTTCAGGGGCAGATTTCCGAGACCGAAAGTGACGGGTACGAAGACGGTCCAAAAGGTGCGCTGGCTGAAGCCTGTAAAGATTTTTCCGCTGATGGGTATGGTCAGATCAAGTACCGGGGCTCTTACTGGAAAGCTGTTTCAGATTCAGGTTATATTCTTGCCGCAGGTGATAAGGTCCGTATCATTGATTGGACCGACAAAAGTAAGACAACATTTTTAGTAAAAAAAATATGACATGTGAGGAGGGGCTATGACTCCCGGATTGATTGCTGTGATTTTTGCTGCGCTGGTTCTGGTTTTAATTATTATAAAGTCAATACGTATTGTTCCGCAGAAGACAGAAGTTATCGTGGAAAGACTGGGCAAATACCGGGTGACCCTCGGAGCGGGATTTCATTTCCTTTTTCCGTTTATTGACCGGGTTGCCTATCAATTTTCCCTGAAGGAAGAGGCTCTTGATACGTCGCCCCAGACCTGTATTACCAGTGATAATGTAAGTGTTGTGGTGGACGGACTTATATTTATAGAAGTGCAGGATGCCAAAGCCGCAGCTTACGGAATAGATAACTACAGGTATGCTGCATCACAGCTGGCCCAGACTGCGCTTCGCTCATGCGTGGGTAAGCTTGCATTGGATAAGACTTTTGAGGAGCGCGACTCCATAAATGCACAGGTGGTTGAGGCCATAGATGCTGCCGCTGCTTCGTGGGGAATAAAAGTGCTGCGCTATGAAATTAAGGATATCACCCCGCCGGAAAGCGTGAAAGCGGCCATGGAAACTCAGATGATTGCCGAACGTCAGAAGCGCGCGGACATTGCTCGCAGTGAAGGAGAAAAGCAGGCCACAATCAATAAAGCTGAAGCTGCCAAACTTGATGAAGTCCTTAAGAGTGAGGGGGAACGGCAAAGATTAATGAACGAGGCCCGCGGTAAAGCGGAAGCCATCACAACTGTAGCGGATGCTACAGCCAAGGCTTTGAACACAGTAGGTGGAGCCATCAATACAACCGGTGGGGCAGATGCGGCTTCTCTTAGGATTGCCGAGCGCTACGTAGAGGCTTTTGAGGGTTTGGCCCGTGAATCCACAACACTCATCCTACCGGCCGAAGCCGGGGATGTAGCTTCCATGGTCGGTACAGCCATGAGTGCTTACGGTAAAATCAAAGGCAAGGGGTGCAACGGACAGTCCGCAAAGAAAGACAAAGGGCAGAGTGAATTTGGATTTACTCTAGAATAGATATTCCCGTTTTTGTGCATCGGATAAATTACGTTATAAAACCCGGCTATCATGGCCGGGTTTTATATGTCAGGCGCACGGACTACCCTTTTAGGCTATAGTGTTGGCGATTGTCCCAACGCCGGAGTATGCGGCACTGAGAACGCTTTTCTGGAAATCATAGTCGCTATTGGTTGAAGAACTGAATTGATCGGAATTCATGTAATCAAGTGTTTTGGTTACAACCTGAGCCCCGAACAATTGCTTGTCACTTACCGCAGGTGCGGCATCCATTGTTGAACTGATTCCTGTTACGTCCATAAAAACCCCTCCCGAAAAAGGGTAAAATACGCGCCTATCAGTTTAATCGGTCGAAAGCTGAAATTCTTTAGGGTAAAACTGAAAATATTCGTGGCCGGTTATTCAAATGTTATTAATGATGAATAAAAAAATCCCCGCCCTCAGTTAATGAAGGCGGGGATTATCAATTTTTGAGAAGAGGGCTATTTTTTTACTTGTTCCCAGAGCTCGTTTTGTTCAATCAGGCTCATATCGGAAATATCCTTACCTTGTTCTTTGGCGAGGTCTTCCATCTTGGCAAAGCGTTCCAGAAATTTGTGGTTGGTCATTGCCAGAGCGCTGTTAGCTTTTATTCCATTGCGGCGTCCAAGCTCAATAAGGGTGAACAGGTAATCACCGAATTCTTCGGTAATGGCTTCTTTGTCACCTGATTCAAGTGCTTCCTGCCATTCTTTCCATTCACTGTCGAGTTGACCGAGACACTGTTCATCGGACTCATAGGTGAATCCGCTACGTGCTGCTTTTGAGTTGATGCGGTATGCTTTGAGCATCGGCGGCAAGCCTTCAGGCAGAGAATCAAAAATCTTTTTGTCGCCTTTCTTTTCGCTTCTTTTAATTTTTTCCCAGTTGCGCAGTAATTCTTCCTGATCTTCAACTTTACTGTCAGCGAATACGTGGGGATGACGGCGGATCATTTTTGCGGCGCTGGAGTCCACTGCATCGGCAAAAGTAAAAGCGCCTTGTTCTTCGTAGCGCTTAGCGATGAACAGCAGCAGGAACATAACGTCGCCCAGCTCTTCCATGGCTTCCTGGCGGTCATCAGCGCGAATGGCTTCAACCAGCTCAAACGCTTCCTCGATGACGGAATCGCACAGTGATTCAGGGGTTTGTTCTTTATCCCACGGACAGCCGTCCGGGGCGATTAAGGCTGCAATAACATTTTTTAACTTTTCAATAGATTTAGAGCTCATTTTTAGATGGTGTCATTTAGAGGGTTGGTGAGTTCTGAGCGGTCGGGAAACATAGATTTAATGTCCAGTGAATCAAGCACATCGTCCGGAGCAAAACTGATGAAGAAACTCGCGGTCGCCATCACTTTCGGGGCCAGTCTTGATTTGGTCAGGAACTCAGTGTTGGGAGTGAAGCTGTTCAGTACAACTATAATGATGCCGCCGACAATAATTGCCTCGACAAAACCGAGAATTCCGCCGAGGACCTGATCTGCCCAGCTAAGCATGCTTACTGTCAAAATCTTTTTAATGGTGACTCCGACCAGGAAAGCCACAAAGAGGGTAGCTACAATTATGGAAAGGTAGCTGAAAGCTTTAACTGTTCCTGGACCGTCAAAGAAGGTTTCAAAGTATGGTGCCAGTTTGTAGTGATATTTGGCTGCTAGATAAAATCCTAAAATTAATGAAAAAACGGAAATAGCCTCACGGACTATTCCACGTAGCAGGCCCCTGAAGATCAGGCCCCCCGCAATTACAATCAAAATTATATCCAGCGCGTTAAGGGCTATTCCAGATGTTTGCATACTGAATTCCGTTGATATTGATGTTTGTGAAAAAATGCGCGAACTCCGCATGTAGCCTAACCACGAAAATATAAGTTCCAAGAGTATCAGACCGCAAAAGAAAAGTGAATATCATGAACCTACTCAAAAATAATAAAAAATATGGCAATCATGTGAAGAATGAGGTTGTGTCATTTGGCGATCTCAGGTAATTCTCATTTAATTTTTGGGGAAATAGTTTTTAAAGTCAGGAACTGGATTACCCGGCTTTGGAGTATATGCATGAAATTGATTGAGACGGGGTTTCCCGGACTTGTGGTTGTTGAGCCTAAGGTTTTTAGGGATAGACGGGGTTTTTTTCTGGAAAGCTTTAATAAAAAAGTCTTTTCTGAAAACGGATTACCAACTGATTTCGTTCAGGATAATCATGCTTATTCATCCGGCCTTGGCGTCATTCGAGGTCTGCATCTGCAGATGCCTCCGTATGCTCAGGCTAAGCTTGTATGGGTTATAAGGGGGGCGGTTAACGATGTGGTGGTGGATCTTCGTAAAGGTTCCCCGACATATCGGAGATCGTTCAAAATTGAACTATCTGCAGAAAATTTTCTAAGGCTGTTCATCCCTAAAGGGTTTGCCCATGGATATGAAACCCTGACCGAGGAAAACGAGTTCATGTACAAAGTCGATTGCGAATATGCTCCCGGTAGCGAAGCCGGGATCAGGTGGGATGATCCAGAGCTTGGTATCGACTGGAAGACAAAAGAAGCGGTGCTTTCTGACAAGGACCAAAAACTTCCGTCTCTGGCCGGGTTTGACTCGCCATTCGAGTTTTAAGATGAATAACGGAAAGTATACAGAATAATATTTTCCGTACCCCTTTTTTCGGGATAATAGAGCACATCTCAGCTATGCGGAGTTTGTGAAAAGTTTCATATTCTCTTGACATAGAAAGATACTCTATTTTAGAAGAAGTGGCGTTAATTGGTTAGTTTATGTTTCACAAAACTTAAGGAGTAGTGGGGCGAGGTTATGGAGGAAAAAAGAACATCGAAGCAGTGTGGAGGAGTTCTTCCTTTCTTCATCGGTGTCCTTGCAAGCCTGATCGTCGGCTGGTGGGTTTTCCCGCAGGTTATTTATAGCCAGAAGACTCAGCCGATCGAATTCAGTCACAAGGTTCATGTTGAAGGCGAAGGTATGGACTGTGAGTCATGTCACATGTTTTTGGAAGATGGTTCCTTTGCGGGGCTGCCTTCCAACGAGCAGTGTGCTGAGTGTCACGAAGACGTTCTCGGTGATTCCGAAGCAGAAGAAGTTTTCGTGACCGAGTATCTGCAGAAGGGTGTGGAAGTTCCCTGGCTGGTTTATCAGTATCAGCCTGATAATGTTTACTTTTCGCACATGGCACACCAAGGCTTCGAGTGTACGGATTGCCATCCCGACGTAGGCAATAGCGACACGCTGCCTACGTATTACGAAAACAGAATCAGCGGTTACAGCAAGCAGACCATGAAGATGTGGCAGTGTGAAC
The DNA here is from genome assembly GCF_963676065.1 of Maridesulfovibrio sp. Lineage (NCBI taxonomy): Bacteria > Pseudomonadati > Thermodesulfobacteriota > Desulfovibrionia > Desulfovibrionales > Desulfovibrionaceae > Maridesulfovibrio > Maridesulfovibrio sp. Next base: position 4,072,098 of record NZ_OY780933.1, on the reverse strand, counting down.
GCTGTCATGCGGAAGTTGGTACCAGCAACGCATGTTACGTCTGCCATAAGTAAGTGAGGGACTGCAATGGGTATTGATCGCAGAACTTTTATTCAATTGGTAACAGGTGGTGTTGTTGGTTCGCTCTTCACCCCTGTAATTTGGAAATCTCTGGATGACGCTTCCATCTGGTCCCAGAACTGGCCCTGGATTCCCAGATTGAAATATGGTGCAATTACTGAGCAGGCTTCTGTTGCCAAATTCGGCACAGCTCCCTGCGCGGAGATTGTAAAATCCGTGGGTGGAAGCCCCTATCTCACCAGAGGAAATGCTGAAAACGAAATGAGCAAGGGCGGGGTTGACCCTGTCAGCGCCAGCGGCCCTCAGCTCATGTACAGTCCTTCCCGCATTAACGGTCCTATGAAGAAAACCGCGGAAGGCAAATACGAGTCTATCTCCTGGGATGAAGCTGAAAAGCTGCTCTCTGATAAACTCGCCGCAATTAAAGGACAGAAAGGCAAACTCACTGTTGTTTCCGGTGACACAACCGGTACCGCAACTGAGGTTCTGTCCGGTTTTGCAGCAGAAATGGGCGCTGAGTGCTACATGATGCCCTGTGATGAGCAGGGAGCAGCCGCAGCACTGGCGAGCATGGATGGAAAAGGTCAGATCGGTTATGATCTGGAAAATTCCGACTTTGTTCTTTTCGTCGGTGCAGATGCAATGGATTCATGGGGCCCTGTGGTGAGAAACCAGCGTGTTTACGCCTCAAGCCGTCCCACTGGTGAAGAAGTTAAAACTTCTTATGTTTATGCCGGTTCTTTCCAGAACAGCACAGCAGCTGCTGCAGATAAGTGGGTACCGGTTAATCCCGGTTCCGGAGCAATCTTCTGCCTCGGTCTTGCTTATCACATGCTTAAAGCCGGAGCTTCCGCTCCTGTTTCCGACTTTGCAGACTTCAAGACTCTGGTTATGTCCAGATTCTCTCCTGACAAAGTTGAGAAAGCAACAGGTGTAGCAGGATCGCAACTTGCCGCACTTGCCAAGGCTCTGATGAAATCTTCCGCTCCTGTTGTTGTTGCAGGCTCCGAGTTCGCTCAGGGCGCAGGTGCAGCAGATGTTATTGCCGCCTCAGCAGTGAATATGCTGCTCGGTCAGGTCAATAAAGATGGCGGGATGAAGATTCTCCCCGAACTGCCCAAGGCTGTTGAAGCAGCCACAGACCGTTCGGAACTGGCAGCAAAGGACTTTGTCGGCTACCTTTCAGGTATTGCCGCAGGCAAGGTTAATGCTCCCGAAGTTATGATGGCTTACGAAGCCAATCCTGTTTACGCTCTTCCCCAGAATACCGTTCTGGCACCGGCGTTTGAAAAAGCAGGTTTCCTCGTAAGTTTTAGCACTTATATGGATGAAACAGCTTCCAAAGCTGACCTGATTATGCCCAACCCCACCAGCTACGAACGCTTCGAAGATGCCCAGACTCCTTACGGTGCAGGCGCAGCGATGCTCGTAGCCAGTGCTCCTGTTGCAGAACCTCTCTACAACAGCAAGCCGACTGTTGATGTAATCCTCAGCGTGGCTTCCGGACTGGGTATCGATCTTGGATATGAATCTGCTGACTCTGTTTATCAGGCAAAAGCTGAAAAAGCAGGTGCTGACTGGGATTCTCTTCTTGAAGGCTCTGCTTATGTTTCCGATTCTATGGAATCAGATTCCATCAAGTTCGCAGCATCAATTCTGTCCAAGGCCGTGACAATGCCCAAGGGTGGCGAAATTATCCTCGCTCCTTACTCCAAGCTCATCTTCGGTACCTCCACAGTGGCTATTCCGCCGCTGAACGTGGTTGCTATCAGCAAGAATGAACTTTTGGGTAAAGACCTTATGGTTCAGGTTAACTCCAAGACCGCCAAGAAACTCGGTGTGTCTGAAGGTTCCAAGGTCAAGCTTGGCGGAGCAGGTGGAGAGTGCGCTGTAAGAATCCACATTAATGAAGGCGTAATGAATGATGTTATCGCCGCACCTCTTGGATTCGGACACACCGCGTGGGATGCATACTCCAGCGGTAAAGGCGAAAACATCTCCAAACTTCTCACAGTTGACACTGAGCCCGGTACCGGTTTGTCCGTGTGGTCCAGTTCTTCCGTGAGCATCGCCTAATTTAAAGTCAGGGGATTCACGTTATGCAGCATATTGAATTTGATACTAAATGGACCATGGTGGTCGATGTCGACAAGTGTACCGGTTGCGGTGCTTGTATGGTGTCCTGCCAGGCTGAAAATAACATAGCTCCCATGGAAGAAGGGTCTAATAAACTTAAGACCCTTACCTGGATGAATGTCTATGAACTTACTAACGGTAAGGAATTTCCCAACAGGGAAGTTGCCTACCTGCCCAGACCCTGTATGCAGTGCGGACATCCTGCCTGCGTTCCCGTCTGTCCTGTAGTTGCGACTACAAAGGACGAAGAAGGCGGAATCGTCAGCCAGATTTATCCCCGCTGCATCGGTTGCCGGTATTGCATGGCGGCATGTCCTTACCACGCCCGCTACTTCGGTTGGCTGGACCCTGTTTGGCCCGGAGGTATGGATAAGGCTTTGTCCCCCTCAACCTCCACCCGTCCTCGCGGTGTTGTTGAGAAATGTAACTTCTGCCATTCCAGATTGCTGAACGCCAGAGAACGCGCACGTAATGAAGGTATGGACCCCAATAAACTCCCTGACGGCTGGTATAAACCTGCTTGTCTGGAAGCTTGTCCGTCCGGCGCTATCTCTTTCGGTGATTCCAAGAACCCTGAGCACAAAGTTCATGAGCTGATTAAGAGCCCCAATGCTTTCCGCATTCTGGAGTCTATCGGCATGGAACCTCAGGTGTACTACATCAGCCGTCGTGACTGGGTCCGTGAGCAGAGTGATAACCACATCGCTGAAGACAAGCACTAGGAGGGAGGTTTACCATGGATAGCAATCTCTTCCCCGAAGGCGTAAAACGCTGCGGACTGCCCAAGTTCCTGCTTTGGATGGTCTTTCCGACAGCCGTCCTGCTCTGGGGCGTCTATGCTGCCGTTAATATTTTCTATTACGGTATCGGCGTAACCGGCCTTGACAACTACTTCGGGTTTGGACTTTGGATTACTTTCGACCTTGCTGTTATCGCACTTGGTGCCGGTGCTTTTTTTACCGGTTTTCTCAAGTATATTCTCAAGATCGATCAACTTAAAAATATTATTAACCTTGCAGTTATTCTCGGGTTCCTGTGCTACTCCGGCGCCATGCTCATTCTGACCATGGACATCGGGCAGCCTATCCGGGCATGGTTCGGCTATTGGCACCCCAATGTGCACTCCATGCTCACAGAAGTTATCTTCTGTATTACCTGCTACTGCACAGTTCTGATTATTGAATTCATTCCGCTGGTTTTAGAACAGAAACAGCTGAATAAGATTCCTTTTCTGCATCACTTTGCCCATCACTTACACGTGAATATGGCTCTGTTCGCAGGTATCGGAACCTTCCTTTCCACCTTTCACCAGGGTTCCTTGGGCGGTATGTACGGCGTTATGTTTGGTCGTCCTTACGCTTTCCGTGAAGGTTTCTTCATCTGGCCCTGGACATTCTTCCTTTTTGTTCTTTCCGCTGTAGGGTCCGGTCCTGTTTTCACAGTTCTGGTTTGTACCCTCATCGAAAAGATGACTGGTAAAAAATTGGTGGATTACAAAGTAAAAGCCCTGATGGGTAAAATCGCCGGTACCATGCTCTGCGTGTACATGTTCTTCAAGATCATTGATACTTGGGCTTGGGCTGTCGGTTATCTGCCTTCCGTGGGCTTGACCTTTGACCAGATGTTCTACGGTAATATCTACGGTCAGTGGTTACTGTGGACTGAGATCGTACTCTGCGGAATCGTTCCCGCAATTATGTTGATCACTCCGTCCATCAGAAACAACCCCGCACTGCTGTATTCAGCAGCTATTCTGGACTGCATCGGCATAACCATCAACCGTTACGTCTTCACCGTCCAGACCATCGCTATTCCGGTTATGCCTTTTGATAACTGGGAAACCTACGCACCTAACTGGGCAGAATGGGCTACCACCCTGATGATCTGCGCTTACGGTGCTTTGGTTATCAGTCTCTGCTATCGCTATCTGCCTGTGTTCCCTCAGGAACTCAAGCTGAACAAGAAATAGCATCAGCTGACAGCATAAGTTAAGTCTAAAGGCCTCACTCTCACGAGTGGGGCCTTTTCTTATTGGGGCACTTTTTTGAAATAGGTACATCCAAGGGATTTATTTCAGGATGCCTTTTGATGTTTATAGTTGGACATCTGCGCGTGTTCATCAGCCTATTTAAGTTGTAGCCTCAATTTTTACATACACTTTCTAGGTTAGCAGAAGCTCATTTATAAATTAGGCAATTCTGGACAATTGAGAGATGTTCTTCTCACTGCTTCCTGCGGTTAAAAACAGTAGTGTGTGATAGCCCGAAAAATGAGCGATAGCGCAGAAGAAAAGCCTCTCCGCAATAGCGAAGAGGCTTTTAAATTTTATACTGTGAGGCTCAGCCTAGTAGGGCAGGAACCATTTCATGCCTTGCATTTTAGCGGGAATAGGCTTGTCCTGAATTATCGGATGAGTCTGATCCCAACACTGTTTTTCTTCTTGAATCCAAGATGGTCGGGAGAGTCTGATCGAGTTGCCTTGGGTGATGGAATCGTCATCCCCACTAAAATGCTGAAGAATTAGACTTATATTTCCATACTTATCTTTAAGCGACCATTTCCAGACTTTAAGGGTACCGAAAGGGTTACCTCGCCAATCATTGGGTTGGCCGAAACGTTTTTCAATTTTGCTGTAAATTTTATTGAAAAAATTCAAGCTGTTGTTTGAGTATTTCAACTTCATGCGCAGGATGATGTCTTTGCGTTTACAGTTACCGACCACAACGTAGCCGCCTCTGTAACCTTCCAATTCTCTAAGACCTATACGTTTAATGTATTCTTCCTGCCAGGGTGATGTTTCAGATTTCATTTCCAGCAAAGAGCGAACCGTTGAAACATTATTACCAATTGTTATACCGGCAATTGATTCAGGAGCGTTCTGGGCCGCACCGGCACTAGAAATAAGAAGTAAGCAGGAGATAATAGTAAGTATAATTGTTCTTTTCATGTGTTCCACCTGTAAACCCTTATGGCTGTAACTAAATGAGAGTCAACCCGATTCCGCTAGTGCATCCTGAACAATCAGGGTTGTACATAGAAAGAAATCGTTCTTCCCAGTGGCTGATCATGTTAACTGTGGCCTTCAAGAATTTTGTACTTATTTCAGGATATTGTTCTTGTGCTTTCTTAAATTTTTCTCTGGTAAGGCGAATACATACACAATCAGAAGTTGCCTTTAAAGTGAAAAGTCTCTTGGAGCTGCCAATTAGTGAAAGAGCGCCGACAAAATTACCATCCTTGAATGATTGAACCTTAATCGATCCAGAATCAAGGTAAGCTTCCATGGTTCCGCTAATGATGAAATATGCGGATTGGTCGAGGTCGCCACTGGCGAACACTTCCTCACCGGCTGCAAACTTGTCACGAACACAAAGGTAAGCGATTAGTTTTTGCGCTTCAAGTTCAAGCCCAGAGAAGTACGGTATTTCCCTCATTATTTCCAAGTGTTCTTGATATTCACTGGTTTCCGGTACCATAATTAATGCGCTCCGTGTATAAGTTCGTAAAGCAGTCCCTTTTTTTCGATGAGTTCATCATAAGGACCTACTTCCATTAATTTACCAGCCTTCATGACTGCCACTTTATCGTAATTCTTGATCGTATCAAGTCTGTGTATAACTGAGATAAGCGTCGCCTTGCCTTTCCATTTGGTTTCGAGCAGCCCCTGAATCCGGTTCTGGGATCTGTTGTCCAGCGCCGATGTTGCCTCATCTAGAATCATGATAGGCGGATTTTTGAGGAATGTTCGCGCAATGGCGAGTTTCTGGCATTGTCCACCGGAAAGTTTGTCGCCTTTGGTTCCGACCTGAAACTCCATGCCCAATTCTACGACTGTCTCAAGGAGGTCCTCCTCAATCAGCAACTGAATCATGGATTGGTTGATGGTGTCCTGAACTTTGGGATGATCGGTCTTTGGTTTACCAAAGAGGATGTTATCCAGAATAGTCTGCGAAGGGATAAATTCAGACATCTGGTAGAAGCTGAAAGTCTCGGGTCTTTCTTGAGAGACCTGCGAGTTAAAGAGCTTCCGACCATCAAGGATAAGCCCCTGAAGTACCGCTGGAAGAACAACAATTTTATGCCTGCCGGGTACAAAACCAAGTGCGAGGTGCAAAAGCATCTCACGGTCTTTGCCCTGAAGTTCCTGTAGTGTAATGCCTTCAATGCGATTTATGAGCTGCTTGTAATCTTCAAATTCCTCGGAAGGAATGGGACTTTGTTCAAAGAAAACTTCATCAGGCGGGAGATTGCCCAGAATGTCAACCGTCTGTTTTGCAAGCTCACGGCCCAGACTTAATAGAGGGGTCTCAAGTTGCGCGTTTCTTAGGAAATTGACAAAATATTCATTGCTGACCAGTTCACGCCCTGAAAAACTGGTGTCATTTGCATGACCGAAGGTGATGTTCCCGGCTATGCTTGAATATTTCAGATACTGTCCTTCATGGTAAAATTCCACATGCTCGGCAAGTTTTTCTCCATAGTCGGAATGGAAGTTCTTACGTACCCGGACCAGTCTCTCAGAGAGTTCTGATTCTTTATCAGGATCAAGAAGAGTATTTAGTCCGAAACGCAGCACATCCACAAAAATTCCGGCTTGCTGTATGGCTTCGATCATATTGTCGCGGCTGGGCATTTTTTGTTCAGATTCGGGATCGTTTTCAAGAACTGCCGCACATGAATATAGTAGGTTGGCCTTGATGGTACCGGAAAATATGAAAGGAGACTGGGCCACAATACCCATGTTGTGAACCATGTCGGCCTTGGTCAAATCAGCTACTTCATAGCCGTCGATTTTGACCGAGCCTCCCGTATATTTGTAGAGCTGGGAGATACATTGAGCCAGCGTGCTCTTGCCGCTACCAGAAAAACCGACAAGGGCCATTTGTTCGCCGGGTTTAAGTCGCATATTGATTTGCTTGAGCAGCCGGATGTTGCCGGAAACAGTGAATCCGAGGTTTTGGACTTCGATATCTCCTTTGAGTTTTACCGGTGCACGGCCTTCCGGTTCGAGTACGAATTCAGGAGCTGTATCGAAGTATTCCATTACGCGTTGGTACCGGACTCCGGCATCATTATGGACCTGATAGAAATCCATCAATTCTTTCCACGGATCATAAATTTTTTCATAGGCTGAAAGGAAAGCCACCAGCGCACCGAGATCAAAACGACCCTGAATAGCCAGATACCCGCCAACTATAAAGAGCAGGAAAGGTCCCAGACTTTGGAAAAAATTATTAAGAACCTTTATGCCCTGTTTGTAAAGAATCCAGGTTATTCTGATTTTGAAAAGCCGATCTACGAAACTTCCGTATTTACGGTTTTCAATGCGGTAGGAACCGTTACCGTGAATTTCGTGAATACCGGAAATGGTCTCGTTGATATGCGTACTGAGATTTCGGGTGGTATCGACCCGTTTTTTATTAGCTTTATTTGATTTTTTCTGGAGTTTGGGGACCAGATATATAACAAAAGGATATAGTGATATGGAAATACCGGCCATGATGGGGTTAAGGAAAAACATGTATCCGGCAAAGGCGATAAGAGTAAGCAGGTTAGTCACCGGAACCGCCACTGATTGTCCTACATATTCACCCGCCGGAGCCAACTCGGTTACCAGCGAGGATACCACCATGCCGGGGTTCGCCTTTCTGAAATAGCTGAGCGGTAGAGTCAGGATATGGGCGTAGAGCTCCTTTCTCATTTGTGCAAGTGATTGCTGACCTATATACGTTTGTAACACGGTGATCAGATATTTGAGCAGACTGGCGGTAACAACAGAAGCAATGTAGAATCCGCAGTACATAAATAATAAATCAACCTTGCGCATACTGATGGCTTGGTTGATGATTTTTTTTTGCATTTCGAGCGGGATAAGCCTGACTGCTACTGTAAAAAAGATGACAACCAGCAATATGAGTTGTAATTTCATATTACTGTTTTTTATCCAGTATGTTAGCGGACGTTTGGTGATCATTCATTACTCCTGTAAGGCTATCTGTCTAATAATATTTTATTACCTTTTTGTTGACGCAGCTACAAGGGTTTTCTAACTTATGTTGGGTAATTGGTATTATCTATCCATAATGAGAAAATTCGAGGATAAGGCTTTGGCAAATAAAATGAAGTCGCAGGCCGAGTGCGGCGTTACTTCTTCCTTCTCGTTGAAATCGGATATATCTGAGCTCAAAATCCTTGCCGAAAATATTGAAAATTTCGGTAGTGATAACGGCATACCCGATAAAACAGTGTTCGAACTCAATCTTGTACTGGATGAGCTGTTTACAAACCTTGTCAGTTACGGTTGCCAGTCGGATAGACACAAATTTGAAATCATCATGAAATTAAAGGATGGTTTTCTTACTTTGTTGATTGAGGATGACGGACACATGTTCAATCCCCTTAAAGCGCCGGAGCCAGAGATGGAGTGCGCTTGCGAGGAACGTAAAATTGGTGGCCTTGGAATCTATTTTATGCGTAAGATTATGGACAGTATCGAATATTCGTGGGAAGACGGCAAAAATAAATTAAAGTTAGTAAAAAATATTCAATAGTAATAGTGTAGTTAACCAGTCCGCTGGACAGATTTTTATATTAACCGCTAATAGTGCAATGCCACCTCTCTGGCGGTAAAATCGTGAAACGGAGGAAATGATGGGGCTTGAAGTCGGTGAAATTAAAAATAGTGGGATTATTACCTTTCAGTTAAAAGGTCGGCTTGATTCTAATACATCTAATGATTTTGAGGAAAGACTCCTGAATTCAATTCAGAGTGGGGAAATTAAGATTATTTTAGATTTTGAAAATCTTGAGTATATTTCCAGCGCCGGACTGCGCGTCCTGCTTAAAGCAGCACGTGAACTAAAAGGTGGTGAGGGTAAAATGATGCTTTGCTCACTTAAAGATTACATCAGGGAAGTTTTTGACCTTTCCGGTTTTGTGTCTTTCCTGCCCATTTATGATAACATGGATGAATGTATATCCTCTTTCTAGACTTTTTAGAACAATCAGGCCATGATAGGGTCGTTCTACATGTAATATATACTTCCTGTCCGCTATAATGCGGACAGGAAGTTTGTTTTTTGAAACTGCGATATTTTATTGCTATAATAGATGTTGTGCTTTTCATTATATATGGAGGGAAAAATGAGCGGAATATTTACATCACTTGCAGTAATGCTGTCTCCAAGGGGGATTGAGGCAGCCGGGTACGGTGCCGGCTTAGGAGGAGCAGCCTTTATGGTGATGCTGGTTCTGGCCGCACTTGTTTCTGTTTGTACGGCGCGAAGCATGGACAAGCTTTCGTCCGGAGAGCTGCGGGCAACACCGGTTGACCGCGTCGCCTTTGGATTCCTTGATGTGGCTCGTTTTTTTACCCTTACAGTGCTGGCTGTCTCCTGGCTGGGCATTGCCGGAAATACTGTTAATGAAATATTTTTAAGTTTATTTTCGCCTCTCGCTGCCTCATTCTTCATTCTTGCCCTTGCGGTGTGGGCTTGTTTTCTGTGTAAAAAATACGCCGGAGACCTTTTCGGGGGCAGCCTTACTCTGGCCTTTGTCTTCTTCCTGTATATGGTAATTATGGTTGATCAGCCCGGGTCCAATGGAATGGGCTACCCCGTTCAGCTTCCGCAATTCTTTTCTCCTCTGCTGCCTGCAGGACTAGCCGAATCCGGGATAATGGGCTGGTTGCAGCTGGTTTTTCTGTCTGTGCTGGCTTTTATCGGTTTTGATCTTCCTCTTGTTTTCGAGAATAAAAGTTCGCGTGCCTATCCTGCCATATTCATGATCCTTGTGGTTTTTGCCCTGTTTAGCTGGACCTCCTTGCTGGTTGAAACTCCTGACGGATTGTTGGAAAGCACATTGCCGCAGCTTAAGGTTGCCGCTCATATTTTGAACGGTAAAGGTGTTCTGCTTATGGGCGGGACAATAATTTTTGCAACTTTTGCAGCAATATTCGGCCTGTTTCAGTTGTTCGGCCATAGGTTGCGCAAAATTGTAGCCGAAAGTTATTCCGGCTATGCCGTCCGAGGAGCGGCGGTCTTTGTCGGCGTAATTGTTGCGCTGATGCTCGCTAACGGCTGGGCTGATAAGGACGAACTGGAATCACTAATCTCTGCCGGGCTTTGTTTCTGGTTCGGTTCGTACGCTCTTATCGATTTGCTGGGCATAGTAGCCATGCGCCGGGCCGGTCGATTTTACCTGCCGCGTTTTTTGACTCTGGGGCTGCACCTGATTGCTGCGGTCGTCTGCTGTCTGAACATCGAATTCAGCAATTATTTTCTGTACGCGGTAGGCTGCATGGCGGTAGCAGGAGCTGTTCTTGGCTTAACGGTCAAGGATTACTGTGACTATCCGCCTCTAGAAGAAGTTGATCATGATGATCTCCCCTCCGAAGATTCCGAGGAAAGTGAATCAGAACAAAGTGATCCGGTTCATGATGATCCCGAAGACGAAGAGCTGAATATTGTGAGTTATAACTAATCAGGCCCCTGCCAGCAAAGCGCAGGGCTGAGTGTGAATATAAAATTGGCATGCTTCCGGGTGTGCCAATTTTTTTATTGTGAATCATTTACGTTCCGGGCTTGACAAGTCGACCATATTTCCAGTTAATTATTCGTATCGCTGACTGATATTCAGTCCTATTCCTCACAGTCTCGCCTGTGCTTTTCCCTCAACACAATTTTCGGTATGATCTAGCAATGATAGATAGTCTTATGATTCCATAGGCTTAAGTTGTGGTCATTTTTTTATCACTAGAATTTCAACGGGGATATTATGCTATCCAATATTTACCTGATCGGGCCTAGAGCTTGCGGCAAAACCAGCGTGGGCAGGATACTTGCTGATAAGTTGAATTTTAAATTTTATGACACCGACGAAGTCCTTGTGCGAAAGGCCGGTTGTGATATTGCGCAGTACGTAGAGCAAAAAGGCTGGAACGGCTTTCGCGATCTGGAGGCAGAGGTGCTTGGCGAGCTATCAAAAAAGATAGGGCGGTCATATCCTGTGGGGGTGGAATAGTGGTTCGGCAGGAAAACAGAAATGTGCTGAAGAAAAATTTTACCGTGTATCTGAAAACTGATGTGCGTGTTCTCGCTAACCGTCTAGAGGCTGATCCTAATGTGGATCAGCGTCCGTCGCTTACCGGAAAGTCCATTGTAGATGAGATCCGTGACGTCCTTGAAGAGCGTAAAGAATTCTATCACGGCTGTGCCGGTTTTGTCGTGGACGGTTCCGATTCTATTGATGACGTAAGCGGGAAAATTATGAAAAGGTATCAATCCTCAAGCATGGGAGATAAATAATATGAGCGGCAATACATTCGGCCGGATTTTTAAGCTCACCACCTATGGAGAATCCCACGGTCCCGGACTGGGCGGGGTTATTGATGGTTGCCCGGCGGGCATAGAACTTAATGAAGAAATTATCCAGCTTGAGCTGGATCGCCGCAAACCCGGACAGGGCGTTGCCTCCACCGCTCGCGTCGAGGCGGATCGAATCAGGATTCTTTCCGGCGTTTTTGAAGGTCGCACTACGGGAACATCCATTGGTTTCCATATTGAAAACACCGACCAGCGTTCCAGAGATTATTCTAAGATAATGAATGTGTATCGCCCGGGGCATGCCGATTATACTTTTGATGCTAAGTTCGGCTTTCGAGATTACCGGGGAGGCGGACGTTCTTCCGGCCGCGAAACTGTATCGCGTGTTGCTGGAGGGGCGGTGGCGCAGGAGTTTCTGCTTCAGCAGGGTATTGCCTGTCAGGCATATACGGTGCGTATCGGAGGTATAGAGGCTGAAGTTAAAGAGCCGGAAAAATCCCATGAGAATCTATTTTTTGCTGCTGACTCAGAAGTAATTCCCCGCTGGGAAGAACGGGTCAAGGAAATTCGATCAAAGGGGGATACCCTTGGCGGAGTGGTCGAGGTTCGCGTAAAAGGTGTTCCTGCTGGGCTGGGTGAACCTGTTTTCGATAAGATAGATGCCCGGTTAGCCTATGCGCTCATGTCTGTTGGTGCCGTCAAAGGAGTTGAAATCGGTTCCGGGTGCAAAGCGGCTGACGCATTGGGCAGCGAGAACAATGATTTTATGAATGCAGATGGATTTTGCAGCAATAACGCCGGGGGAATACTCGGTGGAATTTCCAGTGGACAGGATATTGTGGTCCGAGCATATGTAAAGCCCATACCTTCCATCAGTAAACCGCAGCAGACTGTTGACCGTGACGGTAATTCCGAGGAAATTAAAATCGGTGGCAGGCACGATATCTGCGCAATACCCCGTATCGTTCCTGTGCTTAAATCCATGGCTATGCTCACCGTTGCGGATTTTATCCTGCTGCAACGTAGGATGGGATGATTTAAATGTTTGCATATGGCGGTTTGATTCTTTAAAATTATTGAAAATAACCGCTATAGCGTATGGAGAATATGAAATGAGCGCACTGGTTGAATTAACGATATTTCCAACTGACAAGGGAGCGAGTGTCAGCCCTTACGTGGCTAGGGTTGTTAAAATTATCCGTGAGTGCGGCCTGCCTTGCGAGCTTGGTCCTATGGGAACATGTATCGAAGGTGAGTGGGATGAGGTTATGGCTGTGGTTACAAAATGTTATCAGGCTCTTGAAATCGATTGCGAGCGAATTTATATGCTGATGAAAGCCGACTGCCGTAAAGGCGCGGTGGACCGGCTACACGGAAAAGTCCAGTCTGTGGAATCTAAATTATAGCCGGAGTTGATTTGGAAAAACAAATGAAAATTTCAAAGCCAGTAATTTATGTCGGTCTGCTGATTCTAACAATGATCATGTCTGGATGCGTGCATTTAGGGGTTTCTCACCTTCAACGGCAGTCATGGCGGCTCGAAACACCGCGGACCATGCAGATGGAGTTCATGAATTTTGATTATGAGATAGTCCCGCGCAAAGAGAATTTCGGCGTACGTGGAATGGCTTATGTAAAGAAAAGCAATGTGCCCATGTGGGCCGGTTGGATCGGAGAACTTTGGATTCAGGGGTACCTGAGCGATATGGACGGCAATGTCCTTGCGCAGGGATTGCAGGTTTTTTCTCCGGAAAAGCTGGAGGATGGCAAGGGAATCCCCTTTGATTTCGCATTAAAGCCGGATCAGCTTGATTCCGGTCCGCTGTATGTTTCCTTCGGCTATCGCATGGCGTTGTACAAGAATCGGGAATCTGGCAATGAGCCGCCGTTTATGGCTATTGAGCGTGCAGTCTTGCAGTAGTCTGTGCCTTTTTTGGAGGCCCAGGTAAACTTTCCGGCATTGCCGGCTGCGTGCCGGTGCGGTTTTTTAGAGTGAAACTAATTCCAGATCGCCCCACGCACCAATTTTGGAATCGTATTGTACGAAAACACCATCCAGCCCGTGTTCTGACAGATCACGGGCTTTTTCTATTACCAGCGGCACATCAGCGGGGGATTTGAGCAGGTTGGCGAGAGCGGTGGCTGCCGCGTCTGCAAAACGGGCGTCTTTCGCGCGCACTGTAACCAGATCTCCACTGCCGAGGCTGAGCGAATGACCGATGGTTCCCGATGAAGAGCATATGGAAAGAGGGAAATCGGCAGCTTCAATGGATAACCCTATTCTGGCTCCGGAATCAGGATCGGAGAGCAGGGCCACTTTGCGTTTTGAGCTGGAATACATGAAAATATCTCCGCCGTTTTCAACAATGACATTAGCCGATAACGGCAGTAGTTGATCAGCGACATATTCAGCCACTGCGCCTGCCACCGCTGCCATGGGACCGACATTGCACGCCTGTGCGCTTTCTGCCATGGCTTTAATTACCGGATGAATATTTTCAGGCACGGCAACAGGGGTAAGGCTGGTGGCGAAAGAGGGATTAAGGACAAAATGGGCCTGTAAAATACCGCGAATGTCGTGGACGGCGGCAAGAGCCTGATCGCTTAAATCTTTTTCGGCTACAATAAATAAATCCGTCTGCTCGACAACAACCTGAAATGAAGTCTCGCCCCCTGAGATGGCGACGGTGTTACGGTATCCGCGGGTATGATCTGTATGTATTTTTTTGCTCAAAATAATTTGCAGGAAGGCTTTCCGCAATACATGGAAGCCGGATAAAAGTTGTAAAAAAAACGGGGAGGAATCACGTTTATGTTTCCCCCCCCGGACGTAGATCCGTTAATACTTAGAAGCCTAAATCTTCATTGATAAAGACTACATGAATGCGTCCCTGTGGCGAAGACTTTTCAGTGATCGCCCAGACATTACAGATGCGGTCCTTGGAATTACAGTCCTGACACTTACCGGTAACCGCGCAAGGTGTTTTGCGCTTAAGCCGCATGGCGTTAACCGGTGCTGCGTATTCTTTTACACGGCTTATGGCTGCGTCAAGGTCGGGGCAAAGTTTGTTGCGTCCGACGAGAACAACAACGTTGCGGGGACCGAAAGCCATAGCAGCAACACGATTGCCTGTGCCGTCGAGATTTACCAGCTCGCCTTCTTCAGTGAAAGCGTTTGCACTGGTAAGATACAGGTCGGTGATAAGAGACTGTCTGCGTCGTTCCAGTTTTTCAGCCATGGGAGGATTTACATCATAAGTGTCGATCACCTTGACATTTTTAAGCTTCTTGATCTGGTCATATATGCCGGAGTCGACCATGGTCGTGGAACCACCGAAGCTGATGGATTTAGGCTTCAGTTTGGGGATTATTTTGTCAAGAACGAGGGATGAAGCTGCTTTCTGGTTTTTAACGACATATGTTGTGTAACCGTTGTCTTCAAAAACTTCTTTTATTTCTCCGAGTTTGATGTCCCAGAAAGATTGTACGGGGTTCATTTGTAACTCCTTTGTTTTGTTTCATACCGAGATTGCATGGCGGTTAAAAAAACGCTTAAAATTTGAAAAAAGCGGTGAAAAAAAAATGCGTACGTGATATGCATTTAGGACATTAACCAAAGATTCACGTCAGCATTATGTATGAATTCACTTTGACAGCATGCCCTCATCGGGGTATGCGGACTTGTTTTCGTTTGAAGCAGCATAGAATATTCAGAGTAAGATTAAAAGAACTTAGCTGCATGTGCACTGTGAAAACATTTCTTGACGATACCTAAAGTTAGGGATATATGTTCCCGTTCCTCGTAGCTGGAATTTGTTGTCCGGTTTTATAACGTTATTAATTTTTGGAGAAATAAACATGAAAAGAACTTACCAGCCAAGTAAATGTAGAAGAAAAAGGACTCACGGTTTTCTCGTTCGCTCTCGCAGCAAAAACGGTCGTGCTGTTATCGCAAGACGTCGTGCAAAGGGTCGTAAAAGATTAGCCGTTTAAGTTGGACAAAGGAGCACAAGCTCCTTAGGAAGCCTGAATTTGATCTCTGCTACGAGCAGGGAAAAAAGCTCTTCACAAGGAGTTTTATACTCTTTGTGCTGTGTCATGGTAGCGGCCCTGGCGGGGTTCGTTTGGGCCTTACCGTGAGCAGAAAAAAAGGACCGGCAGTTGTAAGAAACCGAATTAAAAGGGTTCTGCGCAGTTTCTTCAGGCTTAATCAGGAAAACTTTCAGGTACGTGCGGACATTATTGTTGTCCCCAAGCGTGTTCTGAACGGCAGGGACATTACCTATGACCTTGTCGAAAAAGAACTTCTCCCGGTTATTGGAAAGATTAACAAGCTTTTTACTGCGGGGGAATAGTGAGAAATCAGGGAATGCGGACTCTGTTTCTTTATCCGATACGCTTTTATCAGAAGTATATATCCCCGTTGTTTCCGGGGTGTTGCCGCTTTCATCCTACCTGCTCGCAATACGCCATCGAGGCTATATCCCTTCATGGAGTGTTTAGAGGGGGGGGCTATGCATTGTGGCGTCTGGTGCGTTGTAATCCGCTATGCAAGGGTGGATATGATCCCGTTCCCGCCCATAAAAAAATTTCACCGCGTAGTCCCGATTTGATCTGAGGGACAAATTTTTAGTGAGAAAAAAAGACATGGATAATAAACGCGTTATTTTGGCTGTAGCCTTATCGTTTGTAGTACTTCTCGGCTGGCAGTTCCTCTTTCCGCCACAGCAGCAGCCCGCCCCTGTCAAACAGGAGCAAACCACACAACAGGATCAGGCCGTAGAGTCCAAAGTTGCCGAACCTGTTTCAAACCAACTTCCCGATCCCGCTTCCGCAAGTGCCATTGTTTCCGCCAAAGGAACAAAACTCACCGTTGAAACTCCTTTCTATTCCGCAGTGATCAACTCACAGGGCGGCCTTCTCGAAAGTTTCAAGCTCAAAAAATTTAAAGCGACCATCGCTCATGATTCTCCGGATGTTGACATGGTCGGCACCAACGCACTCGATAAAGCTCCCATGGGAGTTATCCTGAACGGGATTCCCACTTGGGCCAACGGGGTCTGGGGTTACGAAGGTTCAAACCTCAATCTCGACGGCAACAAGCTTGGTACACTTACTTTTCGCGGAGACGTCGAAGGGTTCCGTATAGAGCGCAGACTTACTTTTCATGCGGATAACTACCTCATTGATGAAGATATGAGGGTTATCAATAAATCCAATCCCAGCGGAGTTGGACGCGTTGCTTTCACAACTGCGACCAAAAGCCTGACCGCAGCGGATGACCGCTACAACCCGACCAGAATCGCATGGTTTAATGCTGAAGGTCTGGGCGAAGAAAAAGATCGTGATGACCTTGCTGAAAAAGGTGTCAGCGAATCCGGTCAGATCCATTGGGCCGCTATTGATTCTAACTATTTTATCCTCGCTCTTGTGCCCGGTTCTGATTCAGTTACTATGAAGGGTAAATTGCAGGATGATATTTTCCGCATTGCTGCTGAGCAGAATGTTTCCTTTGATAAAGACATCGAACGCAAGTTGACCTGTTCTTATTATTTTGGTCCCATGGATGCGCAGTTGATGGCTAAAGTGCCCGGAGAACTCTCCAAGGCAGTTAACTTCGGCTGGTTCGATATAATCGCCAAGCCTCTTGTTGTAGCTCTGGAGTGGTTTCATCAGTTCACCCATAACTACGGCATTGCGATCATTCTGCTGACCATCGGTATCAAGCTTCTTTTCTGGCCTCTGTCTCACAAGAGTTACAAGTCCATGGAGCAGATGAAACGTCTGCAGCCCATGATGGCCAAGCTTCGCGAAAAGTACGGCGATGACAAGGAAGCTCTGAACAAAGAGATGATGCAGCTTTACAAGACATATAATGTCAACCCGGCCGGAGGTTGTCTGCCGATGCTGCTGCAGATTCCGGTTTTCTTCGGACTGTACAAGGCACTGATGGGAACAGTAGCCCTCAGGCATGCTGATTTTATCCATTATCTGCCTTTTACTGATATTGTCTGGCTCGCCGACCTTTCGGCAAAAGATCCGCTTTACATCACTCCTATCGTGATGGGTGCGACCATGTTCCTGCAGCAGAAGATGACCCCCTCCGCAGGTGACCCGACACAGCAGAAGCTGATGATGTTTCTGCCCCTCGTATTCACCTTTATGTTCCTCAACTTTCCCGCCGGGTTGGTTGTGTACTGGATGGTCAACAACATACTTTCAATTGCGCAGCAGTGGATGATGATTCGCAAGGTTAAGAATTAGAACGCAAAAGTTGATCGGATTTAATGGAGTGAAGAACAATCAGGAGATAGAATGAGCGAATTCATGGAATTCCAGGGGAAGAATTTGGACGAGGCGATTAATAATGCCTGTGATCATTTTAGTCTGAATCGCGACAAACTTGAAATTGAGATTCTCAGTGGTGGGTCCACCGGCGTTTTCGGTCTGGTGGGTAAGAAAAATGCTAAAGTCAAAGCTCGTCCCAGAGGTGGTGAAAACCGCTCTGCAGCAAGCGATGATTCAAGAAGAGGAAGAGGACGTCAGCAGCGCAGAGAGCAGCCCGAACAGAGAGCGCCAAGATCTGATCGGCGCAGGGAAGAACGCGCTCCCGTTGCTAAAGAAGACACCGCTCCCGTTTCTCGTACCGAGCCTGAAGTGCCCGCTGTAAAGCCTGAGGCTGAAGTTGCGGTGAAGGAAGAAGGCAAGGTTGCTGTTAAGCCTGAAAGCGAAGTAGCTGTCAGGGAAGAAAGCTCCGTACCTGCTGTCACTGAAACTGCTGAAGATACTCCGGCAGAATCACAAGAGCAGAGTGAACGCCGCGAAGAACGCCGTGAAGAACGCCGCGAACCGCGCAGCATAATGGAGGGTGATCCTGAAGATATCGCCGCCGCTGTTCGTGAAGCGCTCGAGATGATGATTGAGCCGATCATTCAGGACAAACCCAATCTCGAAATAGAAGTGGGCGAAGACCGTGTTAATGTTCTGGTTAATGACGAAGAAAATTCCGGTTTGATTATCGGTCGCGAGGGACAGACACTCTCTTCCCTGCAATACCTCTGCAACCGTATGGTCTCCAAGAAATTGCAGACTTCTGTGCGTGTTCAGATTGATACCGGCGACTACCGTGAGCGTCAGGATGAAAAACTTCGTCAGCTGGCCTGGCATCTTGCCGATAAGGCCATGCATACCGGTCGAGTTCAGTCTACCAAGCCTTTAAGCTCTTATCACCGTAGAGTCGTTCACATGGCTCTTCAGGAAGATAAACATGTCAACACTCGCAGCAAGGGTGACGGACCGATGAAGCGTGTCCTGATCCTGCCCCGTCGCAGTCGTGGCAGTGGTGGCGGTAGACGCAACGATAATTACAATCGTGGCGGAAATGATCGTTATGACTCCCGCAGCAATGACCGTAGCAATGACCGCAGCAGGGGACGTCGTGATCGCAACGAACGTACTGACAATTATCGAGGCCGTCGCAATGAGCGTACGGAGCGCACCGAAAGTCCACGCGGCCGCGGCAACGAGCGTAACGATAATTTAAACAACCGGAACCGCGATGAAAACTTCGGCAACCGCGAAGAATTCAATCGTCCGGGCCTTTTCGGCGATAATTACGGTAATGGTTACCAGCAGGATAACAATTACGGAAATCGTCAGTCACGCTACAATAATAATCGCCGTAATGACCGTAATAAAGATGGTAATAGCCCGAACTACAATAGTGAGCGCTACAACCGTTTTTAATTTTCAGGATCGAAATTACTATTATCCTGTTTAAGCTGAACCGAATCTACCGGATTCGGATTCCGAAGGGGATAACTCCTTTGGCCGCAGTAGGTGAAATTCTCTGGTAAAGCGTATAGCGCATCCGGTTTTTCGCCCATTCAGGAGCGGTGAATTAAGATTATGAAAACCCCGTGGACCTGAGTCTGCGGGGTTTATCCTTTTTTTAGGGAGATAATTGCTATGTCTATCACTTCCACCGGAACGATTACCGCAGTTGCGACTCCTCCGGGAGACGGCGGGGTCGGAATAATCAGGATCAGCGGTGAAAAATCTTTGTCCATCGCCAATGACATTTTTCGCCCGGCCAAGGAATCTTTTTCAGGGTTCAAGCCCTATACAATGCATTACGGAACCATTGTAGATGCAGAATCGGTAGAAATAGATGATGTGCTCGCTGTGTTTATGCCCGGCCCTAATTCTTACACCGGGGAAGATACTGTGGAACTCAATTGCCATGGCGGAAGGGCTATCCTCAGCGCTGTTCTGGGCGAAGTTCTTGCCAAGGGAGCACGCATAGCCAACGCCGGAGAATTCACCTTACGCGCCTTCCTTAATGGACGTATGGATCTCACTCAGGCTGAAGCCGTAGCTGAGATGATTCATGCCCCTTCACGCGGTGCGGCTCAACTTGCGAAGGTAAAACTTTCCGGTGTGTTGGGTGAACGTATCAATGGATTGCGGCTACGGTTGGAAGAACTTCGGGCTCAGCTTTGCGTTGCAGTTGATTTTCCTGAAGACGAGCTGGAGTGCCTGCCGCTTGAACAAATGCATTCCGAAGTGGAAGATGCGGCAAAAAATATTTCTGAAATTCTGTCCGGAGTAGAGCGGACCAAAGCTTGGCGTGAGGGTGGTCTGGCGGTACTTTCCGGTATGGTAAATGCCGGTAAATCCAGTCTGCTTAACGCTCTTTTGGGCCGTAACCGGGCTATAGTGACCGATATTCCCGGTACTACCCGCGATTTTATTGAGGAAACCCTCAATCTCGAAGGCTTGCAGGTTCGGGTTGTAGATACTGCCGGATTGCGCGAAACAGACGATGCCGTGGAACTGGCAGGCTTGGACATGGGCCGAGACCTTGCCTCACAGGCTGATCTTGTGTTGCTGATTATTGACGGTTCCAAGCCATTTACCCTTGATGATGTCGATCCTCAGTTTGCCGATGCGCAGGAGAAATGTCTTGCTGTGATTAACAAATCCGATCTCGAACAGGCTGTTCCGTCTCCTGCTGATACGATGCGTGCTGCCGGATATGATGTTGTTGAAATTTCGGCTAAAAAGGGTCAGGGTATTGAGCGTTTGGCTGAGCTTATCCGTGAGCGTATTCTCAAAGAATCCGGTGAACCGGACCCGGATGAGTTAGTGCCTAATTCCCGTCAGGCCGCAACTTTGAAAAAAGCTCATGCGGAGCTTGATGAACTTCTGACAGATATAAAAATGCAGGTGCCGTACGATCTGCTGGGCGTTAGGCTTGAGTCTGCATGCAGCGCACTTTCCGAGATAACCGGAGAGATTACGCCGCAAGAGGTATTGAATTCAATCTTTGAAAATTTTTGCGTTGGAAAATAAAATGGACAACAGTAAATTTGTAGATCTTAAAGGCGTAACCTGCGGGCTGGTGCCCCTTATCGTTAACCATCTTGATACCACGTCAAATCCTGTGGTTGAATTTCAGATCCGGCTCGGCATTCGTCAGGAAATTCTTAGCGGATTCGGTACCGGCGGAAATTGGAATATTGAAGTCATAGATGATCTTGGCTGTGACCGTCTGCGCTTTACGCGTCGCAAAAGCAGCGCTGAAGATAAACTTAATATCGTCGAATATTAATCTATTTCAGGTCCGATTCCGTATTTTTATACGGAACTTTCCGGGAATACCTTTTTTAAAACGGCTGCGGTTTCCGGACATAATTTCGGGATTGCGGGATTTTCATGCAGTAGTGTTAGGTCGGCAATCGTATCTATATCCTGATGTTCCGGCAGCAGCTTCGGCGTTATGCCTTTTCTTTTTAAACGTGATATTGTCGAAGCAAATACTTTTTTTGTGCTCCATTCCATATTTTTGAAGATGGAATCAGTTAATGATTTTTTTTGAAAACCGATCAGGTAATAGCCCCCGTCACTTGCAGTTCCGATGCAGGCGGGGGTTTCTTTTAGGTAATGTGCGGCTTGCAGGAGATACTCAGGGTCAAGGTCCGGCAGGTCGCTACCGGTCAGGACGCATGAATCGAACCCGCGGACAAATGCAGATCGCAAAGCGTTATACATTCTTTCCCCGAGATCGCTGCCCTGTTGCGGTAAGTAATTGTGTTCGCCCAGCCATTTTCGGTATTCAGCTTCCGTCCTGAAGGGATCATAAGCAATGAGGGGCGCTATTCCTTTGGCTGCAAAGTTATGCAGCATATCGCGGACAAATGCAGAGTATAGTTTCGCTGCTGCATCGTATCCCAATTTTTCTCCGAGCCGCGTCTTAACCATGCCTGCTTCGGGATATTTTACGAATGTTATTACTACGTTGCTCATGGTAACCATCTTAATAATACCATTTGCTTAACGTTTCCGGGCTAATCCCGAGTACATGCAGAATGCGCAGGCATGTGTTTATAAATGCGCAGCGCAGGGGCCCCTTAGCCTGATAACGCCGGGCAGATGTCGTGACGGACTCTTTAAGGACAACGATTTCGAGCTTTTTATTCTTGATTTTACGGAATAGTTCTACGTCTTCCATGAGAGGAATTTCAGGAAAACCACCGACCTCCGCAAAAGTTTTACCGGTAATAAAAACAGCTTGGTCACCGTATGGAACCCGCTCAATTCTGCACCGCAGATCAGCGATACAGGCGATGAATTTCATGGAGCGCGCAGAAGTATCGAAGCCTAGCTTAAAGGCTCCGGCAGAAGCGCAAGGAGCGAGTAAGGCTCGGCGGATAAGGGAATCAGCTGCAGGCGGCAGAGTTGTGTCGGCGTGCAGAAATAGTAGAATATTCCCAGAGGCTTTTTTCGCGCCGTAGTTCATCTGGACCGCTCGCCCGGGAGGTGATGACAAAAGCATCACCCCATCATCTTTCACTGCGGACAGGGTTGAACCGTCAGCAGAACCATCGACGATGATGATTTCGCAATCTTCCCCGCAGCATTCCCGTACATTTTTGATGCAGGCGGTAATTGACCCCGCCTCACCATACACAGGAATGATGACCGATATTTTCAAGCTTGATTGCATGGATAGATAATTATCCTTTTTTTCAAGCCTGATAAAGGGGGAATTAGCCCACGCGTCCGAGTTGATCTTCTTCCAAGCGTGACTGGCAGGACACGCAGAATCTGGTGGTCGGGTTAGCCTTGATTCGGGCGATGGCGATCTCTTCACCACAGTCTTCACAAATGCCGAAATCCCAGTGCTCTACGCGGCCAAGAGTTTCTTCAAGTGCGGTGATAAGTTCGGTCTCGCGTACATGCAGCGCAAGATTGATTTTCTGTTCGCTGATGCGGGACGCGTACTCGTTATCATCAGCACAGCTTTCAACCGCAGTGTCGCGTGACTGGCAACGTTCGACTAGCTCAGTGAGTTTCTCGTTGATGTGTCTTTTAATGCTGGTTCTTTGGGCAGAATTCATAATAAACCTCCGACTTCTTGTGTGGAATTGATTATTAATCCTTTAACTATTGGGCTTATACGTCCGCCTGTCTGGGAAAAAAACACAATCCGGTTACGGAGTAGCTACAATTTTATAACACTATAAAAGTGTCGCAGTAGCAGAGGGTTACAGCACTAAAAATCAGTCTATTTTACTGGTTCTGCCAAAGAGTTCAGTCATTTCACCGAGCTTTTCGCGGATTAGAGGAGTGAGCTGTCCTGGAGTAAGCTTCCAGCCCCAGTTTCCATCAGCTTCACCGGGAATGTTCATACGCGCCTTTCCATCAAGGCTTAGCAGGTCCTGAGCCTGAATGACGCATAGACAACCGACACTGGACATAAGCAAGCGGATAAGCTCCCATGATATTTTGGAATCGTCGATCCAGTTGTGCCCCAGATAGGAAAGCAGGTGTTTGCGGCTGACATCATCCGCATCATCAAGGAACCAGCCCCTGTTGGTGTTGTTGTCATGAGTTCCGGTGTAGACAACGGAATTTCTCTTGTGATTATGCAGGGCATCGCCGCAATAACCAATGTCGTCGCCGAATGAGAATTGGAGGATGTTCATACCCGGCAGATGGAAGCGGTCTTTAAGCCAGATTACATCCGGTGTAATATGTCCAAGGTCTTCAGCAATGACCCGCAGACATCCCATCTCTGCTGTAAGTTTTTCAAATAGTTGATGACCGGGGGCGGGTACCCAGTACCCCTCGATGGCTGTTTCTGCCTCGGCAGGGATCTCCCAATAAGCGGAAAAGCCCCGGAAATGATCAAGCCGGACCCAATGATAGAGTCCGAGATTGTGCTTCATTCGGCTGAGCCACCATCCGAACCCGTCATTTTGAAGCACGTCCCAGTTATAGACCGGATTTCCCCATAGCTGACCGCTTTTACTGAAATAATCGGGCGGAACGCCGGCTACGCAGTATGATTCGCCACGCTCATCCAACTTAAAAATATTACGGTTTGCCCAAACATCGGAACTATCGTGGGTGACATAGATGGGTACGTCCCCGATCAATTCTACTCCGATCTCGTCAAGGTGATCCTTCAGCTTTCCCCACTGGCGGAAGAAAATCCATTGGCAGAATTTTACGTACAGGATTTCCCGGAAAAGTTTCTCTCCCCAGTGACGCATGCCGTCTTCTGTTCTATCGCGGATATCCTCCGGCCAAGTTAGCCAGCTTGCGCCTTTAAAGTGTTTTTTTAGGGCAGCGAATAGAGCGAAATCGTTGACCCAGTGCATGTTGTCCCAGATGAACTGGTTAAAAACATGATCTTCCGGAAGAGTGTTGGCTACTTTTGAAAATGCTTTACGCAGAAGTTTTTCTTTGATTTGTCCGGCTGTTTCAAAGTCAGCTTTTTCTGAATCCGGTTGCGTATTTTGGATAATGTCCTCGTACTCAAGCAGACCGTACTCAACCATTAATTCCGGGCTGATAAGCAAAGGATTGGCCGCAAAGGCGGAAAAACCTGAATATGGGGAATTGCAGAGATCCGGAGACGTGGGGGTTATGGGGAGCACCTGCCAGAATCTTTGCCCGGCCTCGGCCAGAAAATCAGCGAAGTCATAGGCCGCCGGCCCAAGATCGCCTACCCCGAATCGTGATGGCAGTGATGTGAAATGCATAAGAATGCCGCTGGAACGTTTCATCGCTGGAATCTCCTTTTTGCTCTGCAATATACGCTGAAGTCATTGCTTACTTTATCACTATTTTATTGCAGGGCAAGGGGGGATATGTCCAGCGATGCTTTATCTTACCCGAATGAAATCTTAGGAGCTGCTCATATATGTACAAAAAAATAAAGTGCGAATGATTGTCCTGCCATACTGATCGCTCCTTTCCTTGGCAGAATTTCGGGCAGCGGACCAGCCGTTCCGGAAAATTTATTGGCGGCACTGTAGATCTTTTGTGTCCAGACTCCTTGCGGAAGGTGCTCAGCCACATTACATTCCGTAGGATCAGTGTTGAAATTAAAGATTGTTGCAGCGTAGTTGCGGTCACCGGAAGTGGGATTTCTAAGAATGAGAATTACATTCGGTGAAATTTCCTGAACCTGACATCTACTGCGGCAGGGTTCGTTAATGGCGGGATGTTCCTTCCGTATTTCTATCAGTTCACGATAGAGGCGGAGCATAGCCATCCCGTGCTCTGTTCGGATATTCCGCCAGTTAAGACTGCATTTATCCACAGCCGCGTCACTTTCAGATTCATCAAAAAAATAAAACGGTGCGTTCTCGCCATATTCATCACCCATGAAAATAAGCGGCACATACGGAGAAAGCAGGGTGGCCCCGGCACTTAGTTTCGCCGCTTCAAAGCCTGCTTTTTCAATTATACGGCACGAGCTGTCGCGCTCATAATATTCCTCATGACCTTGAGAATAGACGACAAATTTACAGCCCTTGAGCTCTGATCTGTCGCGTCCCTGAAGCCTGAGCAGGTGGCTGGAAATCTCCCCCCGGTAGGCGAAACCGTATTGCATGGCTGAAACCATGCGTTCCGGGTCGGAGTAATCCTTGAAGCGCCCATTTGTATTTCCGGTTATTCTGCTTTGAAGGGCGCAGTAAAAATCGTCATTGTTGAGAGCATCTAGCCCGTAGCCTCCTTGTTCGGGCGGAAGTACAGGGCGTACAGCATTGTGTTTATCACTGTTGATAAGCACGCAGTTCCGGTCGTTGATTTTGGCGAAATGTTTAACGCGCGAAGACAGTTCTTCCAGAAAATGTACCGGGCTCTGATCCAGAATCAGGTCTGCGTCTTTTATGCGTAACCCGTCCACCCGGTAATCCTGCATCCATGAAAGGGCACACTGAATATAAAATTCTCTCACTCCGCAACTGTATCTTTCATCGAAATTGAGGATATGTCCTTTTGAAATGTTGAATTTCTCGCTGAAAAAAGGCGTGTAGGCTGTGGCGAGAAAATTCGGCGGAACAAGATGGCCGAATGATACGTCCATAATCACAGCGATATTGTTCATGTGGCATTGCCTGATAAGTTTTTTCAGTTCATCGGGCTGCCCGTAGCTATTATGCACGGCAAATGGATACACCGTGTCATATCCCCAGCCCCGGGTATTTGAAAATTGGGCTACGGGCATAAGCAGCAGGGTGTTTATCCCAAGTCCTTTGAGGTGGGACAATCTGGAGATGATGCCTTCAAAATTATTTTCCGGGCTGAAGGTGGCTACGTGAATTTCGTATATCATCATTTCACTCATGGGCAGCCCTCTAAAAGAGTCTCCCCTCCAGTCAAAAGAATGGTGATCTACGATTGCGGACATGCCTCTTAGTCCTGAAGGCTGCCACTGGGAGGCAAGGTCGGGAACGGCGGGTCCTTCATCAAGGATGAAGGAATAAATATCACCATGGTGGATTTTCTCGAGGGTGATTTCATGAACACCGTATTTTCCCGGAGTCATTTTTTCTACATAACCACCCATGTTTCCAGTTTTTATTTTAACCTCATGGGCCTGTGGAGCAAAAATTTTAAAAGAGCATTTGCCGTCTTCGTGAAGCCGTGCTCCAAAGTGTTCGTTGTTCATAAGTTCGCTCGCAATAAAAAAATTGTTTTAAGCTAAAAAATAATATATAATTAAGTCACCAGTCGGCTCATCTTTTGCATGTGATTGAGTACTTGCATCTCGTAACAGCATCAGGAGGCAGACCATGAGTTATCGTGAATACAGCGAAGCGTCTGAGGAGCGGGGTAAGATCGCCCAAGTCATGGCTGGAGAAAACGCAACACTCCATGAACTGGATTTTCAGGATGTGGCAATTTCCACCAACGCCGTGCGAACCCTGAAGAAAGCTGCCGTCGCCGTGATGCAAAGGTTCATGCCCGGCAGCCGCCCCGATAAACTGACTAATTCACAAGCTATAGCCTTTTTTATAGATCGTGTGTTTTGGGATCAGGATACTAAGGGGTTAATCTTGTGCGCTGATGTCGCTGACCGTAGCTTCTGCATCCCGATCCCAAGGGAGCATTGGCATATGAAAGCAGATCTTGGCACTATCCAGTAGTCGTTTTTTTAAAGGTTTACAAGTTTATTATAAAGGCAGACAGCTTGTTGTCTGCCTTTATATTTTGTGTAGGATATAGATTTTCTTGTTTAAAGGAAAGAGCAAAGATTGAAAATGTAAAACACATGTCACTACAGAGTAACACATGTGAGTGGCTACCTGACTATTGTTGATAAATAAAAATTAATAGCAGGGAGCTCACGATGGTCAGTGAAACATGTTCTGATTTGTTCTGTTTAAAATCTCCGTTTGAAGATCCTGTCAGAGGGGCTTTGTTTTCTCTGGTGGAAAAGCCTTTGTCTCATCTTTTGTGTCTGCCCCGGCTTAATTCTTTGTATAGCCGGGTGCACGACGAGGCGCATTGGGTTGAAAAAGATCATGATGATTTTATTGGCAAGGCTCTGAATTTACTTGGTGTTAATGTCTCGCTGGATCAGCGGGAATTGAAGAGCATACCGAAAAGCGGACCTTCAGTAGTGGTTGCCAATCATCCTTTCGGCGTAGTGGAAGGGCTGATTCTGATGCAGATGCTTAAAATGGTGCGGCCGGATGTCAAAATTATGGCAAATTTTATGCTCGGTCTGATTCCGGAAATGAAAGAACACCTGATCTCCGTTGATCCTTTCGGTCGTAAAAAATCACATCTTGGCAATATTTCGGGATTGAAGGAGGCCGTCAAATGGGTCCGTTCCGGGGGCATGTTAGCTGTATTTCCCGCCGGGGAAGTCGCCAGCCTTAATATAAAGGGGGCCAAGGTTGAAGACCCGGTCTGGAGTCCCACCGTCGGTGGTATCATCAAACGTACCGGTGCCAGTGCTACCCCGGTTTTTTTTCATGGCCGCAATAGTTTTCTTTTTCAGGCTGCGGGTATGATTCATCCCGGATTGCGCACCGCCTTGCTGCCTCGTGAGAATCTGAAGAAAAAAACAGGACTCGTGGAATTTGCCGTGGGTAACACAGTCAGCGGTGAGCGGTTGGCTTCTCTTGAAAGCAAGAGGGATATTGTGGAGTATTTGCGTTTTCGCACTTACTGCCTGCGGTCACGGTTCAATAAGCGAAGAGGAGCTTTGCCCGCTTTAAAGAAAAAGGAACAACCAATAGGAGAACGGGCTGCCCGGCACAGGATCGTGACGGAACTGACGATGCTCGGTCCGCAATCCGTTCTGGTAGAGAACAATGAATTTTCCGTACACGAGGTCCATGCCGCTGATTGCCCTTTTATCCTTCATGAAATAGGGCGCTTGCGTGAAAAAACTTTCCGTCAGGTAGGTGAGGGGACCGGGCGGTCAGTGGATGTGGACAGTTTTGATAATACTTTTATCCATCTGGTGCTCTGGCATAAGGAAAAAAAAGAGATCGCCGGAGCATACCGAATAGCCCGTGCCGATGAACAATTGAAGCGGTTCGGCCTGAAAGGGATCTACAGCCATTCCTTTTTTCGTTTTGATCCTCAATTTTTTGATAAGGTCAGTCCGGCTCTTGAGTTGGGCAGGTCTTTTATCCGGCCAAGTTTCCAGAAAAACTATTATTCATTGATGATGCTCTGGAAAGGTATCGCCTCGTATCTGGCCCGCAATCCGCAGTACAGATATCTATTTGGGTGCGTAAGTATATCAAATGATTATGCGACTATCTCGCGAGAATTTATGGCTGATTCCCTCATGACATACAGTGGCCGGGCGGACCTTGCGAAATTGATATCGCCGGCTCGTCCGTTGAAATTCAAAAAGCTGAAGTCCTGGAAGAAAACCTTGCCCGGCGTCTCTTTCACCGATCATTCTGATCTGGAGAAGGTGGTACAGGATATTGAAGGCGGCGGAGGTATTCCGGTCCTGCTGCGTCATTATCTGAAGATCGGCGGTAGGCTGGTCGGGTTTAACATTGACCCGGAATTCAATAATGTCCTTGACGGGTTAATAGTTGTTGATCTGCTGGAAACTTCCAAGCGCAGCCTGTTCAAGTTTATGGGTAAAGAGCAAGGCAGGGAGTTTCTTGAGTATCATCGTAAACATGCGGTGGATGCTGACCCCTCATCCATCACTTCGCGTGCTTCTTAGGCCGCTGGATGTATCGTTTTTGAAATCGATAAGGCCATAATATTTCGAAAAATATTATGGCCTTTGTTTTATGAAAATTTTAGTGCGAAACGCTGCAACTAAAATAGACTGGATGGGGCTGCGGAAGGTTCTTAGATAATTTCTGTAAGTGCGGCGCAGAAATTATCAATGTCATCATCTGTTGTTGACCATGATGTCATCCAGCGAACCTCGCCGCTTTGCTCATCCCATACGTAGAACGGAAATCTTTCCTGTAATTTTTCCACTGCATGCGCGGGGATTATGGCAAAGACACCGTTTGCTTCTACAGGGCGGGTGATTTTCACTCCCTCGATGGCTCCTGCTTTTTCAGCGAGTTTACGGGCCTGCGTGTTGGAGTGGGCGGCGTTACGCTTCCATAGTTCGTTAGTGAGCAGTGCTTTGAATTGGGCACCCACGTAGCGCATTTTGGAAATGAGCTGCATGCTCTGCTTGCGCAGGTACTCAAAATTTTCCCCGGCCTCCGGGGTTATGAATACAGCGGCTTCGGCGCACATGCAGCCGTTTTTTGTCCCGCCGAAAGAAAGAACGTCAACACCGCAATCCACAGTCATTTCTTTAAAGGAGGCCCCAAGTGCCGCAGCGGCATTGGCGATTCTGGCACCGTCCATGTGGACATAGAGTCCTTTGCTGTGGGCAAAATCGCAGATGCTTTTGATCTCATCAACACTGTACAGGGTTCCCAGTTCGGTGTTCTGGGTGATTGAGATTACCGCCGGCTGGGCGCGGTGAACATCCGCTTCGGAAGGAACCAGCGGCTTGATGGTCTCAACTGTTATTTTTCCGTTTACGGTTTCGGCAAGCATGAGCTTGATGCCCATATTCTCAGGGGCTCCGCATTCATCTACGTTGATATGCGCGTCTTCAGAGCAGATGACGCTGTTCCAGCTTTTGCAGAGATGACGCAGGATCAGGGTATTGGTTGCGGTTCCGGTGGTCAGGAAAAATATTTGGGCCTGTTTGCCGAAAATATCCCTGAAGAGTTCTACTGCATCTGCGGAAACGGGGTCGGCTCCGTAGGAGGACATGTGGTCCTCGTTGGCATCCATGATGGCTTTCATTATTTCGGGATGTACCCCGGAGTAGTTATCGCTGGCAAATGATCGCATGGGAAATATCCTCATCAAATAAGGACAGCATTCCCATTTAGGGAATGCTGTCCGGTTTGTAATTGGAAATGGCGGGAAAGCCGAGTTTAATCGAGATTGGGCAGAATATACGGAGAAGTGAATTTACTTATCAATCCGGTCATAATGCCGTATCCTTCCGCTGTGGGATGGACTCCGTCGCTTTCTTTGAGGGCCTTAATGTAAGCGGGATCATCCCGCAGGGGTGAATTAATATCCAGACAGGGAATGTCAAGGTTCTCACATATTCTGATCAATTCTGCAGATATTTTTTTTGTCCGCTCATCCTTTTCGGAATCGATCATGGGCGGCGGGGTAACACATAAGGTCGCATAGTTTTCTTTTGCCGTACGCAGTATGTTTCCGGCACTTGCTTTACTCTTTTCAAGGGCGATATCTTTTACCGCATCCGGAGCCCCGATGCAGAATATCAGCAGTGTGGGGATGCCCGGAAGGACGCGACATGCGACTTCAGATTCCCAGCGTGCTTCGACGTGATCGGTTGATGAGGCTCTGACCCCGAGATTGTAAGCGGTTAATTTTGCGCCTTGCGGGTCCAGCTGTTTGCAGATTCTTCCGGGCCAGCTCAGTCTTTCAGCGTCGTTTACTCCTGATGTTAGTGAGTCCCCGATGAATAGCACTTGCATTTTCATATTCCTTTTAAAGTGTTATAAATTGTTCCTGACTTTATGTTATTTTTAAAAAAATAAAAGAATCATATAGTTAACTCTTGTAAACTTTATGCTGATGATTATATGAAGCGCTGTTCCAAAAAGAAAGTGTAATTTATATTCAATTTGGATATCAGCCGGTTCAGGCGGAAATATATCAAGGATCGGCGGGAAAAAAATAAAATATGAGCAATGAAATAGTAATAAATTTTAAGGACGTAAGTTTCGGATACGGACGGCACGCGGTTTTAGATAAAGTCAGTTTTGAAATCTTTGCTGGCGATTATCTGGCGGTGATCGGTCCCAACGGTGGCGGCAAAACAACCCTCTTAAAATTGCTTCTGGGGCTTATCGAGCCACAGCAGGGGAGCGTTGAAATTATGGGTATGCCTCCGGGCAGACTTGGTGGACGTATCGGTTATCTGCCCCAGTATACGACGGTTTCAAATAGTTTTCCTATTTCCGTGCGGGATGCCGTGCTTATGGGCAAGGTCGCTCCCGGATTAAAGGGAGTGTTCGGTCTTAATTTCGGAAAAAGGTCCGGTGATGATGTGGAAAAGGCCCTTGAGAGGGTCGGAATGCTTAAGCACATTAACCGTAAAATTTCAGATCTATCGGGCGGACAGCGTCAGCGTGTTTTTGTCGCCCGGGCAATAGTTGACGAACCGAGTCTGCTGCTGCTTGATGAACCCGCTGCCAGCGTTGATCAGGCCGGGAAGAGTGGGCTTTACTGCCTGCTGAAGGAGCTGAACGCGGAAATGAGCATTGTCATGGTCAGCCATGATATTTCTGTGCTCGGGCATGGTGTGAAATCCGTGGCCTGCGTAAACCGCAAGGTTCACCTGCATGACCAGCCTAAGCTTACACATGAACTGTTAAGCGAAGCCTACGGCGAAACCATCAAAGGAACCTGTCCCATCGAACTGGTCACTCACGGCGAGTTGCCGCACCGTGTGTTGGGGTTCCATCCTGAATCCGATGACAGCGAAGGAGACTGGAATGCTTGAGATGCTCAGTTATGAATTCATGCAGAACGCCCTCATCGCCGGATTGCTTGCGTCGATTATCTGCGGGATTATCGGTGCTCTGGTGGTGGTCAACAGAGTTGTGCTGCTGGCCGGCGGGGTGGCTCATGCCTCTTACGGAGGAGTAGGTTTAGCCTTTTTTCTCGGCCTGCCCATGCTTCCGGTGACAACAGGATTCGCGGTCTGCGCGGCCTTGCTCATGGCGCTGGTGACCATGAAGGTTAAAGAACGGGCGGACACATTTATCGGTGTTATGTGGGCGGCGGGAATGGCTTTGGGAATTATCCTGCTCGATTTAACCCCCGGCTACAACGTGGACCTGATGAGCTATCTTTTCGGAGGAATCTTAGCCACGCCCAAGTCTGATCTTATTCTCATGAGCGGTCTGGCGGCCATTGTGCTGATAGTGGTCTTCACTTGTTATAAAGGATTCTGGGCGATGTCCTTTGATGAAGAGTTTGCCCGGTCTAGAGGAGTTCCGGTAACGCTGCTTTATTTTATCATGCTTGCGTTGATTGCGCTCAGCGTGGTTATGGTTATCCGCGTTGTCGGATTGATTCTGGTGATCGCGCTCTTAACCATTCCGCCCCAGATAGCCGAGAGCAGGACCTCATCATTATTTTCCATGATGATTCTTTCCGCAGTTCTGAGCATGATATTTTGTGTCAGCGGTTTGCTGCTGTCCTACCAGCTGAATCTTTCCTCAGGTGCAACCATTATCGCGGTGAGTGTAGCGGGATTCGCCTTGTCGGCTGTTTTCGGAAAGTTTAGTAAAGCCTAAGCCGTTTAAACTCTCCCGGATTTATGTTCAATGGCCCATAGTGCGAGGTTGAGTATATTCCAGACAAAATTCTTATGCTTCCGGCGGCCTGAGACATGTTCGGCAATGCGGTTGTTCAGTGCAGCCATATCAAAGAACTGCTTAAGGAACGGGGTAGCCTGATTAATGGCATCCAGTGTGAAATCTGCGGAATCTCCGCTCGTCCACTTGGCAACCGGCATGGAGAAGCCCTGCTTGCGGCGATAGAGGATATCCTTTGGAAGATATCTTTCGGCCAGTTTTTTCAGCAGGTATTTTGATTCTCCGCCTTTAATTTTAAGGTCCGGCGGCAGAGTTGCCATGTAATCGAAAAGTTCATGGTCCAGAAGTGGGGAACGCACTTCAAGACTGTGGGCCATGGAAGCTATATCCACTTTGACCAGCAGGGCATCGGAGAGAAAATGGACCGTATCCATCCAGAGGAGCCGTTCCGAGGGATTACGGGCGTGAATACAGGCCTGTCTGGAAAGTTCATACAGCCAGCGGAAGGTTGATTGTCCAAGCCTTTCTCTTATATCCTCGCGATAAACATCGTTTTTATAGCGTGCTACCTTGAATTCATTACGTAGGATACGTTTGAATTCAGGGTGGAATTTGCAGATCATCTTGCGGCGCAGTTTTCCAAATGCGGAGTTACTGTTGAATGCACCGGCGATGTTTTTTTCCGGCAGTGTTTCCTTCCCGATCAGAGGGGCGAGCGTTGATGCCAATTTTACGTGGGTGTAAGCGGAATATCCGCAGGCCAGCTCATCTCCTCCATCTCCGCTTAATGCTACTGTGACGTGCTTGCGGGTGGCCTCGCTGAGCAGCATGGTTGCCAGTGCCGCGTCATCGGAAAACGGTTCACCGTATTGACGGACAACCGCTGGAAGCATGTTTTCAAAGCGGGCCGGGTCCAGATATTCCACATGATGATTCACACCAAGATGTTTGGCCACCTTCGCCGCATGACCTGATTCATCATATTTTTTTTCGTGGAATCCGATGGTGAAAGTATCAATTGACTTGCTGCCGCACTCGGCCATTAAGGCCACAACAAGGCTTGAATCAACCCCGCCGGAGAGCAGAGCCCCTAGCGGAACATCGCTCTCCAGCCTGATTCTGGTGGCTTCCATCAGCCGGGAATGCAGGGAATCGAGCACCTCGGTTTCGGAGCATCTTATTTTTCGGGTGAAATCAAGGGACCAGTAGCGTTGTATGCTTAGACCGCTGGCATTCACTACGCCGTAGTGAGCTGCCGGTAGCTTGCGGATGGCGGAATAGATGGAAAATGGTGCCGGAACACAGCCTGTGCTCATAAACAGGTCCAGGGCCTGCACGTCGATATCTTTTGAAATATCGGGATGGGCGGAAAGGGCGCGGATTTCGGATGCGAAAATGAATCCGTTTGCTGTGCGGGCGTAGAAAAAAGGTTTTTTCCCCAACCTGTCGCGGGCAATGAACAATTGTTGTTTTGATTTATCCCAGATGGCGAAGGAGAACATGCCGCGCAGCATGGGAACGCACTTCTCGCCGTATTCCCCGTACAGTTTGAGCAGAACTTCGGTATCCCCGGAGGATATGAAAGTGTGTCCGTTGCTGATCAGTTTTTCGCGCAGGAATTTGAAATTGTATATTTCCCCGTTAAAAACAATGATGTTACCCGTGCGTGGGTCCGTCATAGGCTGGTTGCCGTGTTCGGAAAGGTCAAGGATAGAGAGTCGGGCGTGGCCCAGCGCAATACCTTCTTCTGTATGGATGTGCTGAAAGTCCGGTCCTCGATGGGTAAGGAGATCGAGAATAGGTTTAATACTTCCGGGCTGTCTTCCGGGTTGGAAATATCCTGCAATGCCACACATGCTTTTATACCGCCGGGTCGAAGGTTGTAATTTCAGTTTATGAGCTGGTTACACATAGTTTTCAGCCCGGTCAAGAATGTTGAATTCTGGTGTTTCAGACTTTCTCCCAAGCGAAAGAAAGGCGGCCTCCCGTGAAGGGGAAGCCGCCTTGATAATTACTTTTCCATATGCCTTAGGACTGCATGTTTCGGATCAGTTCCTTAATATTTGCGGCAAGTTTTGCCACTTCGGAAATGGCCATGGCAGACTGAACCGTGGTTTCAGCTGACTCAGCCGAAATGACGTTGATCTCGTCAGTTGCCCGGCTGATCTGCTCGCTTGATGCTGATTGCTGCTCTGCTGCGGCTGCGATGCCTTCAATCTGGTCAGCGGAAGCTTCGACCATGCGTACGATTTCATCCAGAGCGTCACCGGATTTGGATGCAAGGTCCGTTGACTGAACTATGGATTCCACCGCGTTTTCAGATACACGTATGTTTGTTTTGGTGCTCTCCTGAATGGAGCCGATAGCTTCGCCAACTTCTTTAGTGGCATCCATGGTCTTCTCAGCCAGCTTACGTACTTCGTCGGCAACTACCGCGAAACCTCGTCCTGCTTCTCCTGCCCGGGCGGCCTCAATTGCTGCGTTAAGGGCCAGTAAGTTGGTCTGATCCGCAATATCGGTGATCACATTCATGACTTTACCGATGGAATCAGTACGAACTCCCAGTTCTTCCATGCTTGTTTTGAGCTCTTCAGAATTCTGCTCAAGCTCTTTAATGGCGATTACGACCTGCTCGACAAGTTCTTGACCTTCAATAGCCTTATCTTTGGTTGCACGGGCGTTTTCAGATGCCTCGCCTGCGTTGCGGGCGACCTCCATTACGGTGCTGTTCATCTGGTCCATTGCGGTGGCTGTTTCACTGACCCGCTGCTGCTGTATCTCCGCACCACGGCGGGATTCATCCACCTGTGCAGAGAGCTCATCTGCGGCAGAGGCGAGCTGATCTGAAATCTCATCAGCTTCCCGTGCGGTTTCGGCAATTGTGTCACGCTGGGCGGTTATAGCTTTTTCGTTCTCTTTGATTGCGGTTATGTCGTTCATAATCATAAACGCGCCGATCATTTTTTTATCTAGGTCATGCAGGGGAGCTACGTCCATGATTGCGTAGAAGTCCTTGCCTTTAGCTGTGGTTCCGCTGATTTCAATGTCCGAGAAATTGCTTCCTTGTTTAATGCAATTTTCAATTGTTTCCGACACAATAGGTATGTTGCACAGATGTTGGACCTGCTTGCCAATGTAATCCTCAGGCTCTCCGCTGAGATCGAACATGTTGAGCTGGTGATGGTTGGTATATGATGTGTTTCCGTCAAGGTCCACGACCACGCAGGGCAGGGTTAGACCACTGAGCAGACCGCTGGAGAATCCCAGCTTGTTCTTAAGCTCAAAGACCATGTGCTTGACTGAGTCAATGGTTTTACCGATTACATCATCAGCTTCATATTCAAGTTCGGAATCGTAATTACCTTCCGAAACTTCGGCGGTGAAGTTTGAGAGTTGCTGCAGGGGAGTTGTGGTCTTACGGATCATGAACAGCAGAACAATTGCTGCTATGGAGAGTGCTACAACCGCTATTATCACGTTGGTGATGAACATTTCCCTGTCAACACCATGGGCCATGTCAGCCTCATTCATTGTAAAGACGAAGGACCAGTTCCAAGGTTTGTAGTAGGTTACATAGGCTGCTTTTTCTACACCGTTGTGCGTATAGTGGATTCTTCCTTCTTTTATTTTGGATAAGGATTCCCAGAAGGGTTCGTTTTTAATGTTTTCTCCACTGAGGGTAGGATGAAGCATCACATCGCCTTTTTTGTTGAAAATGGCTGCATAACCCTTGCCGCCCACGTGTGAAGCCATTACGGATCTTTTGAAAGCTTCAGTCATGATTTTGCGTCCGACATAGATGACGCTGACGATATTTCCGCGCAGGTCCTTCATTGGTTTGTATGCGGTGATATACCAAGTGTTTACAACGTAAGCCATGCCATAAAATGTTTTTCCGGACATGACAGCTTTGTACACTGGACTGGAATCTGGAATATATGTTCCTGTGGCCCGTTGCCCGTCCAGTTTTTTTACGTTGGTGGAGACACGCAGCAGCTTGCCGGGGAGCACCTCAAAAATCGTGGCGGTTCCACCTATTTTCTTTTGGAGATCGTCAACAATGGCATTTTTACCATTAACTGCAAGGCCCCCGAACTCCAGACTTGGAATAGTAACGGATTCACTTTCGTGGGTGACCTGATTGGTGATGGTGGTCTTTAAAAGGTGGCGTTTGTTTAATTTCGGAAACCCCAGTGAGAAGATTTGTTTGTCCAGAATGTCGATGTCTGCTTTTACTTTATCCACCAGGATATCGTTCTGCATGTCCATGAGCGAGCTGACGCTGTGAGCAATGGATTCCATGGAAGTTTGACCTAGATGGTTCAGCGCTCCCTGCACCTTATACAGGTTGATCCCGGTCATGAATACGATTGTAGCCAGAACGATCAACACCGCTCCGAGCATAAGTTTGGTTTGAAATGCCAACTTCTTTAACATGGTCTCTCCTGATCCGAAGTTAAATACTTACGCCTGTTCCTGCGTGAAATCTTCCCCCATCTCCCACATGATCCGGCTTTTGAAATATTATTAAGAACTGCGGATTGATGCAGCCCTTCAGGCTCTGATTAGTTCGGCATAAATTCAACGTGTACCTTCCCTTGAGAATTTTGCTAAAATTCGAACCACCGCGTTTTCCACCTCATGTTCAACGCGGGATACCCCCGGTGCGGCCTTAGCATAGTACACAACAACGCTGTCCCCCTGTGATATTCGCCTCCAGAATGATTGTTCTACAGTTGCGGTCCTTTCCCGTGGCAGACCGGAAGGATCAATAAAGCGATACCTAATGGTTTGACTGTTTTTGTCTCCTTTTTTGAAATTATATTCGCCTATTCGGCTGTTTTTTTCAATAACTATACCTATAGCCTTATTTTCACCAAAGGCTCTTATCCTTTCCAGTCTGATTTCCTGGTAGGGGATAAAGAAATAACCGACAATGACAAACAGTGCTGCACTAAGCGCTATTTTGTTTTTTATGCCGACTATAGGTGCTGTTTTAGAAAATAACATAGCCGATGCTATCATTTGATATCATGGTGGGCAAGGTTCAGATTATACCCGTATAGAAGGACGTAACAGAGCGGACTGGCAGGATATGTTGCTAATTTTTTGTCAGGTCCATTTTTAGGCCAAGGGCGATGAAAACCACGCCTGATAGGACTTCCAGCCGTTTTTTGAATTTACTTCCGGACACTAGGTGACGGATTCTGCCTAATGCGAGAGTGACAAAGCTGAACCAGATTATCCCCATACTGAAATGTATGGTCATGAGCAGCAATGACTGGCGTAGAATGGATTCTCCCGGAGAAATGAACTGTGGAAGAAGTGCGAGATAGAAGACTGCAACTTTGGGGTTGAGCACGTTGGTCAGGAAGCCTTCGCGGATAGAGGCCGCGATGCCTTTACTGCAACGTCCGGAAGGTATTTCAGTTTCTTCCTGTTTACGGCTGTTGCGTAAGGATTGTATGCCTAGAAAAATAATGTAGAAGGCTCCGGCCATTTTGACCATTTCAAAAGCTGTGGCCGAATTCATAAGAATCATGGACAGGCCGAGGGCCGACGCAAGGGCATGGATAAGCAGCCCTGCGTTGATGCCGGCCACAGTGCATAAGCCGTCCGCAGTGGACCTTGTCAGCGTATTATTGACCACAAGCATGGTGTCCGAGCCGGGGGTGATGGTCAGAATTGCCGCTACGGGGATAAAGGCCAGAGTCAGCGAGTTCATTATAACTCCTCAGATCATTCCGAATTTACTAAGCTCCATCTGTATTTTTTCAGCGGTGATGGGCTTGGTTATGTACGAAATGGCTTCACACTGGAAAAAAGCGCGCGAAGCCTTGGTGCTATCGTCAAGAGCTGTAGTCATGATCGCTTTGATCTTTTTTTCTTCCGGAATGCGTTTTTCGTTTTCAAGGGCCCTTATTTTTTCAAGGGTCTGCAAGCCGTCCATACCGGGCAGAATTATATCCATAAAAATAAGCTCGCAGGGGACACCTTTCAGCCATTTTCGCTGAACTTTTTTCAGTGCTTCTTCGCCACTGGCAGCACTCTCGATATTGGCATCAAGATTTTGCGTTATGTCCTTTAGAACTTCTTCCAGATACATTCTGCTGGTATTACTGTCTTCGACTATAAGTATCTGCATACGGCACTCGTTTTCTGTGATTAAATTTATTCCACGTTCAGGTAAGGCTCCAGTTCGCCTACTGCTTCAAACAGGAAATGGTCTATAAGATGGCAGAACAGGTGACCAACTGCTATGTGTACTTCCTGAATTATGGCGGTGTCTTTACTGGGGACGCTGATGATATGGTCGCAAATGGGCAGCATTTCACCCGCACTGATTCCGGTCATCCCTACAGTAACCATGCCTTTGCGTTTGGCTTCTTTCAGGGCGCTGATAACATTGGGACTTGAACCGGAAGTGCTGATACCGACCAGTACGTCGCCGGCTTGTCCAAGAGCCTGAACCTGTTTTTCAAATACCATTTCATAAGAATAGTCATTGCCGATTGCGGTAAGAATGGAAGAATCCGTGGTTAAGGCAATGCCGGGCAGAGGCGGGCGTTCCAGTTTGAATCTGTTGACCAGTTCCGCTGCCAGATGCTGGCAGTCGGCAGCACTGCCGCCGTTTCCGCAGAAAAGAATTTTGGAGCCGAGAGCGAGACGTACTGCCAATGCTCTGGAAACATTGACAACCAGCTGGGAATACTGTTCAAAAAAAGACTCGCGGACCTCAAGTCCGTCACGGGCATGATCAAGTACTTTTTGCAGTGCTGTCTGGGACATTTTTTTTCCTTCTGTTTGCAATTCATTATGAACAAGTTGTGAAATTCGTTTATAGGAAATAATTCCGGGTGGCAACATGCTCACCCATCTTGCAAAGTTGTAGGATGATCACTATAACATGTTTTTTTTATTCTGCATTTAAATAATGGAGTCCTTCAGTTGCGAAAAATAATATTTGTATTGATGTTTTTTATCACCACTTTGTCCGGATGTTCACTGACGGGCAAAGTCCCGGGAGTTTCCGAGCTGGATATCATGGCAGGTCAGATGGTCATGGTCGGGTTCAGGGGGATAGAGCTGAATGCTGATAATCCTGTGGTTAGTGATATCCGCGACGCCCGTATCGGCGGGGTGGTTCTCTTCAGTAAAGATTGCGCCCTGAACAGCACTATCCGCAATATTACCGGACCGGAGCAATTGAAAAAACTGACTTCCGACCTGCAAAGCTACGCGGAAACACCCTTGTTCGTGGCTGTTGATCAGGAGGGGGGGATTATTAAGAGGCTTACCGGTGAAATGGGCTTTCCCGAAACGCCGTCTGCGGCCGAACTTGGTAACAGCGGCGATCTCCAGATGGCTTACCGGGCCGGTAGGACAACCGGGAGCATGTTGAAGTCAATGGGTTTCAATATGGATTTTGCCCCGGTGGTGGATGTGAACCGCAACGCGGCAAATCCCGTAATTGCGGCATTGCAGCGAAGTTTTTCCGATGATCCCCGTCAAGTGGCCCGTTTCGGAGGAGTTTTTATAGACGGGCTTCATTCAGAAGGAATCCTTTCCTGCCTGAAGCATTTCCCCGGACACGGCAGCTCCAGAGGAGATTCTCATCTTGGATTTACAGATGTCACCGATTCGTGGTCTGAGAGTGAACTTTATCCGTTCAGCAGTTTAATCAGTGACGGGAAGGCGGATATGGTTATGACCGCGCATATTTTCAATTCCCGTCTGGACCGCAATTACCCGGCAACCCTCTCGCGTAAAGTTATCCATGGGCTGCTGCGTCGTAAAATGGGATTTAAGGGAATTATAGTCACCGATGATATGCAGATGAAAGCTGTCAGTGGTGAATACGGATTCAAAGAAGGAATATACCGTGCTGTCAAAGCCGGAGCTGATATATTACTTTTCGGCAATAATCTTATTTTTGAACCGAATCTGGGTACAAAAGCCGTTGCTGCATTGAAGCAGCTTGTGCGTGAAGGTAAGCTCACTGAGAGCAGAATCAGGCAGTCCTATGATCGAATCATGCACTATAAAAAACGTAATATAAATTAAGCGCTAATATCTCAGACAGTTGCTTTGTTTAAAAAAATAGGCCCTGAAAAACCGGCAGTGGATTTTCAGGGCTGTCTTTATTTCTACAAAGCCGGGAGCTGAATGATAAAAGTAGTTCCCCTGCCGGTGGACGAATCCACCTGAAATTTGCCTTTATGGTTCTGCGTGATAATGAAATAAGATACGGAAAGTCCCAGACCTGTTCCTATGCCCGGTTCCTTAGTAGTGAAAAAAGGTTCAAAGACTCTTTTGCGGACCGCCTCGTCCATACCCGGACCATTGTCGGAAACTATGCATGTTACCATTTTTTGGTCATTACGGATTATGATTGATATTTCAGGGTCTTCCTCCATCGCTTCCCAATCATTCATGGCTTGTGCTGAGTTACGGAGCAAATTTAGTAAAACCTGTTCTATTTCAGTGGAAGTACAGGGGACCATTTTAAGATTCTTATCGTAATCAGTCGTTATGGATATTTTTTTGAAATCGTACCCTTTTTGAGGATTGTAATCCTGAGCTGCAAGGGTGCAAGCCTTATCCATAA
Source organism: Maridesulfovibrio sp. (assembly GCF_963676065.1). Classification (NCBI taxonomy): domain Bacteria; kingdom Pseudomonadati; phylum Thermodesulfobacteriota; class Desulfovibrionia; order Desulfovibrionales; family Desulfovibrionaceae; genus Maridesulfovibrio; species Maridesulfovibrio sp. The sequence goes on along the minus strand of NZ_OY780933.1, from coordinate 4,030,801 downwards.
TTTTCCGTAAATCTCCGGGAGCCTTCTGGGAATCACTTTTACGACTGAATTCCAGCATGCCGGAGACTATGTTTGCGGCCCGTACTCCTGAATCCGTGATGCCGTTCAGGGTTTTGATTATTTTGCGATCTTCCATATAATTTATGATGGAATCAATTGAGCAGCCTGCTTTCTCAGCAGCCTTGAGATTGGCCGGTAGTTCGGGAGAAATCCTGCGGACGATATTCTGTATCCCCTGCAGAATGCCGCCTAACGGGTTATTTATCTCGTGTGCCATGCCTGCGGCCAGACCGCCGATGGATATCATCTTTTCAGTCTGGATTATCATTTCGTCAATGCGGACCCGTTCTGTGACATCATCAATACGTATCACCGCGCCCTTCATGCCGTCGGTCAGAGGGTAGATTATAATGTCCTGATAGCTGTTCGGGGCCGTTTGGCCCTGTGTGCGTATGCTTTTCTCCGGAACTCCGGTTTCAATGGCTTTTGTGATGTTGTATGCGAATTTCCCCAGCGAAGGGAATGCAAGTTCTACTTCCATCCCTTCGATTTTACTGCTGTTAATTACCGCCATCCGTTGAGCTGCAGTGTTGAAATGAGTAACCCGGTAATCACTATCCAGTCCTATTATTACCGAGGGCATGGAATCAATAATGTTGCGGATATAATTTCTTGTATTCTGGAGCTGGGTCTCCATTATTTTACGTTTGGTAATGTCCGTGCCGACGCAGAGAATTTCAGTCAGCTCGCCATTTTCATTAAATATAGGGCTGTTGGTCCAGTATACCCATACGTATTTGCCGTCCTTGCATACATTCTGATTGGTGTTGACAGGAAAATTGCCGGGTTTGCTGGTAAGGTCGCTGATCAGTTGCTCCAGATCTGATTCCCCCTTACCCGTTTTGGGAATGATGGTTCCGATAACACTTTTGCCGACCATTTCCTCTTTAGAAAAACCAAAGAAGAGCTGTGCATATTCATTAAAGAAGGTGCAGGTTCCCTTGCGGTCAAGCCTCAGAATTATACTCCGGGCGGAATGCACCAAGTCATGATACTCCTGCCTTGATCTGCTCAGTTGCAGGGAATGAGATGTGATTTCATCAAGTAACTTGAGTATTCTTCCTGAAAAAAAGGCTGTGGCATTGATGTAGTCTCTGTTTTCAGTGAAATACATTTTTCCGGCTTCCGCATCCCAATCCACTTCACGGAGTCTTTTGGCAGTGTCTTCAATAGCGGAAAAATCGGTAAGATTATCATCCGGTGACGCGGAAACTTTTTTTAACAGATCATTGATTCTGATAAAGTCCTGTTCGTTTTTGCCCAAATCCCAGGTCAGGAAAGCTGATCTTTTAATCAGTATGCCCATACAGCTAGTGGTAAAGAGGATAAGCAGCAGACCAGCATAAAATTCCGTTGAAATATTTTTGCCCACGGTCAGCGAAAAACCGCCGAATTTATTTACATCAATCTGAGCTGAAGAAAAAATGAAGAAATCGGAAAAATGCAGTCTTCCAATGCTAAAATAATTTAGGATATGGTTGTGTTCGGATTCATAAACAATGTTACCATTTCTGTCCCTTATCAGCAGTTCCGTGTCCTGTGGCGAAACCGGTAAAAGACTTCCGGGAGGGACTTTTGCTATGGCGAAACTGTGGTCCAGCCTTTGGATGAGGAATGTCTGGTCATGGCCTTTGTCCGGCTGGCACATGATTATTGATTGTCCGGGCTTGAAATCTTTTACTTCACGGAAAAATGATGAATCAGCTATAGATTTTATTTCAAGCGGGAATGGTCTGCTATTAACCACTTCCCCCTCAGGAGTGACTCTGAGAATGGACATGCCATGGTCGAAGGTGGCTCTTGATGTGACTATTGTTTCCAGAAAATCTATGCGATCTATCAGATATTTTGACCAGATGGAGGCCTTGCTGTCTACTTCATCTGAAACATACCAAAAAAAGAGCACAGTGGAACACAGGGAACTTATTATAAATATGGTCAGGAACAAACATAAGTAATTTCTGATACGTTCATTCAGTTTATGAATGCTTCTTATTTTCATGGATAATATAATTCGCACGGTGGCGTGCTGTTTTTTATTTCTGCATAAGCTTTTTTCGGGTCATATATACGAAAGATGATCCTGTAAACATTTTCCCGCCCGCTTTATTGGGAAAGATTTTCCCCTCCCCATGGGGCAGATCTTTCCCTCTGCTTTTTTTCTGTTGCTTTTCTTCGTCTGCATCAAGAAATCATTTTTTCCAAAAATTCTTTATAAACAACGTGTTGTGCGTGTCTTTTTTATAAAAATAAAGATTCGCCTAGCTATAGGCATACCCATTGCAAACCTTCGTGCAGAGCAAACCTTTAATAACTTGGCAGGGGGGATATTCGGAAAATAGGCTGATATTTACATGAGCATAACAAGGCATTTGGCCGATTGTGGTTCTCGGAGGTTGGTAGTGTGCAAATATCCTGCGCAGAGAAATTTCCCTTATGGGACATGTGAGAATCGCTACCGCATGGCCGTGCCTGTACCAGAGTCGTGGATTCCACATGGTTCCGCGTCTTAGTAAAGACGAGCGGATACCTGTCGGAGTGTAACACAGGTAATGCCCATGATGCTCAAACAAGTATCGGTAGTTATCCGGGTTGACCGGCTGATAGCTGGAAGTCGAACTGTTCCGGAGGGTCTCTTATGGCTTAAAAGTTTAAGCGGATTATTAAATAAAGTAAACCAGTAAAAGCTAAGAGTGGAAGGACCCACTCAGGCGAATTTTATAAGTAATTCAAGGAGGAATTATTATGTCGCTCGTAATTAATCATAACTTGATGGCCATGAATGCCAACCGTAACTTGGCAGAATCGTATGGTAACCTCGGTGTTTCAACCCGTCGTCTGTCTTCAGGGCTTCGTGTTGGAACCGCTGCTGACGATGCTGCCGGTCTGGCAATTCGCGAACTTATGCGTTCAGATATTAAGTCTCTGAACCAGGGTATCCGTAACGCAAACGACGCCATCTCCATGATCCAGACTGCTGATGGAGCACTCGGTGTTATCGATGAAAAGCTCATCCGTATGAAGGAACTTGCCACTCAGGCAGCAACCGGTACCTATAACTCTGACCAGCGCTTGATTATTGACTCTGAATATCAGGCAATGGCTTCGGAAATTACCCGTATCGCCAATGCTACCGACTTCAACGGAATTCACCTGCTTAACGGTAATATGTCCGGTGAGGTAAGCGCTCATGACGGTTCCGGTCTTAAGTCCAACGGTCCTGTAAAGGTCCACTTCGGTACCGGTAACGATTGTGCAGAGGACTACTACTACGTCTCAATCGATACCTCCACAGCTTCAGCTCTCGGTGTCGGTATGGGAGCGAATAACTCCATCTCTACACAGGAGTTGGCGCAGAAGTCTTTGGATAGGCTGAATAATGCTATTATCTCCAAGGATAAGATCCGCGCAAATCTCGGTGCTCTCCAGAATAGACTGGAAAACACCATTACCAACCTCTCTATTCAGGCTGAAAACGTTCAGGCTTCGGAATCCAGAATTTCCGATGTGGACGTAGCGACTGAAATGACTGAGTTCACTAGGAACCAGATCCTTACCCAGTCCGCAGTAGCCATGCTTTCCCAGGCAAACGGTATGCCCAGGATGGCCATGCAGCTCATCGGTGGCTAATAATCACAGATGGGTATCATATAGCTCAGAAAGGGAGGTCCGTTACGGCGGATCTCCCTTTTCGCTTTTATTAAAAAAGAATTTTGTACTGTCTACAGCGCGATGTTTGGATTAAAGTTGTTCCGATTTAATTTTTTTGAGAACTATGTATTTTGATGGTGTTCCAATAGGGTGGTTCTTTACTTTTTTGGAAGAATGACTTAAATATGCGCTCTGAAATCGATTATGCAGATACAATCCTGCCGTTTGTCCAGTCTGCGGACGGAATCCATCCGGTTCCTCTTTTCAGTTTAATAAATGACTCGAAACGCCGTCCGGCAATACTTGTTGTTTTTCTTTAATACACAGGTATCCATCCACTGCGCAGCCCTAAGGATCCGGAGCTGTGCAAGCAACAAAGGAGCTCCTTTTGTCTACAAAAACAGTATATTTTATCGAAGGCGACGGAATTGGTCCAGAAGTTTGGGGTGCAGCCCGTCCCGTTATCGATGCCGCGCTTGAAAAAGCATACAGCGGTGATAAAAAAATCGAGTGGGTTGAACTTCTTGCCGGGGAAAAAGCTTATAAAGCTACCGGTGAATATCTGCCGCAGGAAACCCTCGACACCCTTGCCAAGGCTGAACTGGCTATCAAGGGCCCTCTGCAGACTCCCGTAGGTAAGGGCATCCGTTCCCTCAACGTTACTCTGAGACAGGTCTTTGATCTCTACGCCTGTATCCGTCCTATTCGTTATTTCGAAGGTATTGAATCCCCGGTAAAGAGCCCCGAAAAGGTGGACATTGTTGTTTTTCGCGAAAACACCGAGGACGTTTATGCCGGAATCGAATGGAGCTCCGATTCTCCCGAAGCCAAAAAAGTAATCGACTTTTTGGTTAATACTATGGGTGCCAAAATCGATCCTACTGCCGGCATCGGCATCAAACCCATCACACCTGCAGGTTCCAAACGTCTTGTTCGCCGCGCAATTGATTACGCCATTGACCAGAACCGCGAATCCGTAACTCTGGTTCATAAAGGCAATATCATGAAATTTACCGAAGGCGGTTTCCGCCAGTGGGGCTATGATCTTGCAGAAGAAGATTATGCCGGAAAAGTTGTCAAAGAAGGCGAAGACGCAGCAGGCAAAGTTGTAATCAACGACCGCATTGCCGACGCTATGTTTCAGGAACTTCTGATGCGTCCTGAGCAGTACAGCGTTGTCGCTACCACCAACCTTAACGGAGACTATCTTTCCGATGCTCTGGCCGCACAGGTTGGCGGACTCGGTCTCGCTCCGGGCGTAAACATGGGTGATAAACTTGCTATCTATGAAGCAACTCATGGTACCGCACCTACCATCGCCGGTAAAGATCTCGCAAACCCCGGAAGCATTCTTCTTTCCGGTGCTATGCTGCTGGAAAATAACGGCATGGGCGAAGCAGCAGATCTGATCAAGAATGCTGTTGAGAAAGCACTCGCCGCCAAAAGAGTTACTGTTGATCTCGCAAGTCAGATCAGCGGTGCCGAGCAGGTCGGTTGTAAGGAATTCGGTGAGATTATTCTCGCAAATCTGTAGTAGAACCTGAAAGGATTTACTCAGTAATTTCTGAGACTGAAAGTATAAGCCCTCCCTGTATATTTACAGGGAGGGCTTTTTTTTGAAAATCAGGGAAAATAAAAATTATTCAACCTTATATCTGATGCCATCCGGCGATTGTTTCAGCATGATCAGATTGTTCGGGCTGTCTATTTCAGTCGATGTAATCTTTAATTTTTCGAGGTTGTAGACATCCGGGATGGTTCGTATGATCAGTTTCATCTTTTCGAATCCTCCAAGAAATTTTTTTTTCTCTCCGGGAATCAACCTGAATTGGGCCACGCTGACCATGCTGTCCGCGATTGTGACTGACCCGGCGACAGGATATTTGCAGGTGTTCTGTATTGTCAGAGCCTCGGACGGAGAGGCAGTGAAAATTACCGCAATAAATGAAAGTATTATAAGTAAGTTGTTCATTTTTTAACTGGGGGTTTTATGTACAGGTTCAATGTGCACGATTGTTCCAGGATAGGTATATTATAATTTGTCAAGCCTGAGTTCTGATCATAATTTTAAATGTATAATCGTAGAGGTGAGTGGTTACTTTGAGCGTAATTATGTTCCCTGTTGACTATAGTAATATCTTACGTAAAGTGAGCCCGTTGAAAACAACGTTATAATACATATCGGAGACGTTCTATGCAAAAAATAATATTTTTTTTGATTTTTATAATTTCTGCCTGCCCTGTGTTCGCAGCTGAACAGAAGGCGCCTGCAATGCCTCCGGCACACGTGGCAACATCTAAGTCTTTTGCCGGACAGGTAGCCCCCGAATCTTCTTATATCGGTACAGTCTATTTTTCCGAAACTTCAGATGTTGCATCCGAAGTGAGCGGTAAGATTGTAAGAGTCAGGGTTGAAGAAGGCGATGTTGTCAAAAAGGGCGATGTTCTGATCCAGCTCAGTTCCGACCTTTTGAGTACTGAAATTCGTGCCGCCAAGTCTGCTTATGCTGAGGCTAAGGCCAATTATGATCTTGCCAAACGTAATGATCAGCGCATAACCCAGCTTTTTAAAAGCGGTTCTGTCCATGAGGGCGAATACGACTCCAAGCGGTTCAAAGCTATCGCCATGGAAAGTGAACTCGCTTCTTCGCAGGCTAAATTACGCCGCCTGCAGCTCCAAATGGAAAAGAAGACCATACGAGCCCCTTTTACCGGTATTGTACTCAAGCGTTCAGTTTATCTGGGTGAATGGCTTTCAGTCGGGGACGATGTTGTAAAGCTGGGCATGAATACAAGTTACGATGTGGTTGTTAACGTTCCGCAGGATGTTGCTCAGGTAGTAAAGCCCGGACTTGAAGTCGGGATTACTGCAGGCGGCAAGGAATATAAGGGCGAAGTCTTTGCCGTTATTCCGCGTGGTGACGTAGCCAGTCGAACCTTCCCCGTTAAGATCAGAATCATCAGCAATAACGGTTTCCAGCAGGGTATGGAAGCTCGCGTTTCCCTGCCTAACGGACTTGCGAGCGATACTGTTGTGGTCCCTCGTGACGCAGTCATAACCCTGCGCGGCACTACCATGGTCATCGGTGTTATCGATGGTAAAGCACAGCCTTTCCCGGTAAAGGTCGTCGGCTTTAAAGGTATGAATGCCGGTGTTCGCGGTCAGGGACTTAAGGCCGGAATGGATATCGTTACCAAAGGTAACGAAAGATTAAGACCCGGACAGCCCGTAATCATTGATAATAAATAGCCCGGCGGGCCGGAGTAATTTATGGATTTTGTAAAATTTTCAATTGAAAAGCCTGTTTCTGTACTGGTTGGTGTCATTATGCTGGTTCTTTTCGGCGGACTGGCACTTACGGGGTTGCCGTATCAGCTGTCACCATCCGTAACAGAACCGGAAATTACAGTTGAAACAAATTGGAGTGGAGCGACTCCCTATGAAATTGAGCGTGACATCATTGAAGAGCAGGAAAAAGTGCTCAAGGGTGTCACCGGACTTACGGAAATGGAGTCCGAATGCTTTGACAGTTTCGGTCGTGTTGCTCTTCGTTTCAAAATAGGTACAAATATTGATGATGCCCTGCTCAGGGTTTCTAATAAATTGAACGAAGTCAGAAAATATCCTGCGGATGCCGATCGTCCTGTAATTTCTGCAACCGGTGCTTCTGCCTCCCCGGTAATCTGGATGATTCTGCGGACTCTTCCTGACAATAAAAAGCATATTAATGAATTCGCCACCTATTTTGAAAATGACGTGCGGCAGTATCTTGAGCGCGTTAACGGTGTTGCGGACCTCTTCGTCGGCGGTGGTACTGAAAATGAGATGCACGTTATCGTCGCCCCGGAAAAGCTGGCGGCTTATAACTTGACAATCGATAAGATCACCAAAGTACTGCAAAGCGAGAATGCAAACGTTTCAGCCGGTAACCTCGGCGTCGGACGTCGTGATTACCGCATTCGTACTACCGGTGAATTCAAAACTCCCGAAGATATCGAGAATGTGGTCATCACATCTTCCGGTCAGCAGAGGGTCACCCTCGGCGACGTCGGTAAAGTTGTGCCCGGCTTCAAAAAGCAGACAGTTGCCATGCTCCATAACGGTATCCCCGGTATGGCTATCGGTATTAAGCCCGAGCCCGGTTCCAACGTGCTGGAAGTAACGAAGAATGTGCGCAAGGTCGTAGAAGATCTTAATGCAGGAATTCTGGCCGACAACGGCATCTTCCTGGACTGGGTTTACGATCAGGCCCCGTACATCAACGGCGCTATTGATCTGGTTAAGCAGAATATTATCATCGGTGGTGTGCTGGCGGTTATTGTGCTGCTGATTTTCCTGCAGTCTTTTTCCGCCACGATTATTGTAGCCATCGCGATTCCTATCTCTGTAATCGGTTCATTTATTGTTTTCGGAGGTATGGGCCGAACCCTGAACATTGTAAGTATGTCCGGGATATCATTTGCGGTCGGGATGCTGGTGGATAACGCCATTGTTGTTCTTGAAAATATCGACCGACACCGCGGTATGGGGAAATCTCCTTATCGGGCGGCCTACGATGGCGCCAGCGAGGTCTGGGGAGCGGTACTTGCCTCAACACTCACAACTGTCGCGGTCTTCCTGCCGGTTGTTTTTATCGAAGAGGAAGCAGGGCAGTTGTTTAAGGATATCGCTATCGCGGTAACCTGCGCTATCTCCCTGTCCATGTTTGTCTCCATCTTGGTAATCCCCATGCTGGCCAATCAGTTTTACTCTATTTCCAAGAGAAAAAAGAAGGTCAAGAAGAATATACTTACTGCGATGGGCACCAAAAGTTCCGACTGGATTATGGGTCTGCTGGATCTTGCAATTCGCAACTGGGTAAGCAGATTAACTACTGTTGCAATACTTGTTGCAGCCTCCATTTTGCTGGTTGTTTCATTTTTCCCGAAGATGGAATATCTGCCGCAGGGTAATAGAAACCTTATTCTCTCAATTCTTATTCCGCCGCCGGGCCTTTCTTTTGAAGAGCGTGATTCTATCGGGCAGTATATCGCTGCTCAAACAGAGCCGCATATGCATAAAGAGAAAGACGGACTGCCGTCAGTAGAACAGCTTTTCTACGTTTCCGCGCCGGACATCAATCTCTTCGGTGCCATCTCCGGAGATGAAGAGCGTCCTGCCGCGCTGATTCCGCTGTTCAACCGGATAATGAATTCTATTCCCGGTATGTTCGGGGTCAGTATTCAGGCGTCCATCTTTGAAACTGGACTAGGTAAAGGGCGCATGGTCGCTGTTGATTTCAGCGGTCCGCAATTACCTAAACTCATGGCTGCTGCCGGTACAATGTTCGGCATGGCCAAACAGGTAATGCCGAACGCTCAGGTCCGGCCAATTCCTTCCCTTGAGATGCTTTATCCTGAAGTCCGCATCGTGCCGGACCGTGACCGCCTGCGTGCCGCCGGTATGTCCAGTGAGGAACTGGGCGAGGCCCTTGATGTACTCATGGATGGTCGTAACATCGGTGATTTCAAGGAAGACGGTAAAAAGAAAATCGATTTGAACCTGATGGCTTCGGAGAAACAGGTTGATACTCCGGAAGCTCTCTATGAATCTCTGGTGGCTACACCACAGGGATGGGCAGTCCCGGTTTCGTCTCTTTCCCATCTGGAAAGAACCTACGGCATTACCCAGATTCGTCATCTTGAGCGGCAGAGGACCGTTACCTTGCAGATCACTCCGCCTAAGACCATGCCTTTGGAGCAGGCTATGGATATTATCCAGACCCAGCTCATCCCCAAAGTCAAAGAGATGGGCCTTATGGACGGAGTTAATGTGCGTATGTCCGGTGCTGCTGATAAGCTGACCCAGACCCGTGAGGCCATGCAGTGGAACTTCATGCTGGCGGTGGTCATCACCTATCTGCTTATGGCGGCTCTGTTCGGTAACTTTATTTATCCGTTCATCATTCTGCTGACCGTGCCTCTCGCAGGTGCAGGCGGGTTCCTCGGACTGAAGCTGGAAAACCTCTTTATCGCTCCGCAGCCGCTGGATGTTTTGACCATGCTCGGCTTTGTTATCCTGATCGGTGTTGTTGTTAACAACGCGATTTTGATCGTTCACCAATCCTTGAATAACGTGCGTAACGAAGGTGTGGAACACCGTGAAGCCGTTTTGGAAGCGACCCGTTCAAGGTTGCGCCCGATCTATATGTCGGCCACAACATCCATTTTCGGTATGCTTCCGCTGGCGATTGCGCCCGGTCCCGGTTCCGAACTTTACCGAGGTCTTGGAGCGGTTGTGCTCGGCGGTCTGGCCTTGTCCACGGTATTTACCGTGTTCATGATTCCGGCCCTGCTTATGTTCTTCATCAAGATGGAGAAAATCGGCGGCGGTGAGGCTGAGGCGTAGTAGAATTAAAGGCGGTATGCAGAAATAAAACTGATCATACTGTTGAGAAACATAGGATCACTGGCTAGTTATATTCCCACCGGCGTTGAATGCGTCGGTGGGAATTTTTATATTAATCTTTTAGGAATTCTCCCGTACATACTTCTCTAGTCGATCCATTCCTTCCGCAATATTTTCCATTGAATTAGCGTAGGAAAAGCGGATGAAACCTTCAGCCCCTTCGCCGAAATCAATGCCCGGAGTAACTCCGATTCCAGCCTTTTCGAGGATATCAAAGGCCAGTTTTAGAGAGCTTCCGTCGAATTTTTTTGCGAGGTGCTTCATATTGACCAGTACATAGAATGCTCCGGTGGGTTCAACTTTAATATCAAAGCCGATTTCGCGCAGCCGTTTGAGCAGGAACTTACGGCGATCATCATAGATGCCCTTGATACGATTTACTTCGTCCCACGATTCGGTCAGCGCCGCTATACCGGCATACTGCGCCATGGTGTTGGCGGAGATAAAGAAGTTCTGGCAGAGCTTCTGCATGGGGCGGATATACTTTTCCGGTGCGATTATATAACCCAGCCTCCACCCGGTCATGGCAAAAAGCTTTGAGAATCCGTTGAGCACAAAGGCGTGATCCGTGTACTCAAGTATGGTGTGCTCTTTTTCTCCGTAGACAAGGCCATGATAAATTTCATCGGAAATGATCCATGGACCCATTTGGGCGATTTTTTCCATCCTTTCCGGCGAGAGCAGAGTTCCTGTGGGATTGGAAGGGGAGTTGATCAAAATGGCTTTGGTGTTTTTGTCGATCGCCTGTTCTATTGCTTCCGGACGGTATTGAAAGCCGTCTTCTTCAAAGGTGCGGACAGTATTGGCTTCGGCCCCGGAAAAGGAGATGAAATTGCTGTAGCAGGCATAGCAGGGGTCGGACAGGATGATATTGTCGCCCTTATCTAATATGAAAGTGAAGAGCAGCAACATCGCCGGTGAAGTCCCCTGCGTGATGATAACGCGGCCGGGATCGACGTCTACTCCGTACGTTGTCTTGTAATATTTACTGACAGTCTCACGAAGTTCGGGGATTCCGAGACTGTGCGTATAGTGGGTTTCGCCTGCTTCCATGGCTTTGATACATGCTTTTTTCACGCATTCAGGCGTATCGAAGTCCGGTTCGCCGATTTCCATATGAATGATGCTGCGGCCCTGGCGTTCCAGTTCCTGCGCTTTTTCCAGAACGTCCATGACCAGAAAAGGGGTAATTTCACAGGCCCTTTTTGAAATACATTCCATTTTTTGCTCTCCGTGGGGTGGGATATGAGGCGCTATGCGCTGATACTTAGTGAAGTGGCCTCCGGCGGCCAAAGGAGCTAAGCCCCTCTGGGATCCCTAATAGGGGGAAGGTCTTTATTCGTCTAACGAGCTATATACTTATTGAATCCTTGGAGCGCAACCGGGCTTGTCACAATCTGTTTTTCGTGCTTGTGTGCATGGCGTTGATAAAGTAAACACCCGCTAAAAGTCATGAATATACTCTTAATCGATAACAACGACAGTTTCACAAACAATCTTGAGCATTTGCTGGCTCATGAAATTGCACAGGCCTTGATTACAGTGCTTCCGTATACAGAAGTGCTGGGATGCGAAGATGCATTTGATTACGAAGGCTATGATTTAATTATCATTTCTCCCGGACCGGGAAGTCCTGCTGATTATCCGGGTTATGAAAACGTAATTGAATCCGGCCTGCCTGTTTTGGGGATTTGTCTGGGCATGCAGATTATTAACGAATGTTTCGGTGGCTGCACCTCCCGATTGGATGGTTGCTTTCACGGCAGAACTGAACGAATTCCTTTTAACGGGCGGAAAATTGACGTGGCCCGTTATCATTCGCTCTATTGCAGGAGATTGGGGCAGGGACTGGAGCTGATCAGCGAAAACAGCCAGTTGATTCCTATGGCTGTGGCACACACGAATCGACCTCTGCTGGGATATCAGTTTCATCCTGAATCATTTTTAACCGAGCAACCCGGAGTTTTTATTGAATTCGCCCTTAATTATTTCGGACTCATGTAGCTTTGAGCGTTTCCGGGAGATAGCCTTTTACTCTGCGCGTGAGCATAATTCGGATGTGTTGCTAGGTTCTCCGAATTCCTCAGGCTCATGCTTGAGCTATATAGGCTTCAAGCCGCAGAGAGAGTTGGTGCTGCCGCACTCTCTTTGCAGTGATGATGTTCGTTTACGCATGAAAAAATTCTGTTTTACTGAGAGCGCTCCAGTCATAGGATATCTTTCCTATGAGCTGGGCCACGAGTTGCATGGGGTGGGAAGTAGCAAGGTTAGTGAGTATCCGCTGCTGCATCTAAAAAAATATAGTGCTGTGCTCATTCATGACAGTGGTAATTCGTCCCTGAAATGGCTCTCCGGAGATGAATTATCTCGCCCGGAAATTATGACATCTCTGGAAAAAGCCGGCTCTGTGCCTGATATTAAATTGCCGTCCTTCGGCGGTAAAGATATCATTATGTCACTGAATAAAAAAGGATATGAAGAAGGGGTGAAGCGCGTTCTGGAATATATCCGTGACGGGCTGACTTACCAGCTTAATCTAACTACGCACTTTAGAATGCCGGGTGGGGATCTTGATCCGGTACTCTGGTTTTTTGCACTCCATAAACGTTATCCTGCACCTTACTATGCCTTATTTCGCAGTGGCGAAAAGGTGATAGTTTCCACCTCCCCGGAACTTTTTTTAAGGGTTGATGGGGGGCGTGTGCTTTCTGAACCCATTAAGGGAACATTGAGCTTTGATGTTTTTTCCCGGGAAAAAGTTGCGTCGTTAAAGAATTCTACGAAAGAAGATTCGGAGCTGTCCATGATAGTGGATTTGATCCGGAATGATATTTCTGCGGATTGCAAGTACGGATCAGTGGTGGTTGAGGACCATAAATCCGTGTTTGCTGTGGATAATCTTTTACAGATGTTCAGTCGGGTACGGGGCGAATTGGCAGCGGGGCACGATTGCATTGATTTGCTTTTAAATGCTTTTCCCGGCGGTTCAATCACCGGGTGTCCCAAAAAAAGTTCCATGGAGCTTATCGATAGGCTTGAACCGCACGTGCGCGGTCCTTATTGCGGGGCCGTAGTACTTATCAACGGACCGCAGGATATGGTAGCTTCAATCCCGATCAGAACCGCGGTTTATGATCAGAATTCACAGGAATTGGATTACTGGGCCGGGAGTGGTATTGTCATTGATTCAGACCCTGAGGCTGAGTACAGAGAAACCATTGCCAAGGCCGGCAAAATATTAGATTCGGAGTCCTTATGATTTATTTTAGAAATGGTGAACTTAACGAAAACGAAGTCAGGCTTGACCTTACCCAGCCGGCATTCAGGACAGGGTGTGGTTTTTTTGAAACACTCTGCTGGAACGGAGGCAAAATATGTCATCTCGATCTGCATCTGGAAAGGGCCCGTAAGAGCCTTGCCGAATTTTCAGTAGTTGAAGAAGCGCCGGATTATGAATCTGTAATTCGTGAAGTGATTGATGCCAATGGGCTGATAAATAAATTTGCCAGGGTGAATATCTTTTTTCCGGTAGAGCAGGGGATTACCTCTCCAATAATCTGTGCAGCCGCTTTTGACTATATCCCTCAGAGAATTTGGACTCTCAAACCTTGTCCTAATATTTTCCTCTCACCGCTTATGGCGCATAAATCAACAAACCGGATGAATTATCTTAATGCATGGGAAGACGCTAAGAACAGCGGGTTTGATGATGCCTTGCTACAGGATTTTGCCGGTAATGTGCTGGAGTCCTCATTTGCTTCACTACTCTTCAGATCCGGTGATGCTTTTTTCGAGCCGCAGACAGAATACAAACTTCCGGGTACTGCCCAGCAGGTTGCGGCCCGTTACATCAAGATAGATTCTGCTGAAATCAAACTCATGGATGTCGATAAGTTCGATTACGTATACGCTCTTAATTCATTGGGCGGGATGATTCCTGTAACCGCTATCGGAGAGGTCGAGTTTGAGGCTGACTTTAGGACATCTGAGGAGCTTAGTGAGAAGATATTAGATTTTAGATTATAATATGAAGACTGTTTCATATAGCCTATGCCGTTGGTTAGATGATAATAGGAGCTGACGGTATTAAATTATGAATACAGATAAAGCTAAATATTCAGTCCTTTCGTGTGGGGCAAAGGATAATCTGGGGCTTCAGCTTGGCGAGAGTGTCAACATTGAATTGTTTACAACTCAGGAACGTCTTTGGGGAGAGGTCGTGGGGTTTAAACCCGGGGTGTTTCTTTCGGTCTGGCTTCCGACGTTGAGAGAAGTGGATTATAAAAGAACGCTGACCGATGATCCGGAGGTGACAGTCCGCGCCAGATGCAGAGGCTGCTTCATATGCGGTTTTCGCTCGACGGTTACAAGGGTCATGAAATATCCATATCCCGTCCTTTATCTGAGCTATCCAGAATCTTTCGAGAAGGTGAGCCTGCGCCAGAGCACACGTGTAGAATGTTTTCAGCCGGTACGTATCTTTTTTAAAGGAAAAGAGTTGCACGGTGTTTTCAAAGACATTTCAAAGGGCGGAGGAAGGATTTCGTTTACCATTCCCGACGGGAACATTTTTTTGAATTCTGCCATTGATCAGGCTGCAGGCTTTGCTTTCAGGGTTAATGGAGAAGGACCGGAAATAGGTGGAACCGGAATCGTGCGAAATGTGGACAGCAGACAGTCTAATGTCTCCATCGGATTTAAATTCAGCGAGCTTCCAAAAGATTCAGAGGGGGAGTTGGAACAGGTTGTCAAACTTTTCAGCCTGCATTCCGGCGCTGCATAAAGTTCTCAGCATCGCCTGCTGCTGATTATGAAACCAGCAGATAATCCCGTCCCATCACATAGCCTCGATCATCCAGAAACCGGGCAACTTCGTCCCGCGCACCCCAACTTGCAACGTATGAGAGCAGGAATGTATCTCCGGCGGGCGGAATCTCCTCACGGTGGAGGACTTTTTTGCCGTGGATGAACATTCCAACCTTGCGCGGGTCCACGTCAACGTAGAACGCTGTCTCAACTCCCATGCTTTCAAGTATGCGGTACCGCTTGCGGGAGGTACGTCCGGAACCGATAATTCCCACTTTAGGATATGGTCCGATCCGTCTTTGCAGCCAGCGGAACAGGTATTCGCTTTTGATGCCGTAGAAGGCTTCAACCGTATATTTGGGATGGTTGCGTGAAAGTCGGTCCGGCGGATCATTCCAGATCAATAATTCTTCATCAACCTTACGCATTTTTACCCCGGCTTCCAGCCAGCGCAGCACCAGTTCGTAATCTTCGGGAAAATCACCGTCCCGGAACGGGCCATATTGGCTGATAAGCTCCCGGCGCATCATGATGGACGGATTGGCGAAAGGAAATTCCACAAAACGGTTCAGCGATATCTCTTCAGCATCGACCAGTGTATTTATCCAATCCACATAATGAGCGTAGCCGCCGTTTTTATCGCGGTCTCCGCCGAATCCGACGCGGCAGGCCGTTAATCCCGTTTCCGGGTCACTATCCAAAAGATCTGCCTGTTTTTTTATGCGTTCGGGCAGGGCCTTATCGTCGGCATCCATGCGCGCGATGTAGGTGCCGGAAGCCGCTTCAATAGCTGCATTCGCGGCACCGACAACTCCCTGATGTTCAAGAAATAACAGTTTCAGGCGTGAATCCCTGCTTGCGTAGTTTTTAAGGATTTCGACGGTATTATCAGCAGAACCGTCATCAACTGCGACAAGCTCCAGATCTTCAAAGGTCTGGCTTAAAATGCTTTCAATTGCCTCTCCGACAGTGGATTCGCAATTGTAGCAGGGCATAGTCACCGAAACCTTGGGCTCGCTCATGCCTTTTCTGCCTCAATAGATTCCTGTAACTGCCGCTTAAGCCTGCAGATGCTACATACTCCGGCTGAAGTGGGGTAACCGCATTCTGTGCAGGGATTAATTTCGTAATCCTTTTCTTCCTTTTCCAGAGCGGAGAAAGCGGGCTGTCCTCTATCAAGGAATCCCTTGTAAAATGAGCGCTTGGTGCCGGGACTGCGCAGTTCCATATCCCGCCAGAGCTTTTTATGCCCGGTGAAGCTGGCCCCGGAACTGAACGGGCAGGGCAGATGGTGATAAGGGATTTTGGCCAGAAAAGAGAAGATCGCACTTTCATATTCAGTAACCCTGAATAAAGGCTTAACTTTTTTAGCGAAGCCGTTTTCAGCCGGCAGTACAGGCCCCTGATCGGACAGATAGCCCTGATCCCAACGCAGGGTGTTGGCAAATAGACGGGCTACTTCGTCGTCCAGATTATGACCGGTTGCGAGAGCTGTGTAACCTTCTTCGATCGCGACTTTATTGAAATAGTGCCGTTTGAATTTTCCGCAGATGGCGCAGATGGGGCGGCGGATGTGCTTCTTAATCAGCGGCATCGGCACGCCTTCCTTCTCCAGCTCTACCACCCGTAGCGGGTAGCCTTTTTCCTTGCAGAAATCCTCGACCACAGTGCGTGCGGTTATGGAAGACCCAAATATCCCCAGATCAATGTGCAGACCGGTTACATCGTAGCCCAGTTCGGCTAGAGCGTACATGAGTCCGAGTGAATCTTTCCCGCCGGACAAAGCGACCAGCACTTTGTCATCGGGGGTAAGCAGTTTGCGTTTTCTGATGCCCTCGGCAACCTGACGCATAAAAAATTTATTAAAATGTTTCTCACAGAACGCAGCGTTATGGCTGGGCAGGGAAACTACAGCCTTTTCTTTGCATACCTTACATTTCATATGATTAACCTACGGAAATTACTTTTCTTAATTCTATCTCATCACCCTGGAATATGCGTTCATCCTGAGTGAGGAGTTCTCCATTACGGATTACCAGCGCGTCGGTATGATGCAACCCTTGTTTGTTAAGCAGTTGCAGGACGGTATTAAGCTTTGTGTACTCTATTGTCTGGCCTTCCGGTTCGATTTTGACAATTACCATGGGCAGATTCCTTTTAATTGATTATGTGATATGATCATGTCCGAGGCTTTGGGAATTAGCGTTTAAGTCTGTTTTCAGCAAGCTTTTCCTACTATGGCGAGATAGAATTTTTCGGTTTGAGGTTACAATAAACGAAAAATTTAAAAAATTGCAGCCAGATTGGTAAAAGACTGTTATTTTATGATAGATTTAATTCATGGCCCGGAAGTGGCAAACTGCCGGATGGCATCAATCAAAAAAAAGTCTATAAATGTTGACCCACGCTTTAATAATGAACTAGACTTAGAATATTGAAAAACGACTTTCAAGGAGTTGCACATGGCTCAGAAGACAATATTAGTCGTTGACGACGAAAAGCATATAAGAATGCTCTACAGAGAAGAACTGGAAGCCGGGGGCTACAAAGTGGCCACCTCGGACGGCACTGAGGATATCCTAACGGTTATCAATCGGGAAAATCCTGATCTGGTTGTGCTGGACATTAAACTCGGGATTAATCGTTCAGGACTTGATCTGTTGCAGGAAATCCGCCAGCAGGATCAGGCCTTGCCGGTTATCCTAAGTACCGCTTATGACAGCTTCAAGCATGATATGAAGTCCATTGCGGCCGATCATTATGTGGTAAAATCCGTTGATTTAAGCGAGCTGAAGGAAAAAGTGGCGCAGGCTTTAAGCTGATTTTTGTACTGCTTTTACTGGCTGAGTACTAAAATAATTAATTTTTTTTTGGGGAGTCTATGGAGATAGGCTCCTTTTTTACTTGCCAAAGCGAAATGAGGGTGCTAGTACCCATTTGGCTTTGACGGCAGAGACGTCCCAAGCCATAAATGCAGGCCAGTAGTTCCAACGGCTAGAACGTCGGTCTCCAAAACCGAATGCTGGGGGTTCGAATCCCTCCTGGCCTGCCATTTATCACTTCTAAAAAAGCGAACAAGCAACTACAAATGTTCGACATCGCCAATACAATCAAAGAAATAAGCATCCTTGCTTTACCTTTTCTGCTGGCAATCACCTGTCACGAAGCCTCTCACGGCTTTGCAGCATACCTTCTGGGCGATCCCACTGCCAAACAGGCAGGACGCCTTACCTTGAATCCGATAAAGCATCTTGATCCTTTGGGGACACTTGCCCTTGTGCTTACCCGTATGATCGGCTGGGCCAAGCCTGTTCCGGTTAATCCCATGTATTTCAAAAATCCTCAGCGGGATATGATGATTGTCGCTCTGGCTGGTCCGGCGGCAAACATGGTACTTGCGGTATTGTTCTCAATTGTCGTAAAGGTCATTGGTTCAATGGATGCAAACGGTCTGTCACCGCTGATGCTCAAGATTCTTGTGCCCGCGATGATGATTGCCAATGCAGGGGTCATTATTAATCTGGCTTTGTGCTTTTTTAATCTGCTGCCAATTCCACCGCTGGACGGTAGTAAGATTATTGCCGGATTTCTGCCCCGTGAAACCGCATTCAAATTTATGTCGTTCCGGTACGGATTTGTTATCGTCATCGTACTGGCAATGTTCGGACTGCTTGGCAGGATAATCAGTCCGGCCATGGGTTTTTTCTATAATTTTCTGGTTCAGTAGAACCGCTAAGCATACAAGAATTTAAAATGAGTAAGACAAACAATCGCATAGTTTCAGGCATGAGGCCCACCGGACGTCTGCACCTCGGTCATTATTTTGGTGTTCTGGTTAACTGGGTCAGAATTCAGGAAGATCATGAATGTTATTTTTTCGTTGCCGACTGGCACGCAATGACCAGCGAATATTCCGATCCCCGCAAGATTGGCGGTTTTGTTCCTGAACTGGTCAAGGATTGGATTGCAGCAGGTCTTGATCCTGAAAAATGTGTTATTTTTCATCAGTCTCAGGTCAAAGAGCACATTGAGCTGCATTTGATCCTGTCTATGCTCACCCCGCTGGGTTGGCTGGAAAGAAACCCCACTTACAAGGAAATCAGGCAGGAGCTGGTCCAGAAGGAACTGAATACCTATGGTTTCCTCGGCTATCCCGTGCTTATGGCTTCGGATATCCTTTTGTACAAGCCTGCACAGGTTCCCGTAGGGCAGGACCAGTTGCCGCATCTGGAGTTGACCCGCGAGATTGCGCGCCGTTTCAACCATCTGAACGGTGAATATTTTATCGAACCCGATGCCATGCTGACCGAGGACGCCAAGCTTCCCGGCTTGGATGGCCGCAAGATGTCTAAAAGTTATGATAACGGTATCTTTCTGGGAGAACCCATTGAAGAGGTCCGCCCTAAAGTAATGTCCATGCTCACCGACCAGAACAGGCTGCGTAAGTCTGATCCGGGTGATCCTGATGTTTGTAACCTTTATCCTTATCACAAGCTGCTCACCGATGCAGAAACTTGCGCTGAGATAGAGGAAGGATGTCGTAACGCAACTCGCGGCTGCGTTGAGTGTAAGAAACTGCTGGCTGAAAATATGGCCAAGTTCCTTGAGCCTATGCAGGAACGCCGTCGTCATCTCGATGAGAATCCCGATATCGTCTGGCAGATCCTCCACGAAGGCACCGCCAAAGCACAGGCTAAAGCCAAGCAGAATATGGAAGAGATCCGCGATCTGATCGGCTTCAAGTACTAATTTTATTTAAGCTAAAGAATTAAAAACTCCCCGGTAACAACTGTTATCGGGGAGTTTCTTCTTTTTAATGTGCAAGTGGCGGCAAGCCAACAGGATTATGCCTGCTGCGTATCAGAATTTATTTTTAATAAAGTCTGTTATAGCCTTAATGGCTGATTTTTTGTGCTCAGTAGCTTCTTCATCAGTTTCCCACCATTGCAGATCACTGAATTCAATTGGCAGGCGCAGTGTCAGGAAGGGCAGGAAAAAACGGTATACATTCTCTCTGGAAGCTCCCTTTACGGAATCAAAGTGGAAGAAGACTTCGCCTATGAACCATGATTTATCAGCTTGTGATTCCGGTTCAGGAGGCTTGATGTACATAAAATCGGGGTCGGTTTCCGATTTAAGTTCGCTGTCGTGAAAACGGGCGAAGAGGTCAAGCACCTGCTTGCGGATTACTTTGTCGCCATACACGTCGACAATGAAAGTGAACTTTAAGAATCCGGTTTCCGGAGCGAGGTTGTGTCGTGATATCTTTAATATGCCGTCCTTACGCTTGGATTCGTCATCATTCAGGAAAAGGTCAAAGGCGCAAAAGCCGATAAAGTTTTCCGATCCGCGCAACTCTTCAAGCTGGGTTTCGATTCCGGCTTTATTTTTATTCATCACTGTCCATCTCTTTTTTTTCGGAGTCATCCCGGACTTGGGTCTGGCCCAGTCCGCATCCGGTTTTTTTCACCATCTTGAAGATGGCAAGGATGATGACCAGCATAACAATTATCGCTTCGACACCTTCGCCTGTCATTGTTCTCATCCCCAAATGTTAGATCTTTATTAATGCGAATGCCCGTGCAATGATTCACCTTTCAGTAGTGTTATTACCTTGGGAATGACGATTAATGCAAGCAGAATGAGTGCGCATATGATGGAAAGCAGTCCGTGACTGTCCTCAACTCCGGGTTGAACCCAGTTGGTAACACTGAGTCCCATTGAGTAGTAGAGCCAGTTAACGAAGACGCCAAGCGCAAGGGAACACCCGATAATAGTGCCAAGATAAATGAAGGCAGAGCGCTTTCCAAGCAGCTTTGCGACAACAGTAAATGAGGCAGCATTTGTAGCTGGTCCGGCCAGAAGAAATACCAGCGCCGCTCCGGGAGATAGACCCTTCAAGGCCAGTGCAGCGGCGATGGGAGTAGACGCAGTGGCGCAGACATAAAGGGGGACTGCCGCGGCAAGCATGATCAGCAGGGGGAGAAAGCCGTCTCCGAGGTTGCGTTCAATGAATCCATCGGGGATCAAGGCTCCGAATATCCCAGCTAAAATCACCCCGCCGAGAAACCAGATTCCGATATCCTGCAGGAGGTTGCCGAAAGAGTATTTCATGCCGAAAGAAAGCTTACCGCAAAATGATTCAGGGCGTTCCTCATCGTGCGTATTCCCGCATCCGCATCCTGATTCACAGCCGCATCCGCTGTCAGTTTCAGAGTCGCAGCAGCTTGATTGCGCATGTTGATGATCTTCGTGGGAGTGACACTCGCATTCTCCTGAACATCCGTTGCCTTCTACATTTTCATTTGCCTTGGGAAACAGGATCGCCTTTGGAATCAATTCGGCTACTACTTCCGGTTTTTGATTTTTCTTAGCGTCCTTATCCACCAGAATTCCCGCTATAACTGCTGTAATAAAAGCAGCAAACGGCCTGAATATAGTCATTACAGGGTCAAGCAGGGCATAGGTGACAGCTATTGAATCAACTCCGGTTTCAGGCGTTGAAATCAGGAATGAAGTCGTGGCTCCCTTGCTTGCACCCTGCTGTCGCAGCTGAGCTGCAGCCGGGATTACCCCGCAACTGCACAGCGGAATAGGTACTCCTAAAATAGAAGCCTTAAACACATCTGAAGTTTTGCCTGAGCCGAGGTTCTTGCTGATAAATTCAGGACCGACGAAAGCTTTCAGCAGGCCTGCAATGAAAAATCCCAGAAGCATGAACGGTGCTGATTCCAGAAGAACTCCCCATGCTTCATGTTCTATTGATAGTAGTATCTCGATCATTTTATTTATCCTCGGTGATAGAGTCGCAGCCGTCACCCTGCATATGGGCCAGTGCGGTACGCATTATGATTTCTACATGTTTATCTTTAAGGCTGTATATGGCTCTGCGCCCGTCTTTCTCGAAGCGGACCATTCGGGCCGTTCTCAGGATGCGCAGTTGATGCGATACAGCTGAGTGGCTCATACCCAGTAGCTCTGATAAGTCGCAGACGCATAGATTACTGATGGATAAGGCATGGAGAATTTTGATTCTCAGCGGTTCACCCAGTATCTTGAATGTTGCGGCCAGATCATCCATTGTTTCTTTGGAACAACTTTTGCTTTTAACCAGATCCACAGCTCCCGGTGTGGGATTATGACCGGAGCAGCAGTCGATATTATTTGTCATGTTTAAATCCTATTTGTTTACATATGAACAACTGTTCATATATTAATAAGTGAGGATGACAAGTCAAGTCCAAATGGAGGTGGAGAAAAGGGCGAATTTGTGTTGTAGGGAAATTATTTGAAAATATAATATGAATTTCAAAAATTATTTTCAAAAATAGTGATTACGTATTTATGTGATGTTATGAGATTAAGAGCGAAATATAAGGAGCTGACTTGCCACAATCATCACGACTCAGAGTATATGTTGACCCCGACCTTTTTGATCTGGTTCCAGTACTCAAAAAATCCCTCAGTTCTGATCTGTGCGATATCGCCGATGCCCTTAATTCAGGGAATTATGAGAGTATTCGTGAAAGCGGGCATTCCTCATTGGGCGCGGCAATGACTTATGGCTTTGACTCCTACGCTGACGAGTTGACCACCCTGAGGCAGGCTGCATTGGATCAAAATGAAGCCCGCTTATGGGAAAGTCTCGCCAGGCTTAAAGCGCTTCTTGAAAATTCTGTTTTTGTCCCTGCCGTGTAGAGAATATATCACCCAATAAATTTCGGGTCAGTAGCGATATCCCCGGAGCACCGCTTTCTCTTGGGCCTGCGACGTTAATCTCTCTGATATTGAAGTTGGCTATCCATGAGCGAATGGTTTCCACAGCGGACGGGTCGTAAGGATTAATCACGGCTAGCGGTTTTCCGTGTCTGTGGGCTAGCCTTATTGTAAGTGCAGTTCCTTTGGATTTCTGTTTACCGGGAAAAACAAGAGTTCCGTCTGAAGAAAGGATGTTTTTTTCAGTCCTTTTCCAGTACTGCCACCCGTCGATTTCCTGCATATTATATCGGGCCGGAATCCGCCCATCTTCTGCCTTGCGGCCTTTTGTACACCAGCCGTGATGCGGAATGTCCCACTCGATGGCTGCGTCTAGCGCGCCTCGATCAACTCCGGTCTGTCCCCCTGAAATAATGACCATCGCGTCTGGCAACGATTTAGAGCTATCAAACAGTGAGTTTTTGTCTGCGGGGAATGTCAACTCGCATACAGGGCAAATTAGAATCAGATTAGCTGTGAAAAGACCCGCTTGCCTACTGAATGAGGCAAGCGGAGCTGTGTATGAGCATTTTTTGCAACTGGCGAATTTTTTTATTCCATATTCTGTTGGTTGTTCCATAGAATATAAAATATCAGTTTTCAGGTAAAATAACAATCTGCACGTCAGGGGTTTGTGATAACCTGTCAAGATCGAGACTGGAACTAAGTTCCGCAGTTATGAATATGGTGCCTTTGAATCCCGAAGAGACGCGGTTCCAAAGCTCTGCCGGAGGACAATAATTAATTTTACCCGGACAAATTACCAGCAGGTTTTCTGTTTGATGATCGTTCTCTTTACCGAGTACCATGCATGGATCGGTCATGATCAGGTCTTCCTGCAGCAGGCCGTGGATGGTTTCGACAAGCCTTTTCTCATCAATCGGTTTGATCAGTGCGGCGTCTCCTCCTGCCTGCTGCCCTTCGGCAAGGGCGCTTATTACAATGACCGGGATGTGTCTGGTCGATGGATCCTGTCGCAGTGCGGTAATGGCCTGAGCCCCATCCATAACGGGCATTTTAAGGTCCATGGTGATTAATTGCGGCATGCATTTTTTTGCTACATCCACCGCTTCCTGTCCATTGGTGACAGTTATGATCCGGTATCCTTCCTCTTCTAGTACCTGTGAAAGGAATTCGTTCAGGGCCGGATCGTCATCGGCAACCATAATCAGCGGACTGCCGGAACAGCCCGGATTTGTTTCCCGGTTAACATTTCTTGTCACCGGTGCAGGAGTGCTTTGATCCGGTGTATCAATGGCAAGGGTGAAATGAAAGGAACTACCTTCGCCCAGCTTACTGTCCACCCAGATGCGTCCTTTATGGTGGTCTACAATCTGTTTGCAGATCGGCAGCCCCAGTCCGGTCCCTTTGGGTTTTCCGGTCAGGGTGTCTCCTGCCTGCTTGAATCGCTCGAATATTTTTTTCTGGTCTTCAGGGGAAATACCGCTCCCGGTATCACTGACGCTGACCAAAATTTCATCATTGTGCGCGCGTGCCGTACAGGTGATGGAACCGGAATTCGTAAATTTCACCGCATTTGAAATCAGGTTGACCAGAACCTGCAAAACCCTGTCCCTGTCCCCGTACATGGTGGGGATGTCTTCCTCCACATTAATCATCATTTTCAGGTCGTTTGGTTTCCAGAGCGGGGTAGTGGTCTGAACGGAAGTATTGATAACTTCGGTAATATCGATAGGGACTTTTTTCCAGTCGATCTTGCCTGACTCCATTTTGGCGATATCGAGCACATCGTTGATTAGTTCAGTTAGTCGCTGACCTTCTGAAACAATGATTTCGATGTTATCCTGCACTTGAGTGATTGCGCGTTGTGTTTTTTTATCGGGTGCTTCGCAAATAGGAAAAACAGATTTTTCCAGTTTTTTCCTGATGATTTTAGCAAACCCGAGGATTGAAGTCATGGGCGTGCGCAGTTCATGGGATACTGTGGAGATGAAATCCGTCTTCAGGTTATCAACTTCTTTTTCATAAGTAATATCACGGACCAGTATTACCGCTCCGAGGCAGACGTTATACTCTTCTTCAGAATTAAGTTTATGAATAGGTGTGGCAACAGCCTTCCCGGTCTTGCGGTTAGGCAGATGGATTTCAGCTGAAAAGGCTTCATGGTCACTGCCTTTGGCCAGTTCAAAAAGGGTGGTCATTTCCTGAGGAAAAAATGTATTAATCTCTTTGTCCCTTATTTCATCTTCAGTGATGCCGAATAAGTCGGTCAGGGCCGGGTTGGTCACGGAAATCTTGCCGTTGATGTCCACCACAAGCAGCCCGTCCGCAAGGTTGTCCATAATGACTTCCATGTAGGTCAGGGTATCTTGTAGCTCACTGGTTGCCGAGTTAACCGATTTTTCCAGTCCGGATATCAATGTCGTCAGTTCGTCGGCCATATTTTTCATGGTTCCGCCGAGCAGACCGATCTCATCTTTGGAAGTGATCTCGATGTCAGCAGTAAAGTCGTGATCCGATAGCTTTTTTGCGTATTCCGTGAGTTGGTTGAGCGGCTCTGAAATGCGTTTGACCATCATATAAAGGATGAAGACACTGCCCCAGAATATGAAAAACATGACCACCTGAAGTTTGGCGATGGCCGCCCAGACATATTTGTTGATTATTTCCTTGTCCATACCCACATGGACATAACCGGCCATACCCGCAAGAATTGGTTTGGTAATATCGATTACTTCACCGGTTTCGGGAATGTCCAATTCACGGATGGAAATCGATTCAGGACGAATGCTGGTTCCGCTTAGTATTTCGGGAACCTCGGGCACAAAAGTATGCGATATAATCTCTCCGTTGGAATCCTGAACATATACATAGGCAGCTCCATCGCTGTCTTTGAACTGGTTGATCATGGACTGGATGGTAGATGCGTCTCTGTTGAGCAGAATTTCCACGCTTGAGCTGGCAATACTGCTGGCGATGGCTTTACCTTTACTGATGTATTCGGCCACCATATGGTCATGCAGGGTCAGAGCAGAGACCAGAGACATGGAAGTGGAAATAACACCGAAGAGAACAAAGTTCAGGAGCAGAGTTTTCTGGAAAATTTTTGACATTTTCATTTGCTCCACCTCCTCCAATCATTGAGGGGTACGAATTTTCCATGGGAAACAGTGGAGTAGTAAACCTCGTCCATTCCCTGATGCCTGCCGCGTCCGAAATTGATATCAGTACCGATCCCAATATCCAGATTGCGGATGGACAGAGTCGCAGCTTGGATGTTCCCCCTGTATTGAGGCTCGGAAACCCGTTTCAGAATCTGGGTCATGACCTTGGCATTGAGAAAGCCTTCAAAGCTGCTGAAACTATATTTAAGGGGCTGGTAGCCTTTGCCGAATCCTGCCGGTAGCTGTGGGTCTTCGGCCATGGCCTCCCTGTATTCCCGGACAGCCGGAAGGCTGGTGTCTTCATAACTGGGGACGGTCTGGGCATTGATCAGGTCGGCGCAATAATCCTTGCCCGTATCTTTATTAAGCTTGGACAGCAGCTCAAGCATGTTTTCGCTGCCCACGAATGAAAGATTGCAGATCGGTATATTTAGCCCTGCGTCACGCATATCGCGGATAAAAGCCGCGCAGGCCTCATATGTCCCTACCGAAATAACGGCATCCGGTTTGCCTTTTTTGATTATTTCTACCTGCCTCTTCATCGAATCTTTAAAGGCAGCACCCCGTCTGTACGTTGATTCAGCAACAATATTTAAGCCTTTTTCCGTTAATGCCTTGCGGATTCCGTCCCAACCGCTTCTTCCGTATGCATCGGCCTGATAAAGCACGGCTATGCGTTTACGTCCTATCATATAAAGATTATGGACCAGTCCCCATGTTTCCTGCCGATATGATGCCCGCAGGTTGAATACATACTCTTCATATGGAAATTCCCGTTGCGGCTGGGCACCGGTAAAGGGGAAGAACAGGTATTCCGGTTTGTTGGAGTTGAAATGTTTGATGACTGGAAGAACCCGGGTAACTGTGGGAGTGCCCACATAACTGAAAAGGCAGTCTACTTTGTCTATCTTGACAAATTTGATAGTATTGCGGATAGCCGGCTCGGGGTTGTATCCGTCATCCATGAATTTGATAACAATTTTGCGCCCGTTGATTCCTCCCTGTTCATTAACCTTATCAAAGTAAGCTTGTGCCCCTCGATAAAGTTCGATTCCCAGCGCTTTGCTGTGTCCGGTAAAGGCTGCAGACATTCCGAGCAGGAAAGGCTTTTGAGGCCTGGCCTCTGCAGAGGAGCAGAACAAGGTTACTGTGAGTAGAAATATAACGATGGCGGATAAGGTTTTATTCATACCGGAAATTCCAAGAGTTTGCAGCCTTGGGATTCCCTTTTCCCACTGAATCTTCTGGCTGGTTGCGGACAAAAAAAATACTCCGGGATAATTGTCCGGGGTAAGTTAATTCATATTGTAGTTTGGTATTTTACAGAACCTCGTAGAGACCGGACGATCAAGATCGATTGACTCGGCTCCAGCTTCGATTTCAGAAATATTATTAATGAACAGGTCTACCAAATCCCGGTCCAGCTTGCCTTCTCCGGCTTCAAGATCAAGGATTTTCAGAGCTCTTTCTTTTGGGGTTGCGGGTTTGTAATGTCTTTCCTGAGTTATTGCATCATAGATGTCCACAATAGACAGAATGCGGCTCTGGATAAGAATTCGTTCACCGGTTATGCCTTCCGGATAGCCGGAACCGTCCATTCTTTCATGATGCTGACCGATAATAGTCAGCAGTTGGGAAAGATCGTCCTGAAAGGGAATGTGTTCAAGGATTCTTTTACTTTCTGCCGGATGTCGTTCTATTTCCATGCGTTCTTCATCGGTCAGGTTTCCTTGTTGTACGGTCAGGCACTCCCGTTCCTCCGGTTGCAGCATGTGGATGGTGGAGCCGTTTACCTTAAAATTTATGAAACTCATGGAATCAACAAAATCAAGGTCTTCTTTATTCGGGCTTAAAGACGAGTTGATGCGTTTGAGGCGTTTATAATCATCTTCCCACGCATGCATGTGGTGGATGCCGAAAAGTTTTAAGCGCATGCCGATTACATCAATCATGGATTTGGGCAGCCGGGTTTTCTTGGTCAGGACTTCTTCCTTGATGCCTATTTTGCCGATATCATGCAGAATGCCGGAATAGAAAATTTCCCTGAGCTGTTCATCAGTAAAATTTATGTCCTGAAATTTTTCATTATCCTGCGAAATCTGTCTCGCAAATGAAACTCCGAGATACGCGACTCTTTCTGAGTGGCCGGCGGTGAAGGGATCCCTTGCGTCGATTGCTTCCGCCAGTGCCTTGAGAAGTGCATCCATAAGCACTCGTATGGATTCAAAATTGTATGCGTTACTGATGGAAATTCCGGCAACTGATGAGAGGGTGCCAACGTGCTTAAGATTGGCCGCGTTGAAAGCGTTTGTTTCGGGTGAGGTCAGCACCAGGACTCCCTCACAGACATTGGGCGATGGAATGGGCATGATCAGCATGGAGCGGATTTTGCCGTATAATTTACCCTGACAGCGTTTATCTTTGCTGACATCGTTAATTATTTCGCCGCGCAGGCTGGAGATGATGTCTTTGAAAAGTGCGCACTCCACAAGATTTTTCAATTCATCTGTGGATACATTGCCGAAACTTTCAAATATTGTGAATCCTTCTTCTTCCGGCAGGAAAACCGCACCCATTTCAGCTGGTAATGCTGAAGTTTTGCATTCGTTGGTAAGGGCGGTAATTACATCTTTCAGTCTCAGGGAATTGTTCAGTTCCACTATGGAGCGGTGCAGGAGGGCGAGTTCCCTGTATTTGGATAAGGTTTCTTCCCCGATCAACCTTCTGGCGGTTTCGGATTCAATATAATTTGAGATGGAAAAGGCGGTAAATTCCAGTATGGACCTGATGTGATTCTGTTGCGGACCTGAAAGTTCTGCACGGTTGTGAATGAAAGTGCCGAGGTGGAGATTCGCACCGGTCGGTGTCTTGATAGGGCTGTGGATTGTTTCTGCAAAGGAATGGCTTACGGGCTCATCACAGAAAATAGGAAACTCATCACAATAGACGCAGAGAACCGAGTCTTCGGGGAGTAGCGGCAGCGCTTTTTGTAAGAAGGATTTCAGCTTTTTGGGCTTAATAATTCTTTTTAGATTTATTTCCGGATTCAGTCCTGCATTCATGTGGGGTTCATCAGTCCTTTATGTTCAGAATTGATTTGGCTACCTCAAGAATTTCGTCTGGATCGAAAGGTTTGGTCATGTAACGTTCGGCTCCGAGTTCGAGGCCGTGTTTACGGTCAGCCTCCTGTCCTTTTGCAGTCAGGAGTATGATTGTTACATTTGAAAGTTCTTCATCCTCGCGGACAGCCTGACAGACTTCATAGCCGTTCATGTACGGCATCATGATATCCAGAAAAACCAGATTCGGACGTTCTTCGCGAATACAGTCCAACCCTTCTTCCCCATTTTCAGCTGACAGCAACTCGACGTCGAAATCGTCTTCAAGTTCTTCCAAAGTCTGCTCTAGAAGCATCCGGATGTGTACTTCATCATCCACAACTAGAATTTTTCCGACCATAAACCTTCCTCCTTTGCTACCAAACTGAAATCATATTTACATATTGTATTCGACCTCGGCAAGAGGTAGTTTATGAAAAAAATAATTAAATAATTTTATAAAATGTAGTGTATATCCTTATTCACAATAAGAGTATAGTTGTCCCATAGATTGTTCTTTTCTTGTTTTGATTTATTATTTTGAACTGAGCCTGTACGCCGCAAGGTTGGTGAAGTTGCTCTTAATTTTTACAGTAAAAACGTTCTTATGATACAGTCGAAAGTAGACTCAAAATTTCTGGGGACTATCCAGGATACTTTCCACGGCCTGCCTCCCATGCCCGGAGAAGTTAAAATCTTTTTTGTGTTTTTGGCTGCAGGTATTCTGGTGCTGTTGTTCTGCTACTGGGTGAAAAAATACAGCTGGAGAAAATTTATTTACACGTTGCTGAAAAATACTCCTTTCGGTTTAAAAATTGATTATCAGGAACTGAATGACAAAGAAAAGCATGTGAGGAGAGTCGCGCGGAATATCTCTGCCGGAAACGAACCGTGGAAGGTTTCCAGCGATGAAGATATCCTAAATAAGCTGGTCATGAGTAAAATGCAGCTGGACGTATTGGTCGAGCGCTCCGGTCAGCGTTCTCTTGCGGCCGTGGTTAACGTCAGCGGGATTGAAGGTCTCGATGTGGTGGTTACTTTTAAGGATTTGGTTAGTGGAGAATTCATTGATCCCGGCACTCAGGTAAAATGCATATTCTCTGAAATGCTGCGGGGCGAAAAGAAAGTTAATGCCTTCATCGGTCAGGTAAAGAGTAAATCTGATGAAAAAGGAATGGTCATAACTCGCCGCTCATCTTTCGGTTTTATCAAGAGAAGAGTTTTTGCCCGGCGCAAGGTTGCGGACCAGCGCTACATCAAGATTAAAATCTGGCAGCTTGAGTCGGACGATTACGATCTGGATTATATTCTGGATAAATCCGAACCGGATGTGCTCATCGATAATCGTAAATTCAGAATTCCCAATCCATCCGCAGAGCAGGTGCTCGATATATCAAAAGGCGGTATCGCGCTTACTGCCGTGGTTCGCAAGGGGGGCAATGTAATTGCCCGTAATAATAAAGTCATTTTGTGCATGTTGATCTATAACCCTGGCCGTAAGGTTTTTCAGCCGCACCTTATTTATGCTGAGGTGCGTGCAGCCCGGGCCATGGGCCGGGGGATGACCCGGTTGAGTTTTCAATTCTTGCGTAGCCTGAAGGTTCCGCCACGTAAACGGAGTTCTCTCTTTAAGGGACAGGCGGTTATGGCCATGAGTCTGAACCATCCTGAACACTAGATCTGATTTATGAAGAAAATATTATTTTTGATCCTGCTTCTGTTGCTGTATGCGTGCGACAGCACCGTATCCATTGAGGTTGAGGAAAACGAAAACGCCGGAATTTATGCTGATAAAGTAGTTCTGGGGTCTTCGTTGGCCCTTGAAGGCCATGCCAGTTATCTGGGAACTCAGACCCTGCATGGGGCACTGGCTTACCTGAGCTATGTTAATGCTAACGGCGGTGTACACGGCCGGACGGTGGAAGTGGTTGCTTATGATGATTCTTATGATCCTCCGAAATGTCTGATAAATACACAGAAACTGATCATTGAGGATAAGATATTCGCTCTGTTCTGCTATGTGGGAACTCCTACTACCGTAGAGGTTCTGCCGCTGGTGACTGATGCCCGTATCCCCCTGCTTGGTATGTTCACCGGGGCGGACGCCCTGCGAAAACCGTTCAGCCGTTATGTAATTAATATCCGGCCCTCCTACTATCAGGAAACAAGAGAGGCCGTGCGTCATATGGTTGAAGATCTCGGTATTAAAAAAATAGCAGTTTTTTACCAGTATGACGCATTCGGTTTTGATGGTTTGACCGGTACTGAGCTGGCCATGAAAGATTACGGCCTTGAACCGGTGGCAAGGGGCTCCTATACCAGAGGTTCTCTTGACGTGAGCGAGGGAGTGGCGCGCATAAAGGATTCCGGAGCCGAAGCAGTTTTCATGATCGGTACCAGCGGACCGTGTATAAAGTTTATGAACAGTCTGCAACGGGAAGGAATCAGCCCGGTTTACTATACTGTATCATTCATGGGGGCGCGTGAATTTGCGCGTAAACTTAATTTTCAGGATGAACTGATTATCATGTCGCAGGTGGTTCCGCCTTTTGCCGATGATAATGACCTTGCGGAGTCCGAGGCCTCTGACTACATCAGACTGCTTGATAAATATTACCCAGAGGATAGTCCCAGCCTTGTAGGGCTGGAGGGGTTTTTCAATGCCCGCATACTTGTAGAGGGTCTACAACGCAGCGGCCGGGAGCTCAGCCGTAATGGTTTTATCAAGGCCATTGAATCCATGAACAAATATGAGATAGCTCCGGGGGTCACCGTTTCGTATGGTGCGATGGACCATCAGGGTATGGATAAGGTGTATTTTACCCGTTTCAGGAATGGAAAATTTGAGTTGATCAGTGATTGGGGTCTTTTGAAACAGAGGGTCACAAAATGATTTCTGTTTCAAAAGAGAAGCTCATGGAACGTTTTTCCGGGCTGACTCTCAAGAATAAGATCTTTTTCTCAACTCTAGGGGTTATCCTGATCATCAGTGCTGTCATCGCCTTGCTGGCCCGCTGGATTTTAGTCTCTTCCCTGACCAAGGAACTGGAACTGCGCGGGGTGGCCATTGCTTATTCCATCGCTGAGCGCGGAGGCGGTTACATTCTGGATAAGGATTATCCCAGATTGCTCAGTCTTGCTTTTGAAGAAGCCACTCTGCGCGAAAGACAGCATCTGATCACTTACATTTATATACTGGGCAAGGATGGGGAAGTTCTTTGTCACACATTTACTAAGCCCTTTCCCAAGGGACTTGATCTTGCTAATCCGATTCCCGAAGGTGAGAAGAAATCTGTGCGCCGTGTCGATCTGGGCAGGACTTCGGCCTATGATATTGCGGTGCCCATCAAGGAAGGTCTTTACCGCATAGGTACTGTCCATGTAGGGCTGAACAAGATTCATATCGATCAGCTGGTTTCAACTCTCAGGTTCACTTTTCTCGGCTTCATCTCCTTTGTGGTAATCATCATTTTTTTGATCAGCTACCGCCTTGCTAAATATATCACTCAGCCTGTCAGCACTCTGACCCGGGTATCAGATGAACTTTCACGCGGGAATTTTGATATCAGTCCTGATCTGCTTGCCGGTGGAGCGGACTGGAGTGCTTCCAATTGTCCGGCGTATTACAATACAGATTTTCCCTGTTGGCATTTTGATCTTTCCACTTATGGCGGAAACCCCGAGATGGATGGTCATACCAACCTTCAACAGTGCCGGGATTGCTATTTTTACTACAAGCGGGAGGGTGACGAAGTTGTCCAACTGGCGGACAGTTTCCGTAACATGGTCTGGTCTATCAAGCTTTACAGGCGCAGGTTGCGTGAATCGGAGGAGAAATATAAATCTTTATTCGATAGCGGGCCGGACCCGGTTCTGGTGGTTTCATGTAATGATTTTACAATTATCGACGCCAACCCGCGGGTTACAGAACTTTACGGTTATTCCCGGTCTGAGTTGATAGGGGCGCAGTTTTTACGACTCGGACCCGAAGCCAACGAAGAATGCATAAAGGCTTTCGAAGAGTACGGAGGCCCTTCCGGATGTGTCTATTATCCTAAAATAATTCATTATCGTAAGGGTGGTAATCCGGTTTATGTGAACATGCATGTCTGTCCCATTACTTATAAAAGCAAGCCTTCCATGATTGTGGCAGTCAACGATGTGACAGAGATTATTGAAAAAGACGCCCAATTGGTGCAGGCCGCCAAAATGAAATCACTTGGTGAAATGTCCGCCGGGGTGGCCCATGAAGTTAATCAGCCGCTCAATGCCATCAAAATCGGCAGTGAATACCTAGCCTTTATGGCAGAGCAGGGACGTGATATTCCCGGTTCACAGCTTGCGGAGGTAGCACGTGAAGTCAGTACGCAGGTTGATCGCGCAGCAGAGATTATCAGTGCCCTTCGTGCGTTCGGGAGGAAGTCCGGTCTAAAGACGGAGAAGGTGGATATCAATGCACCGGTGAGCGGGGTTCTGGCACTGGTTACCAAGCAGTTTGAGTTGCAGAATATCTATATACGCCTGAATCTTGGAGACAGTCTGCCAAAGGTCGTTGCAGAGGATAACCGGTTGCAGCAGGTTTTTCTTAATCTGGTGAACAATGCCCGCGATGCTATTTCCGAAAAGCGGGAAAAAATTGAACCGAGCAACGAAGATTTCATTAATATATATACTTATGAGAATGATGGGATGGTTTGTGCCCGTGTATCAGATACCGGAGCCGGTATATCTGATGAAGTCCGTAATAAGATATTTGAACCATTCTTCAGTACCAAAGAGGTAGGATATGGCATGGGGTTGGGTCTTGCCATTACCTATGGCATAGTAAGAGACTATAAGGGCTGCATAGATATTGAAAGTGAACCGGGAAAAGGAGCATCTTTCATTATATCTTTCCCGGCTGCCCCGGATGAAAATTAAAAAATAGTTATATTTTAACGTTAAATAGACAGTATATTCAGGGGTTGGGTGTGAGTAGAATTCTTGTAATTGATGATGAAAAAGCGACTCTGAACATGTTTCGGATGCTGCTTACCGCATACGGGCATGAGGTTCTGACCGCTGAAAACGGAGAATCTGGAATCAGCTTGTTTGATACGGAAAGGCCGGATCTGGTCCTGACTGACATTAAAATGCCGGGTATGGACGGGCTGCAGGTTCTGGGCAAGATTAAATCCATGTCGCCGGACTCGGAAGTCATCGTCATCACCGGGCATGGAGATATGGATCTTGCCATTAAGGCCCTTAATCTTGACGCAACGGATTTTCTCAATAAACCGGTCAAGCGTGAAGAACTGGAAAAAGCACTTCAGCTCTCTGCAGACAGGATTAAATTTTCCCGAAGCAGGCAGAACGATATCAGCCTCACCCTTGAAGAAGACCTTGCTTTAATCAAGGTAACCGGGAACCTTACCTCCAAATCAGAGGGGCTGCTGCTTGATGTTTTTGATGAGGCTCTTGCCACCGCGAAAGGGAGTTTTCTATTGGTTTTTGAGGAAAAGTCATCCATCAACGGGGCGGCGATGGATTGCTTATTTAAGCTGGTTGAAAAGACCCGCACCCGCGGCTGTGATGTGCTGATAGCCGGTCTTTCAGATAATTTTCGCTGTGTACTGGATTCCATGGGTATTACCCAAATAGCTTCTGTTTATGAGACAGAGCAGGAGGCTCGGGAAAAGATTTAATGTGCAGTATTCGGCAGAATTTAAAAAAGAAAAGACGGTCTTGAGTATTCTTATTCAAGACCGTCTTTTCTTTAGAGATGTGGGTGGAATCTAATTATATGAGCGGTAAGTTTTTCTGTTTCTGCGAAGCTGGTATTTCTTAACCGCGGCGTTGTGCTCTTTGAGAGATTTACTGAAGTAATGTGATCCATCTCCTTTGGCTACAAAGTATAGATATGAATGTTTCTCGGGGTTAATGGCTGCTTTGAGCGATTCAAGCCCCGGAGAGCATATCGGTCCGGGAGGGAGCCCCCTGTGTTGGTAAGAATTATAGGGGTTGGACTTATCAGTAAGGTGTCTTTTGCGCAGGTTTCCGTCAAATGTTTCTCCCAATCCGTAGATGATGGTAGGGTCGCATTGCAGTAGATAACCTTTGTTCAGACGGTTTACGAAAACCCCGGCAATTGTTCTGCGCTCACTTGCATCACCTGTCTCTTTCTCTACAAGGGAAGCAAGGATTACTGTCTTGTATACTTCTGCCGGGGAGGGGATTTTACCATTCCATGCCTTGTTTGCCGCTTCACGGAATTCTTTGAGCATAGTTTTGACTATGACTTTGCCGCTTTCCTTTTTGGGCCGGGTCAGCAGGTAGGTTTCCGGGAAAAGGTATCCCTCCGCATTTTTGGCGGGGATATGAAATTCAGCCAGAAGTTCCGGATCGTATACTGCCTTCTTAAAAGACGCGTAGTCTGTGAGTCCCGATTGGTCTGCTTTTTCCGCCGTATTCCACCATGTGAGTCCTTCACGGACGGAAAATTTATGCAGGATGCCGGAAGAGGTGGTCAGGGTTTCAAGGATCTGCGGGGCAGTCATGTTGGACCAAAGGCTGAATTCTCCTGCCCGTACTTTTGAGGCTTTGCCCTGTACCTGCGCATATTCACGGAACTGTTTTACATCCGTGATCAGCCCGGCCCGACCTAGATCGGTGGCAATTGTCCACAGAGGCTGGCCCTGTTCTACAGTGAAAAGAACCTCACGCCCTTCCTGTTCCGGGGGGATATTCATAAAAGTCCAGTTGCGGTAGATGAACCAAGCTCCTACCAGCATTAGTGCCATACACCCCAAGGCAATGGCAGGCATCACAAAACGCAGCATCAAGCTCGGGCGAGCCACGTTTCCAGAATTATCTTCGCCGCCTGACTGTCCAGATTTTTTTTCCTTTTCCGGTCCCAAAGTCCGGCCTCCTTAAGTTCATCTTCCGCAGCAATTGAACTGAGTCTTTCATCAACAAGATGGATGGGTAAATCAACTCTTCTTTCCAGTGAAGCAGCAAAGTTACGCACCTGCCGTGTAGTCAGGGTGTCTTCGCCGGCCATAGAAAGAGGAAGGCCGACGACAATGTCGCCGACCTTTTCATTATCTATAATCTCAAGTAATTCAGAGAACATAGCGTCGCGGGTAGTTCGTTGCATTACCTTTAACGGAAACGCGAACATTTGATCCGGGTCGGTAATCGCCAGACCCACGCGCTTAGTTCCGAAGTCTATACCTAGAGCTTTCATATAAGGATGTCTCTTTTAAATCAATACCAATTCATCCTGTCGGGTGGCGCGTTCGAGTTCCTTCTTGAAATCTTTGCGCCATTTGGGTCCGCCGATGACTTCAGCCAGGTATTCCACGGTATGGAGTACCCGGTTCTGCTTTTTGAGGGTCTGCATATTACGCTTGATACCCACTTTGCAGGACGGGCAGCCTACCAGTATTGGTGTGTTTTTGTCGTGTCCCTGAAGATCTTTTTTAAGCTGGGTTCCTTTGCGGTCCCGCAGCTTGTTGTAGATTTCAGGACTGGTGATTGATCCCAGACCGGATTCGCCGCAGCATCCGGGAGAAAGAGTTACCTCCGCTCCTAGAAGATCAGCGACAGCTTTACGGTAGATTTCCGGGGCCTTATTTTTCTTCACGTCAGTCCATTCGTTATGGCAGGAGGCATGGTACAGAACTTCCTGCGTGGCAGAGACTGCGTTGAAATCAAGTTCGCCGGGATTCTGAAGCAGATACTGCAACGCATCACTGCGTTTTATATCGTATCCGAGTTCCCTGAATTCATAGGACTCAAGGGATTCGCGGCAGGTTCCACATGCGGTAATCAGGGTGGAAACATGCATCCCTGCGATGGAAGCCTTGGCTATACGGTATTGTATGTCACTTATGTTGCGGTGGCGGTTGGTTTTGTAAGCCTCAATGCAACCGCTGGACAACAGTGGATAACCGCAGCAAAGATGCTTTGCGGGCATTATTACATTTACGCCGGACTTAAGCAGCAGGTACAGCGTGGCCATGCCTATATCTTTTGAGAACAGGGAGGCTCCGCAGCCGGGGAAGTAGTATACACTGTCCGGTGCCGGAGTGTTCTGCATGAACATGGAACCCTGATTCAAATTTATGGATTCGGTTAAATTGCGGAAATCCATGGCCGGTGTCTTGCTGTGCAGCATGGGGGATTCCATGCGTCTGCGCCAGTGTCCGGGAATAAGCCCGATTGCCTTGGCCTGCAGTCCTGCGGA
This sequence comes from Maridesulfovibrio sp., assembly GCF_963676065.1. Taxonomy (NCBI): domain Bacteria; kingdom Pseudomonadati; phylum Thermodesulfobacteriota; class Desulfovibrionia; order Desulfovibrionales; family Desulfovibrionaceae; genus Maridesulfovibrio; species Maridesulfovibrio sp. The sequence goes on along the minus strand of NZ_OY780933.1, from coordinate 3,993,631 downwards.
CAGGGACAGGAATTTAGCGGTTTTGGGCAGCCTGCTCTGCGGGTCCTTGGCAACGAAGCCGAGAACAGCATTCTTGATGGGGTGCCCGCCGGTTCCTTTATAATCGAGGAAAGACCGTATCTGCAGTGCGGCCCCGGCAGAATCAATTTTGATCGGGCAGACAGAAGTGCAGCGACCACAGGCGGTGCAGTGCTCCATGATTTTACGCAGTTTGGTCATAAGATGCGCGGACGGTGCACCGAGCTGAACCTGAGAGTAGTAGATGGCCTCGATTAATGCGCCAAGCGCGATATTCTTGTTACGCGGATGGTACATAAGTCCCTGTTCCGGGAAATACATGGGGCAGACCTGTTTGCATTTTCCGCAACGGGTGCAGGTCTGAATATTCTGGAGCAGCTCCATCAGGTGCTCTTTGTCCTTGATGGCGGTCTTGTTCAGGTCATTGATGAGCCTGTTGAACGAGAATGTGTACGCCGGAGAAGGAAGATCCCTGCGGGTCAGCTTACCGGGGTTGAGAATATTGAGCGGGTCCACCTTGAGCTTATAGGTTTTGATGGCCTCGATCTTTGCTTCGGAAAGGTAATCGATTTTGGTGATACCTATACCGTGTTCACCGGAAACTTCTCCCTTGAGCTCAAGGACTTTTTTGAAAACATCGTCGACAGCTTCGTGGGCACTGTGCAGCATGTCCGGGTCATTGGAGTTGACCGGGATATTCACGTGGCAGTTACCATCGCCTGCATGCATATGGTTGGCGATGACGATGCGCTTTTCTTTAAGCTTCTTGAGGATAGAGTTGATGTCCGAATCCAGTTTGGGGAATTCGTCGCGTAGTTCCTGAAAGAGGTAATGAACCTGCCCTTCCAGCTCCTGATCACTCATGTCCATTCCGGTAATTTTGCCTTTGAGAATGTTGGTGGTTCTCTCAAGGGCCAGTTCCACCTTGGGCTCTTCAATCGGGAATCCCTTCAGTTCTTTGACTGCAAGCAGGGAACGGCGGTATATTTTGGCGAGGTAAATCAGGTTCAGATCTTCAAGGAAGTCCGAGAAGTCCGGTATTACTTCAAGAGGAATGACAATGTCTTCGTTTACCTTGAAGCCGGAAGTGCGCTTTGCGATTGCCGAAAGCTTGTGGCGGTCTTCCCAAAAAATTTCCCCTTCCTTGTCGTCGCGGGCGGCGAATATGTCCACACTGTCGTATGGCTGGACAATGGAAAGGATGGTATCTACCGCACTTTGCAGGGCATCCACATCATCGGAATCCAACTGCAGAATGAGCACGGAGATGGGATCACCTTCGTATTTGTCAGACTTCTTAACATATTTAATAGCCTGCACGTACTTGGGACCGAATTCTTCAAGTGCTGAGATTTTTACAAGGTCGCCTTCTTCACGGATGGTATTGCGCAGGGCGACGATGTCTTTAATGACCATCATGGCGTTGCGCATGGATCTGCCGTAGAATTCGAGGCAAAGCACCCTTGAGTTGCTGGGCTTGGGGTAAAGGGCAAAGCAGCATTCAGTAATGATGCCGTCGACCCCTTCCTTCTGTACGCCGGGCAGTCCGCCGAGATATTTATTGGTCACGTCCTTGCCGAGTCCGGTTGTGCGGATTTCTTCAGCTGTCAGTTCAATGGTATCAATGAGGCGGTCTTTGGAATCAAAGATTTCAAAGGTGGCGTTTTCATGGGCGAAAATTTTGTGTCCGGGATGTCCCTTACGGCGAACTTCAATGAGTTCTCCTTTGGGCATAACCATTTTATAGCTGATGATGTTATCAATCGTGCAGCCATACTCAAAGGCGAACGGTCCGCCTGAGTTTTCGGAAATGTTACCGCCAAGGGAAGATCCGGCTTTGGATGCCGGGTCAACGGTGAAAAGTACACCTTTTTTGTCCGCAGCATTGATGGCGTCAAGGGTGATGACTCCTGCCTGTGCGCAAAGAGTCATGCTTTCGGTATCAACGCTCAGAATCTTTTTGAACCGGGCAAGAGAGAGCACGGCTGTGCGGTCAAGGGCCGGGATGGCGCCACCTGTAGCTCCGGTTCCCCCGCCGCGCGGGATCAGGCCGAACTGCATTTCATTTGCAAGGCGTACAATGGCACGGACCTGCTCGGTCTCTTCAGGAAAGAGTACTGCGATGGGTAATTCAATACGCAGGTCGGTCGCGTCTGTTGCGGACTGGACAATAGTGTGCGGATCAAGACCGATACAGTGCTCGGGCAGAATCTCTTTCAACTTTTCAATGAACCTGTCCTTAAATTCCTTGTCCGCATCTTGCTTGAGCCAGAAATTTTCAACAGCACGGGTCAAGCGTTGCGGAAATTCTCCGGAAAGGGTCGGGCGGGCCAAAGTAAGGGTGCGGGATACAGATTTACGAACCAGTTCAGGATCGATAAACGGATTGTATCGTACAAGAAAAAGTTCGGCTGCGATGCTTTCCGCAAGGGTGCGTACATCTTCAGGCCAACCTTTAAATTCAAAGGGATCAAGGCCGAGCACCCGTTGCAACAGGGCTTCGGCGGGAATGGAAATATGGGGACCTAATTGAGGCATAATATCTTACCGTGAATAGTTTTTGTTTTACAGGGAGGCAGAACACCATCCTGTGAAGAAAAAAGGGAATATAGTGACCACAGTGGTTAAAATCAAGCAACTATTTTGCAAAATAATGATTTTTTTAGCCTAAAAAATTTAAGCCTATCTTAATAACTCTCTGAATTAATTGTCTATGTTTTGGAAGACAGAGGATTGGGAAATGCTAAATAGTTTTTGATTGACCGGTAAAAGCCCTTTTTCTGCCAATGACATGGGACTTTAAAATAAATGCCGGATCAGTACATATATAGTTACCGCACCACAGAATGTAAAGGTCTGTATGTTGTTAATGCTTGACAGAAATGGTTGAACTGAATGATTATTTCCAACTCAATATTTATCGAAATTTAAATTTCTTGGTCTCATTTCGTAATCCGTAATAAATATCTCAAAAATTAATAAATATGGAAAAGAGAGGGTCTATAAATGATCGGTGACGATTTTGCAGAACTTCAGCTTTTTATTACCGGGCCCATCCTTCTGCGTGAGGAAGTGCGTAAAGCCGGGCTGCTTCCTGAGTTCGGACACAGGGATTCCGAGAATCCCAAGCGGTTCGGATCGATAATGAACAATCTGAAAGCCATTGCCGGGAATCCTGAAGGGTACACCCCGATTATATTTAATGGTTCAGGTACCAATGTTCTTGAGGCTTCGGTCCGTTCCCTTGTTGCGGATTCCGAGAAGGTCCTTAACGTTTCAGTCGGCGCCTTCGGAGATCTGTTTCACCAGATGGCAGTGCTTAACGGGAAGAATGCCGTACAGCTAAAGTTCCCCTACGGCAGCGCCATCAATCTGGAAGAATTAGAAGTTGCGCTTAAGGAGCATAAGCCGGATCTGGTGACTTTTACCCACAACGAAACATCCACGGGAGTGGTCAATGATGTTGTTGCGGTTTGCGAAATGATCCATGCTCACGGTGCTGAGGCGATCATCGATGGAGTCTCCATTTTTGGTGGTGCTCCGGCGATGATAAATGAGTGTAAGCCTTTAATGTATTGCACATCCACCCAGAAATCGCTGGGGCTTCCTGCAGGTTTCGGCATCGGTTTTGTGAGTGAGAAGGCTTTGGCAAAGGCTGAGTCTGTTACTAATCGCGGTTACACTACCGATATAATAGCACAGTTTGGCAAAGCTAAGATCAACCAGACACTGACCACACCCAACGGCACCCTCGCCAACCAGATGTGTGTTCAGTTGGATTATATAGTTAATGAAGAGAGCGTAGAAGGACGCTTCAAGCGCCATGAGGAAATGCGGTCCATTGCCCATAAGTGGGTGGAAACCATGGAAGGCTATGAACTTTTTGCGCAGGAAGGATTTCGTTCTCCCAGTCTCACTACCTTCAAGACTCCTGCTCATATGAGCATTGAGAAGCTGAAGGAAGTTAAGGAGCTCATGCGCGGGCATGGTTATCTTTTTGATCCCGGCTACGGGAAGATCAATAAGGAACTTGCAGAGCAAGGTGAATCTCCGATTTTCCGGGTTGGACACATGGCTGACATAATGCCGGATATGTTGAGGAAATATCTTGAGGTGCTCGGTGGAGTGCTGAACGATTTCAAATAATTTTTTTAAATATAGTTTCGTTAGAAACCCGGTCCAATACGCATTGGACCGGGTTTCTTTTTTTTAGAATTTAATTTTTTTTTTAAAATTTTAAAAAAAGTTTAATAAAAACCGAGTGCTGCCTCAGTTTTTTGCTTAATTGAGCGTATGTGAAAAAAAGATCATGTATTAAATTTATATGATTTTGCACATAATTTATTTAAAAACAGTTGTTTATACGTTATTTACTAAGTACTTGTGAAAAAAATGACGGGTTGACATTGAACCTCGATCCAGATTATTTTGTGTTAATACTGAGTGCTCAGTCGGTTTTTTTTGAAAGAGGAGAAATAATGACTAAGATGTCCAAAAAGAAGGCGGCAATACTGGAGGCTGCCACCATTCTTTTCGCCAATAAGGGATTTACCGACACTTCCATGCAGGAATTGTCCAAGATGACCGGAGCGGCGGAAGGAACTATTTTTTATCATTTCAAGAACAAGGAACACCTTCTGTTGAAGATCCTTGAAGCCAGCAAGTACAGGATACTTGAAGAGTTTGAGGCCCACATGGATCACCATGCTCCCGGGTCAGGTCTTGAAATGATGGAAGAGGTGGTTGCGTTTTACCTTCTTCTTGCAGGACGTATGGAGTATCAGTTTCTTCTTTTGCACCGACACTTTTTGTATCAGTTCGCCGAAAGCCGACCTGAATTCCGGGAACATCTTGAAGCCATTTATAATTGTCTGGTCATTCTTTTTGAACAGGCTATCCAAAAGGGGTTGGAAGATGGTTCCATTTCCGATGTTATCCCCAGAAAGAGTGCACTCATTATTTTCACGATGGTAGATGGTTTAGTGAGATTCAAAAATTTTAATCTCTACGATGCGGGGGCCCTGTACAATGAATTGATCAGGTCTGTCCGCAGGATGTTGAAATCTAATTAGGGGTGTTTATCTCATGCTTACTAGAATTTTTCCTTTTCTGGGCTGGTTCAAAAAGTACAGCGGCGGCGCTTTCAGGGCGGATATAATTTCCGGCCTGACCGTTGCTCTTGTTCTTATTCCCCAGTCCATGGCGTATGCGCAGCTGGCGGGCATGCCTGCCTACTATGGGCTTTACGCCTCGTTGCTTCCGCCCATGGTGGCAGCCTTGTTCGGTTCCAGTCGGCAGTTGGCAACCGGACCGGTTGCTGTTGTCTCTCTTATGACAGCAGCATCACTGGAGCCTCTGGCCACAGCCGGCAGCGAAGGTTATATTGCCTACGCATTACTGCTGGCTCTGTTGGTAGGTGCTTTCCAGTTCCTGCTCGGCGTATTGCGCCTTGGCTTGGTGGTTAACTTCCTGTCTCATCCTGTCGTTAACGGATTTACCAATGCCGCGGCAATTATCATCGCTTCCTCACAGCTTTCGAAGATGTTCGGCGTCTATGTGGATAAAGCCGAATTGCATTTTGAAACAATCATGAGGGTTATCAAGGGGGCCATTCATTATACCCACTTACCGACACTTGGTATGGGGGTTTTGGCTTTTGCGATTATGGTGGGGCTTAAGCGGATAAATCCGAAGATCCCCAATGTGCTCTGTGCGGTTGTCATTACCACGCTGCTCTCATGGGCTACCGGTTTTAACCATGATGCCAGAGTCGAGATTTCCGCAATTCAGGATGCCGGGGTTCAGACCTTGATCAAGGATTTTAATAAGTCTGTTGCAGGCATTGAAGCCTTAGCGGTCAAGCGTACTGAAATTTCAGCTCTCGAAGACAAAGCCAAAGCTGAAAAGAATCAGATCGATTATTATGATGCGGAGCACGATCTTTCCGTGGTCAATTATCAGGTAAACCTGCTTAAGCATAAATCACATGAACAGCGTGCAGCATTGCGTAATCTTCTGTTTTCCGGGGTAGAACAGGCGGACGGAAGTACTGCCTTTTACGTGGAAGATAAAGTGCCTGCCGGGCTGACCACCGACGGACGTACCTGGCGTATCAAAGTAGGTAACAAAGAACTTAACCCCGGCTCCCTTAAAATGATGGGCGGCGGTGCGGTTGTCGGGGATATTCCTTCGGGATTTCCGGCTTTGGCTGTACCTGAGTTAGATCTGAAAGTAATTTTCAAACTGTTGCCTTTTGCGGTGATTATTTCACTGCTCGGTTTTATGGAGGCTATCTCCATCGCAAAGGCCATGGCTGCGAAAACCGGTCAGAGACTTGATCCCAACCAGGAACTAATCGGTCAGGGACTTGCCAACATGATTGGTGCATGCGGTTCCGCCTATCCTGCTTCCGGTTCTTTTTCCCGCTCTGCGGTTAACCTGCAGGCCGGCGCCGTGACCGGTCTTTCAAGTGTATTCACTTCTGCTATCGTAGCTGTAACCCTGATGTTCTTCACACCGCTGCTTTACCATCTGCCGCAGGCAGTTCTGGCGGCTGTTATCATGATGGCTGTAATCGGGCTTATCAACGCATCCGGTTTCATCCATGCCTGGAAGGCCCAGAGATACGATGGTGCCATTTCAATTATATCATTTGTTGCGACTCTGGCCTTTGCTCCGCACCTTGACAAGGGTATAATGATCGGTGTGGCCCTCTCACTTGGTGTGTTTCTGTACAAAAGCATGCGCCCCCGCGTTGTTGCATTGTCCAAGGCTAAGGATGAAGTCCTGCGTGATGCCAGTGCCCACGGCCTGCGTGAATGCGATCACATTGCGGTTGTGCGTTTCGGCGGTCCTTTGTTTTTCGCCAATGCGAGCTTTCTTGAAGATCAGATTACCGACAGACTGCTGAATATGCCCAATTTGAGGCACATTATCCTTGTATGTAGCGGCATGAACGATATTGACGCATCGGGCGAGGAAGCCTTGTCCCTTATTGTTGATACTGTCAGAAGCGGAGGACGGGATATATCCCTCTCAGGAGTCAACGAAAGTGTTATGGATGTTCTCGAGCGTACTCATTTGCTTGAGAAGATCGGTAAGGATCATGTGTTTGTCGATACCGATACTGCTTTGTGCAGTACTCATGCACAGGCTCATCATGACGGCACCGAGTCTGATTGTCCGCTCACAACTTACTGCCGTATCAGCGGTAACGCTTAGTGGAGGTTGATAATGTCTGATCTGTTTATCTTCAGTGGCCTGTTTTGTCAGGCGGATGCAATTATTAAACGTCTGCTTGATGATATCGATTTCAGGCTGGTCACAGACAGTGACCTCGTTGCTGATGCGGCTGCCCTCGGAGGGATGAGTGAAAGTGCTGTTGCCAAGGCTTTCTCCCATAAAACTTCTATTTTCAATAAATTCAGTCGTGAAAAAGAACGTGCGGTATCATGGCTCCGGTTGGCTCTTGCCCGTAAACTGGCAGAAGAACACCCCCTGCTGGTTTCCGGTATGGTGACGCAACTGCTTTCACAGGAAATAAGCCATGTTCTCAAAGTGTGCATTATCGATGACCTTCCGAAGAGGTTGGAAATCGCACGCAATGAGTCGGGGCTTTCCGCAAACTTGGCTGGAAAGGAAATCCTCCATACTGACGAGGACCGCACTGTATGGGTTCGTGAGGTGACTGGCAGCAATGATCCATGGTCTGCGTCCCTCTACGATATGGTTATCCCAGCCGGCAAAACCGGCGTGGACGAATCCGTAGCGCTGATCACCGAGCAACTGCGTAACGCAGCAGTTGAAGTTACCGATGCTTCAAAGCAGGCCGTGCAGAATTTTATTCTTGCCGCCAGAGTTGAAACTGAGCTTGTTTCCACCGGGCATAATGTTTCCGTAACAGCTGAAAACGGCAAGGTTAATCTTGCCATCAATAAAAAAGTGCTCATGATTGAACGCCTTGAGAAGGAACTGCGTGAAATCACCGAACCCATTGAAGGGGTTAAGGAAGTGGAAGTGACTGTAGGCAAGGAATTCTACGAGGCCGATATCTATCGCCGCGTGGATTTCGAGCTTCCTTCCCGCGTGCTGCTGGTTGATGATGAACGCGAATTCGTCAAGACACTGTCTGAACGGCTTCTCCTGCGCGATCTCGGATCTGCTGTTGTTTTCGATGGTGAGTCCGCTTTGAGCGTAGTCGAGGATGATGAACCTGAAGTAATGATTCTTGACCTCAAAATGCCCGGCATTGATGGTATTGAGGTGCTGCGCAGAGTCAAGTCCACTTCTCCTAAAATGGAAATCATAATCCTTACCGGTCACGGTTCAGATGAAGACCGCAAGACCTGCATGGAGCTTGGCGCGTTCGCTTACCTGAATAAGCCTGTGGATATTGATGTGCTCAGCAACACCCTTAAAGAGGCTTACGCCAAGGTGCGTAACTCTTAATCAGTAAATTAGCCGGGAGTGGTCATGGACCTGAAAGGAATATTCAAACCGGAATTTTTGAGTGCGGACTCAAGGTCTGCAGGACCTTACAAGCAGCTGTTTGACTATAAACGAATGTGGCAGTTGTGTATCGGGATTCTGGTTGTTGTATCACTTGTTCCTATTCTGATCATGGCCGCGATTGATTTCAGTGTCACCCGGGGAGCGATTATATCCGAGAATACTCTTGGGGCGGAGAGGACCACGTCCAATACCCGCCGCTCGATTTCTTACTTTCTGGAGGAACGGAAATCAGCATTACGACTGCTGGTTGAACTGCACGATTTCCGTTCCTTCAATGATCGTGAGAAATTATCCGGTATGCTTGATTCGCTTAAGAACAGTTTTGGCGGATTTGTTGATCTCAGTGTTATAAATACTGAAGGAAAGCAGATTTCCTATGTCGGCCCATACAATCTTGAAGGCCGGGATTACGCAGGTCAGGACTGGTTCAAGCAGACTGTGGAGCAGGGCATTTATGTGAGCGAAGTCTTTCTGGGATTTCGCGACAGTCCGCACCTTGTTATTGCCGTTAAGCATGTGCTCAGCGGTGAAAAGAACCGTTATAGAATTTTACGCGCCACCCTTGATACGAAGCAGTTTAACGGGATTTTGTCTTCGCGTGATCTTTCCGAGGGTGAGGATGTCTTTTTGGTCAATCGGGAAGGCGTGCTGCAGACTCCCTCGAAATGGAATGGCGAAATTTTTTCCAAGGTAGGTTTTGAGCTGCCTGAAAAATCCTTTCGTACCAAAGTGGAAGAAATTTCATATCACCATGGAGATCCGGCCATGGTCGGGTATGCCTATCTGAAAAATACCCCCTTTGTTCTCCTCTACGTAAAGACCGAGGAGGATTTTATGGGGGGCTGGCAAAGATCCCGGGATACGGTTATCTGGTTTACCTCCGTAAGTATCGCAGTCATTATTCTGGTTATGTGGGCTGTGGCCACTTACCTTGTGGAACGCATCTACATAGCCGACATGACCAGATCGAAAACACTGCAGCAGATGGAACACCATAACCGTATGGCCTCCATAGGTCGGCTGGCGGCCGGAGTTGCTCATGAGATCAATAACCCCCTTGCCATTATTAATGAAAAGGCGGGCCTGCTCAAAGACCTGTTCACTTTCAGCAAGGATTATAATGCTGATGACCGTATGCTCGGGCTTGTGGATTCCGTACTTGATTCCGTTGAACGCTGCGGCCGGATCACCAAGCGTTTGCTGGGTTTCTCCCGCAAGAGTGATATGGAATTCCGTCCTGTATATCCGCGCAAAGTTATCGAAACTGTGTTAAGTTTCCTGAATAAGGAAGCGGAGTACAGGTGTATTGATGTCACTGTGGATGTTGATGATAATATTTTTGAAGTAATAACTGACCGTGGTAAACTGGAGCAGGTTTTATTGAACCTGATCAACAATGCCTTTCAAGCGATGAAGGACGGGGGAGCCCTGCTGGTTCGGGTTGAGCGGAAAGGAGAGCTGGTGTCCTTTTCAGTTAAAGACAGCGGGTGCGGAATTCCCGACTCTGATATGAAAAGAATATTTGAGCCTTTTTACTCAACAAAAAAACAATCGGGCGGAACCGGTCTCGGTTTGTCCATCACCTACGGTCTGGTTCAGGATCTGGGTGGAGAAATGAAAGTAAAGAGCAAGCTGGGCAAAGGAACCGAGTTCAGCTTTTCGCTGCCTGTCGTTCACAAGGTTAATGGGGAGAGTTCCTAGTATGAAGATTTTATTAGTTGATGATGAGGCCGAACTGGTTTCAGCGTTGGCGGAGAGACTTTCCTTCCGGGGATTTGATGCCGATTGGGCCAGTTCCGGAGCGGAAGCTATAGACAAGGTTAAAGATAATGAGTACGACCTCGCGGTCCTTGATGTAAAAATGCCGCGCATGAGCGGATTGGAGCTGAGGGCCGAGCTGAGTAAAATCAGGTCCGGGATGAAATATATTTTCCTCTCAGGACATGGCTCGGAAGAGGACTACAAAGCGGGAGCTTCAGAGGCGGAATGCTATCTGGTAAAGCCCGTAAAGATTGAAGAGCTGATTGAAAAAATTAATCTGGCTCTGGGTTCTGAATAAACATTCACAAGGAGTTTATCATGGGATCAGCTACACCGTTTAAGGGGCGTGACGACCTTTGTTTTTTCGGGCAGATAAGTGCGGCTATTTCCCATGACCTTAAGAATGTGCTCGCAATTATCAATGAGGATGCAGGTCTGCTGCAGGATCTTTCGCTGATGGTTGAAAAGGGGCTGGAACTAGATCCCCCCCGACTGGTCAAGCTGGCCGGAAAAATTCAGAATCAGGTGAAGAGGGGAGATACTATAATCAAGAATATGAACCGCTTTGCCCATAGCGTCGATATCCCGGAATGTGAAATAGATTATCACGAACTCAGCTCTCTGGTAATCTCCTTACTGACCCGGATGGCTTCGCGTAAATGCGTCAAGATAAGCCTTCGCGAAGGTGGACAGGTTAACGGCAAGGGAGACCCGTTCACAACTCAGATGCTTATAGCCAAAGCATTGGAATATTCTATGGATAGCGCCGGAAAAGACGGTGAACTCGGTGTTGATGTCGAAGCTTCCGGAGGTGGATGTTTCGTTTCAATTTCAGGATTGACTGAAGTGTTGACTGAAGAGCAACTGGCCGAGTTGGGGGCTATTGCCGAACAAGCGGGTGCTGAAATATCAGAAAGCCCTCGGGATAAATTAACTGTAAAATTTTAATTACCTTAAAGCTGCGTCATGCAGGTGGAGAGAGAAGATGGCAGAAAAAGTACTTCTGGTTGATGACGAAAAGGAATTTGTTGAAGGTCTGGCCGAACGTATGGAACTGCGCGGTATGAATGTAACCGCATGTACCAATCCTCAGGAAGCCCTCGACAAAGTTGATGCGGAAAATTTTGATGCAATCGTGCTCGACCTTCAGATGCCCGGAATTGATGGCATTGAAGCTCTTAAACATATTAAGAAAACCAGACCCGAAATGCAGGTTATCCTGCTTAGTGGTCACGCAACAGTTGAAAAAGGCATTCAGGCAATGAAGCTCGGCGCAATGGACTTTGTTGAAAAACCGGCCGATATAAATGTGCTTACCGACAAAATCAAAAAAGCACAGGCTAAGAAAATGATCCTCGTGGAAGAAAAAACCGAGGAAAAAGTTAAGGATATTCTCAGTCATAAGGGCTGGTAGAAATCCAGAGTGCATTCAATAGCAAAAAGCCTCCACCGGATTAGGTAGAGGCTTTTTTTTATATAATGTCCCGTCCTGAAATAGGTTTACACCCAAAGGACCTATTTTATGAAAAAGGAAGAAAGTCAAAGAGTAAGGCGAAGTCAGCGCGATTACACAATGGGCTTTAAATTAGCGGTTGTTGCGATGGTAGAAGAAGGCGAAATGACCTACAAGCAAGCCCAAAAGACATACGGGATTCAAGGCCGCAGCACTGTTTTAGTCTGGCTGAGAAAGCACGGAACCCTTGACTGGAGCAAACCTATGGTACATCTGAAAAGAATGCCAAAATCTAAAGAGACTCCAGCACAAAAGATCAAGCGTCTTGAAAAAGAGCTTCAGGAAGAGAAGATCAAAACTATGCTTCTCAACGAAATGATTGATATTTCTGACAGAGAACTGGGTACTTCCATAAGAAAAAAACTTACCCCCGAGCTGCACGAGGTCTTCAGGAAACAAAGCAAATAAGTTTATCTGCTTGCTGTAGACAGCTCGGGGTGAGTCGGCAATCGATATATCAGGCTGAAAAACGCCATAAGGTACGGGAAAAACAGTTCCAAGAAGTAAAGAAACTTGTTTTGAGTCTGCGGGCCAGAATGCCTCGGCTGGGAACGCGTAAGCTTTATTTTTTATTGCGTGAGAAATTTGTAGCTCGTGGAATCAAGCTTGGACGGGATGCCTTTTTCGCATTATTGCGCAGAGAGCATTTACTGATAAAAACAAGAAAAAATTACACAAAAACTACAAATTCAAAGCATTGGCTCAAAAAACATCCTAATTTATTGAAGGAGTTTAAGCCTCAGTATTCAGAAGAAGTCTTTGTTAGTGATATAACTTACGTAAAAACGTTAAATAAAACATACTATCTATCACTAATTACAGACTCTTTTAGCAGAAAAATTGTAGGTCACAATTTGAGTTCTGATCTTAGTGCCGAAGGGACCGCTAAAGCTTTAGATATGGCTATCAAAAACCGAAAAACGCGAAACAAAACAATCCACCATTCAGATCGTGGATTGCAGTACGCATCGTCCATTTATCAAAACAAGCTCAAGAAAGCCGAAATGGTCCCATCTATGACAGATGGGTATGATTGTTACCAAAATGCGTTAGCTGAACGTATAAATGGAATTTTAAAACAAGAATTTTTGGTGTTTAAATGCACTAGTTTTGATGAGTTAAATTCACTCGTAAAAGAGTCTATTGAAATATATAATTCTGAACGTCCTCATCTTAGTTTGAAAATGAAAACACCGAACCAAATACATAAACAGGGCTGTGGGGGTACCCCCACAGCCCTGTAGTAAACCAATTAACCGTCAATCTATTTTAGGACGGCTCATAAAACTACTGGTTGTTGAGCAGTGCCTGCCCATAGACTGCCTGACCGAGAGAGATACATCCGTCATTTGGTGGCAGGTAGCGGTGGACCAGCGGGGTTAGACCGCGTTTTTGCAGTTCCACGGGCAACTCGACAGCGATGGTCAGGTTTTGCATCACCCCTCCACTTAATCCCACTGTTTTAATGCCGGTTTTGTCAGCGATTAGCTTGGCGCAATCAGCTAGTCCCGTGATCAGTCCCCGGTGGAAGCGGCGGCTGATGATTGCCGGAGGTGTACCGTTACTGACATCCGTAAAGGCCTGCTTGAAAAGTTCAGCAGTGCGGATCTCGCATGGTTCTGATGTGTGATCGAGTGGGCAGCTGTATGCCGCTTGTTCGTTCATATCCTGAATTTTTTCAAGAATTATTGCAGCCTGTCCCTCGTATGAAATTACGGAGCAGAGTCCAAGCATTGCAGAAACCGCGTCAAAGAGCCGCCCGCAACTGCTGGTCAGTGGGCAGTTGATATTTTTTCCCAGAACCTGATCAAACATTTTCAGGCCGCCGCGCAGTTGCTCCGGTACCGGAACAAGGTCCGCATCGAGGCCTAAATCTTTGGCCGCCGCACGGGCAATGCGCCACGGCTCGCGCACAGCAGCTTCGCCGCCTGGTAATTTCAGATAAGAAAAGCGCGCCAGCCTGCGGTGGATCAACTGTTCATTATCAACCATAAGACATTCGCCGCCCCAGATGTTGCGGTCCTCACCCAGCCCGGTTCCGTCCAATGCCAGCCCCAGCGCGGGGCCTTGATGTCTGTTTTCGGCAAGTACGGAATATATGTGGGCGTAGTGGTGTTGCAGGGCTGTTGTCTTAATGTCTTCAGCCTGTGAAATTTCTTCAGCAAGTGAGGTTGTCAGGTAATCCGGGTGCAGGTCGTGGACGATGAGTTCCGGTTTGACCTTGAGGATGGATTGCAGGTGCAACCGGATTTCTTTCCAGAAATTGGAGGTCTCGAGATTCTGCATGTCTCCGATATGCTGGCTGCTGAAAGCCTGATCTCCTTTGGTCAGGCAGAGTGTGTTTTTCAGCTCCGGACCGGTACCCAGAACACAGGGACCGTCCTGAGCCAGAAAAACCGGGGAAGGGGTGTAGCCTCTGGCCCGGCGCATGAAAACCGTGCGTGATTTATCTTCGTTTCTTCTTGATTCTGAATATTCCGGTACCGAGCGGGCCACAGAATCATCGACACGGATGAGGATGTCCCGGTTATGAAATAGAAATACATCGACAATATGGTTCAGCCGTTTCAGGGCTTCGCGATTTCCGATGCAGATAGGAGCGGAACTCATGTTCCCGGAAGTCATAACCAGTGCCGCCGGTCGGCCTGATTCATCAAGAGCGGAAAAATGTTTGAGCAGAACCTGATGCAGCGGTGTGTAGGGCACCATTAAACCGATAAAATCCGTATCCGGTGCAATCTCCGGAGCCAGCGAGTAGCGTTCTCCCTTGGGAGCCAGCACGATGGGACGCTGTAATCCTTCCAGCAGCTCAATATCATTCTCGGTGAGGTCGGCAAGCTTGCGCGCTTCATCCACATCGCGGACCATAACCGCTAGCGGTTTATCCGGACGGTTTTTGCGTTCCCGCAAGGTGCGCACCGCATCGGGATTGGATGCATCGCAGACCAGATGGAATCCTCCCAGTCCTTTCACCCCGGCAATTTTTTCGGCAGCCAGCGCTTTTGCCAGCTCCCGCAAAGCTGTTTCAGGAGCTGCGAGTTTATTGCCCTGATTATCGGTCAGCCATACTTCGGGGCCGCATTCAGCGCAGGCATTAGGCTGGGCATGGAACCTGCGGTCCAGTGGATTCTCATATTCCTCACGGCAATCGTCACAAAGTTCAAAACAGGCCATGGAAGTTACCGGCCTATCGTAGGGAATGGATTTAGTAATGGTGTAGCGCGGGCCGCAATTGGTGCAGTTGGTGAAAGGGTATTCATAGCGACGATTCTGCGGATCATTCATATCCGCGAAGCAGTCCGGGCATGTAGCCACATCCGGGCTGATCAATACACAGTGACCTTCTCCGGCGGTTGAGGCCAGAATGCAGAATTTTTGCTCGTCCTCTATGATATCCAGATTTGTTTTTTTCAGCGAAACAATACGGGCCAGCCGTGGCAGGTCATCATTAAATGATTGTTCGAATCCGTCCAGTTGATCCTCATTTCCCTGCAATTCAATGAGCACTCCTTCCGGGCTGTTAAGCACTGTGCCGGAAAGGCTGTGCTTAAGGGCCGTTTTGTAAACAAAGGGCCTGAATCCTACTCCTTGAACCTGTCCGGTAACAGTCAGCAGTATGCGAAAAATATTGTTCTGGGTCATTTGCGGGAAATCTCTTTATTTATAGATCAACACGGGTGAAGGCTTAACTGAACCTGCTGAAGAGGGATTTTATGCGCCCCTTTACAAAGCGGACCGGTTCAAATTCCATGGGACTCAGTTTCTCCGGGAGTATAAAATCCGTGGTGTCAAAGTTGTCCGGGGGTTCTATTACATATTCAATGTGGTCCGGGTCGTGACCGAAAATATTTTGGTTTACGCTTTCCCGCCAGAGCAGTATTTTTTTGGGACTCACCCCCAGCAGCATGTAAAGTGCCGTATCAAGAGCATAAGGGTTGGGTGAACCGGCCAGCAAACTCATTGAGTATGGCTTGCCGTTGATTGGTCCCATTTTATGCATAGGATAGATGGCGTCCATGAGGTTGAAGGCCAGTGGCATAGACGCGGCTACCTCTATGATCATTTTTTCCATCAGTCCCGGGGTTTCTCCGAAGCGGGTATGCGCATAGGCTTTGCGGAAGCCCACCACCGTACCGAAAAGATTTTTCACCGCGCCGGTTAGTACGAACTGTCCGTGCGCTTTCAGTTTGGGGACATTGATGATCATGTCCGTTTCAAGGGCATCGCGGGAAATCCCTATGGTTTCGCCGAAAGAGAGCTTGAGCGGAGTGGGGCGGCCGAGGCTCCGTGGTTTCAGTCCGAGTCTGCGTAATCCAGAAGTCATGCCGATGGCTTTGGAAACCTGAGCCGCACTACCGTAGCCCGGAGAATCCGCAACTGTGATCTGTGCCCCGCAATCTTTAAGGTAGCGGCAAAGGGATATAGTCACGTTGGGATGAGTGCAGGCCAAGGGATTTTTGGGTGATACAAGATTCGGTTTGACCAGTACTTTTGTTCCAAGATTAATCTTCAACCCGCATTCTTCGAGTGTCATGGCTACTGCGGTATCCAGAAATGAAGATTCATACTCAAGGATACGGAAGAACGCGACGGGAGCTTTAGACTGTTTATTGCTCATCAGGTTTTATCTCTTTCGATGCGGTCCGGGTCCGTTTGTCCGGTTTCTTCTCGGCTTTCTGAGCCGTTGGTTTTTTTCTAGCCTTTTTAGGCGCCTCCGGTTTGGAGGGGGCCGCAATTTTTTTTCTCCCCTGTTGAGTAGTTACTTTTTTGCTCTTGGTTTGTGAAGTGGGCTTTGTTTGTTTTTTGTCGGAAGCATTTTTTTTCATCACCTTGCCGTCCGCATTCTTTTTGGAAGCAGACCTCTTTTTTTCAGTAGTGTCCTTTTCATGATTCCGGGCAGTTTTCTTCGTTGCGGCTTTCTTCTTCGCCTCTGTCGGTTTTATTTTCGGTGTCTCATCACTTATTTTCTTACGTGCTTTCGTTTTATCCTCGGTAGACACCTTTCTTTTTTTTGCTGCTTTTTTTTCAGCGCCCGGTTCATCTGTTTTGATTCCGGGGTTATTTTTTTTCTGTAATGCTTCCTTATTGGTCCTTTTGCTTTTAATTCTTTTGATCTGTTCAGATTTTTGTTTTTTCTTGGCTTTGGCCGCTTTCATCTTTTTTATTGCGATTCTTTTTTTCTGCTCATCGGACATCTCTCGTCCAAGTTTTACGCGCACCCATTTCATGAAATCTTCGGATTCCAGTGTGCCGAAAAAAAGGAAGTTCACAACATCCCAGAGTATAGCGAAAAGCAGAATTCCAAGAGTTCCCAGTGTAAGGAATGTGAAGCCGGAAGTCTCGCTTACCGGCTTTGCTTCACGCAGGTTGTAGGCAGGAATGAGCAGCTTTTCGCGTATCTTTCTGATCAATTTTTCCTGCGGATATTTTTGCTGTTCGGCCATGGCTGCGGCCATTTTTTGTAAAATACGGTTGAGATAGTACATGGATTGGGTGGCCGGCATGGAGTACCTGCTTTTCAGCTTTTTAAAACTGTTCATGTAGAGCAGGTAGATATCATTCATAAAAAATTTCAAGGTGTAACCGAGATCACCCTGGATGTTAACCTTGCGGTCCTTGGGAGTAACTGTCAGCTTGTTGCGCAGGAATATCATGGTGGCTATGCGCGCTTCGTCCCTATCCCTGAAGACAAGTGTCATGTTAATATTTTTTCCGAGGTATTCGGTATTTTCAGATTCAATTATTTGGAACGGCGGTTTTAATCCCTTACGCAGGGAGTTGAAGGCATTTTCCATCCTTTCAAATCCATCCGATCCATTAAACAGGGGTAGATGCATGCTTCCTATTATGAGCATGCTGGAGACAAAAAGCATAGCAGCGATAATCAGGGTTTTGACTGAATAGGTCATTTGCTTGCCCCCTGTTTCGATGCCGGTTGCAGGGATTTATATAAGTGACTGAGGAATGCGAAGGTTATCCAGCCCCCGAAGATTCCGGCTCCGATCATCAGGATGTATGTTCCGCTGGAATCAAAGGTGCCTGCTAGTTCAGGATCAATAGAAGCCCCTGCCTTCCGCAGCAGGGTAGGTAGGGCTAGTACTCGGTTGATAATCACTGAGATAACCAGCAGGGCAACCAGCCCCTTGGCCCGGTACGGCAAAATATTCTTCAGCCCTTTGCTGCCCAGATGCAATCCGGTGATAGTTCCGAAAATCAATCCCGTGATGCAGTAGATGTTTATGAAACCGTTCAGGCCATATGTGGACATGGTCAACCCGCCAGCGGATAGGGCCAGCCTCGCGAGGTCGGTTCCGGCTACAAGGGCGGCAACGCATCCGAATCCTTTGGTCATGATGGTGAAGGTCAGGATAACCCCGCCGGAACCGGTCAGAGCCATAAAAAAACCGCCGACGACAGTCATAAAGAATATGGGTAGCACGGGAATCCGTTCGAGTTTCTCCTGCTCATCCTCGGCATCTAGATCGCGTTCCGTTCCGTCCCGTTTCAGTTCTGCGGGCTCCAGTTCATCTTCTTTCTCTTTGAAGGTTGAAGGGAATTTAAGGTAAGGCGGAATCTTTAAGCTTCGCATACTGCGGGCGATGGGCCACGGTTCTTCATCGGGGTATAATTCATCCTCGAATTGCGGCTTATGCTCGAGTTCCGTTTTCGGTTGATCCGTTTTTTGCTCTTCTTCTGGTTTAGGATCTGCTTTATCTTCAGCCGGGGCTTTATCCGGGGATTGTGTGTCTTCCTTCTGCTCAGCTTCTTTCGGTTTTGCAGGCGGTTCCGGCTGAGTGTTCACGGCTCCTTGCTGGCTTTCCTTCTCTTTTTCCTTTCTCAGCATTTCCAGGGCGTACTTGCGGGCATCATCCCTGAAGTCAGGGATAATAATGAAGGCGTAGATAATCAGCCAGAAAGTGATCATGACGGAGATGAAAATATCGCTTCCGGCAGGGTCGGCGATGAAGACGGTTTTGCAAAGCGCATATCCGGCCACTCCTCCCAGAACAGTGCCCACGGTCATGATCAGGGCCAGAGTGTATTTAATGCGTTTATTAATTCCCATGCGCACAGATTCGATGGTGCTGAAAATAAATAAACGGAACAGCTCCGATCCCACAGCGTATATCCCGCTGACTCCGGCTGTCATCAGAGCCGGAACTACAAGCAGGCCTCCGCCCGCGCCTATGACCGCGCTGAGCATCCCGGTGACAAGTCCGATTACTGTACACATGAAGAAGCCCGGTCCAGTTCCGTTCGGGAGGATGTACGGATTGTTTATCCTTCCTATATATTCGGGGATTTTGATGTCAGCCGCGCTGAGCAGGTCCGGACAGAGTAGGACAAGCAATGCGAAAAATAAGAATATGTGTCGCCCGGAAGGTTTGATCATAGCTACCCTGCCTGATTGATGGGTTTATTTATATATAAAAACAAACAGGAAATATATCAACCACCTGAACTTAAATGCTGTTTTATTGCGATCATGATTCGGTCCTGCCCTTACCTCATTTTACTTTTCGTGTGACTTGCACTCGGGTTCTTTAAGTAGTAGAAGTTTAGCCCTAATAAGAAGTATCGGTTTATATTTTAGAAGTTTAAGTATATTTCAAAGTGGGGTTACATGAGCGCTAAATTGGTTTCCATGAAGGAACTTTCACTTACCCTGGACCGGGGTCCGGTTCTTGAAGGGATAAACTGGGATATCCGTGAGGGGGAGCATTGGGCTGTCCTTGGACCGAACGGCGCGGGTAAGACAACGCTGATGATGATTCTGGCCGGGGAAGTCTGGCCGGATAATGATGCCTGCCGCGAGTTCTTTGTAGAAGGTGAAATGACCTGCAGTCCGCTGGAACCTTTGGAACGTTACCGCATGATTTCTCCTGAGCATCAGGATATTTTTGAAAAGCTGGCCTGGGATGTCACCGGTGAGGAAGTGGTCCTTGCCGGAAAAGACAACACCCCTTTCCTGTATCGTCTGGCTGATGAGGACGAATATGTCCGGGTTCGGGATTTTATGGAAAATCTGGGCATGCTTGATCTTGCCAAACGCAGCATGGTCAAGATGTCACGCGGGGAAGGGCGGAAGATTCTGATAGCCCGCGCGCTCATGGCTGAACCGGAAGTGATTATACTGGACGAATTTCTTGAAGGAGTGGACCAGCAGTCCCGCCAGCAGTTGATGCGGGCGATAGATACAGCCGCAGCAAACGGAACAACCATCATCTGCTCCGCCCATCGCAAAGAGGAGCTCCCATCCTGCATTAACCGGACACTTTATATTCGCGATGGTAAAATAGATCTTTGCAGAGATGGGAAGGGGCATGAAGTTGCTTGCGCCGCTGATCAGGAATTTAAGCGCACACCGCCGGAAGTAAACAGCATTGAACCGGGCCGGAATTTGTTCCGCCTTACTGATTCCAGCGTTGTTTTTCTCGGTAAGACCGTGCTGCACAACATCGACTGGCATATGACCGGCGGGGAAAACTGGGCTGTTCTCGGACGTAACGGCGCCGGCAAATCTACCCTGTTGCGCCTGCTTTACGGAGACGCCGCAGCTTACGCCGCTGAAGAGGAAATGGAACGTCTGCCTGAAAGAGGGGACAATCTGCGTTCCGTGCGTGGTCGTATGGGTATGGTCTCCGCCTCCATGCAGGCTTCTTTCGGTGAAGCGGTAGGAAGGCCTATCCCCATTTTTGATTTGGTTATTTCCGGTTTTTTTGCCTCGGCGGGAATATTGGATGAAATTTCAGATGAAATGCGTGAAAAAACATGGGAGTGGATGCGTTTTTTCGGCATAGAAGATCTGGCCGAAAGACCGATGGAACAGGTTTCCTACGGTCAACTGCGTAAAGCTTTTATCGCCCGGGCATTGATTGCCGGTCCGGATGTGCTGCTGCTCGATGAACCGTTGGCCGGTGTCGACGAAGAATCGCGTCGGGAAATCTACCAATTGCTGGAACTTCTGGCCAAGGCCGGTGTGGCTATGGTTTACGTGAGCCATCATCGGGAAGAGCTGATTCCGTCCATCTCTCATGTTCTTGAAATTGCGGATGGCCGGGTAGCATTCCGGGGAACCAAGGAAGATTATTTCAAGCTTGACGCTTAAGTGAATACATATCCTTTGAGTTTGCCGGCAAACCAAAATCAAGCAGACTGCTCAGGAAGTGCCGGATGTAAGGCGCAAAAAAAAATGACAGGAACAATGCGTAGTTAGACATACGTGAGTTTCTGTCATTTTTGCTGTAAATCGCTGAAGCTTTTTTTATTTTTTAACCCAGCCCTTAGCACTCATGCAGCGCTGATAAGCCTTAACTTCATTGGAATAAAAATTCTGATCCTGAGTGTATGTCCTTTTCGGCAGGTCGTTGTCCGGGGCTGAGTGAGTCATTTTCTCTGCTCGTTTACGGCATTCGGTGCGGTCTGCTTTGAAACGTTCACTCCTGTTTACCGACATATCCAGACTCGGATTCTGCCATGATGAGCATCCGGCAAGGAGGATCAGGGCAGTCAGAATTACATAACGCATATATCAATCCCCAATCAGGCTTTTACAATGAAGCCCGCATTTTTTAAATTTTCTTTGTTATAGGGAAATTCTTTCCCGTCCAGTCCAAACATTGTGCCTCCGGCGGCTTCCACTATGGCCTGTCCCGCGGCGGTGTCCCATTCCATTGTAGGGTTAAAGCGGGGGTATTGATGCGCTTTTCCTTCGGCAACAAGGCAGAATTTTATCGCGCTGCCCGCCGGTACCATTTTTCCGACATTCAGAGTTTCCAGATATTCTTGAAGCTCAGGCGCTGGATGTGACCTGCTTCCTACTATATTCAATTTTTCATCATCAGCCGGGGGATTGCTGGATATCGTTGCGGGAGTTTCCCCGTTTCTACTCACTTGTGCCCCGGTTTCAATGCTCCCGGTATAGAGGGTATCCTGCGTTGGAGCGTAAATGATTCCCAGTACAGGACGGTTTGCGCGCATAAGGGCGATGCATACACAGAATTCGCCGTTATCCTTGATGAATTCTTTAGTGCCGTCCAGCGGGTCCACGAGAAAGAACTGGTCCCACTCCTTTCGTTGGCTGTACGGAATCTGGATTCCTTCCTCGGAAAGAACAGGGATATCCGGGTAAAGTTCGGACAGGTGCTTTGTTATAACTTTGTTGGATGCAATGTCAGCCGCTGTTACCGGTGATTTGTCATCCTTGCTTTGGATGTCAAAGCCCTTGCTGCGGACTTCCATAATGGCGGCCCCAGCTTCCCGTGCTATTTTTGAAAGGTCTTTAATCATTTTTTTCATGTGCGTATTATTATCAGACCTTGAAGAAAGTGTCATCTAACCAGGATTGCTATACAGTAGATTTTGACTTGGACGGATTGCGCGTTTATTCTTAGTGGTCGAGCAAAGAGGTGAATATGAGTATTGACGTTAAAGTAAAAGAATTGCTTGCCGGGCGTTTTATCGAAAAAAAATTTGATTCAGGCATAAAGGTTCTTATAGCTCCGTATGCGCTTATCCGTGAGATTTCGGAAAAACTTGGGCTTGACCTGAATTGTGTTGAACGTTGTGTGTTCATGGCCGGAGCTATCCCAGAGAGGTATGTCCGCAATCTTTCTACATTCAGTGCAGATGAACAGCGCAGGTTGTTTTTTTCAAAAGTGGCCCTGGTCGGTTTGGGCGGTTTGGGTGGACATCTGCTCGAATCTCTTGTCCGGGCCGGGGTCGGAAATATTCTCGCTTGTGACGGGGATAATTTTGAGCCCTCCAACTTGAACCGGCAAAGGCTGGCAGCTGAAAATACTCTGGACAGCAAGAAGAGCGAGGCTGCCTTTGAAATGGTCCGGGTGGTTAACGCGGCTGTTTTTCTGGATGTGCGTTCAAATTTCATGAAAGCAGATGATTTTGAATCTTTCATAGCCGGGGCTGATTTAGTTGCTGATTGTCTTGGCGGGTTGGAGTTCAGGGAACCGCTGAAGAAAGCTGCGGCAAATCAGGGCATTCCTATGGTGACTGCCTCTGTCGCCGGTTGGGCCGGAATAGTCTCCACTGTTTATCCCGGTGATGCTTCTCCCGCTGATTTTTTCGGATCAGACAATGGGCTGGAGGAAGAACTTGGCACTCCCATTCCGGCAATTGTTACAGCTGTGGGGATTCAGAGTAGTGAAATTTTAAAGATACTAAGTGGTAAAGAACCGGCTCTCTCTGGTAAAGCAATGATGTTTGATCTAAATAAAATGTATTTCGATACGGTTGTGATCTAACAACACAATAAATCTATAATATATAAATTGGAAATTTATTCTTTTGCAAGAATATTTTCTCTTGAATAGTCCGGAACATGTTGAAAACGTGCTCCGGACTTTTAAATGCATCTATAAAAAGAATGTTCATATATAGATATTGTAAATTTTAGACTAGAACTTGTTGTATTTGATTTATAATTTTATATAATCTGTTTATCTTTCTCATATTATTGTGGTTATGTATAAGATTTTATCTTATTTCTATTGTATTTATTGTGTGTGTGGTTGTATGTGGATGTTTATTACTGTTGTGTTTGTATTAAATGTTTATTTTTTGCCTTATTTGTGATTACTAAATGTGTATGATTATTTTTTATCTTTTAATTATCAAAACTTTTATAAATATTAGATTGCATAAAGTCCTGCAAATAGGCTACTCTATTGGAAAAAAATCAGATTCATGTAGACAAAATAGTTTTTTGTATATATTTCTACGCATGCTTCCGGTGTTAATTAGATAGTTTAATAGAGAGGAATATGTATGAATAAATGTTTTGAAGACGTTGTTGCAGAAATAAATAGTATTTCAGAGGCTCTTGGCTTTATCAGCGACTCTATTGAGTGTCATGATTCTGAAGGGAGAGATGTAAATCATTGCGGACTTGCTTATCTGACACGATTGCTTGCGCTTAGGTCCTCGGGTGCGGCAGACAGTTGCTGGAGTGTCTGTTCAAATATATTGCCGGATAAATCAGGGGAACATGGTTCTTGAATATGCTCTTGATTATACTACATTTCTATTTGAAGTTGTGGTAATCTGATCGGGTTAAATGTTTTGTGTTTGATATCGCCCAATTATTTTTCGGAGGTTTCAGGTGAGCCCAGATTCTCTTATGAAGTTGGATGAAAAAAATCCCAAGATTCTAGTAGTTGATGATTCAGGAACCATGCGTAATTTTTTGATCCGTGTTCTTGAAGACGACTATGATGTAGATACGGCCTCCAATGGTGTTGAGTGCATTACACAATATATGAATTTTAAGCCCAGCGTTATTCTCCTGGATCTTGTGATGCCGGGGATGGATGGTTTTGATGTTATAAAAAAAATACGCGATGTTATTGGTGATCAGGAAGTTATCATCATTGTCCTTACGGGACAGGACGAGCAGGAGATTAAAGCCCGGGCTTTAAATAGCGGAGCTAATGATTATCTCACCAAGCCTTTTCACGTTGTTGAGCTTAAGGCCAGAGTCGGGGTTGCTATCCGGCAGGTTATGCTTACCCGTCAGTTGCAGGAAACCAATACAAGTCTGCAGAAGGCTTACAATATAATTGATCAGGAAGTTAAGCTTGTCGCCAGACTACAGGACAAACTCCTTCCCACGAAAGTGCCGGTTATTGAAGGTCTTGAGATCAAAAGTATGTACCGCCCATCAGGAAGGGCCAGTGGTGATTACTATGATGTCTTCAGTGTTTCCGAAGGGGTCATCAGGGTCATCATGGCGGATGTTTCCGGGCACGGTCCGCAGGCCGCTTTTATTATGGCTATCGTGCGTACTCTGTTCAAAGCGGACGGTAAGAAACATAACGACCTTGCCGACAGCCTGGACCAGATCAATTCCCACTTGCTGGATTTGATCGGCTCGGATAGCTATTTTGTCACTCTTTTCGCGGCTGATATTGATTTTAAAAAAGGCGTGATGAAGTACATGAATGCCGGACATTGTCCGACTTTAGTTATGCTGGATGGCAAGATGGGCGATCCGCTCGCTGCCAAAGTTCCGCCGTTTGGTTTTTTTCCGGTTGATATAGATCTCAGTGAGTGCTTGTTCTCGTCTTCTTTGCGATTGTTTTTATTTACTGACGGATGTTATGAATGGCGTATGAATGATGATTTTTTCAGCATAGATCCTTTTGTGGAAATTGCTAAAGAGCTTATGCTTGAAAAATCTATACAGCTTGATTCTCTTGAGGATATTTTGGAAGAGAAGACCGGGGTCCGTCCTGTTTTTGATGACGATGTTACAGCGCTTTCAATTGATTGGTCAGGTTCAATTTCCGGGTAGCTTTGAGCAGAAGTGCTTTTTTATGTTTTTTGCCATGGTTCTTATTTCGTTTCGATGAAAACAAACCATAAGTATGAGGACCAGTCCCGTGAGCAATAACGCGGTAGTGCGGTAGTCGTTAGTTTTTGGAGGGAGATACAGCCATTTATTTATGATGGCTTGTTTTTCTTTTTGCGGGATGGCTGCCATATTAAGGTTTATCTTTCTGATTAGCTCAGGGTTTTTCTTGCTGACAGCGGGATATATATTGAGTTTGTATAGTTTCTTTATGCATACAAAGGAATCCGAAAGTCCCATTTTTTCCAGCTGCCACATCGCAACAGGATAATCCATTAAGAAAAGTGACAATCGTCCTTCCTTAACCGCTTTCAATAAATTAGAAATTGCATCAAATATAGTAAGGGATGTAAAGGTCTGCTCGCGGGCCATGAATTCTTTGCCGTATCCTCCTCTAATTATTCCGCAGGAAATCTGCTGCATGTCAATTTTATCTTCGCCGGCTAATTCTGATGAGGCGAAAAGAGCCCCTTCCATGGGAAAAATGTAATCGCCGAAAAGTAGATTACGGGCTCGTTTTGCAGAGTAGAACAAGCCACCGTGAATATAGTTTATTTGGGAAGCAGTATCTTCAACAGTTTTACGCCATGATTGAAGCTTAAAAGTAATTTCCGTATCGGACTTTTCTGCCCATTTTTCCCAGAATTCAACAAGCAGGCCGTCAGGTTCTCCTTCATTGTTGATGAAAGATAACGGGGGCATCTCTGAAGACATGGTAATGGTCAGGGGAGCAGCATAACCGGTGCTAAGTGGAGGCAAGAAGATAATGACAGCAAGCAGCAGAAAAATGTCGCGGAATCGTTTTAACATTGCACCATGCACCATTGATTATGTTCAGGTTTAATGATGCATGTTTTTTAGCAGTAAAATCTATATTGATCTATAAAAAATTCAATAATAATCTGCTTGCGCTGGTCCTTGTGTGATCAAAATGCATGAGTGAGTAGGCACTTTTTTAGCTTGCAGATGCGAGTTCCATTAGTTTGGTAAAGCTTTCTTCTATAGTCTGCTTGTCTTCTACCACCTGTTGCAGAAACTCATTGATGGCCGGGACCATTGTTATTGCCGTGTCGATTTCCGGATTTGCGCCTTTCTGGTATGCGCCGATATTGACCATGTCTTCTACTTTTCTGAAAGTTGCAAGCTGCCCAAGGACCTTACGTCCTGCGGCGACTATTTCTCCCTGAACAATATCACCACGCACACGACTGACGCTTTTGAGCACATCGATACAGGGGTAGTGTCCTTGGTCAGCAAGATCACGGGTGAGCACGATATGGCCGTCAAGAATTGAACGGACGGCATCTGCTATCGGCTCGGTAAAGTCGTCACCGTCAACAAGTACGGTATAAACTCCGGTAATAGATCCGTTGGGGTTTTTTCCTGCGCGTTCAAGTAATTTCGGCAGTTGGGCGAAAACAGATGGGGTGTAACCTCCACGTGTGGGCGGTTCGCCAGCAGCAAGGCCGACTTCGCGTCCGGCCATGGCAAATCGGGTCACAGAGTCCATCATTAAAAGGACATCTTTGTTCAGGTCGCGAAAATATTCTGCGATGGCAGTCGCGGTGTAGGCCGCGCGCATGCGGATGAGCGGGCTTTTGTCCGATGTTGCGATGACCAGTACGGAGCGAGCCAATCCTTCAGGGCCCAGATCGCGTTCGATGAATTCCACTACTTCACGTCCACGCTCACCGATAAGGGCGATCACGTTGATGTCCGCCACTGTGTAGCGGGCCATCATGGAGAGTAGTGTCGATTTACCGACGCCTGAACCGGCCATGATACCCATGCGCTGGCCTTTGCCCAGTGTCAATAACCCGTTTATGGCTTTAACCCCTACATCAAGAGGTTCGTTGATGCGTGGTCTTTCCAGTGGATTTGGAGGATCGCGGTGCAGCGGGTTGTATGCTTCGGGGATAATCGGCCCTTTGCCGTCAATCGGTTCTCCGAACGCATCCACTGCGCGTCCGAGAAGGTTCATGCCTACCGGGACTTTGGGTGGTGTTTTTGAGTTTTCGATCAGGCTTCCGGGGCTTATGCCGTGCATTTCGCCGTAGGGCATAAACAGGCAGGCACCATCTTTGAACCCGACGACTTCCGCTGCGATGGGGGAGTCCGCATCTTCCGGTATCAATTGGCAGACCGATCCAAGCGGGGCCTTAATGCCTTTACCTTCGGCAATGAGGCCGACAACCTTACTTACGCGGCCATAACCGCGGCAGGGGTCAAGAGAGGAAAGGAGTTGAGTGCAGCCCTTCATGTCGGCCATGGCTATTCTCCTGTCTCGGGGGCTAATTGACCGAGAATCTGCTGTACGCCTTCCCAGCGGGAAGTGACGGTGTTCTCAATCATGGCATCGGCTGTTTCAACAATGACTCCGCCGTTTTCAATGGCAGGATCTGTTTTGATGCGCCATTTGGCGAGGTCCGGGAATTCGGTCTGAGCCTGTTCGAGCAGGGGACCGATAATTTCGTTATCGGCAGGGGATATCTTGATGATCAGTTGGGTCAGTGAATCAATGCGTTGCAAAGCTTCGTCCAGCAGAGCACCAAGAATTTCCTGTCTTCTGCTTTCCATCTCCACTGCGAGAGTCTTTTCTATGACCATGAAGACCAGACTGATGGCATCTGCTGATTGAGCCATCATTATATTATGTGATTGATCCTGTATGGCTTTGAGAGTCTGGCCCAAGTTCTGACTGAAACCGATCATTTGCTGCTCGGCTTCCTTGGCGGCCTGCTGCTGGCCTGCGGCATATCCTTCAGCTTGAGCATTGGCTTTTATCGTTTCGGCCTCAGCCATGGCTTTGGAAATAATTTCCTTAGCCATGTTCTGGGCTTTAACTTTGACCCGCTCATAGTATTCGCGGTCGGTGTCTTCGTTCCAGGTCGGCTGTTTCTTGCCTTCCATTTCCTGTATGGTCATTTCCTGGGTCTTGTTGTTTGAATCAACGCCCATAATAACCCTACCGGTGTAGAACTTATTGTCTTCTGCTTTAGACAAAGACATCTCCTGAACCTCTACTGATCATAATCCGGCCTTCATCTTCGAGACGGCGGATGTTTTTAACGATATTCTGCTGTGCACCTTCCACATCGGAAAGTTTCACAGGTCCCATAATTTCGAGGTCTTCGCGGATCATGTTTGAAGCACGTTCGGACATGTTCTTAAAGAAAAGCTCTTGTAAATCGTCGGAAGCACCCTTGAGTGCGGTGGTGAGCTCTTCGTTTGAAACTTCCTTAAGCAGTTCGCGGATCGCGCGGTCGTCCAGTCCCTTGATGTCTTCAAAAACGAACATGAGGTTTCTGATTTCTTCAGCCATCTGGGTGGATTCTTCCTCAATTTCTGAAAGAACTTCCTCTTCTGTGGATCTGTCTACGGCGTTGAGGATTTCTGCTACAGCAGGTACGCCGCCGACTTTCTTGCCTTCCTTGCCGCCCATGGCGATAAGCTGACTTTGCAGTACCCTGTCCACTTCCATGAGCATCTCTTCAGCCACAGCTTCCAGCTTGGCAAGTCTCATGAGCACTTCGGCTCTTACGCCGCCGGGCAGGTTGGATATAAGGTCCGCTGCCTGATCCGGGTGCAGATGGCCGATAATGAGGGCCAGTGTCTGCGGGTGTTCGTTCCTGAGAATCTGAGCCAGAATCTTCGGGCTGACATTCTGGAGTTCCTGAAACGGGGCAGGCCCGCTTTCGAGATCGAGTTTATCCAGAATGAATTTTGCGGTTTCTTCGTCAAGTGATTTGCTGAGCAGTCTTTTGACCTGATCTGCTCCGCCCATGAGAAGCTCAGCTCCGTATGCCAGAGTTTCGTTGAACTCTTTTAGTACTTCCAGAACCTGTTCCTTAGGGACTGAATCCATCTCGAGCATGGCTCTTGACACGTCGGCAATTTCCTGACGGTTCATGCGTTTGAATGATTCAGCAGTAAACTTGTCCCCAAGGGCAAGAAGTACGATTGCTGTTTTTTGATTACCGGTGAACGGCGTTGACAATTTAAGCTGCCTCCTGCTTCAGCCAACTCTTCAGTACCTGCACAGCCTGATCCATATTCTTCTCGGAAAGTTGCAGAGCCTGAGCTT
The DNA here is from genome assembly GCF_963676065.1 of Maridesulfovibrio sp. Classification (NCBI taxonomy): domain Bacteria; kingdom Pseudomonadati; phylum Thermodesulfobacteriota; class Desulfovibrionia; order Desulfovibrionales; family Desulfovibrionaceae; genus Maridesulfovibrio; species Maridesulfovibrio sp. The sequence continues at coordinate 3,964,378 of NZ_OY780933.1, read as the reverse complement.
TGGCGTTCTCCAGTCTACGTGCCGTATCAAGAGCCTCTTCGTCAAGGTCGCTGTCATCAATTGCGAGTCTTTCTCCTGCTTCGGGCAGTCCTGCAACTTCGTCAATTTCCTCTTCAGCCACACGGGGCTTGATCAGGGCCATGACAACCGGGCGAACAACGAGGATCAGGAAGAGGAAGATAAGCAGGCCGTTAAGAAAAGGTTTACCAAGGCGCTGTGCGTATTCAAGCATGGTGCGCATGAGGCCTTCGTCGCCAAACAGATCCTGCATGCCGAAGGACATGTTTGAGACTTCTACGGTATCTCCGCGTACTTCATCATATCCAACTGCGGAGCTGACCAGTTCACGGATACGCTGCATTTCTTCTTCGGAGCGGGGAACGTATGTCATTTCACCTGTGTCAGGATTCTTCTCGTATGTTCCGTCAACGATAACGGCAACACTGAGGCGCTTCAGTTCACCGACCGGAACGATAATCTGCTGTTCTTCTTTGTTGATTTCGTAGTTGGTGGTACGGGTTTCACGGTTTGAGTCCTGAGTAGTAGCGGTTCCTGTGAATCCGTCACCCCTGAAGTTGGCTTCGGGAACACCGCCGTCAACGTTGGCAGTACCGCGGGTGCTTTCCTCACTGGTCTGTTCAGAGCGTGCTACCTGTCCGTCAGGATCGTATGCTTCCTTTTTAATGGTACGCTGTCTGAAATCAAGATCGGCATTAACTTTGGCGATAACTTTGTCCGGGCCTACGATGGGCATGAGCAGTCGCTGGATGCGCTGTTCGATTTTTGACTCAAGGCCGGACTTGTATTCAAGCTGGCTGTTGGTGATGTTCAGGCCCAGTCCGCCGTCATCTTCGGGCTGATAGAGAACCTGTCCGCGCATATCGGTAATGGTTACGTGTGCGGGCTTCAAGCCTTCAACAGACATAACAACGAGGTTAAGAACACCTTTGACCTGCTTGTCGGAAAGCTTTTCACCTTCTCTGAGCTTAAGCACTACCGAAGCTGAAGGCTCAATCTGCTCTTCAATAAAGAGGGATTTGGAAGGCATTACCAGATGCACTCTGGCCCGTTCAACCTGCGGAAATTCGCTTATAGTACGTGCCAATTCACCCTGGAGGGCGCGCTGGTAGTTGATGCGCTGAATGAAGTCAGTCTGTCCGATCTGAACTTCATCAAAAATTTCATAACCGATTCCCTGTCCGTGAAGGGCACCTTCACCGGCGATTTTCAGGCGCAGATCGTAAACCTTGTCAGCGGGTACCAGAATGGTGGCACCGTTGTCTTCGATCTTGTAAGGTTCCTTGGTGGACTGCAGGATGGAAACAACGCGGGAAGCGTCTTCTGAGTACAGTTTTGTGTAGAGCACACGGTACTCAGTCTGGTTGAGCCAGAAAACCATAAGGATGAATGAGATAACGACTGTGGCCGCTAGTCCACCGATCATGATTCTCTGGGAGACGGTACGGTCAGACCAGAAATTTTGAAATTTACTCAGATACTCAACAATGAAATTTGGCATACTTAAACTCCTGACGATTTTTCAATAGTTTAAGCAAGGTACGGGCCACTTGAAAAAAGTTAATTTATATGTGGTAGTTATGATGTAGATGGGGGGGTGTTTAAAGAGGCTGAATGTATAGTGACAAAAAAATGTCGGCTCGAAACGGAGCGTATAAAAGCTACCATGGGAGTCCTTCAAGGCGGAGGTCCCATGGTAGCGATATTTTTTTTGACAGGTAAAGGAGCAGGTCTGTCAATTTTAGAAAGGCATTTTCATGATTTCCTGATAGGCGCTCATTACTTTAGTGCGTACTGTGCTGGTCATGGTCATAGCAACGCTGGCTTTCTGCAGAGAAATCATCAACTCGTGTACGTTCTGGGTTTTGCCGGCAGCAAACTCAGAGATCATCTCTTTTTTCTGTGTCTGCAGGTCGTTTACACCTTTAAGTGAATCGGTAAGGGTGTTCGAGAAAGAGTTCGGGTCCGCCTTATGGAGGTTCATACTCTTGTCGAACTTTTTATCGAACTGCTGCTGATTCTGAATGGCATTGGTGTATGCCTGCATTGCTACGTTTTTAATAGACATGTTTTGCTCCTTTTCAAAAGTCGGAAAGTCGTCGCTGACTACTCAGCCCGATGCTACTGACCCATTCCTATGCGGAGTGCGCGGTTGAACATCTTTTTGGCGGAGTCCACTGACTGCGCGTTGGCTTCGTAAGATCTGCTGATGTTGATCATGTTGACCATTTCTTCAACCACGTTGATGTCCGGGTATTTGACCATGCCTTTTGAGTCCGCATCAGGGTGGTTGGGTTCGTAAACTTCTTTGAAGGGGCGGGTGTCTGTAACAATTCCCCTTACGGTTACGCCGCGGAGCTGCTGATTCATCTGCTGATCCATGGCAGTTTCAAATGGCGAAAGAACCGGGCTGGACTCCATGGAAACACTTTTGCGGCGGTAGGGTCCGCCCTCGGCTGTCCTTGTCGTCCTGGCGTTAGCCATATTCATGGACACAACGTTCAGGTACTCTCTTTGAGCCTTAAGGCCTGAAGCTCCGATATCAAGTGCTGTGAAGAAGTTCATTATCTGGCTCCACTCTGGATAATTTTATTCATGCCCTGAAAATTTTTCCCGATAACCTGGGAGAGGGCATTATAGTAAAGGGTGTTTTTGGCCATGGCGACCATTTCCTTATCCATATCGACCCGGTTTTCACCATGGATAACTCTGGGCTCGAAGTTGGAAAGAACGTCCCCTTGAAATTTGTCTGAATCAAAAGCGGTGGGGATATGCATTTTGCTGGTTCTGGTCATTTTGCCTTTGGCGTCGAGCCCCATGGCCTTTTGAAGGTCGTCCTCGAATTCAAGGCGTTTTTCCTTGTATCCAGGAGTGTTGACGTTAGCCAGATTGGAGGAGACGAGGTTTTGACGCTGGAGTCTCAGGTCGAGTACTTTACCTGTCAAATCGATGTGGTTTTCAAAAAGTCCTTTCATTTTATATCCTCCTGCAAAAAATTCCCTGTGTCCCTGCCGGGTGGGAAATTTGAGATTTTGTTTGTGCTCCCTATCTAGCAAAAGGTGTTCCATCTTTGTATATGCTTAAAATTATTATATAATTTATGCATGAATAAGCCCAGCTGCTGGTGAGCGTCGGAAATCAGGCACATTAAATTTAAGCCTTATATATAATGTAGGAATTCAACTTTTAGTTTTGGCACACCAAATGCATAAAGTTGGGCAGACTCTCAGGGGTCGCAAAAAATGCCGCTTTGGATTGTCCGGCGGTAAATAAAATTTCCGGAGGGGAATTATGAGCCATTTAGATTATGAAATTAACAAGGAACTCGGTGAGTGTTATCTGTTCATGGGTGAACTGGATAAGGCTGAAGATTACTACAAGAAGGCTGCCGGATCTAACGGCGTGCATCCTGACCCGTACATCGGTCTTGCCACCATCGCTGTTCAGCGCGGGGAGTATGAAACTGCTATTTCTCTGTATGAAAAAGCTCATCAAGTGGAAGTCACTGATAAGAGTTTTGCCGGTATGGGGCTGATCCAGATGGAAACTTCCCGCCAGGAAGAAGCCTTTGAAAACTTTTCCAAGGCGCTCGACATGAATATCAGCAACATGGTTGCGCTTTTCGGCATCATCAGAATCGGTCACGAGGCTGAGAAAATGGCTGAAGCCATTCCTTACCTTGAGAAGTTTCTCGAAGTTGATCCCGAAAAGCATGAAGTTCGCTATTCTCTCGCAGGCCTTTATGTCTGCATGGACCAGAAGGACGCAGCTGTTGAGCAACTTGAAATGATCCTCGAGAAGGATCCCGCAAATGAAGCGGCTAAGGAACTGCTGAGCCAGATTTAGCTCATACAGGTCCATTATATATAGCCGAATCCCCTCCCGGTTGGTCCCGTCTCTGATCGTGTGGTTCAGGGGCGGGGACCAGCTACCGGAGAGAAACTGCGGTCCGGAACTTGCCTTTACGGCATAAATCCGGCACAACTCCACAAAAAACAATTATCTGGAGATGTGTTATGGATATGTTGCCTGTAAAGCGCGGAATACTCAGTGTAACTGATAAGTCCGGGCTTGCTGAATTTGCGGCTGAGTTGACTGGCTTCGGTGTGGAATTAATCAGCACCGGTGGTACAAGAAAAATGCTTCTTGATTCCGGTCTTGATGTTAAATCCGTTAGTGATGTTACCGGTTTTCCTGAAATTATGGGCGGCCGTGTGAAGACCCTGCACCCCAGTGTTCATGGCGGAATCCTTGCGGATAAAGATAACCCGGAACATCTGGCAACTCTTGCAGAGCACGGCATCGAGACCATCGATATGGTCTGTGTTAACCTGTATAATTTTGCCAAGGCTGTTAGCGAAGGGCAGGATCTGAGAAACGCTGTCGAACAGATCGATATCGGCGGCCCCACTATGCTTCGCGCTTCAGCGAAAAATTTTCATTCCGTACTGGTTGTACCCAGTCCGGTACATTATCCCCGTATTCTTGAAGATATGAAAAAGAATGACGGAAAAGTATCTCTCGCACTCAGAAAGGATCTGGCTGCGGAAACTTTTGCGCTTGTCTCTGAATACGATTCCATGATCGCCAAATATCTGGCGGATCACGACGCTTAGTATTTTACAGAGCGCGTCATATTCATGACGCGCTCTATCTTTTTGCCCTCTCGCCTGAATGCTTCATCCCTTCCCAAACGTGTTAATAGTTTTTGTCTTAGGGGTTTGGCGTAGGTAGGCAAAATTTGCTAAGATCTTCATTAATAAATAATTTTAAAGTCACCAGTGGCGAAGCCTAAATAAAAGATTTTGGGATTCTTTAACCCTTTTTTAAAAGAGTTAAAGCCGCCGGAGGCAACATACTTGGAGAATTCCCATAGCTCTTAAAGCCAAAGGTAATACTCAGGGGCTTAAACCCAGTGAGTTGAAACGCATCAACCGCCTTGCGGACCGCAGATACAATGATCCCAACGGATTCACTAACGAGCAGGCCCGTGAGCTCTCTTTTCTCAGTCATGAAATCGGACGCCAGATAGGTCTGCTGATCAACAGGCAGGGCAAGCCGGAAATGATTCTTGTCGGTGATCCCGGTTCCATTTACATTCCTGAATTGCCACGTGCCCGCCAGTCCGAAGGCCGTTTGCGGGGGTTACGGCTTCTGCATACTCATATTTCAGGGGAAAACCTGTCCGAAGAAGATCTCATGGATATGGTGTTTCTCCGTCTGGACAGCGTAACAGTTGTCGCTTCTGATCCGCATGGTGAACCTGATTTTGTGCAGTACGCCTACCTGCTTCCTCCCGGAGCGGGGGATAAACCTTATGAACAGTTGCCGCCTGTGCGCTGGGATCGCGTGGAAATGGATCTTCCGGCTCACATCAAAGCCCTTGAAGATGAGTTCCGCCGTGCCGATCGTACCCGTGATACCACGGACAAACGTGAGCGGGCCATTGTTGTCAGCGTCTCGCAGGACCCCAAGTCTGTGCAGGAACGGTCCCTTGATGAACTGGAAGATCTTGCCGACACTGCGGGGCTTAAGGTCGAAGGGCGGTTGGTTCAGCGTATACGCAAGCTTAATCCCAAGTTCATTATGGGTAAGGGTAAACTAGCCGAACTGGAAGTTATCGCCCTGCAGGCTGATGCGGAAGTAATTCTTTTTGATCAGGAACTTTCTGCCGCCCAGATGCGCAACCTTGCCAGACTTACCGAGCGTAAAATTATTGACCGCACCCAGCTTATTCTGGATATTTTTGCTCAGCACGCCACTACTCGCGCCGGTAAATTGCAGGTTGAGATGGCGCAGCTGAAGTACACCATGCCGCGTCTTGTGGGTAAGAATCGTGCTATGTCACGGCTCATGGGTGGTATCGGTGGTCGAGGTCCCGGTGAAACCAAGCTGGAGATCGACCGTAGACGCATTAAAGACAAGCTGACCAAGCTGGGCAATGAACTTAAGAAAGTGAGTCGCCAGCGGGGATTCACCCGGGAACGACGTGCTCGTGCCGGTGTACCGGTTGTTTCGTTGGTGGGATATACCAACGCGGGCAAATCAACTTTGCTGAATACTCTGACCAATAGCGGAGTGCTGGCGGAAGATAAACTTTTTGCTACCCTTGATCCTACAAGCAGGCGTATTCGTTTTCCCCGTGAGCAGGAACTTATCCTGACCGATACGGTAGGATTTATCCGTCAACTTCCTGTTGAATTGAAAGAAGCCTTCAGGGCGACTCTTGAAGAGTTGGAAGCTGCAGATGTCTTGATCCATGTCTGCGATTCCTCTCATCCTGAAGTGGACGAGCAGATTGCGGCAGTTAATAATATTATCGCCGATATGAAGCTGGGTGAAGTCAGCTCTATCCTCGTGCTCAATAAATGGGATAAGCTGGATGATGAGCAGCGTGAACTAATGCGCAATACGTACCCTCACGGAATTCCTACAAGCGCGGTGGACCGTCGTTCTTTAAATGTTCTGGTAGAGGAAATACTGGAGGCCATCGAAAAACTCGGGCATAAATTTCAGGCTGCGCCGTAGCTTTGCTTCATTAGTGATTGCTTTAGCTTCCGTAAATTAGTAAAATTTTTTGCAGCAATAGTACTGATACGATTCTTGGAGTGGTGGTTGGATACGGAGGAAACCATGGCTAAAGAAGAAGGTATTGAAGTAGAAGGTGTTGTGCAGGAAGCATTACCTAATGCTATGTTCAAGGTCGAGCTTGAAAACGGGCATATTATTCTGGGGCATATCTCAGGTAAGATGCGCAAATATTATATCCGTATTCTACCGGGCGACCGTGTAAAAGTGGAACTTTCACCGTATGATCTTACCCGTGGTCGGATTACCTTCCGTATAAAATAAATATTGCGGAAGATTTAAATCCTGATCCGACTGATGAGGAGTTTATGAGTCTAAAAGGTGTGGTCAGCTGGTTCAATGATATCAAAGGATTCGGATTTATTATAGATGAATCCGGGCGGGATATTTATGTCCATTACTCCGAAGTACTGCGCGACGGTTTCAAGACCCTCAACGTAGGCGAGAAGGTTGTCTTTGAAGTCATAGACGAAGACACTGCGCCGAAAGCCACTGACGTCCGAATTATAAATTATTAGTTTTCGATAAATAAAATTTAAGCCCGCCTGTCCTTGGACAGGCGGGCTTTTTTACGCTCAGCGAAAAAATAAAATGGTGAATTCTCATCTGGCGAGAACTTACCTTTGCCCGGCTTCGTTTTTTGTAGGTTCAAGGACAGCATCAATATTAATAATACGTGAAGTCAGCTTGTTGTTTTCTATTTCATAACGGGTCAGTTTCCAATCTACGTGATCAATATAATCAACTTTGGCCCATCCTTCGGGGGGGAGGCGCTTGACCATTTCTTCAAGAAAATCATCGATGTCGATGTAGTGACCTTCGTAATCAACGTTCAGGACTTTGTCCTTGTAGACTACTTTTTCAAAGGGCAATTCCGTTTTCAGGTCTTCAAAATCTTCTGGAGACAGACCTTTTACGTCTCCATATACTCTTACATCTTCCATATTGTGTTTCTCCGTAATGGGTAATGACTTATAAGCTAAATTGCGAACCAGGAAGATATTGGTACATTAAAATTCATGCAAGCAAAAACGGCCTGCAAAAAATGCAGACCGCTGGAGAAGCTAAAGGCGTTCTTAATCAGAACGTTAATTATTTTTTTTGCTTTCGATTAACCTGATTGCTTTTTCGGGCAGCAAATGCAGATCCGGTTTTGAAATTTGTTCATCCGCCCCAACTGAGTCGCCCTTATGGCGCAGTTCTTTAGTTATGATTGAGGAATAAAGTATGATGGGCAGATCTTTCAGATCGGGGTCTTCGCGAATCCATTTGGCAAGGGTGAATCCGTCCATAAGTGGCATTTCAATATCGGAAATGACAATCTCTACAAAATCTTTGACCGGACGGTTTTGCTGACTGGCCATCATTTTGATATTTTTCAGGGTATTTTGAGCTTCCTGACCGTTGTGAACAATTGTGTGGCAAAAATTGGCCTGTTCGAGACTTTGATCCAGCATTGCACGAATGGTGGGAGAGTCGTCGCAGACAAGAGCATTGTATGCTTCACTGGCTATTGCTGACGGCATGGAAAAATCTCCGCCAAGGGTCGGGTCGAGATCGGCAAGGATGGATTCGAGGTCGAGTAGCTGAATAAATCTGTCTTCACGTTCCACAATTCCGACAATACAGCTTTTTTCGAAACTGCTCATGAATTTATCCGGTGACAAAACCTGCTGCCATCCCACACGATGAATTTCGGTTACTCCACTGACCTGAAATCCGGAAACTGTCTGACTGAATTCGGTGACAATTACGATGTCATATTTATCTCTTTTACGTTCCATACCAAGCCAGACGGCAAGATCGAGCACTGGAAGAATGTGGTTCCGCAGGGGAATAGTCCCCATGAAACACGGATGTTCAGCCGATTCCGGATGTTCAAGTTCAGGACTTTCAATTACCTGCATGACCTTGGCGACATTAACCCCGAAATGGCATCGTTCTTCAGGTCCGTTTTCCGATTCCGGGAGGTCGATGTAAAATTCCAGTATTTCGAGTTCATTGGTGCCGGTTTCAAGCAGGATTTCAGTTTTGGCCATAACCGTGGCTCCTGATAAAATTATAATTTTGTTTAAGTTCTTATTCTAATAAGTTACAATATTCAAAAAGGTAGGTCTATAGATTTAAAAAAAGAAAGTGGTGTTTTCTATATGCTCCATTATGCTTTACAAATAAGAAGTGTTTGGCTTATTTAGAAAGAGTATCCATAGAAAGTTAAGAGGGATTCATGTATAAAATACTGATTGCAGAAGACGATAAAATTTCTCAAAAACTTGCCGCGCGATTTGTTGAGGATTTGGGACATATCCCTTTTGTAAGTCCTCATGGCAAGCATGCCTATGAAGCTTTGAAAGCTGAAAACAGCTTTGATGTACTTGTCACGGACATCATGATGCCCGAAATGGATGGTCGGCAACTGGTACAGACTTTGCGCGGTGATTCTCAGTTTATGAACCTGCCTATTGTCATAATGTCCGCGGTAGTAGGGGTTTCAGATATCTCCAATCTGTTAGCTCTGGGTGCGACGTACTTTCTGCCCAAACCAATAGATAAGGAAGAATTTAACGAAGTCATACACCGCTGCCTGAAATAGTTTTGACAGCATTTTAGTTTATCTTGCAAAGGCTCTCCCTGACCGGGCAGAGCCCTTTTTTTTGTGTTGAAATATTGATGGTAACGGACTTGTTACTGAGCGGGAATGGGTATAATGAGAACAAAAGCTTTATGAATAACAAGGTAATATCTGTGAGACAGATATTTCATCCTGCTTCACAAATTGCTTTAAGTCCCGATGGGAAAGGTTAGCGGACCGGGGACTATAATACGCAGAAGTGAGTGGATGGCTTTAAGGTAATGTTAAATTTGGGGGTGTTCCTTGTCGCTTAAGATTTTAGATAAATTCAGTGACCCTGAACTATGCAAGGAGCTTCTGGCCCGTTTGCGGGACGAGCTGGAAGGGGAAATACGGTTTATGGAGGTCTGCGGAACGCATACCGTTTCTATTTTTCGCAGCGGATTGCATTCAGTGCTGCCGAAAGAGGTGGTTCACCTGAGCGGTCCCGGTTGCCCGGTATGCGTGACCCATGAATCAGAAGTAAATGCTTTTCTCGATTTGGCTGGTAAAGACGGGGTAATTGTGGCGACTTTCGGCGACCTGATCAAGGTCCCCGGTGACAAGGGCCATTGTTTGAAAAACGCGCAGGCAGACGGTGCACGGGTCGAGATTATTTATTCTCCGTTCGACGCGCTGGATCTTGCTCGTAACAATCCCGACAGCACAGTTGTTTTTCTGGGAGTAGGTTTTGAAACGACTGCGCCGACAATCGCAGCCACCGTACTTATGGCTAAACAGCAGGGACTTGATAATTTCAAAGTTCTTTCTTTCCACAAGCTGGTTCCGCCTGCACTTGATATTCTTGTTTCCGACCCGGAAACCAGGATCGACGGGTTTATCCTGCCCGGCCATGTTTCCACGGTAATCGGTATACATCCGTATGATTTTATAGGTGAAAAATACGGTAAACCCGCAGTGGTAACCGGTTTTGATCCTGTTGATATCCTGCAGGCTCTGCTGATGATGGTCCGTTCTTCCAAAAAAGAACACCCTGCAACAGAGAATCAGTATGTGCGTGGCGTTTCCGAGAACGGAAATCCCAAGGCTGTGGAAGTTATGTATGAGGTTTTTGAGGAATCGGACGCCCTCTGGCGGGGCATCGGAAAGATTCCGGGAAGCGGTCTGGAATTCCGTAAGGAATTTGAAGATTTCGACGCCAAAAAGATTTTCGACCTCAATATCGGGGAATGTCCGTCACTTCCCGGATGTAAATGCGGAGAAGTGCTCAAGGGTAAAATGTCCCCGGAACAGTGTCCCCTGTTCGGAAAGGCGTGCACTCCCGCCAAGCCGGTAGGTCCCTGTATGGTTTCAACTGAAGGCAGCTGCGCCGCTTACTTCAAATACAAAGTAGATTAATATGTCCTCAGATAAGGTTTTACTTGATTACGGTTCTGGTGGAAGAGCTTCCCAGAGGCTGATTTCCGAACTTTTTCTTAAGCATTTTGCCAACGATGAACTGGACAGGCTCAATGATGCCGCTACCTTGAACCTTCAAGGCAAGGTCTCCATGAGTACAGACAGCTTCACCGTTGACCCTATCTTTTTTCCAGGCGGAGACATCGGTTCACTGGCCGTGCACGGAACAGTCAATGATGTCGCGATGCTCGGGGCTATTCCTCGTTATTTGACCTGCGCCTATATTATTGAAGAAGGGCTGCCGATGGATGATCTGGAAAAGATCGTTAAATCCATGGGAGAAGCCTGCAGGCATGCAGGGGTGAATATCGTCACCGGCGATACTAAGGTTGTCCCTAAGGGAATGGTGGATAAAATTTTTATCAATACTACCGGGGTCGGTGAAATTATCGCTGATCCTGCTCCCAGCGGAGACCGCGCAGCAGTGGGGGATGCCGTGCTGGTCAGCGGAACCATGGGGGACCACGGGCTGACCATTCTGGGTACCCGTGAAGGACTTTCCCTTGAATCTAATGTAAAGAGCGATAGCGCCGCCTTGAATCACCTGCTGGTCAAGCTGGTACAGGAAATTCCTGATATCCATGTATTACGCGACCCGACTCGCGGAGGACTGGCTACCACGCTCAATGAGATCACAGTCTCGTCCAATGTATGTTGCGAGCTGGAAGAGTCTTCAATTCCGGTTCTGCCCGAAGTAGCCGGCGGATGTTCATTTCTGGGGCTTGACCCTCTTTACCTTGCAAATGAAGGTAAGTTCTTATGCATTCTGCCACAACAGTATGCTGATAAGGCGCTTGAAATTATGCGTGCTGATGAGCTTGGAAAAGATGCCTGTCAGGTCGGCACCATTACCGAGGCCAATCCGGGCAAGGTTATTCTTGTCACTCCGCTTGGCGGACGCCGCTTGCTCAACATGCTGGAAGGCGAGCAGTTGCCTAGAATATGCTAGTTTTTGTTGTACTGAATTAATAAGTAAGGCTTCTCCTGATGGGGAAGCCTTTTTTTATGCTGCTTACTGTATGAATTACTTGCGAAATAATGTTATGGTGGCCTCAAATCACAAGGAGTGCAGTGTGGAGAATGACATCAGAAGTTGTATCGCAGCCATTGGTAAAGTAGTTACAGAGGATGGCATCACAATTTATTTCCAGCCTGTGGTTTCGCTGCTGTCACAGACTGTAATAGGTTTTGAGGCTTTTGCCCGAGGAGTGGACGAGACCGGGGCGACACTTGCTGGACCGGTCTGTCTTTTCAATGCATCACTGCCTGTAAAGGCTCAAATAAAGGTTGAGGAACTTTGCCTAATCAAAAGTTTTGATGCGTACAGACCGCTGTATGACAAATATCGCGACATGCTTCTTTTTATGAATATTAATTGCGGGATCTATAGCCGCGATGAATATAAAGTCCGCAGTCCTCATCAGCAGGCGGAGTCTTATGGGTATTCTCCACGTATGATCACTTTTGAGATGGATAGCGCTCAGTTAAAACATAATGTGCCCCATGAAATGATCAGCGGAATCCGCGAAAAAGGATATAGAATTTCCATTGATAACGTGGATACTTCCCCAGAATGCTTGGATATTATTTTTGACGTTAAACCAGATTTTGTGAAGCTGGATTCAAAATTTTATAAAGGGATTGAAGAATCTGAAGCGATAAAACTGAAAGTTGTGGCGGCTGCAGATAGTTTTAAACAATACGGTACAATGCCCGTAGCTAAAGGGGTGGAAAGTGAAGCTGAGGCTCTTGAATTGGCTATGGCCGGCTTTTATTTGCAGCAGGGTTTTTTCTATGCTGATAATTCTGAAGAAGACGGCAGGAAAGATACTTTTGGTCAGAAAATTAAGCGGGTAAGTGATGCTTTTCGGGAAAGCAGGAAAAATAAAACTATGCAGTCTCAGAAAACATTCCGAAACATTCACCTGTTGCTGAAAAGCGCAATGACAAGAATGCAGCAGGAAGAAGACAGTGAAATGAACCGGATTCTGGAGGAGCTTCTTAAAAAGAAAGAAAATCTCATTTCAGGCTATGTTCTTGATGCTACCGGTAAACAGATCAGCAAACGTTTTGCCGGCAGAGCGGCAGATCCGTTCGGTCTGCGTATGATCACCTCGGCTGTTGGTAGTGATCATAGTGACAGTGAAATCTTTATATACCTGAATTCCGGTTTTGAAAAAACTGCCGGTTATATCGCGCCGAATCCACTTTCCGGTTACGGTTATCACTATGTAGCAGGATTTTTCTATAAAGAAGGCAGCCGTAGGGGGCGCATAATCATCATCGATTACATTGATGTTCAGGATGAAGAATCAGAGTGAAGAAGATATAATTTTGTTTTTGAATCTTTTTTGGCGGTAAATTTCCATGGCATCTTTGGATTTAATGATCCCGGCCAAGGTGTAATCCTCATTTGTCAGTGGCAGAAAAGATACTCCGGTCCGTTCAAAGTGCATAAGAGCCTCTTTAAGATTGGAATTCACAGGAAGTGAAACAACGGTCCGTACCATTAATGTGTCCACCACTTCGGCTGCACCTTTTAAATCATGCTCGTCTTTCAGGAAGTCACGCATATCTCGGAGGGTCAGTATGCCGGCCAGCTTGTTATTTTCGTCCAGTACCGGAAAATGCGGAAATTCCGAATTCAGAACCATATCCGCTGCCTTCTTCAAGCTGTCCGTAGTGTGCAGGTAATCGAAATCCGTCTCCATCACATCTCTGAGTGGGACATTGACCAGAACTGATTCATCGTGCCCGCGCAGAATATTTACGCCCTGACGTAAAAGTTTGGCCTCGTATACGGAGTAGCCGTTCAGTATGCGGACCACCAGAGCACTGGTTATGCAGCCGACCATCATGGGCAGGATTATTTTATAGGAGTAGGTTAGCTCAAATACTGTCAGAACAGCGGTTATAGGGGCAAGTGTGGTGCCTGCGACAACTGTTCCCATGCCTACCAGAGCATATTGACCGTGGGTAAGGGCAAGCTCCGGGAAAAACATGTTTATGGTTGAACTGACAGAAATACCGAGCGCGGCGCCAAGTACCAGTGAAGGCGCAAAAATACCTCCGCTCATCCCGGAACCTATACATAGGGAGGTGGCAACCAGCTTGGCCGCCAAAAGGAGCAGTGCAAAATCCAGCGGCAGCACTCCGGTCAATCCCATATTCACTGCTTCGTACCCTACGCCGAGGACTGCCGGGATTTTAAGGGCCATGATACCAAGCAGCAGACCGCCAAGTCCCGGTTTTATCCATTCAGGCATGGGAATGTGATCAAAGCAAAATTCTGAAAGGCGAATCATTTTCACAAAAGCGATGGATACCAAACCAGCAAGGATACCAAGCAGGAAGAAGATGATCAGCTCCTCAAAATTATTAAATGTGAATTTGGGAGCGTCAAAAGTGGGGAAGTCTCCCCAGAAAAATTTTGAAAGGGCGGATGCGGTTACCGAGGCCACGATAATGTGGCTTACATAAGACATTTCCGTATCAAGTAGCAGGATTTCAATGGCGAATAGGGTTCCTGTCAGCGGGGCATTGAATGTGGCAGCTATTCCCGCTGCCGCACCGGAAGCAACACAGACAGGCAGCATTGATGGATCTAGGCGGAAAATTCTCGCTGCCGAAGAGCCCAGAGAAGCACCAATTTGTACGACCGGACCCTCGCGACCGACAGAAGCTCCGCAGCCGATGAGCATGCTGGTAACGAGGGCCTTGAGAAAGGTTATGCGGTGGCGAATAAGTCCACCGCGGACAGCGATGGCTTTGATCACTTCCGGAACTCCAGGACCGGAGGCTTCCGGAGCCCAGTTGGTAATGATAATCCCGGCGATAATCCCGCCCACGCAGGGTAGTAAAAGTACTAACCACCACGGTGAGTTTGCGATCATGTCTAGAAAAGAATGTCCGTCGGCCCAGAATATAAGCTGGAAGTTTTCGATAAGCCAGCGGAAAAGGAATGCTCCGCCCGCTGCTGCAAGACCGATGGCCACGGAAAAAGCCATAAGTAAAACGTACTGGATTCTCGGGTTAATTGAGATTCCAGTACGTTCTTTTTTAGTCTCGGGGGTGGAAACCATCAGGTTTTCTATGTGGATTATTTTTCGATCAAGGCGATGGCGCGCTGAGCCAGTTCAGTAACTTCAGGTTTGGATATCTGATCGTCAGCACCGACGGACTCACCTTTGTGGCGAAGCTTATCGGTAATGATTGATGAGAAAAGAATAACCGGAAGCTGCTTGAGCACTTCGTCCGATTTTATGCGTACAGTCAGGTTGTGACCATCCATGACCGGCATCTCAATATCGGAAATCACGACATTGATGTAGTCCGTTATGGGCTTTCCTTCCTCAATAGATTTGTTTTTCAGAGCGATCAGTTTTTCCCAGCAGTCACGTCCGGTATTGGCCATTTCAACTGAAAATTTAGCACGGACCATCATTTCATAGAGCATTTCTCTGATCAGGGTGGAATCATCGGCGATGATAGCCTTGTAACCGGCAGTAGTCGCCCAGTCGATGGAGTCATCAAGCTTTAACCCAAGGTCCGGGTTCAGTTCGGCTACTATTTTTTCAAGGTCGAGTATAAGCGAAATGCGGTCTTCAAATTTAACAACACCTGTGATGGAATCTTCGGAAAGGGTTGATACGTAATTAGAAGGTGCTTCGACTCTTTCCCAACTGATCCTGTGAATTCGGGTAACTCCGGAAACCAGAAAAGCGGACGATACGTTATTAAACTCGGTAACGATTACCTTCGGCGGTTCCGTTTCAACACGGCCTTTCTTCAGCCAGTGGCTTAAGTCCACAAGTGGAATAACCTTGTTGCGCAGATTGAAGGTACCCATAATGGCAGGGTGCGCAACCTTTGGTAATTTTGTAATTTTTTCAGGAATTCTTATAATTTCCAGAACCTTGGCTACGTTTACACCGTAAAAGCCACGATAATTTCCTTCGCCTTCTTCACGGGGTTCTTCTTCAAGCCAGAACTCAACTATTTCAAGTTCATTTGTTCCCGCTTCAAGCAAAATATCGGTCTGGGCCATATGATTCTCCGGTTAAAATCTGTCAGATTATTAAATTGCAATTTGTATATTAAGCGTTAAAGATCGTTATCGTCAACAATCACATAAAAAATAAATAATTAACAGCGCTCGCGTGTAAGAGTGGAAACCTCTCGAGCCGCTGCGATGAGTTCTTCCCAGTTCTCACAGGCCGTAAGTTTTGTACGAACGGCCTTAATTCCATCCATCCCCTTGGCGTAACGAGGCAGGATAGAGCGTATTTTCCTGAAAGAACGGTTGCTGCCGTCAAATTTACGAGTCATATTGATATGCTCTTCCATTGTCTTGCCAAGGTCAAAAGAGGGCAGGGGGGGATTCTCGGGGTTATTAATCAGATTCAGGTAGCGAGCGAAAATAGAAGGGTCAAAAAGGGCGCCGCGGGCAAACATTATCCCGTCGATGCCGGTCTGCCTGATGCATTCTGCACCGTCTTCAGCTGTAAACAGATCTCCGCTCCCGATTACAGGGATGGAAATACTCTCTTTTAATACTGCCAGCTTGGACCAGTCCGCCTCTCCGGAAAACATTTGTTTTGCATAACGGGGATGCATAGTCAGCCATGCGATTCCGACATCCTCGAGCCGTTTGGCAATTTCAAGATAATTGTCTTCACCGATCATGAAACCCAAACGTATTTTTACCCCTACTTTGCCTTCTCCGGCAATTTCGACCATTGCCGCAGCGGTCTTGACAAGGCGGTCCGGATCAAGGTGCAAAGCGGATCCTCCACCGGTTTTAAGAACTTTTTTAACCGGACACCCTGAGTTTAAATCAAAAAAAGTATAGCCCTGATCAAGCAGTTGAGGCATAGTATCTGAATAGTCCTGCGGCTCACCGCCGAAAAGCTGGACAACCAGTGGATTGTCTTCCGGGCAGGTTGCAAGCAGGTCTTTGGTTCCTTTACCGTCATACTTAAGCCCTTTTACGCTGACCATTTCTGTACAGGCGACGGCGCATCCCCGTTTTCGACAGAGCATGCGAAAAGGCAGGTCAGAGTATCCGGCAAGGGGGGCCAGCCAAGGTTTATCGGGACTTATTGGAAGTGATTTCATTATGCTTATACCTGAGAGTCTTGAATTCATGTATTTCACGTTAGTTCGTGACGAGGGCAGTGAATTACGTCCAAATGGCTGTAAAGTCAAAACCTACCTGTGTTCTCGAGACTTTTTAAGCAGGTTATTTTGAAAAAAATTAAAGAAAAATGAAAAAAGGTATTGACTAGAAAGGCGATTTCCATTTAAACCCCGCTACGTTGCTTCGGCGGATCGCAAGTCAGGCATCGTTTTCAGGCCGAGAATTAATTTGAAAAAATTCAAAAAAAGTTCTTGCAATTTGAAAACAGAGCTTGTAGAAAGATTCGCTCACGAGGGCTGGCGTAGCTCAATTGGTAGAGCAGCTGATTTGTAATCAGCAGGTTGCGGGTTCAAGTCCCATCGCCAGCTCCAGATGAACAACAATATATATAGTGGTGGGGTTCCCGAGTGGCCAAAGGGAACAGACTGTAAATCTGTCGGCAACGCCTTCGGAGGTTCGAATCCTCCCCCCACCACCACTTAGATAATCGCGCTGTAGGAGGCAGGTAGGCCTGCTGTTAAACTACGGACATAGGGTGCGGGAATAGCTCAACGGCTAGAGCATCAGCCTTCCAAGCTGAGGGTTGCGGGTTCGAATCCCGTTTCCCGCTCCATAATGAACTTACCCTAGTCCATTCCTGCGCGTTTAAAAAGGATGCCCACGTAGCTCAGTCGGTAGAGCACTTCCTTGGTAAGGAAGAGGTCACCGGTTCAAGTCCGGTCGTGGGCTCCATACATTTGTGTAGTATGACCTTTGACGCTTTAAATCATTAAAAACTCTATTTAATTTAGGGGGATTTATCATGGGTAAGGCTAAATTTGAACGCGGTAAGCCTCATGTTAATATCGGTACCATCGGTCACATTGACCACGGTAAAACCACTCTGACTGCAGCTATCACTAAGATTGCTGGTCTTGCTGGTAACGGCGACTACGTTGCCTTCGACGAAATTGACAAGGCTCCCGAAGAAAAAGAACGCGGTATCACCATTGCTACCGCTCACGTTGAATACGAAACTGAAGCCCGTCACTACGCTCACGTAGACTGCCCGGGTCACGCTGACTACATCAAGAATATGATTACTGGTGCAGCTCAGATGGACGGCGCAATCCTCGTTGTTGCAGCTACCGACGGTCCCATGCCTCAGACTCGTGAGCACATCCTGCTCGCTCGTCAGGTTGGTGTTCCCGGAATCGTAGTATTCCTGAACAAATGCGACATGGTTGACGATGAAGAACTCCTCGAACTCGTAGAAATGGAAGTTCGCGAACTTCTTTCCTCCTACGAATTCCCCGGTGATGATCTTCCCATCATCATGGGTTCCGCTCTGAAAGCTCTCGAGTGCGAAAGCGCTGATGACGAAGCTGCAAAGCCCATCCTCGATCTCCTCGCTGCTTGTGACTCTTACATTGAAGAGCCCGAGCGCGACATCGACAAACCTTTCCTCATGCCCATCGAAGACGTTTTCTCCATCTCTGGTCGTGGTACCGTTGTTACCGGTCGTGTTGAACGCGGTATCATTAAAGTTGGTGAAGAAGTTGAAATCGTGGGTATCAAAGATACCGCTAAGACTACTTGTACCGGTGTTGAAATGTTCCGTAAGCTTCTCGACCAGGGTCAGGCTGGTGACAACGTAGGTATTCTCCTCCGTGGTACCAAGCGTGAAGATGTTGAGCGCGGTCAGGTTCTCGCAGCTCCCGGCACAATCAATCCTCACACCAAGTTCAAGGCAGAAGTATACGTTCTGTCCAAAGACGAAGGTGGACGTCACACTCCTTTCTTCTCCGGTTACCGTCCTCAGTTCTACTTCCGTACAACTGACATCACCGGTATCGTAACTCTCGACGAAGGTGTTGAAATGGTTATGCCCGGCGATAACGCAACATTCAATGTTGAGATGATCAACCCCATCGCTATGGATCCGGGTCTCCGCTTCGCTATTCGCGAAGGTGGACGTACCGTAGGCGCAGGAGTTGTTACTGAGATTCTGGAGTAAGACATGCGTGTCAAAGTTCAGATGCAGTGCACCGAGTGTAAGCGTCGTAACTATTCGACGATGAAGAACAAGAAGAACACTACTGGTCGTATCGAGCTGAAGAAGTATTGCCCTTTTGATAAGAAGCATACTCTTCACAGAGAGTCCAAGTAGTTTCTATAAATAAGCAGGCCAGTAGTTCCAACGGCTAGAACGTCGGTCTCCAAAACCGAATGCTGGGGGTTCGAATCCCTCCTGGCCTGCCACTTCATTTATGGGAATCAATATGGCCAAGAAAAATAATAAAGGTGCGGGAGTTCAGGCTAAGGCTGAAACTAAAGGTTCTGGTGGAAAAATTAAACAGTTCACCGAATTCTTTGAGCAGTCTAAAGTCGAAATCAAGAAGGTCGTATGGCCTACTCAGAAAGAGACTATACAGACCTGTACCGCCGTCTTGGTCCTTGTCGTAGTAATGTCGCTTTTTCTGGGTTTTGTTGACATGGGTCTCAGCAAGCTTGTTGAGACAATACTGTCTTAAATAACCCGTAAAAAGGAAAGAGCTCCATGAACGCAGACGCTGAAAAACCTCAGGGAAGGAAGGCCCGCTGGTACATTGTTCATACCTATTCAGGTTTTGAACAGCGGGTTGAGCAGACTGTTCGTGAGATGATGAGAACTGGTCAGGACAAAGGACTGATCGAAGAAGTAGTCGTTCCCACGGAAAAAGTTGTTGAGCTGGTTAAAGGGGAAAAAAGAACATCAACCAGGAAATTTTATCCTGGTTATGTCATGATCAAAATGATCATGGAGGATGAATCATGGCATCTCATCCAATCTATTCCTCGTGTTACCGGATTTATCGGTGGCAAAAATCGCCCAACACCTATGCGCGACAGCGAAGCAGCCAATATCCTGAGCCTGATGGAAGACCGTCAGGAACAGCCGAGACCTAAGTTCAACTTTGATCGTGGCGATGAAGTCAGAGTCATTGATGGACCTTTTAGTGGTTTCAACGGCGTTGTAGAAGATGTCAACTACGACAAAGGCAAGCTTCGGGTGTCAGTCTCCATTTTCGGCCGCCAGACCCCGGTGGAACTTGACTTCGTTCAGGTAACCAAAGGGTAGTCCTGACCGCACTGCTGCATATTCATTTCCGACAGTGAGTATCCTCACTGGAATTTAATATAGGACATAAAGCGATGGCCAAGAAAGAAATAGGCAAAATCAAGCTTCAGATACCTGCTGGCTCAGCAAATCCGTCCCCACCGGTCGGACCTGCTCTCGGTCAGCATGGTGTAAATATAATGGAATTCTGCAAGGCATTCAATGCTAAAACGCAGGATCAGAAGGGCATGATCATTCCTGTGATCATTACTGTCTATCAAGACAGGTCTTTTTCCTTCATTACCAAGACTCCGCCGGCCTCTACCCTCCTGCTTAAGGCTGCAAAGCTGCAGAAAGGTTCCGGCGAGCCTAACAAAAACAAAGTCGGTAAAGTGACTAAAGCTCAGGTTAAAGAAATTGCCGAGCTTAAAGCTCCCGACTTGACCGCTGCTGATACTGAAGCTGCCATGAAGTCTATCATGGGAACAGCCCGCAGTATGGGCATTGAAGTCACAGACTAGGTAAGGGGAAAAGATAATGCCTAAGCACGGAAAAAAATACAGAAAAGCAACAGAAGGAACCGAACAGATCGGCTTAACTGTCGAACAGGCGGTAGCTTCTGCTGTAGATAAGGCTTATGCCAAATTCGACGAGACTGTTGATGTAGCCATCAACCTCGGCGTTGACCCCAAATACTCTGACCAGATGATCCGCGGTGCAGTAACTCTGCCCAACGGTCTTGGTAAGGAAATTCGCGTAGCTTGCTTCGTGAGTGGGGAAAAAGAAGCGGAAGCCAAGGAAGCAG
This sequence comes from Maridesulfovibrio sp., assembly GCF_963676065.1. Lineage (NCBI taxonomy): Bacteria > Pseudomonadati > Thermodesulfobacteriota > Desulfovibrionia > Desulfovibrionales > Desulfovibrionaceae > Maridesulfovibrio > Maridesulfovibrio sp. The sequence goes on along the minus strand of NZ_OY780933.1, from coordinate 3,943,719 downwards.
GCGCTGACTTTGTCGGCGGTGAAGACCTTGTTGCCAAAGTTAAGGACGGATGGCTTGATTTCGATAAAGCTATCGCTACTCCTGACATGATGGCAAAAGTCGGTCAGATTGGACGTGTGCTCGGACCCCGCGGTCTGATGCCTAATGCCAAGACCGGCACCGTTACTTTTGATGTGGCATCTGCCGTTAAAGAAGTAAAAGCAGGACGCGTAGAATTCAAGGTCGATAAGGCCGGTGTTCTGCACGCTCCCATCGGAAAGGTTTCTTTCGGAGCTGAAAAGCTTCTTGAAAACCTTAAATCTCTGCTGGAAACAGTGGCCAAACTTAAACCTTCTTCCTCAAAAGGTACCTACATGAAGGCTGTTGCCGTAGCTACCACCATGGGACCAGGTTTCAAGATTGATCCCCTTTCAGCAAGAAAATATTCTGAGTCCTAAAATGTCATAGGCCGCCCGCAAGGGCGGCCCGTGATGTATAAATACACGGGAAGTTTAGTCGAAGAAAGCAGGTGGGATGGTCCCTTAATATCCTGTTGAGACAACACTTTGACTTGCTTTCCGGGTCAAAGCATTAGGAGTGTTAAGGTGAACAGGCAAGAAAAAGCCCAGATTATTGAACAGCTGAATGAAAAGGCTGAAAGGGCGAGTATTGCCATCGTTACTGACTTTAAAGGTCTTGGTGTGGAAGAGTTTACTCAGCTCCGCGCTAACCTTCGTAAAGTCGGTGTCGATTGCCATGTCGTCAAGAACACTCTGGCCCGGTTGGCTTTCACTGGTACTGATCATGAAGTACTGGCTGACAAATTCAAGGAAAACTGTGCAGTTGTAATCGGATATGATGATCCTGTTGCAGCAGCTAAAGCAGTAGCGGAATTCGCAAAACAAAGTAAAACTTTTGCAATGCGTTTCGCATCCCTTGAGGGCAAATATCTTGACGAAGATGGCGTGCAGGCGCTTTCCAAGCTCCCGAGCAAGGAAGAGCTCCTCGGCAAAACTCTGGGTACAATGAATGCAGTACCCACCAACTTTGTGAGCTTGCTCGCAAACGTACCCCGCGGCCTCCTGAATGTTCTTTCCGCAGTGAAAGATCAGAAAGAAGCTGCATAATAGCCTAGTCAAGGCAAATCAAAGTATATTCCCAGGAGGAAATTTCCATGGCAGATATCACCAAAGATCAGGTAGTTGAATTTATTTCCAACATGACTGTTCTCGAACTCTCTGAGTTCATCAAAGAACTGGAAGAAAAATTCGGTGTTTCCGCTGCAGCTCCCGTAGCAGCAGTAGCAGCAGCTCCCGGCGCAGCAGGCGGCGAAGCAGCAGCTGAAGAACAGACTGAATTCGACGTTATCCTGAAAGGCGCAGGCGGCAACAAAATTGCTGTTATTAAAGCAGTTCGCGCTCTGACCGGTCTCGGCCTCAAAGAAGCCAAGGCTAAAGTTGATGAAGCTCCCGCAGCTATCAAAGAAGGCGTAGAAAAAGCAGAAGCAGAAGAAGCTCTCAAGCAGCTTGAAGAAGCCGGTGCTGAAGCCGAAATGAAGTAATTCAGGCGAATTTATCGCTAATGCAAGAGGAGCGCAAACCCCTGTAAAAAGGGGTTGCGCTCTTCTCGCTGTTAAAAAGATTGACAAAATTGCCTGATCTATTATTTTGATAGGATTCGGAAAAGGCGCAGCCGGATCTTTAGCGCGATCAAAATAACCTTCTAAAAATTTCTTTTCAGGCATGTTGTTCTGCCGCCTACGTTTATCTTGTACTTTTTGACTTGTAACTAACTATTTATTGGTTGATGTTCGTCAAATTGCTTCATTCCAACCCTAACCTTCTCACTTGATTGAGGATACGATGGGTCAGCTCAGAAAAATATTTGGAAAGATCAAAGTCACTCTGCCGATTCCCCACCTGCTTGAACTGCAGGTGGATTCCTTCAAAAAATTTCTTCAGGAAGGCGTAGCCCCCGCTAGTCGGGCGGACGTCGGTCTCGAAGGAGTTTTTCGTTCGGTTTTTCCGATTGAGGATTTCAACAAAACCGCAAGCCTCGAATATGTCAGCTATGACATTGGTGAGCCTAAATATGATATGGATGAGTGTATTGCTAAGGGACTTACTTATGAAGCCCCTATCCGTATCAAGGTCCGCCTTGTCGTCTTTGATGTAGACGAAGAGACCGAAAGCAGAACTATCCGCGACATTAAAGAGCAGGATATTTATTTTGGAACCGTCCCGCTCATGAGTGAGCAGGGGACTTTCATCATAAATGGTACTGAACGCGTAATCGTTAACCAGTTACAGCGTTCTCCCGGTATCATTTTTGAACACGATTCAGGGAAAACCCATACAAGCCGTAAAGTTCTTTACAGCTGCCGTATTATTCCCATGCGCGGTTCCTGGTTGGATTTCGACTTCGATCACAAAGACATTCTTTATGTACGTATCGACCGTCGTCGCAAAATGCCTGCAACTGTTTTGCTTAAGGCCATGGGCCTTTCCAAGCAGGATATTCTCGATTATTTTTATGAAGTCGAAGAATATCAGATTGACCGTCATATTATGCGCCGCAAAGTGGTTGAAACTCAGTACCGCAAGGAAAATGCCTGGGTTGATCTCAGTCTCGAAGATGGCAAAGTCATTGTAAATCGTGACAAGCCTATCACCAAATTCGGCTGGAAAAAACTGGTACGCGGCGGTGTCGAGTATATAGAAGTTGACCCCAAGTCTCTTGTCGGTCAGTTCGTTTTCAGTGATATTACCGATCCCGATACAGGTGAAGTTCTCGCTGAAGCCGCTGATGAGATAACCGAAGAGATTTTTGAGCGCATTCAGGAAGTAGGCATCAAGGATGTTAAAGTCCTGCATACTCAGGGAGCAGATGTCTCCTCCGCACTGCGTGATTCTATGATGCTGGATAAGACTACAGATGTTGAATCCGCACAGATTGAAATCTACCGCAGATTGCGCCCCAGCTCTCCTCCGACAGCTGAAATCGCGGCTAATTTCTTTGAAAATCTGTTCCGCAGCTCCGATTACTACGACCTTTCCAGTGTCGGTAGATATAAGCTGAATGCACGTCTCAACATTGAGACTCCCCTTGAATTGCGTACCCTGACCAATGAGGATATCCTTACAGCGGTTAAGGTTCTTTGCAAACTCAGGGACAGCCACGGTCCTGCTGATGATATTGATAACCTCGGTAACAGACGTGTCCGTCCGGTTGGCGAATTGGTGGAAAACCAATACCGCATCGGTCTCGTTCGCATGGAAAGAGCTATCAAGGAGCGCATGAGCCTCCAGGAAGTAGCCACACTCATGCCCCATGATCTGATCAACCCCAAACCGGTTGCAGCTGTGCTTAAGGAATTCTTCGGAACTTCTCAGCTGTCTCAGTTCATGGACCAGACCAACCCGCTTTCTGAAGTTACCCATAAACGCAGACTTTCCGCACTGGGACCCGGCGGTCTTACCCGTGAACGTGCAGGCTTTGAAGTCCGTGACGTACACGTTTCCCATTACGGACGTATCTGCCCGATTGAAACACCTGAAGGCCCGAACATCGGTCTGATTGTTTCGCTGACAACTTACTCAAAGGTCAACGATTTCGGTTTTATTGAGAGTCCTTACCGGACAATCAAAGATTCTAAGATGACTGACGAGATTTTATATTATGATGCCACCCGTGAAGTAGGGCATGTAGTAGCTCAGGCTAACGCTCCCGTCACCGCTGATGGCGCATTCCAGAACCCCTTGGTTACCGCGCGTCTTAACGGTGATGTATCCCTGCATCCGCGTGAAGATACCACTTTGATGGATATCAGCCCCAGCCAGACAGTATCTGTCTCTGCTGCGCTGATTCCGTTCCTTGAGCACGATGATGCTAACCGCGCACTTATGGGTTCAAACATGCAGCGTCAGGCTGTTCCATTGCTTAAGACCTCCCAGCCTCTGGTTGGTACCGGCATGGAAGCTAATGTTGCTCAGGATTCCGGTAGCTGTGTTCTCGCTGAGAATGACGGTTATATCGACTATGTCGATGCCGAGCGTCTCGTTGTTCGTTATGATGACGGTATTTATCCTGATACCGGCGGTATTAAACACTACGAACTTCAGAAGTGGCACAAATCAAACCAGAACTCCTGCTACGGTCAGCGTCCTCGTCTGCCTATCGGAACCAGAGTTAAAAAGGGCGATGTCCTTGCTGATGGTCCCGGTATCAAGGACGGCGAACTTGCCCTTGGTAAGAACCTGCTCGTAGCATTTATGCCTTGGTGTGGTTATAACTTTGAGGACTCCATACTCATTTCCGAGCGTGTAGTTAAGGAAGACGTTTTCACCTCGGTACATATCGAGGAATTTGAACTTGTCGCCCGTGATACAAAACTCGGACCCGAAGAAGTTACCCGCGATATTCCTAATGTGAGTGAAGATATGCTCAGCAACCTCGACGAGTGTGGTATTATTCGTCTTGGTGCCCGCATTGCTCCTGATGATATCCTTGTCGGTAAAATCACTCCCAAAGGTGAAACACAGCTGACTCCTGAAGAGAAATTGCTCCGCGCAATCTTTGGTGATAAAGCCCGCGATGTGAAAAACACATCCCTCAAGGTTCCGCCGGGAATCGAAGGTACTATTGTCGACGTTAAAGTTTTTAACCGCCGTTCCGGTGAAAAAGACGATCGTACCAGAAATATCGAAGATTTCGAGCTTGCCAAACATGATATGAAAGAAAGCAAGCATATCGAATCTTTGACCAGAAAAACCCGCGTTAAAATTGCGGAAGTCGCTGCCAATAAACAGATTGCGCAAACCCTTATGGGCCGCAGAAAAGGCGAAGTACTTGCAGAAGCAGGACATACCATCACTGATGAGATCCTTGCTGAAGTACCCCTTAAGAAACTGGGCGGACTTTTTGCAGATAAAGATACAAACGAAGCCGTTAAACAGCTTCTTGCTGAATATGATAAGCAGATTCGCATCATTAAAGGTATTTATGATGTGAAACGCGAAAAAGTTACCGAAGGCGATGATCTGCCCCCGGGTGTGATCAAGATGGTTAAAGTCTACATCGCTGTTAAGCGTAAGCTCAGCGTAGGTGACAAAATGGCCGGTCGTCACGGTAACAAAGGTGTTGTTTCCAACATCCTGCCCGAACAGGATATGCCGTTCTTTGATAATGGTACTCCCATGGACATCGTGCTGAACCCTCTCGGCGTTCCTTCACGTATGAACATCGGTCAGATCATGGAAACACATCTTGGCTGGGCTGCTCTCGCACTTGGCCAAAAATTCGCAAACATGCTTGATACCGGCGAAGCGCTTGGCGTCATCCGTCAGGAAATCAAGAATACCTTTGAATCAGAAGATGTCTATGAGCTCATTGACTCTCTTGATGATGAAGATTTCAGACAGGCAGTCAATAAAGCCCGTGAAGGCATAGTTACCAAGACTCCTGTATTCGACGGTGCTACCGAAGAAGAAATCTGGGATCTGGTCGGTAAGACCGGTATTGGCGAGGACGGTAAGGTTACCCTTTACGATGGACGTACAGGTGATCCTTTCCACAATCGCGTAACAGTCGGTGTAATGTACATCCTCAAACTTCATCACCTTGTTGATGAAAAAATTCACGCACGTTCAACCGGTCCTTACTCGCTGGTTACCCAGCAGCCTCTCGGTGGTAAGGCTCAGTTCGGTGGACAGCGTCTCGGTGAGATGGAAGTCTGGGCTCTGGAAGCGTACGGCGCCGCCTACCTTCTCCAGGAATTCCTTACCGTTAAGTCCGATGACGTAACCGGCCGTGTCAAGATGTACGAAAAGATTGTCAAGGGAGATAACTTCCTTGAAGCCGGACTCCCTGAATCATTTAACGTTCTGGTCAAAGAGCTTATGTCTCTCGGCCTCGATGTTAACCTGCTTCAGGATGAATCCGAAGAAACTGCCGACAAGAAATAATGAACGCGGGGGCCTGACCGGCCCCCGCGATAAAATAAACCTTTTCATGTAAGGGGTATATTAATGAGTCTGGACGAACTGTTCACTATGCGTAGAACATCCGGTGCAGGCCTCGCAGGACGCGGCCTCAAAGGTATTCAGATTTCCATTGCTTCTCCCGAAAAGATCAGAGAATGGTCTTTCGGTGAAGTCAAGAAGCCCGAGACCATCAACTACAGGACTTTCAAGCCGGAAAGAGATGGTCTTTTCTGCGCTAAAATTTTCGGGCCTGTTAAAGACTACGAGTGTAACTGCGGTAAATATAAGCGCATGAAACACCGCGGCATCGTATGTGAAAAGTGCGGTGTTGAAGTTATTGCCTCTAAAGTCAGACGTGAACGTATGGGTCACATTGAGCTTGCCGCTCCTGTTGCCCACATCTGGTTCCTCAAGACTTTGCCTTCCAAGATCGGCACCCTGCTGGACATCACCATGGCCGACCTTGAAAAGGTTCTTTACTTCGATTCTTACATTGTACTGAATCCTGGTGATACTCCGCTTAAGCAGTACCAGATCATTTCCGAAGATCAGTATTTTCAGGTAATTGATCATTACGGTGAAGAAGCCATCGAAGTAGGTATGGGCGCAGAGACCATCAAAGGTCTGCTGGCGCAGATTGATATGCCCACACTCAGGCATGAACTCCGTGAAGAATCACTGACCACACGTTCCCAGACCAAAAAGAAAAAGCTGACCAAGCGTCTCAAAATCGTCGAAGCTTTTCTTGAGTCCGGTAATGACTGCCAGTGGATGATTATGGATGTTATCCCGGTCATTCCGCCTGAGCTGCGTCCTCTTGTTCCTCTTGATGGCGGACGTTTCGCAACTTCCGACCTCAACGATCTCTACCGTCGCGTTATCAACCGTAACAACCGTTTGAAGCGTCTCATCGAGCTCGGTGCACCGGACATCATCATCCGTAACGAAAAGCGCATGCTGCAGGAATCTGTTGACGCATTGTTCGACAATGGTCGCCGTGGCCGCGCAATTACCGGTACTAATGGTCGTCCTCTGAAATCCCTTTCTGATATGATTAAGGGTAAACAGGGCCGTTTCCGTCAGAACCTTCTCGGTAAACGTGTTGACTACTCCGGTCGTTCCGTAATTGTTGTTGGTCCGAAGCTTAAACTGCACCAGTGCGGTCTTCCCAAGAAGATGGCCTTGGAATTGTTCAAGCCCTTTATTTATGCCGAGCTCGAGCGCCGCGAAATAGCTACAACCATTAAAAGCGCTAAAAAAATGGTTGAACGCGAAGACCTCGTTGTCTGGGATATCCTTGATGATGTAGTTCGCGAATATCCGATCATGCTCAACCGTGCTCCGACTCTTCACCGTCTCGGTATCCAGTCCTTCGAACCCACTCTGGTAGAAGGTAAGGCTATCCAGCTGCATCCGTTGGTTTGTTCAGCATACAACGCTGACTTTGACGGTGACCAGATGGCGGTTCACGTACCTCTTTCCGTGGAAGCACAGATTGAGTGTCGTGTTCTGATGATGTCTTCAAACAACATCCTGTCTCCTGCAAACGGACAGCCGATCATCAACCCCTCGCAGGATATCGTCCTTGGTCTTTATTATCTGACCGTTGAGCGTTCATTCTCGAAGGGTGAGGGTATGATTTTTACTGCTCCCTGGGAAGTTATCGCTGCATTGGATGCTAAGGTTGTCAGCATGCATGCGCGCGTTCAGGTTCGTATTGAAGGCAAGCTGGTCGAGACTACTCCCGGTCGTGTGCTTGTAGGCGAACTCCTGCCCGAAGGAATGGGGTTTGAGTACGCCAACGTAGTCATGACTAAAAAGAATATTGCTAAACTCGCTTCCAGCGCATATCGCGTTGCCGGCAGTAAGGCGACTGTTATTCTTTGTGACCGTCTTAAGGACCTTGGTTACGAGCACGCAACCCGCGCAGCGATCACCATCGGTGTTAAAGACTTGACCATTCCTGCTAAGAAAGCAGGCTTGCTTGAGGCTGCCTACGCTGAGGTTGAAGACATTGAATCCCAGTATCGCGAAGGTATTATTACCCGTACTGAGAAATACAACAAGGTTGTCGACGTTTGGACAAAAGTCACAAACGACGTTTCAACTGAAATGACCAACGAAATGTCAACTGATATCATGGTAGACCCCAAGACTGGTAAAGAGGAAACAAACTCCTCCTTCAACCCGGTCTTCATGATGGCTCATTCCGGTGCTCGTGGTAACCAGGACCAGATGCGTCAGCTCGCTGGTATGCGTGGTCTGATGGCGAAACCTTCCGGTGAAATTATCGAAACACCGATTACTTCATCTTTCCGTGAAGGTCTGTCAGTTCTGCAGTATTTTATTTCCACTCACGGTGCTCGTAAAGGTCTCGCTGATACCGCTCTGAAAACTGCAAACTCCGGTTATCTGACCAGACGTCTTGTTGATGTTGTTCAGGATGTTACCATTGCAGAGCACGATTGTCGCACTGTAGACGGTCTTGAGCTGACTCATTACATCAAAGGTGGCGAAATCAAGGAAAGGCTTTCCGAGAAAGTCCTTGGTCGCGTATCTATTCATGACGTTGTCAAAGAAGATACTGGCGAAATCCTTGTCCCCGCTGATACCCTTATCGATGAAGCAGCAGCTAAAATTATTGATGAAAACGGTATTAACTCCATGGTTGTCCGCTCTCCGCTGACCTGCCGTTCCAAGCATGGCGTTTGTGCTATGTGTTACGGTCGAGATCTTGCCCGCGGGCATGTTGTTAATGTTGGTGAAACTGTAGGTATCATCGCTGCTCAGTCCATCGGTGAGCCGGGAACACAGCTTACCATGCGTACCTTCCATATTGGTGGTACCGCTAGCCGTGAAATTCAGCAGTCATCTTTTGAAGCACAGCATAACGGTTCTGTAGTTCTGAACCGCATGCGTTCCGTCCGTAACGCCGATGGCCACCAGATGGTCCTCGGTAAGAGTTGCCAGATCGGTATCGTGGACGAGCAGGGCAGGGAACGTGAAAAATACGTTCTTCCGCTGGGTGCTAAACTTTTTGTTGAAGAGGGTCAGCAGATCACACAAGGAACCATGCTGGCTGAGTGGGATCCGCTTGCAGAACCCTTTATCACAGAAGTAACCGGTATGGTTAAATTTACCGACCTCGTTGAAGGTAAAACCTATCAGGAACGTGTTGACGAAGCCACAGGGCAGACGACCTTCACGATCCAGGAATACCGTACTACCAACTTTAAACCTTCATTATCTATCTGCGGCGAGGATGGCGAACCTCTGACACGTCCCGGATCCGTCTTGAAAGCTATATATCCGCTTCCTGTCGGTGCGATTTTGATGGTTAGAGATGGTAATGTCGTTAATGCGGGTGATGTTATCGCTCGTAAACTCCGCGAAACCTCGAAGACCAAGGATATCGTTGGTGGTCTTCCCCGAGTTGCGGAGTTGTTTGAAGTGCGTAAACCAAAGGAACTTGGAATCATTTCGGAGATTGATGGTGTGGTCTCCTATGGCCCTGAATCCAAAGGCAAGCGCAAAATTGTTGTTACCCCTGAAGTAGGCGATACTAAAGAATATCTTGTGCCTAAAGGCCGCCACATAACAGCGCAGGAAGGCGACTTCGTAGAAGCCGGTGACCTGATGACTGAAGGCTTGCCCGAACTGCATGACATCCTGAAAGTTAAGGGTGAGAAATATCTCGCACGCTTTCTGGTTGAAGAAATTCAGGACGTTTACCGTTTTCAGGGTGTTGGAATTAACGATAAGCACATCGAAGTTATTGTCCGCCAGATGCTCAAGAAGGTCAGCATCGTTGATCCCGGTGAGACCCATTTTCTTGTGGGCGAACAGGTGGACAAGCAGCGCTTCATGGAAACCAACCAGGATGCAGTTGCTAACGGACTTAAGCCTGCTACCGCACAGACTCATGTTCTCGGTATCACTCAGGCTTCACTTTCAACCGCTTCCTTCATTTCTGCTGCATCATTTCAGGAGACAACCAAGGTTCTTACCGAGTCTTCTCTCTGCGGCAAGAAGGACTATCTGCGCGGCTTGAAAGAAAACGTCATCGTTGGCCGACTCATTCCTGCAGGTACCGGTTTCCGTAAATATGCACGTACAGATATTATCGTTCCCGATCAGCCTGAACGTGCAGATAAGTTCCTCGAAGAACTTGAAGAAGAGCCGTTGCTCGTTAACGAAAGATAGTGCTGGCGCCAGTGCGCAGATCCGTCCGACAGAGCAGGTGGTTGCAGCCTGACTCAAGGATGTTGAAGAAATATTATGCATTTGTTCTTGACAAATTGTAAAATATTAGTCTAACTGCGTCGGTCTTTGTAATAAAACTTAATTTGGAGGGTTCATGCCAACCATCAATCAGCTTATAAGAAAAGGGCGTGAAAAGCAGCTCAAGCGTAAGAAGACTCCTGCGCTTCAGGCCTGCCCCCAGCGCCGTGGCGTTTGCACTCGCGTGTACACCACCACCCCTAAGAAGCCTAACTCCGCACTGCGTAAGGTCGCTCGTGTGCGTCTGACTAATGCCATCGAAGTTACTGCATACATCGGTGGTGAAGGTCATAACCTTCAGGAACACTCCGTGGTACTCATCCGTGGTGGTCGTGTAAAAGACTTACCTGGTGTTCGTTATCACATTGTCCGCGGCTCTCTTGACACCGCTGGTGTTGCAGATCGTCGTCAGGGTCGTTCCAAGTACGGCGCAAAGCGTCCTAAATAGCATTAAATTCCAAGGAGTATACCAATATGCCTCGTAAAGGTCCGGTATCCAAAAGACAGATTCTTCCTGATCCGGTATACGGCTCTCAGCTTGCAACCAAGTTCATGAACAGACTCATGTACGACGGTAAGAAGAGTGTGTCTGAAAATATATTCTATCAAGCTCTTGAATTCCTCGGTGATAAAACTCAGGAAGATCCGATCAAGGCTTTTGAAAAGGCAGTGGAAAACGTTAAGCCCCATGTTGAAGTTAAGTCCCGCCGTGTAGGTGGTGCTACTTATCAGGTGCCTGTTGAAGTTCGTCCTGAGCGTCAGGTTTCCCTGGCAATCAGATGGCTGATCAACCAGGCACGTACTAGAGGCGAGAAGGGCATGGTTGCCCGTCTTAGCGGTGAGTTCCTCGATGCTTTCAACAAGCGCGGCGGAGCAGTGAAGAAAAAGGAAGACACCCATCGTATGGCCGAAGCCAACAAGGCTTTTGCTCACTACCGTTGGTAATCGGAGTACAAAGTGGCTAGAAAGGTTGCTAGAGATAAACAGCGCAATATTGGTATTATGGCCCACATTGATGCGGGTAAAACTACCACTACTGAGCGTATTCTTTTCTATACTGGTGTTTCTCATAAAATCGGTGAAGTTCATGATGGTGAAGCCACCATGGACTGGATGGTCCAGGAACAGGAACGCGGCATTACTATTACCAGTGCTGCCACAACCTGTATGTGGAAAGATCACCGTATCAACATTATTGATACTCCCGGTCACGTTGACTTCACAATGGAAGTTGAACGTGCACTGCGCGTACTTGATGGCGCTGTAGCCGTCTTCGACGCAGTAGCCGGTGTTGAGCCTCAGTCTGAAACCGTTTGGCGTCAGGCTGACAGATATGAAGTTCCCCGTATGGCTTTTGTCAACAAGATGGACCGTATCGGAGCAGATTTCTTCCGTTGTGTAGAAATGCTCAGGGATCGTCTCGGCGCTAAAGCTGTACCTCTTCAGATTCCTATCGGAGCTGAAGATGAATATCAGGGTGCAGTTGACCTTATCACTGGTAAGGCCTTCATCTATACTGACGTCATGGGCAAGGATTACTCTATTGAAGATATCCCTGCTGACATGATGGATAAGTATGAAGCTATGCGTCTTGAAATGATCGAAGCTATTGCTGAAGAAGACGAAGAGCTTCTTGATAAGTATCTCGGTGGTGAAGAACTCACTCCTGAAGAAATTATCAAAGGTATTCGCGCAGCCACTATCAACCTGACCATCTGCCCTGTTCTTTGCGGTACCGCATTTAAGAACAAAGGTGTTCAGCCTCTGCTTGATGCTGTCGTTGACTATCTTCCTTCTCCTATGGACATCAGAGCAATTGTTGGTGTTGATCCTCACACTGAAAAGGAAATTGCTTGTCCTTGCGACGATGATCTGCCTCTGGCAGCTCTTTCCTTTAAGCTTATGACTGACCCCTTTGTCGGTCACCTTACCTTCCTGCGTCTGTACTCCGGTAAAATTGAATCCGGTGCTACTTTCATTAATGGCGCAACCGGTAAGAAAGAACGCATCGGTCGTCTCTTGAAAATGCACGCTAACAAGCGTGAAGAAATCAAGGAAGCATTCGCCGGTGATATCGTGGCTGCTGTTGGTCTGAAAAACATGGCTACCGGTGACACCCTTTGTGAGCAGAAGCACGACGTTGTTCTTGAAACTCTCGATATTCCCGAACCGGTTATCGAAGTTGCAATTGAACCCAAGACTAAAGCTGACCGCGATCTGCTTAGTCAGGGGCTTGCAAAGCTCGCTAAGGAAGACCCCTCTTTCCGTGTTAAGGGTGACGAGGAAACTGGTCAGACTCTTATCTCCGGAATGGGTGAACTTCACCTTGAAGTTATTGTTGACCGCCTGCTGCGCGAGTTCAATGTTAACGCTAACGTCGGTGCTCCCCGCGTTGCTTACCGTGAAACTATCACCAAGAAGGTGGAAGTTGACCATAAGTACGCTAAGCAGTCCGGTGGTCGTGGTCAGTACGGTCACGTTGTTGTTACCATTGAGCCCAACAAAGAAGATGAGTATGAATTCGTCGACGAAATTAAAGGCGGCGTAATTCCTAAAGAATATATTCCCGCAGTTGACCGTGGTATCCACGACGCGATGAAAAACGGTGTTATCGCCGGTTACCCGCTCGTAGACATCAAGGCAACACTCACCTATGGTTCCTATCACGATGTTGACTCCTCTGAGCAGGCATTCTACATCGCAGGTTCCATGGCTCTGAAAGAAGCGGTTAAGAAAGCTGCTGCTCAGCTGCTTGAACCTATCATGTCTGTTGAAGTTGTTACTCCTGAAGAGTACCTCGGAGACGTCATGGGTGACCTTAACGGTCGCCGTGGTCGCGTTGGTTCCATGGAAGCCCGTGCTAACGCACAGGTTGTAAAGTGCGATGTTCCCCTTAGCGAAATGTTCGGTTACGCAACTGACCTTCGCTCCAAGACTCAGGGTCGCGCAACTTTTACCATGCAGTTCGACCACTACGAGCCTGTTCCAGCTTCCATTGCTGAAGAGTTGATCAATAAAAATTAGATTAAATTTAATTTTTATCTTGTTTTCGCTTGACAGCAAGGCTGAAAACGACCTATACCTCCCGGACCCATAGAGTTCGGGAGGTTCTTTTTTTACGGGAACCGCCCCGTGAAACCACAGAGATAGGGTATAAGGTCCGGCATGCTGGCTGGACGACCATACCAGGCCAAGAAGGGAATAACCTCACAATCCTTTCTTACCGTTGCAAGTAAAAGGCCGTCTCTGAATTCATTTAGGAGAAATTAACATGGTTTCTATGACTAGTGATCGTATCAGGATCAAGCTCAAGGCATACGACTATCGTATCCTTGATAAAGCAGTTACCGAGATTGTGGATACTGCCCGCAATACCGGAGCTGCTATCGCAGGTCCCATCCCTCTGCCCACACAGATCAGCCGTACTACCATTCAGCGTTCTGTACACGTAGACAAAAAGTCCCGTGAGCAGTTTGAGATGAGAATCCACAAGCGTCTGCTTGATATTCTTGAACCCACCCAGCAGACTGTCGACGCACTCGGTAAGCTCAGCTTGCCTGCAGGTGTTGACGTTGAAATCAAGCTGTAGGGAGGGCTTCAACATGGCAAAAACTATCGGTTTACTCGGTAAAAAACTGGGCATGACCCGCGTCTTCGCAGACGATGGTTCTATCGTGCCCGTCACTGTTCTTGAAGTAGGTCCTTGCCCTGTAATGCAGGTAAAGACTGAAGAGAAGGAAGGCTACAACGCCATCCAGCTCGGCTACGACGCTCTTCCCGAGCGCAAGGTTAATAAACCCGCTAAAGGTCATCAGGAAAAAGCCGGTAAAGGTTATTTCCGTCATCTTCGCGAGTTCCCCCTTGAGTCTGTAGCTGACTATGAATTGGGCCAGGAAATCTCCGTGGACATCTTTGCCGCAGGTGAAAAGGTAAAAGTTACCGGCACCTCCAAAGGTAAAGGTTTCCAGGGTGTAATGAAGCGTTGGAACTTTGCTGGTTCCCGTGCTTCCCACGGTGCTGAAAAGGTACACCGTTCTCCTGGTTCCATCGGCCACGCTACTTTCCCTGGCAAAGTATTTAAAGGCAAAAAAATGCCCGGTCAGATGGGTAATGAGCGCGTTACTGTTTCTAACATCGAAATCGTAGACGTTCGCACCGACGAAAACGTTCTCGTGGTCAAGGGACAGGTTCCCGGTCCTAAGAACGGTCTGGTGATGATCCGCAAGACCAGCTAGAGGAATTAAAAAATGGCTACCATTACTATATATGATCAAACTAAAAAGGAAGTAGGAAGCATGGATCTTGCTCCGGAAGTTTTCGAAGTTCCGGTCAAGCCCGAAATCCTGCATCTCGTAGTACGTTCACAGCTTGCAGCCAAACGTCAAGGTACTCATGCTACTAAAACACGTGGTATGAAACGCGGCGGTGGTGCAAAGCCCTGGCGCCAGAAAGGCACCGGTCGTGCTCGTGCAGGCTCCACCCGTTCACCTCTGTGGCGTGGTGGTGGAACTGTTTTCGGTCCCCAGCCCCGCGACTACTCCTTCAAGGTAAATAAAAAGGTCCGCCGTCTGGCTCTCAGAATGGCACTCACTTCACGCCTTAGCGAAGAAAAGCTTATGGTTGTAAAGTCTATCGACCTTCCCGAGATTAAGACTAAGCTCTTTGCTGAAGTCGCTGAAAATCTTGGATTGAATAAAGCCTTGGTTATCGTCAAGGATGCTGATAATAAACTCCTCCTTTCTGCGAGGAATATCCCTGGCATCAAGCTTATCTCTGCCGACCAGCTGAATGTTTATGACATTTTGAAGCATCGTCAGGTTGTAATGCTTGAGAATGCAGCACAGGATCTGCAGGAGAGGTTGAAATAGTCATGGACTATACTCAGATTCTTATCAAACCGGTCATTTCGGAAAAGGCCACTGACATTAAGGAATCCTCTAATCAGGTAACCTTTTATGTGCTGCCTTCTGCCAACAAGACTGAAGTCAAAAAAGCAGTTGAATCTGCTTTTGACGTTAAGGTTGACACCGTACGTATCGTACGTAAAAGACCTGGTCTTCGCAGAAAGTTCGGCCGTGTTGTCGGTAAATTGTCCGGCTACAAGAAAGCTTATGTTAAGCTTTCTGCGGGCGAAAAAATCGAATTCTTCGAAGGAGTTTAAGAGATGGCTACTCGTAAGCTGAAGCCGACCTCTCCTGGTCGCCGGTTCCAGACTATCTCCACCTTTGAGGAGATTTCTACGTCTACTCCGGAAAAGTCTCTTACTAAGGGGCTGACCAAAAAGGCCGGTAGAAACAATAACGGCCGGGTTACTTCCCGTCGTCGTGGCGGTGGCGTTAAGCGTCTTTACCGTATCATCGACTTCAAACGTAACAAAGTGGAAGTTCCCGCAACTGTTGCTTCAATCGAATATGATCCCAACAGGTCCGCACGCATCGCTCTGCTTCATTATGCAGATGGTGAAAAACGCTACATCCTTTGTCCTGTAGGACTGAATAAGGGTGATAAAATTCTCGCTGGAGAAAAAGCCGACATTAAACCCGGTAATGCTCTCCTGCTGAAGAACATCCCTGTTGGTACTATCGTTCACAATATCGAATTGTATCCCGGAAAGGGCGGACAGTTTTGCCGCGCAGCCGGTACCTACGCTCAGCTTGTTGCAAAAGAGGGTAAATACGCTCTTCTGCGTATGCCTTCCGGTGAAGTCCGTAAGGTTCTCGCAACCTGCTGCGCAACTGTAGGCCAGGTTGGTAACATTCACCACGAAAATATTACCCTTGGTAAGGCCGGACGTAACCGCTGGCTGGGTCGCAGACCTAAAGTTCGTGGTGTTGCCATGAACCCGATCGATCACCCCCTTGGTGGTGGTGAAGGCCGTAGTTCCGGTGGTAGACACCCCTGTTCTCCTTGGGGCATGCCTGCTAAGGGATACAAAACCCGCAGTAAGAAGAAACCTTCTTCCAAGCTCATCGTTAAACGCCGCGGGCAGAGGTAGGAGACTGTAATGCCAAGATCACTGAAAAAAGGCCCGTTTATTGACGATCATCTGCTTAAAAAGGTCGTAAAAGCTCAGGACTCAGGTGACCGCAAGGTTATTCAGACCTGGTCCCGTCGCTCCACTATCATTCCTGAAATGGTAGGTTTGACCTTCGCAGTACATAATGGCCGTAAGTTTATTCCTGTATTCGTGACAGAAAACATGGTAGGACATAAGCTGGGTGAATTTTCTCCCACCCGTACCTACTACGGCCACGTTGCAGATAAGAAAAGCAAGGCCAAACGCTAGAAGGTGTTGAGCAATGGAAGCAAGAGCTATTGCAAAATATATGCGCATTTCCGCTAGGAAAGTGCGCTTGGTAGCGGAAAACATCAAGGGAAAGCCTGTTGAGGAAGCTCTCAACATCCTGAAGTTCACTCCCAAAAAGGGTGCTGAAATGCTCAGTAAAGTGCTTTACTCTGCAGTGGCAAATGCCGAGCAGATTCCCGGAGTGGATGTTGACTCTCTCTGCGTGGACATCGTCAAAGTTGACGAAGGTCCCACTTGGAAGAGAATTCAGCCCAGGGCTATGGGTCGTGCGTACCGTATTCGTAAGCGCACCAGCCATATAACCGTCGTAGTAAAAGAAATGTAGGGTAGTGTCATGGGTCAGAAAGTACATCCATACGGTTTCAGACTTGGATACACCAAGAACTGGCTTTCCAGATGGTTCTCCAGTAAGGACTATCCCGCTTTCGTCTACGAAGACGACAGCATTCGTAAATATGTAAAAGAGAAGATCTTTCACGCAGGCATCTCTAAAATTGAGATTGAGCGTGCAGGCGGCAAAATCCGTCTGATCCTTCACACTGCACGTCCCGGTATTGTTATCGGCCGTAAAGGTGTAGAGATCGAAAAGCTCCGTGAAGATCTTCGTAGAAAATTCAATAAAGAATTCGCTCTCGAAGTAAACGAAATTCGCCGTCCCGAAACCGACGCGCAGCTCGTTGCTGAGAATATTGCTCAGCAGCTTGAGCGCCGTGTGGCTTTCCGTCGCGCTATGAAGCGCATTGTGGGCCTCGCTCGCAAGTTCGGCGCAGAGGGAATTAAAGTGGCTTGTGCCGGTCGTCTTGCCGGTGCTGAAATCGCACGTACCGAATGGTACCGCGATGGTCGCGTTCCTCTTCAGACACTCAGAGCTGACATCGATTACGGTGTTGCACGTGCTAACACTACCTACGGTGTCATCGGCATCAAGGTCTGGATCTTCAAAGGTGAAATTCTCGACCACGAGGTGGAACAGTAATGCTATCACCTAAGAAAGTTAAATTCCGTAAACGTCAGAAAGGTCGCCTGAAAGGTAAGGCTCAGCGCGGTTCCACTATCGCTTTCGGCGATATTGCAATCAAGACTCTGGAACACGGAAAACTTACCAGCAACCAGATTGAAGCAGCTCGTATCGCAATTATGCGTCACATTAAGCGTGGCGGTCAGGTATGGATCAGGGTTTTCCCCGATATGCCTATCACTGCCAAGCCTGCTGAAGTCAGACAGGGTAAAGGTAAAGGTTCCCCGGTCGGTTGGGTTGCTCCGGTTAAACCCGGTCGCATTCTGTACGAAGTTAAGGGCGTTGACATTGCTCTGGCCAAAGAAGCTTTGGTCCGCGCAGCTCACAAGCTTCCCGTCAAAACTACCATCGTAGTCAAGGAGGGATTGTAATATGAAAGCCAAAGAACTTCGTGAACTCGACAACGCTGCTCTGAATGAGAAGCTTGTAGAAGCCCGTCAGGAGCTTTTCAACCTTCGTTTCCAGCATGCTACTGCTCAGCTGGAAAATACCCAGAGACTGTCTGATGTTAAAAAAGACATCGCAAAGATCCTCACCGTGCAGCGTGAAAAGGAACTGGGAGCATAAGCCATGGCAGAGCTTAATCTGAAAGGAAACAGGCGCGTGCTGACCGGAGTGGTAGTTAGCGACAAGAACGACAAGACAATTGTTGTTCGTTGCGAAACACTCGTAAAGCACCCCCTGTATAAAAAATTCATCCGTCGCCACACTAAATTCATGGCACACGATCCTGCTAATGAATGCGGTATCGGCGATAAGGTGCAGATTGTTGAATTCCGCCCCCTTAGCCGGCGCAAAAGGTGGCATCTCGATAAAATTCTGGAAAAAGCAGTTTAGGGGTATTAGCTATGATTCAGGTAGAATCTAAACTTGACGTAGCAGATAACTCTGGTGCCAAAAAAGTATCTTGCATCAAGGTACTTGGTGGTTCCAAGAGACGCTACGCCAGTGTCGGAGACATTATTGTGGTTTCCGTTAAGGAAGCGATGCCCCATTCCAAAGTGAAGAAGGGCGCTGTAATGAAGGCAGTTGTTGTTCGTACCAAAAAAGAAATTGGTCGTCCTGACGGCTCCTACATTAAGTTCGACAATAACTCTGCCGTTCTTCTGAACAACTCCATGGACCCGGTAGGGACCCGTATTTTCGGGCCCGTAGCAAGAGAACTCAGAGGCGCAGGCTTCATGAAGATCGTTTCTCTCGCTCCCGAGGTTCTGTAATCCTTATCACAAGAAGGTAAACGGCATGAACAAGATACATGTTGATGACAAAGTAATGGTCATCGCCGGCAAGGATAAGGGGAAGATCGGTAAGGTCCTCAAGATCAACCGCAAGAAGGACACTGTCCTTGTTGAGCAGGTTAACATGGTTTCAAGGCACACCAAGCCGAACCCTTATGCTAATCAGCCCGGCGGAATCGTTGAGAAAGAAGCCCCTGTTCACATCTCTAACATACAGGTTGTGTGCCCCGCTTGCACAAAAGCAACCCGTGTTGGAGTACGTGAGACCGAAGACGGAAAAAACATCCGTTTTTGTAAAAAATGTAACGAAATCATCGACTAGGGTTTTGCGATGACACGTCTCGAAAAAATATATACGGACAAGGTCGCCCCGTCTCTTCACAAAGAGTTCGGGTACAAGAGCTCGATGGAGATTCCTGGAATAAAGGCAATCTCTCTTAACATCGGACTCGGTGAAGCAAGCCAGAACGCCAAACTCATTGATGGTGCTGTTGAAGAGTTGACCGCAATTGCAGGTCAGCGCGCAGTAGTAACCAGAGCGAAAAAGTCAATTGCAGCTTTTAAGCTGCGCGAAGGAATGCCAGTAGGCTCCCGCGTAACTCTTCGTAAAGATCTTATGTGGGACTTTCTGGACAAGCTTATCAGCTTTGCTCTCCCTCGCGTTCGCGACTTTCGCGGCATTCCTGATAAAGGCTTCGATGGACGCGGCAACTTCACCCTCGGAATCAAGGAACTTACCATATTTCCTGAGATTCAGCTCGATCAGATCGAGATCACCAAAGGGATGAACGTGACTATCGTCACCTCCGCTAAAACAGATAAAGAAGGCAAGTTGCTCCTCGAGCTTCTTGGTATGCCCTTCAAGAAATAGGAGGATATCGTTTTGGCCAGGACAGCTTTAAAAGTTAAGGCGAAACGTAAGCCTAAGTTCAAAGTGCGCGAATATAACAGATGCCCCATTTGTGGTCGTCCTCGTGCTTTCCTGCGGAAATACGGCGTTTGCCGTATTTGCTTCAGGGAGAAGGCCCTTGCGGGTGAACTTCCCGGCGTGCGTAAAGCCAGCTGGTAATATAAGGAGTTTAAAATGCCTGTTGTCGATCCTATCGCCGATATGCTGACCCGCATTCGTAATGCGCACGGTGCTTATCATAAGACCGTTGCCATTCCCGGGTCCAAGATCAAAGCAGCTATCGCTGGGATTCTTAAGGAAGAAGGTTATATCGTTGACTTCACTAATGAAGAAAATGAAATTAACGTCACCCTTAAGTATGTTGATGGTAAGTCCCTCATTAGTGGGATGAAAAAAATCAGCACACCCGGTCGTCGCGTGTTTGTAGGCGTTGAAGATATTCCCTCTGTCCTTAATGGACTCGGGATTTGCATACTTTCCACTTCAAAGGGCGTAGTTGACGGCGTTAAAGCTAAAGAGCTTAACGTTGGCGGCGAACTCTTGTGCGAAATCTGGTAGAGAGGTTTTATTATGTCCAGAATTGGAAAAAAACCTATTGATATACCTTCCGGAGTGGAAGTCACTGTTGGTGCTGATGTGGTCTCTGTAAAGGGCCCTAAAGGCACCATCACCACCCCGGTACACCCCATGGTCAGCTTCTCAGTTGCTGATAATGTGGTCGAGGTGAAGAGGTCTGGTGATTCCCGTCAGGAACGTGCTCAGCACGGACTGCACCGTTCACTGCTTGCCAACTGCATTGAAGGAGTCTCTAAAGGCTTCTCCAAGACTTTGGAAGTTGTTGGTGTCGGTTACAAAGTTAACGTACAGGGTAAGAACGTCGTTCTTAACGTTGGTTTTTCCCATCCCGTTAACTTCGAACTGCCTGCTGGAATCGAAGCAAGCGCAGAAGGCAACACTAAACTCACCATCTCCGGCGCTGACAAGCAGCTGGTTGGTGAAGTTGCAGCGCAGCTTCGTCGTGTACGTCCTCCCGAGCCTTACAAAGGTAAGGGCGTCAAGTACATTGATGAACAGATCAGACGTAAAGCCGGTAAGTCCGGTAAATAGTAGGGTAAAGCCATGAAAATGACTAAAGAACAGGCAAGACGCCGCAAAAAGATCCGCATCCGCAAAAAAATCAGCGGGACTGCAGCTCGTCCGCGTCTTGTTGTATTCCGTTCAAATAAGCACATCTACGCTCAGCTCGTAGATGATCTGATTGGCAAAACCGTGACCGCTTCTTCCTCAAAAGCCCTCGCTAAAGATGGTGAAGCTCTCAAGCTCACTTGCGAGACAGCTGCTCTGGTCGGTAAAGACATTGCAGCCAAGGCTAAGGAGCTTAAGATCGAAACAGTTGTTTTTGATCGTAGCGGTTATATCTATCACGGCAGGGTTAAGGCCCTGGCTGACGGCGCTCGTGAGGGTGGCCTGAAATTCTAAACTTATGGGAATATCCATGGAACAGAATGATCTGGGTCTGATTGAAAAAATCGTTTACCTCAACCGAGTAGCTAAAGTTGTTAAGGGTGGTAGAAGGTTTTCCTTCAGTGCCCTGGTTGTGGTAGGTGACGGTAAAGGTCAGGTCGGTTTCGGACTTGGTAAGGCTAATGAGGTTCCTGAAGCTATTAGAAAAGCTTCTGAGAAAGCTCGCAAAGAAATGATCTCCGTTCCTCTTTTGGACGGAACACTTCCTTACGAAGTACTCGGCCGTTACGGTGCAGGACGCGTAATGCTTAAGCCCGCTTCAAAGGGTACCGGTATCATTGCCGGTGGTCCCGTGCGTGCGGTGCTTGAAGTTGTAGGCGTACACGATATCCTTACTAAGGCTATCGGCACCAACAACCCGCATAACGTCCTTCGCGCGACTGTTGCCGGACTTGCTTCTCTGCGTAGCGCTGAAGAAGTCGGCCAGCTTCGCGGGAAGAAAGTTGTGACTCCCAGAAAGTAGGAGAACATAGTTATGCTTAAGGTAAAACTCGTTCGCAGCATGATCGGCTGCAACCCCAAACAGCGCGCGACTGTAAAGGCGCTGGGACTGCACAAGATCAGGCAGGAAAAAAGCTTTGAAGATACTCCCGTCGTAAGAGGGATGATCAAAAAAGTTGAGCACCTTGTGGAGGTAACAGAATCATGAGGCTGCACGAAATATATCCGTTCCAAGAGGAACGTAAAAATCGCAAGCGCGTAGGTCGTGGCGGCGGCTCAGGCTGGGGTGGAACCTCCGGCAAGGGTCACAAAGGTCAGAACGCCCGCTCCGGCGGTGGTGTCCCTGCCTGGTTTGAAGGTGGTCAGATGCCTCTGGCTCGTCGTCTGCCTAAGCGCGGTTTCAAGAATCCCTTTCGTGAAGAGTATGTAGCTCTTAACGTTGGTCAGGTTCTTACTGCCTTCGAAGGCAAAACTGAAATTACCCTTGATGATTTTTATGAAGCAGGTCTTTGCAAAAAGGGCGCTCTTGTAAAAGTTCTCGGCATGGGAGAAGTCAGTGCTGCTGTAACCATCGAAGCTCACCGCTTCAGCGCTTCTGCGACTGAAAAGATCACAAAGGCAGGTGGTACTGCCAAAGCCCTGGAAGGATAAAACGTGGCATTGTCTGGAGTTGATAATCTTTCCCGACTGCCGGAACTGAAGAAAAAACTCTTTTGGACTTTTCTTCTTCTGGCTGTCTACCGGATCGGGATTCACATCCCGGTCCCGGGCGTAGACAGCTCAGCTTTGGCCGATTTTTTTGAGAGTGTTTCCAACACTCTCTTCGGCCTTTTTGACATGTTCTCAGGCGGCGGGTTGCGTAACTTGTCCATATTCGCGTTAGGGATTATGCCCTATATCTCCGCGTCTATTATTGTTCAACTTCTAGGTGTGGTTAGTCCCACCATTAAGCGGCTTCAAGAAGAAGGGGCTCAGGGACGCAAGAAGATTACGCAGTACACCAGATACGGAACTGTGCTGATTACTTTAGTACAGGGTTTCGGTATTGCTGTAGGACTGGAAAGTATGACCAGCCCCACAGGTGCCCCCGTAGTACTGCATGCAGGATGGGCCTTCCGCGGCATCACCATTCTGACTCTGACAGCTGGTACTGTTTTTCTGATGTGGCTCGGTGAGCAAATGACCGAGAAAGGCATCGGAAACGGTATCTCTATGATCATTTTTGCCGGTATTGTGGCAGGTCTTCCGGCCGCCATCTTCAATACTTTCAGATTGATGCAGTCCGGAGAAATTACTCTCTTCCTGCTTTTATTTGTTCTGGCATTTATGGTCGCCATTCTCGCTTTTATCGTCTATATGGAGCGCGGACAGCGCAGGATTCCTATACATTATGCTAAGCGTATGATGGGACGCAAAATGATGGGTGGCCAGACCACACATCTGCCGCTGCGAATCAACACTGCAGGTGTTATTCCCCCCATCTTCGCATCCAGTATTCTGATGTTTCCCGCAACTTTGGCTAGTTTTTCCAAATATGAAATTCTGTCTAAGTTTTCAGCATACTTCGCTCCGTCTTCAATTGCATATAATGTAGTATACATCGCTCTGATTATCTTCTTTTGCTATTTCTACACTGCGATCATGTTTGATCCTAAAGGAATTGCAGAGAACATTCAGAAGCAGGGCGGTTTTATTCCCGGAATTCGTCCTGGTAATAGAACTCGCGAATATATTGACCGCGTTCTGACCAGGATTACTCTCTGGGGATCTCTGTACGTAGCAGCTATCTGTGTGTTGCCGATGATTCTTATCTCTCAGTTCAACGTGCCTTTCTATTTCGGTGGAACCGCACTGCTCATCGTTGTCGGTGTTGCAATGGACTTCATGGGTAAGATCGAATCCTACATGATCTCTCGTCAGTATGAGGGCCTCATGGGTAAAGGCAGCAAGATCAAGGGAAGGTAATTCCATTGAAAAAGTACAGAGGTATCTACCTCAAGAATGACAAGGAGATTGGCCTCATGCGTGAGGCCAATCGTCTTGTTTCTACTATTCTGGATATGCTGGGTGAGGCCATTAAGCCCGGCATTACCACCATGAGTCTTGAAAATATAGCCTGCAAAGCCTGTGATGATTTTGGAGTGCAGCCGGCATTCAAAGGTTATCACGGTTTTCCATTTGCTCTTTGCTGCTCTGTGAATGAAGAAATTGTTCATGGATTTCCTTCTGAAAAAAGAATTTTGAATGAAGGAGATATCGTTAGCATTGATATGGGTGTCATCTTTCAAGGTTTTTACGGAGATTCCGCTAGGACCTATCCGGTTGGCTCAGTAACCGCCAGTACGCAGAATCTTCTCGATGTTACCCGTGAATCTCTTATGCGCGGGATTAAACAGGCATTGCCTGGCAACAGTCTTTATGATATTTCCCGGTCAGTTCAGGAATATGCAGAAGGAGCCGGTTACGGAGTTGTGCGCCGCTTTGTAGGGCACGGCATCGGCCGCAACCTTCATGAAAAACCTGAAGTACCGAATTTTGTGCCATCTGGTCTTCCCGGTGTGCAACTTAGAACGGGAATGGTCATAGCCATCGAACCGATGGTGACAGAAGGTTCACACGATATCGAAATCCTCGATGATAAGTGGACTGCAGTGACCAAGGACAGAAAGCTGTCCGCCCATTTTGAGCATACCATTGCCATCACTTCAGAAGGGCCTCAGATTTTGAGCCTTTCTTAATTTTTTTTTGGTGCGTTACAGGGGTTGATTTTTTTAAAATCGTTCTGTAGAGTACACGTCTTGAATTTCGCGGCAACGAAAGACTGGCATGGTAATGCTGCCCTTTAGCCGGGCAGCTGAGGCATAAGGCCACAATCGGCTAGCTCCCGATTGTTGAAACTGTTTAACTGCATTATTTGGAGACGGTCATGAAAGTAAGACCATCTGTTAAGAAGATTTGTCCCAAATGCAAAGTAATCAGACGCAAGGGTGTTCTGAGGGTTATTTGTGACAACCCCAGACACAAACAGCGTCAAGGATAGAGAGGTATAACTGTGGCTCGTATCGCTGGAGTAGACCTTCCGAAAAATAAGCGTTTGGATATTGCACTGACTTACATTTACGGTGTAGGTCGGACTACCGCTCTCAAGATTCTTGATACTGTTGGTATCGACTGGACCCTCAAAACTGACGACCTCAGTGGCGAGCAGGTGAACACCATCCGTAAGGAACTTGAAGATAATTATAAAGTTGAAGGTGACCTCCGTCGTGACCAGGTAGCTGATATTAAGCGCCTGATGGACATCGGATGTTATCGTGGACTGCGTCACCGCCGCGGACTGCCCGTGCGTGGTCAGAGCTCCAAGACCAATGCTAGAACTCGCAAAGGTCCCCGTCGCTCTGTCATGAGCAGAAAGAAGAAATAATTCAATCCGCAGTTTTCAGACCATGTTAAGGTCCTCGTGCTGCTGATTTAAATTCATTCTGGAGAGAATGGTATGGCTAGACCTCGCCGTTCCGGCAAGAAAAAAGAGAAGAAGAATGTTCCCGTGGGCATTGCTCACGTTAAAGCAACATTTAATAATACTATAATTACTTTCACTGATCTGAAAGGCAACGTAATCAGCTGGGGTACCTCCGGTGCCTCTGGTTTCAAGGGATCTAGAAAATCTACTCCCTTTGCAGCTCAGGTAGCTGCTGAAACTGCTGCTCGTAAAGCTCAGGATCAGGGTATGCGTACAGTTGGTATTTTTGTCAAAGGCCCCGGCTCCGGTCGTGAAGCAGCTATGCGCGCAATCGGTAACGTCGGTATGAAGGTTAACTTCATTCGCGATATAACACCCATCCCGCACAACGGCTGTCGTCCGCCGAAACGTCGCAGGGTCTAATTTCGAAGGAGCAATAACCTTGGCCAGATATACAAAAGCAAAATGCAGACTGTGCCGCCGTGAAGGCGAAAAGCTTTTCATCAAAGGCGACCGCTGCTTTACTGATAAGTGTTCTTATGAACGTCGTCCTTATGCTCCCGGTATTGCCGGTCGCATGAGAAAGAAAATGAGTGACTACGCTATTCAGCTTCGTGAGAAGCAGAAAGTGCGTCGTATGTACGGTGTCCTCGAAGGCCAGTTCCGCAGCTACTTCAAGCGCGCAGACGGCATGAAAGGTGTAACCGGTGCTAACTTGCTCATGCTTCTTGAGACTCGCCTTGATAACACTGTTTACCGTCTTGGATTCGCTAACTCCCGCGATCAGGCTCGCCAGCTCGTGAGACACGGTATCTTCACCAAAAACGGAATACGTGTTAACGTTCCTTCCATGCATGTAAAGCCCGGCGATGTTATCGTGGTTCGTGAAGAATCCCGTAAGATCCCCGTAATTGCTGAAGCACAGGAAGCTATTGCTCGTCGCGGATGCCCTGAGTGGCTTGAAGCTGACGGTGCTAATTTCAAAGGTGAAGTTAAAGCGATGCCGACTAGGGAAGATATCCAGTTCCCTATCAACGAACAGCTGATTGTCGAGCTGTACTCCAAATAAGAAGGATTAGTGCATGCTTATTCAAGACGGTGACAAACTCATCAACACCCGCAACTGGGCCGAGCTGGTTAAGCCGGAACAGCTTGTGCGTGACCCCAAGTCTAACGAGCTTTACGGAAAGTTCATTTGTGAACCCCTTGAGCGCGGATTTGGAACAACCATCGGGAACTCTCTGCGTAGAGTTCTGCTCTCTTCAATGCAGGGAGCTGCCGCGGTTGCTGTAAAGATCGAAGGAGTTCAGCACGAATTCACCACTATAGAAGGTGTGATGGAAGATGTGACTGAGATCGTTCTGAACATCAAGCAGATCAGATTCGCAATGACTACAGATGAACCCCAGTTTCTTACCCTCAGGGTAAACAAACAGGGCGGTGTCACCGCAGCTGATATTCAGGAAAACCAGAACGTCAAAGTCCTCAATCCTGAGCAGATTATCGCGACTCTTTCCGAGAAGATGGATCTGGAAATGACTTTTGAGATTCGCATGGGCAAGGGCTTTGTTCCTGCTGATATGCACGAAGGTCTTGTTAATGAAATTGGTCACATTGTTCTCGACTCCAGCTTTTCTCCCATTCGTAAGGTTGCTTACAGTGTGGAACAGGCTCGTGTCGGACAGATGACCAACTATGACAAGCTTATTCTCGAAGTTTTCACTGATGGTTCCGTCACCCCTGAGGATGCAATTGCCTACAGTGCAAAAATCCTCAAGGAGCAGCTCTCCGTATTCATCAATTTCGATGAAATGGGTTCCGAGCAGGAAGAGTCCAAAGAAAGCGACCTCGATCTCAACCCGAATCTGTTCAAGAGTATCGACGAACTCGAACTGTCCGTTCGTGCTACTAACTGCCTCAAGGCTGCCAACATTCGCATTGTTGGTGAACTTGTGCAGCGCACTGAACAGACTATGCTTAAAACCAAGAACTTTGGACGTAAGTCACTTGATGAAATTCGTCGTGTTCTTGACAGCATGGAACTTAAGTTCGGTATGGTCCTCGAGGATTTCGATAAAAAGCATCAGGAATGGCTGAAGAGGAAAGAGAAAAATGAGGCATAAAAAGTCCGGAAGAAAGTTCAACAGAAGTGCTTCCCACAGGAAGGCCATGCTGAGAAATATGGTTCGCTCTCTGTTGACCTATGAACATATCCGTACCACCGAGCCCAAGGCAAAAGAACTGAGAAGCTCTTGTGAAAAGCTGATCACCCTTGCCCTTCGCAATGACCTCCACTCCAGACGTCTTGCTTATAAGACTCTTGAGAACCACGGTCTTGTTAAGAAGCTCTTCGATGAGATCGGACCCCGCTATGAAGGCGGCGGTGGTGGCTACACCCGCATCATCAAGCTCGCTGAGCCCCGTAAGGGTGACTGCGCTCCCATGTGCATGATCGAGCTGACCAAACGTGCTGACGCTTCTGCTCCAGAAGCTGCGGCAACCACTGAGGCTCCTGTAGAGGAAGCTCAGTAAGCATCTTAAATGCTTATCCAAAGGGGCGGAAGATTATTCCGTCCCTTTTTTTTATAATTTGATATAGATATTTTCGATACGAGAGATTATATGGACTTACGTCGTCTTGAAGCATTCTGCAAAGTTTACGAGTTAAAGAGTTTTTCCAAGGCCGGTAAAGAATTGTTTCTTTCCCAGCCTACTATAAGCGCACATATTTCAACTCTTGAGGAAGAGTTAGGAGTTCATCTTTTTGACCGCCTCGGGCGTTCAATTATGCCCACTCAGGCTGGTGAGGTCCTATTCCGCAATGCTAAGGATATCTACAACCTGATTGGCAAAGCTCATAATGAAATCAATGTCTTGCGCGATAAAGTTGTAGGTGATCTCGAAATCGGTGGAAGTACCATTCCTTCTCATTACCTGCTGCCGAATCTGCTTTATAATTATTGCAAAAAATATCCTGACGTAAGCGTACATTTATCGGTAGGTGATTCTACTGAAATTCTAGAAAAAGTTCGTTCAGGTGATCTTATCCTGGGTGTTGTCGGTGCTTCTGCGGATGTTCCGAATATTGAATTTGTGCCGATAATGCGTGATGAGCTTGTTATTGTCGCCCCTCCTGTACTTGTACGTAATTACGATGGTATTGATGACATCCAGCTTCTTGCTGAATTGCCTTGGGTTATGCGCGAAGGCGGTTCCGGTACCCGTAAAGCTCTTGAAGCAGGTTTGGCGGAAATGGGCACAAGCGTACGTGAATTGAACGTTACTGTCTGGGTGGAGTCCACACAAGCTGTTGTGCAGTGTGTACGAGCCGGGTTAGGCGTAAGCGTTACTTCCAGACTCGCCGCACAGTCACTTATCGATACTGGGGAGCTTGTGCATATTCAGGATCTGCCTCTCAACCTTGAGAGGAGTTTTTATCTTGCTTATCTGCAAGGTCGTGAATTTTTTCCTGCCGTACGTTATTTTATTGAGCACGTTAAGCAACTCGCAGGCTAGTCTGTGTAAGCATTTCACATACAGCTTCGCTAGAAGTATGACTCATAAGTAAAGGCCGTAATATCATATGATATTACGGCCTTTTTTAATTAAGGGAGAAGATTGGTTTTAAATCTCTATAAATTCCAAATCGGGAATGTGCGAGATCTGTTCAGTTTTAAGCAGATACTTGGCGAAGACTTTGAGACCTTCAATTTCTGTTTTTCCAAGATCATAGACCAGTCCATCGTAATATGAGCGGCTTTCTTCCAGATTAAGCATGGTTTTGTCTGCCGTCATCTGACATATCTGTTCAATATTGGCCTGTCCCCATTTTTTAGCACGGATCAAATCGCGAATTGCCTGCTTAACGTCTTCCCGATGGGCTGAGTCGCGTCGTACGGTCCAGATACCGAAGATGAAGGGCAGTCCTGTCCATCTAATCCATTCTTCACCCAGATCGAAGATGTAGGGATATTCTTCGTGCTTACGCAGATTCAGGGCTTCATCACCAATGCATAAGATTGCTTCAGGCAGTTCTCCTGCTTCAAGTATTTCGGTGGCGTTACCTGTCGTATAGCTGGCATTGAGAGGAATGTATTCACTGAGCAGGATCTTTAGCAAAGCCGCCGAGGTATGTGTCTGGGCACTGACCAGTACGTTGCAGCCCTTGAGTTGCTCCAGTGGTTTACGGCTGATCATTATTACAGATTGTACCGGTCCCCGGCTGCCGATTGCAAGGTCGGGCAGCAGCAGATACTGTTCTGAATGGCGCAGGTATTCGATACATGAGTTTGAAGAGATATGCATCAATCCTTCAGACATCATTTTGTTCAGCTTAGCAGGAGGACCATAGACGAATTCAAAATTGTTTTCGATTAATCCTGTCTCCAGCGGGTGATATATGGGTAGGACGTTCAGGTATGAAATTCGTCCGACTTTAACATTCTCCATTTGTTTGCTCCACGAGAGTGTAATCCATAAGCCGTTGTTTGGGCACAAATCCTGCTTTCTTAATCAGGTTGTGTATTTGCGCTTCAGAGAGTCTGAAACTTACTCCGGCCGCTTTCACTACATTTTCTTCAATCATTGTGGAACCAAAATCATTCCCACCGTAAAAAAGCGCTAACTGCGAAATTTTAGGACCCATAGTTACCCACGAAACCTGTACGTTATCGATGTTATCGAGAACAATGCGTGAGACAGCGAGCATACGCAGGTATTCGACACTGGTCATTTTGCGCGCATCAGGAATGTTTGTATTGTCCGGCTGAAAGGTCCAGGGGATAAACGCGGTGAATCCGCCTGTACGGTCCTGCACTTCACGTACAGCAAAGAGATGCTTGATGCGGTCAGCAGGTTCTTCCACATGTCCGAACATCATGGTCGCAGTCGTACGCAGACCAAGATTGTGTGCAGTTTCCATTACTTCCAGCCATTTGGCGGTGCTGCATTTATTGGGTGCGATTTTACTGCGGATTTCATCCACCAGAATTTCAGCGCCACCTCCGGGGATGGAGGCAAGGCCGGCATTGATTAGTCTTTCCAGAACTTCCTTAATGGAAATCCCGTTCAATTTACTGAAGTAAACTACTTCCGGTGGAGAGAAAGCGTGAATGTGGACCGGATAATTATCTTTGATGAAGCGGAGCATATCCTCATAAAAGGAAAGCGGCAGATCAGGATGATGCCCGCCTTGCATTAAAATCTGTGTGCCGCCCAGATCAATTGTTTCCTGAATTTTCTGGCCCAGTTCTTCTTTACTAATAACGAAACCGCCGTCTTGCCCGGGAGCCACATAAAATGCGCAGAAACGGCAACCGCAATCACAAATATTTGAATAGTTGATGTTGCGGTCGATTACGTACGTAACATTCGGGTCGGGGTGTTTTTTCATTCTTATAGAATGTGCAAGGCTGGCTAGATCGAAGAGGTCGGCCTTTTCCAGCAGGGTGAAAGCTTCATCAAAATTAATTCGTTCACCGGCCTCGACTTTTTCGCCTATGGCAAGAACTTCATCAGGGCTTTGAGTAAGTTTATTCATATTACACCTTTTTTGCCTCAGCAGGCATTAGATCTCATTAAAAGCAGCGTCACGCTCAACTGGTGTGAATCCGCATCCTGAAATCATTTCTTTTAATTCAGTGCGGCTCAAGCCCTGCTCAGATTCTGCCCCGGCCATGTGTCCAATTTTTTCCTCAACCACAGTGCCATCAAAGTCGTCAGCACCGAAATGCAGTGCGGTTTGAGCCTGCTTGACGCCAAGCATAACCCAGTATGATTTGATGTGGGGGATGTTATCGAGCATGAGGCGGCAGACTGCGATATTGCGCAATTCATCGACTCCGGTGAGGGGATTGTCGATTTTAAGCCTGCTGTTCTCAGTCAGGAACGGCAGAGGAATAAGGCAGCTGAATCCACCTGTCTTGTCCTGCTGGCGACGCAATTGGTCCAGATGATCGACGCGGTCTGCAAAAGATTCCACATGTCCGTAGAGCATGGTGCAGTTAGTCGAGTAACCCAGTTCATGGGCTTCTCCATGAATGCGCAGCCATTCCTTACCGGGAAGTTTGCCCGGACAGATTTTGGCACGGACATCGGGATTAAAAATTTCAGCTCCGCCTCCGGTCAGCATCTCTGCTCCGGCTTCTTTAAGTCGTTTGAGAACCTCAACGGTAGAGATCCCTTCGGACGTCGCAAAATGGGCTATTTCAACTGCTGTGAATGATTTTATGGATGCCTGCGGAAGAAGTTTCTTTATTTCTACGAAGGTCTCCTCGAAAAAAGAAAGCGGAATATCATGATGGCATCCGCCGACAACATGAACTTCGCGAGGGGGTATGGGCGCTTTTTCCAGCTTCTCGAGAATCTCTTCCCGGCTAAGTTTGAATGCACCTTTTTCCTCGGGCTTGCGGGCATAGGCACAGAACAGGCAGCCGTTCACACATATATTTGTATAATTAATGTGGCGGTTGATTACGTAATATGTCTTGTTGCCATGCAGCTGTCTTCTGCGAATAGAGGCCAGTGCGCCGAGGGCATTAAGATCGGGACAGTTGAAGAGGGTCATCCCGTCCTCGGTGGAAATACGTTCCCCGGCAAGCACTTTGTCGAGGATACTGCCGAGTCCGGCTTTATCGAAATAGTTTTTTGAGATCATTTATATTCACCTTTGTTCAGCCGTAAATAAAAGTCGCTTCCAGTCATGTCAACACTGGATTTTAGGCTCTTAAAAATATAAAACATTGTCCATGAACAAAATATTGAAATTGGGCTATTCGCCCTGTCCGAATGATACTTTTATTTTTCATGCCCTAGCCAGCGGGGCTGTCAGCATCGATCCCTTCAAGCTGGATGTTACTCTAGCTGATGTGGAAGAACTCAACTCCATGGCCCGTTCCGGGAAGATGGATATCTGCAAGGTTTCCGCCCATGCCGCCGCGCACATAATGGATGAGTATGTCCTTTTGCGTGCAGGGGGAGCGATGGGCCGCGGAGTAGGACCTTTGCTGCTTACCGGAGCACCTTGCACCATTGCAGACCTCGATGGCAAGCGTATTGCCATACCGGGGCGTCATACCACTGCAAATCTGCTTTTCAGTCTCATGTGTCGTGAAGCCGGAATAAAAGTCAATTTGGTGGAGATGGTTTTTGATCAGGTGATGCCTGCCATCAAAAGCGGCGAAGTGGATGCCGGGGTGGTAATACATGAAGGACGTTTTACCTATGCAGACTTAGGACTCTCTAGATTGGCTGATCTCGGTCAATGGTGGGAGGATTTTTCCGGCCTGCCGATCCCGCTCGGTTCCATCGCAATAAAGCGTTCTCTCGGAGCGGAAACAGCTTCCCTGATTAATGCTGCTATCCGTAAATCCCTGACTCTTTCCCATGTGGATAGGGAATCCGCATGGCCTTACATTAAAAAAAATGCTCAGGAAATGGACGATGCCGTAATTAACGAGCACATTGAGACATTTGTGACTGATTATTCCATGGATGTAGGTGATGAAGGTGAGCAGGCTGTTTCGCGTTTACTTGAAGAGGCAGCGCGGATGGATGGTATTGACCTGCCTGATCTACCGGTTTTTATAGAAATATAAACAGTACAAACTGCCCTGAAAAAAACGCAATATCTGCCTAGATATTGCGTTTTTTTATTCAGTCGAGCCCGTCGGAAGGTTTATTATTCACGACGGAGATTATGAAAAATTATTCACTTTTCTTGTCCTGACTTAAAATGACACCGCCCATGACCAGCGCGGCGGCCAGAAATTGCGTGGGGGTGAAAGTCTCATCAAGGATGGACCAGCCGAAGAAAAGCGTGAATACCGGAATCAGATTGACATAGGCGGTGGTCTGGTTGGCCGGAAGTTTAGACATTCCGAAGTTGTACAGTCCGTAAGCACCGATGGTGATGCATATTCCAAGATAAATGATGCTGCCCGCAGCCAGAGGATCGAAAAATGTAGGGAGGTTGGTGGAGGGCAGGGCTAGAAGCGGTAAATAAAAAATAGCCCCGATGAAGGCCTGCAGCGCGGTCAGGAAAAGAACAGGATAATGGGCAGTCATTTTTTTCAGCACGGTCATGTAGCCCACAGCGCAGCACATAGCTAGAAATTCAAAAAAATTACCGAGTATGGGATCGGGAGCACTTTCCGTGGATTCCGAAGAAAGTGACAGCCATATTCCACCGCATACAGCCAGCGCAAACCCGATTAATGTCCTGCGGGTCAGGTCCTCTTTAAGTATGAATCGTGCGGCGACAGCCATGAGCAAGGGCAGGGTGGCGCAGATCATACCGGCCTGTGAGGCAGAGGTCATGGTCAGGGCCTGACTTTCAAATATGAAATACATGCACGGTTCGCAAAAAGCCATGAAGACAAGCCATTTGAAATCACCCTTGCGAAAGGTTTGTTTCTTGAATTTCGGGATGAAAAACATGAAACAGAGCGAAGCCAGCATCATCCTTCCGAATATAACGAAAGTAGGATCATAAACCGCCATGGAAATTTTCAGCGCAATAAATGAGCTGGACCAGAGCAACACGGCTGTGATCAAAGCAATAACTGCGATGTATGGAGATTGGAGAAAGGACATTGCGACCCTCGCGGCAATAGATTTCAAGATAGGGAAACTTGCAATAGAAGTTGTTATTTATTTTGTCAACAAGCTAAAAAATAAATCCCCGCAAGCCTAAGCCTGCGGGGATTTAAGGTGCTGTAGTTACAGTCTTAAATTATCTTGTCCATGCAAGGAGGTTGAACGGGGTGTACTTGTTATCAGGGTTCTCAGCATATCGGCAACCGAGATTTGAATCATCACGTTTGTTGGCGATATCGCATTCAGATCCTACATAGTGCGGACATTTATTGTTGTTACATACAACAATAACACCCCAGCCAGATTCCGGAGGTGCGATCCAGGGGCTGAGTTCTTCGCCGCAGTGTGGACATGTCCTTTCTTCTAATTCTACACCACTAAAGGTATAAGTCACGGTGTTTCTCCTTGATTGTTTACTTGGAAACGGAACTGTGAATTAATTCACAACATAAGTAAAATAAGATTGAATTTTATGTAGTCAAGCCTGTTTACTCAGATAGTTCACGCAGGATCTTAAAAAGAGCCCGTGCGGATTTAGGAGGCTTGGATTTATCTTTTTCTTTTCTGGCATTGCG
This sequence comes from Maridesulfovibrio sp., assembly GCF_963676065.1. Lineage (NCBI taxonomy): Bacteria > Pseudomonadati > Thermodesulfobacteriota > Desulfovibrionia > Desulfovibrionales > Desulfovibrionaceae > Maridesulfovibrio > Maridesulfovibrio sp. Next base: position 3,909,407 of record NZ_OY780933.1, on the reverse strand, counting down.
GGCCAGCTGGGAAATTCTTTGGCGGTCTGCTTCCGGATACTTTTCCATGATTTCATCGAGTACGGAAAAGTCGCCTTCAACGAGCCTGTCGCGCCATTGCTCAAGGGCGTGAAATTTTAAATTGTCGGCTCTGTTCCCTGTTTCGATATCTTCAAGAAAATCTATAAGCGGTTGCGAGTCTATGTCACGCATGAGTTTTCCGATGTACTGGACTTTGCGTCGTTTCGCTTCGTGAGCTGTTATGGTCATGGCATCCAGTACTTCATCGATGAAGTAGTCTGGCAAACCGCATTTCTTAACCAGCTCAGGACCGAGATTCATCAGCTTTTCCGCCTGCTTCTGCAGCGCGGTCATCTCACGTTTTTTCTGCGATCTGCTAGGACCGGAATAGTCCTCTTCTTCATTATATAAATCATCTGTATCGTACATATTTAATGCCTCCGGCGTTCAGAGGGAAAAGCTTGTGCTACTGCTCAATTCGCTGTGAATTTTCCCAATCGTTATGATAATTGTATAAAATATTTTTGTTAATAAAAATGTTATAGGCTTCTCGTGTCCTGCTGCAAAAAGCTTTTCAGAAATGCAGGATACGTTGAGAGATGCAGAATGCAATCTTTCATTTTTTTTTGCTCAAGTCTAGCTTCGGTTGGTCAGCCAGACGCCAAAAATAGTCAAAGCTCCGCCCGTAACGAGAAAAAGATCAACAGGTTCTCCTAGCATGATAGCCCCAAGTGCTACGGCGGTGACCGGTACAAGATTAATGAATATACCTGTCTTGGATGGTCCTATCACCTGTATGGCTTCAAAATACCAACTGAATCCGAGGCTTGTTCCAAGCAGTGCCAGATAGATGATGCAGCTGTAGTCAATAAAAGATGCACTGATTATTTCGGACATTAACCCGTGGTAGAGGGCGGGTCCAAGAAGCATAAATGTACCGAACAGGCAGGACCAGAAAACGGTCTCGATCGGGTTTATCCTTCTCATTACCGGTTTTCCGGCCAATGAATATGCAGCCCAGCTTAGCACGCAGCCGATAATACAGAGATCACCCAGGCTGGCTCCTTCAGTAATTATTGATATTGGGTTGCCGTGCCCGATAATGGTACTGACTCCGGCCAGTGCCAGTATGAATCCGGCAATTTTCCAGGCTGTGAATTTCTCCTTGAAAATAAAAGCCGAGCCAAGAGCGATAAAGGTTGGTGTGGCGGCAATGATTAGTGCTGCTCTGCCCGCAGTAACGGTCTGCAATCCACTGAAAAAAAGAATATTATACAGGAAAACTCCGGTTAGGCTGAGAAAAGCCAGCGGGAGAATATCCTTTTTTTCGCATTTCGGTTTACGCCCGTTAATTCGGCAAGTGAGGAAGTACATGAATATAGTAGCGAAGAAAAAGCGCAAAAAAGCTGCTGAATATGGGGTCAGGTGTCCTGCGAGGATTCTTCCGGCGACCCAGGTTCCTCCCCAGAAGACTACTGATCCGATGAGTTTGAGGTAAAGTAGAGCAGGTGATGACATGTTTGATTCCTATTCTGTATCTATTGATGCTGATTTTAAAATAGACCCTTACGATTATATGGTGTTAACCGTCAATTAGTGGATGGTTTATGAATAATATTCTTTTATTCTTCTGGTCCTATCGTTGAAGATATTGCGGATTTACTATTTTAAGCACTATTAAATGATGGATGCTGTGAAAAAACAAAGTGTAATTGGGGAACTCGAATATTGTTCGGAGGGGTTGCTTTGTTCTGCTTTATTGCCTATTATACGAACTTAATTCGTCAAGTCCCATTTGAAATCACAAATTCCGTCCGGCTCTTATTCGCAGTTTTCTGCTTTTCCGAAATCAGACCTCTGTATTATTAGTTTTCAGCATTGTATGACTGTTTTTTTCAGCATTCGGTGTTGTTTTGGCGGTATATAATGTACAAAAATGTTCTTTTGCTTGTCGAATTATTACAATTTTGATTGATTTTTTAATCAAGTTGCTGTGCATTGTACATTTACATTTAGTAAGAATCAGTAGTAAATTCTGGTGTGCATAGGGTGTACAGAAATTAATTCGTTTATATTGTTGTTTTGCTTAACTTTTAGTGTTTATTGCTCTGTTGATGTGTGATTTCTTCTTGACAAAACCTTTAAAATTGAATTTTATTCTAAAAAACAAATGAGTAAGAGAAAGATTGACGAAACTGATCGTAAAATTCTGACAATACTTCAGAATAGTGGCCGGGTCTCCAATGCCGATATCGCAAGAAAGGTCGGTATGGCTCCTTCTGCAGTTCTCGAGCGTGTCCGCAAGTTGGAACGTAAGGGAGTGCTTACCGGATATGAGGCTATTGTTGATCCCAAGGCTGTTGGCCGTTCCCTTACCGCCTTCATCTTTGTTAACGTTAATGAAGGCGTCGGCGCCACCTCCACAGGTGAAGAGCTTTCCCGGGTTCCGGGAGTGCTGGAAGTGCATTACTGCGCAGGAAGGGACAGCTATCTCATTAAGGTCCGTTGTGAAGATACTGACGGATTGGCCATTATGCTGGGGCAGATCGGAAGGATCGAAACAGTCAGGGATACTAATTCCACCATCGTATTGAACACTATCAGGGAGTCTCGGGCAATTCCTCTTGAAGAGGAAGAATATTACGAATCATAACAGACTGTGCAAATCCCGTGAACAGGCTCGGCAGAGTGGGCCTGTAGCTTCCTGTTAAGTCAGGGCTGGAGTGATTTTTAGTCGGTCTGCAAATATGATTTCGGCGAACCATTAAAAATCTCAAGGAGAGTCAGGTATGAATACAGAAGTCTCCAATCTGGACAGCAAAGTAATAGAACGCGGGAAACAGTTTTTTGATTCCATCTCCGGTGAAGCTCCTTCAATATTTAATAAGGGTTGGTGGACAGGTAAAGTAATGGACTGGTCCATGAAAAATGAAGATTTCAAGGTCCAGATGTTCCGTTTTGTTGATGTTCTGCCGTACCTGAACACTTCCGAGTCTCTTTCCAGACATATTGAAGAATATTTTGCCGGTGAAGACAGCAATATTCCCGATGTTCTCAAATGGGGTGCAACCAAAACCGGTTTCGGCGGCGGTCTTGTTGCCAAGGTGCTGAACAAGACCATTCGTTCCAACATTGAAGGAATGGCCCGTCAGTTTATCATCGGTCAGAAGTCAAAAGAAGCTGTTAAGGGTATCCGTAAGCTGCGCAAGGACGGTTTTGCATTCGTGCTCGACCTTCTCGGCGAAGCAACCGTTTCTCACGAGGAAGCGATCGCCTATCGCAACGGTTATCTAGAAGTTCTCGATGCAGTTGAAAAAGAATACAAGAAATGGGATGCCCTTGATGCGTCCGGTGATCTTGATTGGGGACATGCTCCTAAAATCAATGTCGCAGTAAAACCTTCCGCTTTTTATTCCCAGTCCAAGCCTGTCGATCTTGAAGGTACCGTGCAGGGAATGATGGATGCTATTGAGCCTGTCTATAAGAAAATTATGGATATGGGCGGCTTCATGTGTATTGATATGGAAGCTCTTAAATATAAAGAGCCTACCGTTGAAATGTACAAAAGGTTCAGGAAAAAATATCCTGACTATCCGCATCTCGGTATTGTTTTTCAGGCCTACCTGCGCAGTGTGGACGATGATGTCTCCGATATGCTGAGCTGGGCCCGCGAAGAAAATCTCCCCATATCAATCCGTTTGGTAAAGGGTGCTTACTGGGATTATGAAACCGTACTGGCCAAGCAGAACGACTGGCCTGTTCCTGTATGGACCCACAAACCTGAATCCGACATGGCATATGAACGTGTGTCGCGGATGATTCTTGAGAATCACGACATCTGCCATTTTGCCTGTGCATCTCATAACATCAGAACCATCTCCTCGGTAATGGAAGCTGCCAGAGAGCTGAATGTTCCCGAAGAAAAATATGAATTTCAGGTCCTTTACGGCATGGCGGAACCTGTTCGCAAGGGGCTGCGTAATGTAGCAAAGCGTGTCCGTCTCTATTGTCCTTACGGCGATCTCATTCCGGGAATGGCTTATCTCGTCCGTCGTTTGCTTGAAAACACTGCCAACGAATCTTTCCTCAAACAGACCTTTGCAGATGAAGCAGACATTTATCGTTTGCTGGAGAATCCTGAAATTACCCTTAAGCGTGAACTGGAAGCCAAACCGCCTAAGAAGAAAAAAGAACTTCCCGAAGGTGCGTTGGCCCGCTTCAATAATTTCCCGCCTGCTGACTTCACAGAAAAAGAACAGCGCGATGCTTTTCCTGCAGCCATGGCTAAGATCCGTCAGGATTTTGGAAAACGCTACCCCCTCTATATCGGTGGGCAGGACGTTGTTACCGACGATTCCCTTGATTCTTACAACCCAGCTGATCCTTCGGAAATTATCGGCTCAGTATGTCAGGCCGGAACTGCTGAAGTGGATAAAGCTGTAGCTACCGCCAAGGAAGCTTATCTGGACTGGCGTAATGTCGATCCTAAAGAACGTGCTCAGTACCTGCTCAAAGCTTCCCAGTATCTTAAGGACCATATTTATGAACTTTGCGCTATGCAGGTCCTCGAAGTCGGTAAGCAATGGGATCAGGCTCAGGGTGATGTAGGAGAAGCCATTGACTTCATGGAATATTATGCCCGTGAGATGATTCGCCTCGGCACTCCCAAGCGTATGGGTAATGCACCGGGTGAATTTTCCCAGTATTTTTATCAGGGCAAGGGAGTCGCCGCAGTAATCGCACCGTGGAACTTTCCGCTGGCAATCAGTCTGGGCATGGTCTCCGCAGCCATTGTTGCCGGATGTCCCGTTGTTTACAAGCCTGCCGGAATATCCTCAGTTGTCGGCTACGGCATAGTGGATATGTTCAAGGCCGTCGGTCTGCCTGACGGTGTGTTCAACTACTGCCCCGGACGCGGTTCGGTAATGGGCGATCATCTTGTTGATCATCCTGATGTTTCTGTAATCGCTTTCACCGGTTCAATGGAAGTTGGTCTGCGTATTCAGGAACGTGCGGCCAAAGTTCAGCCCGGTCAGGAGCAGTGCAAAAAAGTTATCGCGGAAATGGGCGGTAAGAACGGTATCATCATTGATGACGATGCTGATCTTGATGAAGCCGTAATCGGTGTTCTCTACGCTGCCTTCGGTTTTCAGGGGCAGAAGTGTTCGGCCTGTTCCCGCGTAATTGTCCTTGATTCCATTTATGACCGTTTCATTCATCGTCTCAAGGAAGCTGCAGCATCCATTAAGCTTGGACCTGCCGAAGATCCTGCAAATTATATGGGGCCGGTTGTCGATAAGGCAGCCCAGAAAAACGTGCTTGAGTATTGCAAAGTTGCCGAGGAAGAAGGCAATATCGTCATTAAGCACGAGGCTCCTGCCGAATACCTCGAGAAGGGCGGTTGCTACACTCCGCTTCTAGTTGTGGACGGCATCAAAAAGGAACATCGCATCGCACAGGAAGAGGTTTTCGGACCGGTTCTTTCCATCATGCGGGCCGGTAATTTTGATGAAGCGCTGGATATTGCCAATTCTACAAAGTTCGCGCTTACCGGGGCTGTCTATTCCAGAAGTCCTAAAAATCTTGAAAAGGCTTCCCGTGACTTCCGGGTCGGTAACCTTTATCTGAACAAACCAAGTGTAGGTGCTCTGGTAGAGCGTCACTCCTTCGGGGGATTCAAGATGTCCGGTGTCGGCTCCAAGTCCGGTGGTCCCGATTACCTGCTTCAATTCATGGACCCGCGCCTTGTTTGTGAAAACACCATGCGTCGCGGTTTCGCACCCATCGCCGATGATGATGACTGGATCGCATAGTTTTATTTAAAGTCGAGCTTGAGGCGGAATCCAAATCAAGCTGACTATTCGGAATGTGCCGGATTAAAGGCTCAAAAAAAAGGACAGGAACGAAGCGTATTTAGACATACGCGAGTTTCTGTCTTTTTTTGCTGTAACGCCGCAGATACCGCTTTATCAGCAGTAGGGAGGCCGCGATATCCTATGTATATTGCGGCCTTTTTTTTGGAGATGATTGTTTTAAACGTATTCTTGCTTTTCATTCCCGAGTACACCTGCTAATTATCACAATATATCATTGTAAAAGAGTATGAGATGTCTGCAGGTAAAATAAGATTTAAAATATCAGGTTCAACCATGACCGTCTCCGGCCATCTGGATGCCGAAGGGGCAGGTGAAATCTGGGATGCTGCCCGTGCTGCCGTTTCCTCCGGGGGGACTGTTGTGGAATGTGCAGGGATAGACTATCTGGATGGCGGGGGAGCTTCATTATTTATGATGATGCAAGCCGGCTGCCGGGACCGGGGCAGGACCCTTGCGGTCAATGGCCTTCGTCCTGAATTCACTTCTTTTCTGGATCTATTCGATTTTGAAAAGGCGGCGCCTGCTCAGGAAAATGAAACAGGTAAAGGCGGATTACGCAACTGGGTAACCTCTATTGGAATTTCCGGTCAGGCTGTAGCCGCAGATATGCGTGAGCAGATTGAATTTACCGGCAACTGTGTCCTTTCTTTTTTGGCTTTATCAACACGTAAAAGCAGGTTGCGCTGGCCAGATTTCTGGCTGACCTGTGAGAAAGTAGGCGTAGACGGCCTGCCGATTATCCTTTTGATCGGTTTTTTGATGGGACTGATTATGTCCTTTCAGTCCGCTGTTTCCCTGATGCGTTTCGGCGCTGAGATCTTTGTGCCCAACATGTTGGGACTTGTCATGTTCCGTGAACTCGGTCCCATGGTCACTGCAATTCTCCTTGCCGGGCGTACCGGTTCCGCTTTTGCGGCAGAGCTGGGCACCATGAAGGTCAACGAGGAACTGGATGCCTTGAACACTATGGGGCTTAATCCGATCAGCTTTCTTGTCTTACCGAGGGTTCTGGCAACAGTCTGCATGACCCCTTTGCTGACTCTTTTTTTCAACTTTATGAGTCTGGTCGGTGGCGCATTGGTAATGCTTTCCATGGGGTACCCTTTAAGTACTTTTAGCGGACGTGTGTTTGCAAACGTGCAATGGATGGATTTTTCCGGTGGAATGGTCAAGGCTGTGGTATTCAGTTTTCTTGTCGCCGGAATAGGCTGCCAGCGAGGATTGGTTACCAAATCCGGGGCAAGTGCGGTTGGTGATTCCACCACAAGCGCCGTGGTCAGCGGCATTATATTGATAGCTGTTTTTGATGGTATTTTTGCGGTAATATTTTTTCTGGCGGGTATATAATTGAATCAAACCGCCAATAATATAATTAACGTTCGTGAGCTGACCTGTTCGTACGGTGAAGCTGTCATCATCGATAAAATTTCCTTTGACGTCAGAAAGGGTGAGATTTTTATTATTCTAGGCGGTTCCGGCTGCGGCAAAAGCACCGTGCTCAAGCATATGATCGGACTTTACCCGCCTGCTAATGGGCAGATCCTGATTGATGGCGACGATATCGGTTCAGCGTATGGCGATAAACGTCTTGAAATTTTGCAGCGCATCGGGGTTATGTATCAAATGGGGGCGTTGTTCGGTTCCATGACTCTGCTGGAGAATGTACGGTTGCCATTGGAAGAGTTCACTTCCATGCCCCGTGAAGCCATGGATTATGTTGCGCGGATGAAGCTTTCGCTTGTCGGGCTGGAGACATCCGCAGATAAGATGCCCTCAGAACTTTCAGGCGGTATGCTGAAGCGCGGAGCAATTGCCCGGGCCATGGCTCTGGACCCTAAAATACTTTTTCTTGATGAGCCGTCAGCCGGGCTTGATCCTGTAACTTCAGCAGAACTGGACGAGCTTATCCGCAGCCTCTCCCGCTCTCTGGGGGTAACATTTGTGATTGTAACCCATGAGCTTCAATCTATTTTTTCTGTTGCGGACCGGGTGATCATGCTGGACAAAAATACTCGCGGAATTATTGCTCAAGGTGACCCGAGAATCTTACGCGATGAATCGGAGCATCCGCAGGTTCGCAGATTTTTTCATCGCGAAGTTGAAGTAAAAGCCGGGGAACAACCGCAGGCTACGGAGAATATATGAGTCGGAAAACTAATCCCTTCAAACTGGGGCTTTTTATAATTATCGGCATTCTGCTTTTTGTCGCAGTGCTGGCTATTCTGGGTGCGGGAAAGATTTTTGAACATAGTGTAAAGATGGAAACCTATCTCAATGAATCCGTTAACGGCCTTGAAGTGGGGTCGCCCATCAAATTCCGTGGTGTAAAGATCGGTTCCGTTGCCAGTATTGAATTTGTTACTGACCAGTATGTGGATATCGATCAGAGCGCGTTGCGTTATGTCTATATTCTCGGCGATCTGAATCATTCCATGTTTGCAAGCAAGGAAGGCAAGGATCTGGTCCATTCTTTAAAAAAAGAAGTTCAGCGTGGGCTTAGGGCACGGCCTGTCTCGCTGGGGTTGACCGGACAGCTGTTTCTTGAAATTGACTATGTGGACCCGAGTAAAAATCCTCCGCTGGAAATTACTTGGAAGCCCAAGTACTTGTATGTACCCTCGGCCCCGTCTACGCTTAGTAAGGTTGAAAGCGCTGTGGCTTCTATCAGCGATACACTGGAAGATATCAATAAAGCCAATATTTCGGAAGCCATCGAGGATGTCCGCCAAGTCGCTCAGGATTTGAGTACCTTCCTCAAAAATGCCGATACCGGCGAAATAAGCAAACATCTGACCGGGACTTTGAGTGAGACTGAAAAGTTTATGACCCGGATTAATCAGCTTCTTTCGGATCCTACAGTGGACACTCTTATGCCTGATGTTGCAGTTGCGGCTAGAAACATGCGTATGATTATGGAAAAATCTTCCGGTGACATTGTGGCTGCCATGAAAGATATTCGGATGGCATCCGCGAGTGCGAAGAACGTTACCGGAGGCATGGAAAAATATTTATCCGGTCCCCAGGGCAAACAGACCCTTGCCGATCTTTCTAAAACTCTCAATAATATCAGCGAAGCTTCAGACAGGATAAAAAGTGCCGCCACAAGATTTGAGTCAACACTTTCAAGGGTGAATATGACTGTGGCCGGTCAGCAGGGGAATATTGAATCCATTCTGGATAATATTCGCAGGTTGATGGAAAATCTGCGTGAACTCAGTAACGAAGCCAAGCAGTATCCGGCCGGGGTCCTCTTCGGAGATCCCCCGAAAAAAGGAAGAAGCGGGAAATAGTACAATGAAAAAAAGTACAAATACTATGTGGGCGATTTGCAGGATTCTTATCGTCGCGGCTGTTTTCACAGCATGCGGGCTGAGTGGCTGTGTTAAGCTGGAACGTCCGAGTCTCGACCGCAAATATTTTACCCTTGATGCGAAAAGGGAACAAAAGGATAAGAATTCCATTCATTCGACTCAGAATCTTATTGTGCGGAGAGTAAAAATATCGCCTCGATACGAGGATAGTGATCTGGTCTACAAGATAGGTGAGAACGGTTTTGAGGCCGACTACTATAATTCTTTTTTCGTTCCCCCTGCATCGATGGTTACTCAAGACTTGCGGGTCTGGATTGGTGAGTCCGGTCTTTTTGCCAACGTGCTGGGCCCGGACAGTATGGGAACAGGAGATCTGTTGCTGGAAGGGGTGGTCAACTCAATTTATGGTGACTATTCAGCTTCGGAGCATAAGGCCGTATTAAATATGCAGTTTATTCTGTTGGATAACAGCAATGCCGATCTGCCCATAATTTATTCCCGCAATTTTGATCGTGAAATTCCGATTAAATCAAATGGGGCGGACGTTCTTGTCAGGGCCTTCAATGAGGGGCTTACAAGTATTTTTGCTGAGTTGGAAAAGGATTTGGGCGAAGTAATCAGTAAGAGAAATTCAAAATCAGAATAAGATTATTCACAGGAAAAATAGATCCTGTTTTTACCTTTTATCTTGCAGCGATACATATTGTCATCAGCCCGTTTAATAACTTTTTCCAGTGATTCATCGTTGGTGAATTCCGCAACGCCTATGCTGACGGTTTTGTTTACCGGAGTTCCGTCTTGGGGATGGTATTTATAATTTGCGAAGGCGACGCGGATCTTCTCCGCAACTTTTATGGCTTCCTGTCCGCAGGTTTCGGGAAGAATAACCATGAATTCTTCTCCGCCGTAACGGAAGGCTTTATCTCCACTGCGGATGGTCTCCCTGATGATCGTTCCGATATATTCCAGAACCTCGTCTCCAGCAGCGTGACCGTAGGTGTCGTTAAACATTTTGAAGTCGTCTACGTCCATGAGTAGAATGCTTAAGGGCTGTCCTGTTTTACGGCTTTTGAAAATTTCTTTTTCTGCCACGTCGAGCATGTGGCGGCGGTTGTAGAGTCCTGTCAGTTGGTCCGTTATACTCATGAATTTAAAGCGTGCTTCACTTTCCTTCAGCTTTCTCTGCGCATTTTTTCTCTCTGCTATTTCCTGCTCAAGGGCATAATTTTTTTCGTCAAGTTGGTGTAGCAGGGTAGCCAGCTGAGCGGCGTTATCTTCCTGAAGTTCTTTAACTTCCATCAATTCTTCGATGAGTTCTTCGCGACGCTGTTCAGCTTCTTTCTCTGCACTTACATCATGTATTATGCAAATACAGTTTTCATGTTCGGCATTGCAGTCATTTAGTGTAGCTACGGACATGTCGACAAAGTGCTTAGATCCTTCTTTGTCAATAATTTGAAGGCTGAAGTTGCTTTTTGAGGTTGGGCCAAGGAAGAGAGTACGCAAGTAGTTTCGGGCTTCTGTATCTTTTTGGGGTACTAGTATTTTATAGAGGAACAGATCGGCGCATTCCTCCGGGCTGTAGCCCGTTATTTCTGTAAAAGCAGAGTTGGAAAAAAGTATCTTGCATTCCCGGTCAAGGATGACAATAGCAGAAGCGGCATTTGCAAATAAATGCTTGAAGCGGGATTGCTCAATATCTGGACATATAAGATTTAATGACTTTTTTAAATCGTTATGCCTGTCTCTGAGCTCGGCCAACTCTGAATAAATAGACTGAGAATTTTGTCGATTCTTCATCATAAAATACCCCTAAACTTTACTCCACCCTATTGAAAGAAACTTTTACGCTGATTTGAAAACTAATCAAGTATTTTTTGGATAAAGTCGCGGGTGTCTCTATATTTACTTGCACTTTATGAGTTTTTAGACAAATATGTGCGCGCACTTCTTTTTAAGTTGAAACAAAAAAATAATTCAGGAAAAAAAATAAATGATAACATTGAAGCTTCTTCTTTCACCCGTAATCTGTGCTTTGATTGGCTGGTTCACTAACTATCTTGCGGTTAAAATGCTTTTTCATCCTCACAAACCGCTTAAGCTGGGCCCTTTTACCATTCAGGGTATTTTCCCCAAGCGCCAGAAAGAACTGGCCCTGCGTCTTGGCGAAATGATTGAGAGAGAGCTGATTTCTCATACAGACATCAAAAATGTAATCAATGACCCGGCATTCATCGATAAGCACAAGGATGTTGTTCTTGAATATCTGGATGTTTTTTTCCGCGAGAAGCTGACCTCCCTGCATCCTATGGTAGGCATGTTCCTCAATGATGAAACAATGAAGACCGTTAAAGGAATGCTTTCTCAGGAACTCGATTCCATGCTTCCACAACTCATCGAAACCACTTCTTCCCAGCTTGAATGTTCACTTGATTTTAAATGTCTTGTTCAGGATAAGGTAGAATGTTTTTCCATGGAGCAGCTCGAATCCATTCTCTTTTCCATCATGAAGCAGGAATTTAAGTTTATCGAGGTTATCGGCGGAGTGCTGGGTTTTATTATCGGTTTGATTCAGGTTGGTATTTTCCTGTTGTAGACAAAGACTTCTTCCATAAAATCTATCCCGTCCGCATATATTCTTTGCGGACGGGATTTTTTTTGCACGGCCTCTAGAGGCCAGCTATGATATTTTTTTCCTAACCTGCACAGGTTTCAAGAAAGAGCTTGTGACGTTCCGCGTAAGGTGGATACTTGAAGAAAGCAGAACCTGAAACAAGCACATCTGCTCCAGCTTCTACCAGCTCCCGGCAGTTGTCCATTGTTACACCGCCATCCAGCTGAATGAGGGTTTCTGCGCCCATTTCATCAATCATAGCCCGCAGGTCCCGAACTTTCTGAGTGCAGAAGGGGATGTACTTCTGTCCTCCGAAACCGGGGTTTACGGACATGATCAGCACCATGTGCAATTGCGGAATCAGGTATTTGATTGATTCCAGAGGTGTTGCCGGATTCAAGGCGATTGCGGGTTTTACTCCGCGTTCGGCAATGGCGGCTACAGCGCGTTCAAGATGCACGGTTGATTCCGCATGGATACAGAGCAGATCTGCCCCGGCATCGCAGAATTCATCAATGTAACGCTCCGGCTGCTCAATCATCAGATGGCAATCGAAGAACAGATTGCACTCCTTGCGCATGGATTTAATTACCGGAGGTCCGAAAGTTATATTCGGTACGAATTTACCGTCCATTACATCAAGGTGCGCCCATTTGAGTCCTGCTTCTTCCAATGCTTTCAGCTCATCGGCAAGACGGCTGAAATCACATGAGAGCAGGGATGGGGAGATGATGGTTTCTTTGGCGGACATTAATTTTTCTCCTTATCGTCTTTCATGTCAAAATCAACCTTGATTTTAAACAATCTACTGGCAGGCAGATAAAGTACATGGACTCCGGTTTTCTCACTGATAGCATCAAGAGTGGCCTTTACAGTCTCTTCGTCCGGACCGATGAAAGTGAACCAGATATTAAAGTCGTTTTCACGCAGGTAGTTGTGGGTCACGCCTCTATGGCTGTTAACCTCGGCAATAAAATCATCCATTTTTTCTTCGGGCACTTTAGCCGCGCAAAGGGTTGAGTGCCAGCCCAGTTCGAGGGAACCGAAGTTCGCACCAATACGGCGTATTACGCCGTCTTCGCGCAGAGAGTTCACGCGTGAAAGTGCTTCGTCTTCAGAAACTCCCACCATTTTGCCTATTTCATCATACGGACGGGAAACGATGGGAAACCCGGACTGTATAATGCCTAGAATTTGTTTATCTACTGCGTCCATTTATTTGTCCTTTGGCTTTTTCTTGGGCTCGTAAGAACAGAGCGGTTCAGGGCCGAGGTAACTGTTTTCCATTGTCTGTGCCCGGGCTCGGCAGCCGCCGCAGACTTTTTCATATTCACAGTGTCCGCATTTTCCGTCATAGGTGTCCGGGTTGCGCAGATTGAGGAATTGCGGTGATTTTGCCCAGATTTCCGGGAAGGGAATCTCGCGCACGTTGCCGCAATCGAGATCAAGGTAACCGCAGGGCTGAACCTGTCCTCTATGGGAAATGAAACAGAATCCCACTCCGCCGAGGCAGCCTCGGCTGACCGCGTCTAATCCGAAGTTTTCAAAATTGACCGCGATGCCTTCCTCTTTGGCCCGCTGACGCAGTATACGGTGATAATGCGGAGCACAGGTGGCTTTGAGCTGCATGTCGGTTGTCTTCTGGAAATCATAGAACCAGTTGAGGACCTCTTCATATTCGTCGGCGGTAATAATCTCCGCGCCGAGTTCGGCTGCCCGTCCTGTGGGAACCAGCAGGAATATATGCCATGCGGATGCTCCAAGATCTTTGGCCAGCTTGAAGATATCCTTGAACATGTGCAGGTTGTTACGGGTCACAGTTGTGTTGATCTGGAATTCTATTCCGGCATCCTTGAGGTATTGGATGCCCTGCATAGCTTTTTCGAATGCGCCCACTTCACCGCGAAATTCATCGTGGTATTTTGCTTCGGCGGCGTCGATAGAGATTGAGCAGCGTTGAATTCCGACTTCTTTGAGCTGTACGGAGTTCTCAGCGGTAAGCAGTGTTCCGTTGGGGGCCATAACACAGCGCAGCCCCTTGTCATTGGCATACTGTACCAGCTCGAAAACATCGTGGCGCAGCAAGGGCTCGCCGCCGGTAAAGATGATGATCGGATCGCCTGTTTCAGGAAAGGTATCGATAAGCGCTTTTGCTTCTTCGGTAGAAAGTTCGCCCGGATATGGCTCCGGGTGCGCTTCTGCACGGCAGTGTTTGCAGGCCAGATTGCAGGAGCGGGTGATCTCCCATGCGATAAGTCTAAGCGGGGGAGAACCGTCAGCATTTTTTTTCGGAATGGGATGTACACCGGGATGTCCTCCCGGATGTCCAGGGTGTCCGCCTGGATGACCACTGGGATGTCCGCCAGTCATTTTATTATCACTCATATTATTTCTCGTTTAGTCTTTTGAGTACGTCTTCTGTGAAGTAGGTAAGGATTATATCCGCTCCGGCTCGTTTGAGGCCGATGAGGGATTCCCAGACAACAGCTGCTTCGTCAACCCAATCGTTCAAGGCCGCGGCTTTGATCAAGGAATATTCACCACTAACCTGATAAGCTCCGATAGGTAGATCGAAATTGTCACGGGTCTGGCGGATGATGTCCATGTACGGGCCTGCCGGTTTAACCATTAGGATGTCCGCGCCTTCGAGGGCATCTGCTGCAGCTTCCCGCAGACCTTCCCGCGCGTTTGCCGGGTCCATCTGGTAGGTTTTGCGGTCACCGAACTGGGGAGCGCCTTCCGCAGCCTCACGGAAGGGTCCATAGTAGCTGGAAGCATATTTAACTGAATATGACATGATCGGCAGGTCGGTGTAACCGTTTTCATCCAGTATTTCGCGAATGGCGGCAACACGGCCATCCATCATGTCTGATGGTGCAACCATGTCGGCACCTGCTTTCGCGTGCGACAGGGCTGTTTTTGCCAGTAATTCAAGGGTCGCATCGTTGAGGATAGTTTCCCCTTTAACAAGTCCGCAGTGACCGTGGGAAGTGAACTCGCACAGGCATACATCGGTGCATACCAGCAGTTCGGGCCAGCGTTTTTTCAGCATACGTATAGCCTGCTGAACAATGCCTTCGTCCGCATAGGCTTGAGTTCCGACAGGGTCCTTTTCAGCGGGGATGCCGAATAGAATCAGGCTCTTCAGTCCGTTTGCAATAGCTTCTTCCACTTTAAGTTCCAGTTGTTTCAGGCTGAGCTGAAACTGGCCGGGCATGGATGAAATTTCTTTTTTATAATTATCATCGTCTGTTTCGTAGACGAAGTAGGGCATCATAAGATCGTTTGCGGAAAGGGTGGTTTCACGCACCAGATCACGAATAACGGGAGTACGTCTGAGTCTGCGTCCCCGATGGAAGTCAAATACCATGTCAGATCTTCCTTTTTGCCTCCGGCGGCATAAATCCTTTGAAAAGGGTTTAAGAATCCCAAACTTTTTTAGTAGGGCTTCGCCGTGTAGCTTGGATAAATTTTTTTCAAATAATAAATCCCGGCAGACCGTGTTGGCCCGCCGGGATTCAGTAATCTCTATCGTCGACAGGACGACCGTCTTGAAACTTTTTTCAAAACAGCGGGTCTAGTCCTTCTTGATTTCCTCGTCTGTGAGGTAACAAGCCGGGTCCTGAGCCCAGATGTCGTCGTAATATGCTTCGGCGCGCGCACGGAAGTTACCGCCGCAGATGTTCAGGTAGCGACATTCTGCGCAGCGTCCGCCCACGTGAGCTTTTTTATCTTTAAGCTTGTGCAGCAGTTCGATGTTTTCATCCATCCAGATTTCGGAGAAGGGACGTTCCAGAACGTTGCCGAAGGTGTGGTTGCGCCAGAACTGATCCGCGTGAACCTGACCGTCCCAGGAAATACAACCGATACCGCGACCGGAGTTGTTGCCTTCGTTGAACTGGAGCAGTTCAAGTACTTCCTTGGCGCGTTCAGGGTCTTCCCTGAGCAGGCGTTCATAAACATAAACACCGTCTGCGTGGTTATCAACAGTGAGGATCTCTTTGGGCATGCCTGCGTCATAAAGAGCTTTGGTCTCATCCATGATGAGGTCAAGCAACTGACGGGTTTCAGCGTGGCTCAGATCTTCTTTGATGAGTTCGGAACCACGGCCGGAGTATACCAGATGGTAAAAGCAGGCTCTGGGAACTTCAAGGTCGCGCAGAACTTTGAAGACAGAAGGAACTTCAGTCCAGTTACGCTTGTTAATGGTGAAGCGAAGACCGACTTTAAGGCCTTCAGCCTTACAGTTCTCAACACCTTCAAGTGCTTTTTTGTAGGAACCGGGAACACCACGGAATTTGTCATGGGTTTCTTCGGTTCCGTCGAGTGAAATACCTACGTAGGAAAGTCCTACGTCTTTCAGTTCACGGGCTTTTTCTTTGGTGATCAGGGTTCCGTTAGTGGAGATAACGGCACGCATTCCCTTGCCGGTGGCATAGCTTGCCAGCTCAACGAGGTCTTTACGAACCAAAGGCTCTCCGCCGGAGAAAAGCATTACCGGTGCGCCAAATGCTGCGAGATCATCAATAATCTCTTTGGCTTTGGAAGTGCTGATCTCATCCTGACCGTCAGGATCTACAGCCTGTGCGTAACAGTGAACGCATTTCAGGTTGCAGCGTCTGGTCATATTCCAGACGACAACGGGCTTTTTATCTTTGGAAAACTGCAGAAGATGAGACGGCAGCTTGCCGGATTCACGTCCGTAGCGCAGGGCATCGGAAGATTCAACCGCGCCACAGTATAGTTTAGAAATACCAATCATTTATAAAAATCCTCCCTAGCAGCGTAAAACGCACCAGGCTATCAGTTTTGACGATGTCTTTCCTGAGACAAAATAATATTAGTTACTATTTAAAGCTAGTCAACAGGAAAATCTATCGGTTATGCGTAACGAGAGAGCGAGTTTTGGAGTAACACAAATGTAGACAGGGGAAAAGAGCAAAATATGAGCTTGTATTCTATAAGTTAAATATTTGAAAATTAAGATGAAATAATTGAACCCTGTTATCAGTTAAGCGTGCTTAAAAATTAAAGACCTACTTAATGAGTGTGTATTATCTGTCGGGACGTGGGTTTACAAGATAGGTGTATAAATAGTTGGGGCTGGAAAAAAGTACTAAATTTGTAGAAAAATAATCTTGGCAAAGGAAAATATTAGAATGATTTTCCTTTGCCAAGATCTTGTAGTTATTGAAATTTAAGGAGCTATTGATACCTGCACGCGTCTGTTGAGTAATTTATTATATTTGTTGGTATTAGGCACCAGCGGATTGGATTCACCAAAGCCGGTTGTGCCGATACGCTGCTGAGCGATTGGGAATTTAGCGGTCAGGTATTTTTTTACAGCTTCAGCCCGCTCTTTACTCAGTTTCAGGTTGTATTCAGGCGATGCGTCGGAATCGGTATGCCCGCCGATAATAACCCTTTTATCTTTTAGTGCGTCACTGATGAGTGCCTTGCCCAGTTCGTTTAGTAGCGGATATGATTCAGGTTTAATCTGTGCTGAATCCACATCAAATTGTACAGCAAGGTTTATTGAACGGGGCTTTTGGGCTTTTCCCGGAGTCTTTTCATGTGTTGGAGCTTTGGGGGATGAAGCCTTGCTTTCAGCCTGCTTGGCGTTTGCCGGTGCAGTGCCGGATGCCGCTGTTGGGGTCTGGTTGTAAGACTCTTGCGCATTCCTTGCGGAGGCTGGAGGGGCTTGCATCTCGACCATATTGGGCATCAACCCGGCGATCATACCTTTATTATTTTTCTCGTACCGTGCCCATGATGTGAGCGGAACAGCCATGTCCTGTGCAATAGCCTGAATGATTGTATAAAAGGCGGAGTCAGGCATACGGTGTTCACGCTTTATGATGATGAAATCGTCGTCCATCTTTTTTTCAATGCGCCCGCTTTGTTCGAAGGAGCAGACCATCTGTCCGCGCTTTGTTTCATAGATTTTCACCTGCACGGTCAGGGCCGAATCATCCATAGTGTGACCGAGGTAGAGATATGGAACGAATCCTATCACTAAAAGGTCGTATCCGCGTGAACGGGCGGTAAAAAGAGCTTCACTCAGTCCCCGGTAAGTCAGGTTCTCGTCATAAACCATGGATGGGAAGATTTGCAGACTTGTCCAGTTCTGCCAGATTCCTTTACTGACTCTATGGCCCCAGTCACTTCCTTTAAACATGGTCTGGGTTACGTGAAATGGATAAAATAGTGCCGAAAGAGGACCGTAGTGCGGTTTTTCCGGCCTTGAATAGACCATGAGCTGTGAAAGCCGTACCTCTGCATCCTGATAATAGGTGGATTGGGTGGCTATTTGCGTATCAAAGTGAGTACAGGACGAAAGTATAAGGACTAATATAACCAGAAATTTTTTCATGTCGCTAACCGTAAGGTTTATTTTTATTGATCGTGTCTGAAAATTGACCATACTGCAGGTAATGATAAGACAGCAATATTTATGCCGTGATGTGGCATATAAAGAAAAAAGGCGGTCTTTCGTTTGAAAGAACCGCCCTTATTACTACTAACTATTGTATCAGTTTGGTGGGGGATGGTGTCGCCTGCATTGATTCGAGTATCTGTTCGCGTGATTGAATCAGGCTTTGCCGTAATTCCATTTTGCGTTGCACCGAGAGTTTTTTGAATTCAGGCTGATGGGTCAACTCGGTAAGCTGTTCCATTTCGCCTTTGATCTTTTCGACTCTTTGCAACAGTTCACTTTCCGGAGAGCAGACCTGCGAGCAGGCATTTGCCAGTTCAGAAATTTCACTGGCCATCACCCGGAAATTTTTAGGATTTATTTCTTTGGCAATGCGGATACGTTCCTTGGCATTGGCGACTTTATTTTTAATCCATCCAAACATAAATATCCTCGGCCGACTAGATTGTGGGCTGATTGAACTGCATGTAAAAGCCCAGAATGACCAATAGTAACACAGCAGGCATTACCATTGAAAGCACAACTCTCATGTAGGTGGTATTGTGGATGTTTTTATAAGCAATAATAGACAAGGTAACACTCACCAGCGCACCGATCATATCACCCACAACAGGAATAATGCAAAGGATGATTGGTGCATAAGAATAGGCCGTAGCCCTGAAGGTTGCCTGAAAACCACGGTCTCCTGCCCCGAAGATCATCAGCAGGATATGGGTTATGCCTATCAGCGGAAAACTGATTCCGGCCAGCATTAACGGGTAGAACAGCAAGGAAAAGAGTGCTGGTCCTGTGCCGTCCTGCAGGGAACTGGCAATCATGGAATCATTCATGATTCTGCCGACCTCGGCACCAGTGGGAGTATCTACGCCTGCCATGGTCCATACAAAATTGCAGATCTCCTGAAATTCAGCCAGCAGGATAAAGAAAAACAGGGGCATTAAGAAGCCCTTCAGCGGCATATCCTTGAAAAACGCGGCAGGAGAAAGAATCACCTTTTTGATAGTCAGGAAAAAACCGGGGAAAAAACCGTATTTTTCCAGATTTTCAAAGGGGACTTCATTAACTTCTTCGGACTTGTCAGAAAGTAATTCCTGATCTTCATCACGAATATCTTTTTCAGGTTTCATGGAATCAAGGCGTTGCCAGATATCCGATTTTTCTTCCTGAATGGTCTCTTCATTCGCGAAGTTTTCCTGAACGTCATCCTGTGCGCCGAATTGCTCATCATAAGGCATCGGCTGTTCATGGTTTTGTTCTGCGGAGACGTGCTCTTCCTGAGCGTGCTGTCGCACATAGGCAGCAGCGTCACCGTATTCTTCCTCTTCAGGATTGCTGAACTCTTGCGGGGCAGTCTCCTGAACATGGGAAGGGTCCTGTTCAAAATCTCTGAACTTAAACTTAGCCTGACATTTAGGGCAGGTTGCAAGCTGAGCAGAGGCCGGGATTTTATCTTCCGGAATCTCACTACTGAAATTACACTCGGGACAAGTAACTATCATATTAAATCCTTGAAGCTGTTTGTCTGAATATTTTGGACAGACCTAATAAATTTTATACTGTTAGGCAATGCCAATTGTGCATGAACATTATGCCAGATTAATGTCAGGAAGCTGTATGGGCCCGATGTTACAGTCTTTTCGGGGATTGAGCAGTTCTTTAGGAATATGGGGAAAATCATTGCCCAACCTATGTTTGAATCTTCCCCCGGTGCTGCTGTTGAAGTTTTCAAGTTTGGATTCGATTATTTCCCTGCTTTTTAAGATATGGGTCAGGTGTTGAATCGGACAGCCCTGGAGAATGCCTGAAGAACTCTGCATGCCTGTCAGCCTTTCATGAATTTTGTTTATAAATTTCAGATTGCCCGTGTTTTTGAAAAACCTGAGTTGCAGGTCCGGCCATAGTCCATAACCTACGCGGCAGTGTTTCAGGTCCGGGTAAAAAGTCATCCGAGGTAAATACCAGTTGTCACATCCCTGAAATGAAGGAATCCTTCTGATTTGTTCCCATCCTTCATCCTCCAGTCTTTCGTCGGCATCAAGATAAATTATCCAGTCACCGGAGCAGTTTTTAAGCATACAGTTGCGTTGTGCTGAAAAATCCGAGTTAAGGGGATGTCTGACGTTAATGATTTTTGAATCGTGATACTTCTCAAGTTCAGGAAATGGATCGTTCTTTCCGCAGTCCCATATCAGGACAATTTCATTAATCCAGCCGGGGATATTTTTTATGAAATTTTCAAGTTCAGGCTCATCCGGACTGAGAATGGCTCCAGCAGAGATTGTGCAGGGAGCTGGTGTTTCCGGTTGTTGAATATGTTTTGTTCCGGAAAATAATTTTTGCAGGTTCCTGTGGCTGTTCATGCTTTCGCCTTGCAGACCGGGATTAAGAATCAGGTGGCTTTTTGCAGGGGAATAACCGGCCTGTATCAGCAGGAGCAGAAGGGCCCATATGGAAGAATCCGTCAGCAGGACGCATCCTGGATTATTTGAAAATTTATCATGTCCAGCTTGAAGGAGTTTCCGTATCTGTTCCGGATGCAGATCACAGGCCAGTAATTCCAGATCCGCGGATTTTTTCTCTGCAATGGCTTGGGCAAGAATACCGTCTCCGATCCCGAACAGGATAATGGCTTCGGCTCCTCGTTTTTGTGCAAAACGCAGGTGTTTTTCAGCTGTTTCGGCAGGATTAACGATCGTGGCGGCCTGTTCCGCCGGCTTTTGTCCTGAAAGATGGTAAGCCAGAATTTCTTTTGAGTATGTGTTGAATATATGGTTCATGGCTTAGATTATGTTTTTTGTCTTGAGCAGTTCCAGATAAATTTCGCCCAATTTTGCGGCGATATCCTGTGCCCTGAATAATTTAGCGGCTTTGGCACGTCCTTTTTCACCCATTTTGCGTGCTTCCTGCGGATTGGTCAGCAGAAAGTTTACCGCCTGTGCGTATTCGTCAGCGTTTGCGGCGACAATGCCGGTTTTTCCGTGATCGACAAGTTCCATCTGGGCATTATCCCGCAATCCTCTGCTGGGATGGGTTATTACTGGAAGTCCGGCAGCCATGGCTTCTGCAATGACCAGACCGAAGGATTCACCTGTATCATTGGCATGGGCGAGAAAGGATATGGAATTCAAAAAACAGGCAATTTCAGCGTCTGTAAGTATGGGCGGCAGGAAATTTACAAATTTTTCCAGTTTGTTTTGAACAACAAAGTCTTCCGCCTCTGGAATCCCTCCAATAATATTGTATGAAAAGGGGGGCAGTTCTTTTTTCTCAACCTGTTTTTTCAGGGCAGGCAGAAAGTCCAGAGCCAGATTGGACCATTTACCTTTATCCGCCCGAGAAATTCTGCCAAAGCAATTCTTTGGGAATTTGCGGTCAGCAGGGCAGTGAGCAAGAAAAAAATCCGTATCTACTGGGTTGTAAAGAACTGAGTATTTGGGCTTTTCTGCCGGGATGGAATTAATTTTGGTGAAGCGTTCTGCGCAGAAATGTGAGACAAACAGGTGGCGGTCAATAAGCGCGGCTTCCGGACTGGGGTCGTGGTGACCGAATACATTTGTTTCTACGAGTACTGGAGTCCTGGCTAGCTTAAAGGGCCGCAGAGCTCCCGGATCAGCCCAACCGGCGCGATGGATATGGACCACATGGGGTTGGAATTTCGTCAGTACCGAAAAGATATCCGGCCCTATGAAAGTATTAACTCCCTGCATGCGAAGAAGTTTTCCCCTTGGTCCTTCTGATGTAGAAAAGACGGCTGTGTCGAATTTCTGCCTATCCAGATTGACGGCAAAGGACTGCATCACCTTTTCAGTGCCTCCCAGCCCTAGAGAAGGGGAGACCTGAAGCACCCTGATTCTGTTATTATCCATGATTAAAATAAATGACAGATAGGTCGGGCTAAGTAAAGAATATAGTTCTGTTTGTATTTGTATGGATCATTAAAAACGGCCCCCGCCGATAGGCGGGGGCCGTTTATGTCTATTATGTCACTCGGGAGCAAATCCGTGTGCTCTACTATGCTCCTCCTCCATATGCGTTTGCGGCTTTTTTCAGGCGCAAGGCATTGGGAGCGGGCATGTTTTGGGGCGTTGGCATTGTGTAGCCTGCATCGTTTGCAAAACTGCGGTTTACATTGGTGGTTCCGCTGTTCGCAGTTGCTGCTGTTTGAAGAGGTACTGCTGCTTGTGCTTCTTCTGTGGGGATGATTTCCCGGTAGGCAGAAGCAATTCCGTCGATAATCTTGATTACTTCATCAAGCTTTTCGGTATCCATCTTCAAGTTGGCCTGCAGGAGTCTTGTGTTACAAAAGATATAGAGTTTGCTGAGATTTTCGGCAAGCTCTCCGCCTTTTTCCTTATTCAGGCTGGAAGCCAGTTCTGAGATGACTTCAATAGCTTTGGAGATAAGAATTCCCTTGGCGGCATAATCCTTTTCGTCGATCTTCACTTTCGCCTGCTTCATAAAGTTGATTGCGGCATCATAAAGCATTAGGAGAAGTTCTCCCTTGGAAGTGGTATGGATCTGAGTTGAAAGATAAGCTTGAGCTGCTTTTTGCATATATTTGCTCCTCCTGATTTATTAATCGGTTATCTTTTTGAAAAACCTTAGAGGATTTTTAAATTTTTATTTTTTTAGCTTATATTATTTAGACATCAGCCCGTTAATGCTGGATGCCAGCTGGGACTGGATACCTGAGTAGTTTCCTAACAGCGCATCAAGTCGGGCGTATTTTTCGGTCAGCATCTGCTTCTTGGTTGCGATTCGATCTTCTTCATATTCGATTTTTTTATCGATATTATCCATGATGGTTTTGTAGTTATCCTGAAGAATCTCGAGAGGGCCTTGTTCGCTGGTTATATCGCCGAGAGCATTAACCGTTTCCCCAATCTTACCAAGCTTCAGGGTAGCCGTCATTGCATCAGCAGCGTTTTCGTCGGAGTTACCGTATACTCCGTCAGCCCTATTCTCAACACGTAACGCCAGACCTGAGGCAGCTGTGCCGCTCTTTCCGGTAATCTGCCATGTTGCAGGGTCTACGAATGCTTCCTGCCCGTTAATAGATGCCGAAATTAGTTGTCCACCCGAAACTTCGTACTGGACATTATATTCCCCAGCCTCAGTTATTCCTTTAATATGCGATAAATACGTCAGATTCGCAGATTCAGATTCTCCCAGATAGTTAGCGGCAAACAGTTTGGCGACAGCCATGGGATCGTCGTCCAGAGCCTTTGTCAGCTCTTCAGTATCAAGTTCAAGAAGCCCCATCTTGGCTCCTCCGCTATCTGCATTGGTTTTTATACCAAGCTGAGAGAGAGAGGAGTACCTGTCACCGGAGGTGTGTCCGGTAGCACTATCTTCATAAAACCATGAAAAACCGATAGCCTTGCTGGCAACGATATTCTTCAATCTTTGGCCGACTAAAAGTTCGACACCGTAGTTACCAGTCAGGACAGCACCTGAGGCAGAATCAGAAGTCGTCGTTACAGAGGTCAGGTCTTTAATCATTTGCCGTATCTCATTGGTCTGATCGACAAAATTTTTAACGTTCTCGGCCATCCCTTCTTTATCAGTCGTTATACCAATATTGACGGGAGAATCGGTGGGAGTTGTTTTTTTAAGGTTTAAAGTTACACCGGGAATAAGGTCGTCGATTGTATTTGTGTCACGCTCCATCCACGCATCTGGAACATATGGAAATCCATCTACTTTCAGCCATGCATTCTGGGCATCTTGTGAAGCGTAATAAGTGCTGCCTGAAAAAATTGACCCAGGAGTCCCATTACTCTGTATTATAATCTTGTTGTCCGCCCCAAGGTCCAGTCCGTATATTTGTAAGCGGTTATAGTAGCCGTCATTAAGAGTGGTTGCTCTGATTTTATCGCGAGTGTCAGCATGGTTGTTAATCATAGTCACAAAACCCTGCAGGGTGGTTCCTGCCGGGATATTGCTTAAAGTGATGGTCTCGCCCGCGTAAGTAAAAGTAAAAGAACCGGCAGCTGAAAAGTAAACATCGCTGGGGTCGGATACACCGCCGGCTCCCACGAGAATATCATTCTTAGCTAACTGCTTAACTTCTATGGAGTGACTGGTTATTTGAGCATCACTGGAGGCTGTTGCTGTTACTGTATCAGAGCTGGTGGTTGAAACGGCCTTGGTCATGAATTCATCAAGAGTATCCATGGACTTCAGAGTAGTCTGCAGACCGAGAAGTGCGGTATTCAGTTCCTGAAATTTTTCAACTTTACCATCCCACGTACTTTTCCAGCTTTCGAGTCTCTTGATATGAACGCGTTCAAGATCAATGAGTCCATCGATAAGTGTCTGGAAGTCGGTCCCGGAACCGAGTCCGGTAAAGTTGATATTTCCTGAGGTGTAATCAGACATAATTTACTCCGGGAACATTTTTCCCTGATTCTACTTTTACTCCTTTTTATGCAATCTAGATGCCAGATGTGGGAGTAGGCTTAGTTCCGCTGATTGCTGTATTTCAAATTCGTTTACATAAACTTGAAGCCGGGCCGGATTAACCGGACCCGGCTTTGTAGTTGATCTGACTTGGTCAGAATGCTTTATGCCGCTTCAGTTAAATTAACCGATGAGCTGCATTGCCATTCTGGGCATGCTGTTGGCCTGCGAGAGCATAGCCACTGCGGACTGGGTCAGGATCTGGTTACGGGTGAACTCAGTCATTTCAGTCGCGACGTCAACGTCAGAAATACGGGATTCCGCAGCCTGTACGTTTTCAGCCTGGATGGACAGGTTGGTAATGGTGTTTTCCAGTCTGTTCTGGAGAGCACCAAGGTTAGCACGAATCTTATCCTTGGAGATAATAGCATTGTTCAGCTTATCCAGGGACTTCTGTGCCAACTCCTGAGTTGAAATGGAGTTCGAGGCTCCCATACCTACACCGAGTGCGGAGGCAGTGGAAGTGTCAATGGAAACGTAGTAGTAGTCTTCTGCGCAGTCGTTCGCGGTACCAAAGTGAACCTTCACTGGACCAGTTGACGTGAGACCGGAACCGTCGTGAGTTGAGCTCTGACCGGACAGGTTACCATTGAGCAGGTGAATGCCGTTAAAGTCAGTTGCGTTAGCAATACGTGTGATTTCTGAAGCCATAGCCTGATATTCGGAGTCGATGATCAGACGCTGGTCAGAGTTGTAGGTACCGGTTGCGGCCTGAGTTGCAAGCTCCTTCATACGAATGAGCTTTTCATCAATAACACCGAGAGCGCCGTCAGCGGTCTGGATCATTGAAATTGCATCGTTGGCGTTACGGATACCCTGATTGAGTGACTTGATGTCAGAGCGCATAAGTTCGCGAATTGCGAGACCTGCAGCATCGTCAGCAGCGGTGCCAACACGAAGACCTGAAGACAGGCGACGGGTTGATACACTGAGGTTGCCATACGATTCTGACAAGTTGCGGTTGGCATTCATAGCCATCAAGTTGTGGTTAATTACTAAAGACATGTTTTCCTCCTTGAAAAGTGATCTTTGGCTTCCTTGCCAAAAACATTGCCTTGGAACTTAGGTTCACAAAGCTAACTGGTCCTTCGTGCTTAATTGATCGTCTGAAATATAGATAACTTTAGGGGAAAGATGTTTTTTTGTTTTTTGAATAAAAAAAGGGACTTCCGTTTATGGAAGTCCCTTTTATGAAATTATTATGTATAAAATTTTAGTGCGGAGTCACGTCTTTCAATTGCTCCCGTGCCGCTTCAATGGAGATACCCCGTTTGCTGGTGATCATTTCGAGGTTCTCTTCGGCATCCGAACCTCGAAGGTACATAGGTACGGGCATTATATGTGAATAATCGGCATGTTCTGCAGCATCAAGCAGATCCTGCAACGCCGGTATGTTGAACCTTGAAGGCATGGCTGTGTACTGTGGATTTTCAGCCAAAAAGTCATCAAAAAAGGTTTTGTTCTTTGTAAGGCCGCTTCCGGCGAGCACAGCTGTTTCCTGCTTATGGGAAAGGATAATCTTTCCAGCCTCGTGGATTTTAACCGGCAGCGGAGGGGTTATGGGAATAAGTTCTCCGGATTTGTTTATAGCTTCAAATCCTTGAATATATACCTGCATTTTTCTTGAATGAGTAACAGCCCAGACCGGCATCCCGCTGACAATGGCAGCCCCTTTTGCAAGGATGGGAAGGTATTCCAAGGCACTTACCGGGCAACCGCATCCAGCAGAAATTCCTGCGGCAGCGGCAAATGTCAGCCGCAGTCCGGTGAAGCTCCCCGGTCCTGCAAGCAGGGCTATGCGGGAAACATCCCGGCAGCTGTATCCGAATAGGTTTAATGAATCACGAATGGAAGGGACCATGAAGTTGACCGAACGTCCGGGTACAACAAGCGTCTTTGCCTCCAGCAGTGAAAACGGTTCTTCTTCGTTTTCACGCTTGGCGGTAATGATTTGTAATGTTTCTTCCGTGCCGTTTATGACCAGCAGGATTTCGTCTTTCTCTTCTAATGATACACTCATTTACTGCTCAGTGTTCTTACAATGTCATTAAAAATCGCAAAGCCCATCAGGCAGAGCAGCAGCAATAAACCTACACGTGTTGCAGCGGCCTGAAGTTTTTCATTAAGGGGTTTGCGCAGGATGGTTTCAAGACTGAAAAAGAGCAGGTGTCCACCATCTAGAACCGGTATTGGCAGCAGATTGAGCAACCCGAGGTTGATGCTGATGAATGCGGTAAACTGGAGCAGTTCCAACAGGCCGCGTTCGGATTGCTGCTTGATTGCCTGCGCGATCATGATCGGTCCGCCGATGGAATCCATTGGCACGACTCGTTCGACCATTTTTACGATGCTGGTGCAGATAAGCTTTGTAACATTCCAGGTCTGCTCTGTGGCTGCTGTAGCTCCGTCTATCCCGTTCATTTCAACGGTTTTAGACTCTCCTGAAGCTACAATGCCCACAACCGGCCTACGGATTGTTTCGCCGAAAATATTTTTAAGTTCCTGTACCTTGGGCTTTACAGAAATGTGTTTTATGTTTCCGTCTCGGTTGATAACAAATTCAAGAGTGTCGGACTGGCTGTTCTGAATTGTTTCAGCCAGATCAGTCCAGAAGACGATTTTATGGCCTTCAATATTCAGAACTTTATCTCCAACCTCGATTCCCGCACTTAAGGCAGGGCTGTCCGGCTGCAGTTGACCTACGGTCGGAGCAAGACCCATCTGGCCGTTGCTGATGATAATTCCCCAGAAGATAAACCATGCAAGGACGAAGTTGAAAAGGGGACCGGCGGCAACCACGATCATGCGATGCCACGGCGGGCGGCTCATGAAAAGTTCTTTTTCCTTGAATCCGCTGTCCTCGGTCATGTCCCGTTCTTCACCTGCAAGGCTGACGTATCCACCAAGTGGGATCAGTGATAGGCGGTAGTTGGTGCTACCCCAACTGAAGCCGGCAATTCTAGGACCGAATCCAAGTGAAAAAGTTTTAACACCGATGCCCAGCAGACGTGCCGCAAGGAAATGTCCAAGCTCGTGGAAGAAAATAAGACCGCCGAGAACCAGAATAAAATCAACTATCCAAGCCATAATAGTCCCTTAGACGATGGAGTCCATGACATCCCGTCTGGTTTTGATGTCCAGTTCCAGAACAGCATCAGCTTCGCTGACATCGCATCCGGCATGGTCATTCAGTGCGTTACCGATGATGGCCGGAATGTCCAGAAAGCTGATTTTTTCTTTAAGGAAAAGGTCTACCGCGACTTCATTTGCCGCGTTAAGTACGATGGGATAGCTCTGACCGGCTGCGAAAGAATCCGCCGCATGTTTTAGGCATGGGAAGACGTTGAGGTCAGGTTTTTCAAAGGTCAGGGTTCCCACTTCAGCCAGGTTAAGTTGTTTGAGTTCAAGGGGAACACGTTTCGGAAAGCACATGCAGAAGGCGATAGGGATCTGCATGTCCGGGACTCCGAGATGCGCAAGCTGTGATCCGTCCACATATTCAACAAGAGAGTGGATGATTGATTGCGGATGGACAACAACATCGACCTGTTCCGGCGGCATGCCATAGAGGTGGCAGGCTTCTATAAATTCCAGCCCCTTGTTCATAAGGGTTGCGGAATCAATGCTTATTTTTGCGCCCATATCCCAGTTCGGGTGGGCAAGTGCCTGATCACGGGTGACGGTTTCGAGAAATTCCTTTGATTTGCCCCGGAAAGGTCCGCCGGAAGCAGTCAGGATCAACCTGCTGACTTCGTCAGTATTGTGTCCGCAAAGTCCCTGAAAAAGAGCATTGTGCTCGGAGTCTACAGGGAGGATTGTGGCTCCTGTCCGATGGCAGGCCTCGCGAATGATGTGACCACCAAGTACCAGCGATTCTTTGTTTGCCAGAGCGATCATCTTGCCTTTGTTTGCGGCGGCGAGGGTCGGCTCAAAACCTGCTGCTCCGACGATGGAGGAAAGTACTATTGATACCTCGTCCAGTTCGGAAAGAGTGATATAAGCGGCTGGTCCCGTAAGGATTTCCGGCTTGTAGTCAGCGGGGAGAAGGCTTTTCAATTCCGCGGCTGCTTCATCGTTAAGCACAGCGAGATATTTCGGGCGATGTTTGATCGCCTGCTCTGCCAGCAATTTGGCATTTCTGGCTCCGGCAAGTGCTGTAACTTTGAAAAGGTCGGGGTGCTGTTCAATTACTTTGAGGGTACTGGTCCCGATGGATCCGGTGCTGCCCAGAATTGAAACTGATCTGGGAAATTCCGGGAGTTTTGCATCTGCCGGCCAGGGAGAAATATATGTTTGCAAGTGCGTTTATCCGTCTTGTTTGAGGGTTATTGACCCGGTTTAAAAGAATGCGTGAATCTGTCTTGCCAGAATGTATACTGGCAAGGCAAGCACAAGACTGTCGATGCGGTCCAGAACACCGCCGTGTCCGGGCAATATCTTACCGGAGTCTTTGATGTTAAGTTTTCTCTTGAGGGCAGATTCGAAGAAGTCGCCCATTTGGGAACCGATATTAAGTACGGCCGCAAGTGCTGCCCAGTAAAGGATGGGGGCGTGCCCGAAATAGTATCCGTACAAAGAGCAGCAGACGATGCAACCCAGAAATCCTCCGATTGAACCGGCCCATGATTTTTTTGGGCTTATCCGGGGCCAGATCTTTTTTTTGCCTAAAAATGTTCCGGCATAAAAAGCGATTGTGTCCGAGGAGGATGCTGCAAGAAGTACAAAAAGTATTTCCCAGCTGCTCATGGAGGTCATAAACTGCATGGTAACCGGTATGTATACCAGCCCGGAAAAAAGAATCAGGCTGTCAACATATGTTGCCTGATCCGGTTTGGCGCTGAAGGAGAATAAAAAGCGGAAGTTGAATAGCCAGAAGGCTCCCAGCAGAATCAGGAGCATCCAGACCGGCGAAACAGCGGAGGAGGTCAGGATGACTCCTGCGCCGGCGGCCATACCCACAATTCGTGAAACAAGGTGGGAATTGTCCTGCCAGAACATGGCGTAAAATTCGTGGAGGGCGATTGTGCAGAAAATTGCCAGCCCTCCTGTCAAAACAAGTCCGCCCATGATTAGGGCGGCGGTCAGGGCTGCTACCAATAGCAGTGCGGTGATAATTCTTTTTTGAAGGCTGGTTAAGGGCATGAAGTCCTCGGTTGAAATTTCCACAAAAAATGTATTTTAAAATATATGTATACTTCTCAAGAGAGACAAATCCTCTTTTCTTAAGTGGAAATATCATGTCCCGCAAGGAGTAAAAAATAATGCCGATAAATCGTAGATACTACTTAATCGCGCAAAAAACTCCATTTTTATAATTCATTAATAGGTGGTGGGCAAGCTGTTGACAGCTATTTTTCAATATTATTTCTGTTGCAGCAAATCACAGCTTAAACAGAAATGTTATTTTTATGGCCTCGGTTTGGGAATGTTTTTGATCTATCGGCTTTGTGTTACAGGTGTAAGCATGTAAATTGGGTTTTGGATGGAATTTTCTATTAGTATAAATAATATTAAGTTTGCGAACTTTGTGTAAGAGTTGTATCTATTCTTTAAGTAGTATTGAGCAAAATTTTAATCACGGGATTTATTTCTTGTTTCGGAGGAGACAGTGTCGCGGAAAGGCCTATCAGATTCAGGAGCACGGGAATTTAAGAAAGTTGCTGAAAAAGCTTTCGCCAGTTCAAAGGGAACCGAGTATGAGGAAGTAGTAGGGCAGTTGTGTCATGATATGATGCAAGCACATAATCGTGACCTTAAGGCCAAAGATGAATTGGTAGATAGGCTTACAGAAATCGGTCTGGCTCTTTCCGGGGAAACTCGGCTTGAACGTTTATTGGAAATGATCGTCGATGAGGCAAGGGTTCTGACCCAAGCTGATGCCGGAACTCTGTATATTGTTGACCGCGAAAGTCGCAAGCTTGAATTTTCCATCCTCCAGAATGACACAATGCAGGTAAGGATGGGCGGAACCAGTGGTAATGAAATAACCCTTCCTCCTGTCCCTCTTTATACTTCCGGCAACACCCCCAACCGTTCCAATGTCTCTTCATACTGCGCTTTGACAGGGGAAACGATCAATATCGCAGATGTTTACGAAGCTGAAGGGTTTGATTTTACCGGGCCGCGCAAATATGATGCGGCTACCGGATACCGTTCCAAATCCATGCTCGTGCTGGCTCTGAAAAATCATGAGCAGGATATCATCGGTGTATTGCAGCTTTTGAATGCGCTTGATGAGGACGGGGAGATAATTGAATTCTCTCCTGATGTGGTGGATATTGTCGGCTCTCTGGCTTCACAGGCCGCGATTGCCTTGACCAATGCTCAGCTCCTGCAGGGTCTTAAAGATCTGCTCTATTCCGTTATCCAGAGTATTGCAGCCGCTATTGACGCCAAATCCCCTTACACCAACGGTCATATTGAACGGGTAGTGACCTTGACAATGATGATTGCCGATAAGATCAATTCTCTTCAGGATGAAAAATTCGGTGATGTTTCCTTTACCGAAGATGAGATGGAGGAATTGAAGCTAGCCGCATGGATGCATGATGTGGGCAAAATTTCCATTCCCGAACATGTGGTCGATAAATCCACAAAGCTGGAAACCATTTTTGATCGTGCCGAAATGGTGAATGCGCGGTTTCGGCTAATTGCGGAGATTATCAAGAATAGGCAGCTGGAAGAAACTGTTGCGGCCCTTTCCCGCGGAGCTTCTTCTTCCGAACTGGTGGAAATTGAAATGCGTTATGCGGTTGAACTTGAGCAGGTGGAGGATGACCGTAGGTTTGTCGCTGCCTGCAATATCCCCAAGGAATTTATGTCGGATGAGCGAATAGCGCGGATTGATGGGATTGCAGCTAGAACCTATGAAAGTAACGGCGAAACGTTCAATTGGTTGACCGAAGATGAAGTCAACAACCTTGTTATCCGCAAAGGAACCCTCACGGAGAAAGAACGCAAGGTCATTGAAAGCCATGCGCGGATAACTCATGAAATGCTCCTGCGTCTGCCGTTTCCTAAACGCCTTTCCCGAGTTCCGGAATACGCCGCCGGGCATCATGAAAAGTTAGACGGCTCCGGTTATCCATATGGTATAGGTAAGGATAAGCTGCCTCTACAGGCTCGCATCATGGCTGTTGCTGATATTTTTGAGGCTTTAACCGCTAAGGATCGCCCGTACAAAAAACCGATGAAACTTTCACAGGCTATTAAAATTCTGGGCTTCATGGTCAAGGATAATCATATTGATGGGGACGTCTGCAAGCTGTTTATCGATTCTGGACTGTATATGGATTATGCCAAAGCCGAGCTTGCCCCAACACAATTTGAGGAAGATTAGAAAAGACTGAATAAGAATTAAGAGATAACAGGGATGCTGTTTCAGCGGCATCCCTGTTTTTTTGTTCATGCTGCTTTGCAATATTCAGCAACGTTTATCTGAGCCAGACTTCTACTAATTATTTTCCTTCCAGTGGGTCAGCACCGTATCAATTGTTCTAAGCCTTGCGATTTTACGCGCGATGTCAATAACCGCCAGTTTAATCAGACGATCCTTATTTGGGTGCATGTATTCACCGGTCAGGTTCAGGGCGTAAGAGGTAGGCGGGTCGGATTTAACGCCAAGAAAATCTCCATTAATGTCCACAAGTGCCGAATACTGTTCGTAATCTTCATCGTATATGATATCCACTTCAGATGCACCGATGACTACATAATCAATGTAATCGTCCCGGGCGATGCTGATAATTTCATCTTCCGTAACAGTCTGCTGCGACGTAGCATAGGAGCGCTTGCAGGAATCGAGCAGGAATCCGGTAATTATGCGGTCACGATGGGTTTCAAAGCCGGCTTCATTGAATTCCTGCTGTAATGATTTATTCAGGTTGCGGATCAGGTTTTCGCATTCCTGCGGTGAGAGATTTTCACCTTTGATGCGCGGCACCAGCGAAAAAACAATGGTGGGTTTACCTGATTTTTTATAAATTTTATAACCGTTTTTACTTCCGCATATTCCGGTGGCTGCAAAGGACATCACCAGTATGACGGCGACGATAAGTGAAAGTAATGCTGTCTTTTTCATGTAAAACTCCTTGGCTGTCGCCCGGTTAGCGTTTGCAGGAATCAAGGTCGGAAAGGGTGTTTATCAGGCTGTTGTAGAAGTTTACATCGGATACGGATGTGTGATCCTTGGCGATGGTCGCGTCCACGGCTTTGATACATTTTATGGTTTCACCATTTCCTTGCAGAAAGGCTGCGGTGGTGTAGTTACGTTCGATAAACGGCCCCAAATCGTTATCTTTGGTGCCGGTCTTGACTATAAGGCTGAATTCGGTTGCGGGTTTCGGCATGCGCATGCTTGTCTGGTATACGTTGTCCCTTTCCGAGAATCCTGATTTTTCGGAGCCCTGCTGAAAGGACACACCGAACATGGCTACCGAAGCGTGTAAACCTCTACGAAATGCGTTGAATCTTGATTTAGGAGGCAGGACCATCATTTCCTGAGACAGTGCCTGTGAGGCCAGCATCTGCGCGAGAGATTTATATTTGGCCGGATTCTGGATGCGCTTAAGTGTCCCTTTAGAGAGAGTGATGCTGGTGATGGCGCAAGTATCTGTTGAAAACATGTAGTCCATATTCTCTAGGCATTTACTTAATTCATCACGCGCATCGGCTTTAAGTCTTTTGTGGTCGGTGAAAAATTCCACGATGGAAGCTCTTATCTGTCCGGAGAGTGGGGTAAGGCTGAAGTTTTTTGTTTTATTCAGGTAAGGAACCGAAACCAGCATAGGCGCCGAATAAACCAGCGACTCAGATTTTGCCTGAAATAACAGAAAGTTCAGACCGATATATACCCGGCCTTTATACAGTCTTTCTGCTGGAGATCCGAATTCATCCACAAAGGATATAACATTATCAACAAAAAGGAGCGGTACAAGGATGGATTCAGGGTCGAATTTATCGCTGAATCCGGCTCTTTTTATTTTTACGCCTTCGCTTTTGGCGGCAGCGCGCTTCAAGAACCCCATCACGCCTTTCCGTAGGGCTTTTTTGAATTCCTTGTCTTTTAGTATGGCCTCCAATTCAGTCTTATGCCTGTCCTTTTCTTTATTTCTCACCTTGCCTATTGCTGGAGAAATAATATAAAGCTCTGCCGCTTCTGCCCAAGAACAGAGCAGAAGCGCAGAGATTATAATAATAACTAAACTGAATTTGCGGGCCATATCATTTTACCACTTGTAGCCTTCGGTTGTATCCTGACTTTCTTCCTGTTTGATCTCTTCAGTTCGTTCTTTAGAAGATTGAGTCTCATCTTGCAATTCTTGGGCAGACTGATGAACTCCGGTCATGGACTGCTTGGCGGTATTTGCATTTTTGAATCCGCAGCCGGCAAGCATCATCAATGTAAACACACAAATAGCTAATATTTTGAGTTTTCGCATAAATTAATCTCCTTATCGTATTCTAGTCTAACATGTCTTCCGCTAAAGCAACAGAGGCAGCTTTTTTTTCTACGGTTTTAAATCCTGCCGCAGTCTGGGTGGCCATCTTTTTCTTAAGTCTGCTACTCAGAGCCAATTTCTTCTGGTAATAGGACTCCAGCAGTGTGGTTACCTGAGTATTTTTTCTGCGCGCGGTCATGATTATTTTGCTGATATCTTTGCCCTGCCCGGTAATAATGGCTGAATTTTCTTCTATGTAGTCATAATCCGCTTGAAAGTCGGCAAAGAGGGTTGTCAGATTTGTCAGTTCTTCCTGAATTTCTATCATGCGCGGGATCGCGGTCAGAGCCCGGATTGGATTGTTTTGAGCATTGCTAATGATTGATACCAGTTCGGTTGTGGCCAGTGCTATGACGCCGGCCTGCTTTGCTGCTTCTGCGGCCATGGGGCCGGCCTTTTCATCGTAAGCGTTGATCGCCCGGTCGATGCGCAGAATAACATTATTAGCCTTATCGATACTGAAGTCGTAAAGCGCGTTTGAAGCATGCAGGTTATTAGCGAACGAACCGATAATTGAGTCCAGATTCTGTACCTGCTGGTTGTTTAGCTCAGAGAAATCTGCCGCTCTGGACTTGATATTGGTTTCCAGAGCTTTAAGCATTTTACCATTTTCTGCAATCTTGACCGATGCACTTTCAATCGTGTCTGTGGGTTCATAGGACAGGTCTTTGATAAATGCCTTGATGGAAATCTTCTTCATCCCGGTGGAGCTAACCCCGCGAGCAGTCTCGGCAGCGATTTTGTAGTTGTCATTCATCGCGGCAACAGTCGCGCCTACAAGTGATTGCAACGCCCGTGTTTCATTCAGGGCTTGCAGCATTTGTTCCCGGATTTCAACTGTTTTCGCGGCTAGTTCTTTACCGGCACTTACGCTTTTGAGGATATTTTTAAGCTGGTCGTTTGAAGATTGAGCTGCAACACCGCCATTCTGTGCTCCGCCTCCCCCTGTGAGCAGGGCGTTTGCGAAAGCTCCGAAAAATGAAGCTGCTGCACTTTGCCCACTGCTTTTTTGGGTTGTGGTTTTTTTTCGGGTCCGGACATTTGTGTTGATTTGAGTTTTGCTTTTTTGACTTGAGTGTGTTGCGGAAGCGGTCTGTTTTCCTGCATCTGTAGGGCAGGGAGCGCTGATTGTTCGGGTTTCGGTCTTCGCGATGGGGGTCATCGGATCTGCAACGCAAGCTTTGGTCAAAGCGAACCCTTCGAATCCTTCCCCTTTAATCCGGTAAAAATTATCTTCAACCCCCATGATGTCAAAAGCTGTTTGCGGCTGGAGAATCAGAACAGTTGGGGATTTTTTAGTAGGAGCCTGATAGACAACAGTCTTTTCTTTGTTGCGTCCTCTTGCACCGAGGTAGTTGGCGAAATCGAGATTGATCAGTCGGTGATATACGAATCCGGGATGACCTTTGCCGTCCAGACGCTTAACTTTATACCAGTTACCGTTTTTACCGATAAGTTCAACCTGCGTGTCTTTGGTCAGAATATCGACTATATCCGCCTTTGATGATGAAACCTGGCGGACATTACTTTTCATTAATGTTTTGCCTGTCACAATAGG
This sequence comes from Maridesulfovibrio sp., assembly GCF_963676065.1. Classification (NCBI taxonomy): domain Bacteria; kingdom Pseudomonadati; phylum Thermodesulfobacteriota; class Desulfovibrionia; order Desulfovibrionales; family Desulfovibrionaceae; genus Maridesulfovibrio; species Maridesulfovibrio sp. The sequence goes on along the minus strand of NZ_OY780933.1, from coordinate 3,873,650 downwards.
ATCGATGACAACCGTTTCTGTGCGTACGGCAGTTTGGACTACGTTGTTCTGCTGTCTGTTAGTCTGTGGAATGCACCCGGTTGCCATCAGGCATAGAGCAAAGGACACCACTAGGTATGGTACCAATTTAGATGACATGAAACACCTCCCTGTATTCATGTATAAGAGCCGCTTGATCTGATTTGAAACATTTAAAAGATTTGAAAGTTAGATTTATGGCATATTTTCTAATTAGAATAAAGTAGTTTACTTGATTTTGTCGATAAAAAATATATTGAATTGAGAGTAATATGCGGATGAATGTCCTAATTAACGGCTCCAAAAAAGAAAATCCCATGGAGATAATCTCCATGGGATTTTATACATTACGGTTAAGCAAATTTAAATTTGTTCACCGGTCTTTCCAAAGCGGCGCTGTCGTCCGGCAAAGTCGTCCAGGGCCTTGTCCAGTTCTTCGGGAGTAAAGTCCGGCCAATAGACATCGGTGAAGTATAGTTCCGAGTAAGCGGCCTGATAGAGCAGGTAGTTGGAAAGTCGCTGCTCTCCGCTGGTGCGGATAATCAGGTCCGGATCTGGCTGTCCGGCCGTGTACAAATAGTCGGACAGTGAATTCTCGGTAATTTTATCTTTGCTGATTCCTTCGGAAATCATTTTCCTGCATGCCCTGACAAGCTCATCCCGCCCGGAATAATTCAGGGCCAGATTAAGGGTCATGGATTTGCAGTTTTCCGTTTTTTTTATGGTATGGGCCACGACTTGTCTCACGCCAAAGGGGAACTCTGAGAGTTCCCCAAGTATTTTCAGGCGTATATCCTGCTCACGCAGGCTGGACAATTCTTTTTTTAGGAAGATTTGCAGAAGCTCAAAAAGCGTTGCGATTTCATCTTTCGGCCTGGCCCAGTTCTCTTTGGAAAAGGTATAAAGAGTCAGGTGTTCAATACCGAGTTCACGGCATCTGGTGACGATATTTTTCGCTGCTTCAGTTCCGGCCTTGTGGCCTTCGCTTCGTTTGAGTCCCCTTGATTTGGCCCATCGTCCATTACCGTCCATAATAACGGCGATATGTCTGGGCATCATTGTATTAAATTTCCAGAATTTCCTTTTCTTTTTCAACACATGCTGCATCGCATTTCTTAACGGTGTCATCAGTCAGCTTCTGGACATCGTCCTGTGCTTTGCGCTGTTCATCTTCGGAGATATCTTTGTCTTTTTCCAGCTTCTTCAGTGTGTCGTTCATATCACGACGAACATTGCGGATAGCGATTTTAGAATCTTCGGTATATTTTTTAGCAATCTTTACCAGATCCTTGCGGCGTTCCTCGGTAAGGGGAGGAATAGAGATACGCAGAACAATACCGTCGTTAACAGGATTCAAGCCGAGGTCAGACTGCTGCAGGGCTTTTTCAATAAGAGGAAAAGCGCCTTTGTCCCAAGGCTGGATGGATATGGTACGGGAATCCGGTATGGAAACGGAAGCCAACTGGTTAATCGGTGTGGGAGTTCCGTAATAATCAACGGAGACATTATCCACCAGAGAGGTGGCAGCGCGACCGGTGCGCAATTTGGCGAAATCATTTTCCAGTGCGGTCAGAGCGCCTTCCATTCTTTTTTTGCCGTCGGCAAGAACTTCTTTAATCATTATTATCCTCCGTGAACAATTGTTCCGATCTTCTCACCTTTAACAACCCGTTCGATATTTCCTTTCTCGAAAAGGTTGAAAACAATAATTGGCATGTTGTTGTCCATGGCCAGTGAAGTGGCGGTGGAGTCCATTACGCCCAGTCTCTTTTCCAGAGTTTCAAGGTAGGTGATAGATTCAAATTTAACTGCATCATCGTACTTCATCGGGTCTTTGTCGTAAACACCGTCAACTTTAGTCGCCTTGATGATGGCCTCGGTTTTGAGTTCCATAGCTCTAAGCGCTGCTGCGGTGTCGGTAGTGAAATAGGGGTTACCGGTACCGGCAGCGCAGATTACGACTCTGCCTTTTTCAAGGTGACGCACGGCTCTGCGGCGAATGTAAGGCTCTGCTACGGCCTGCATGGGGATAGCGGACATAACCCTTGTGTCACATCCGAGTTTTTCAAGCGCATCCTGAACGGCAAGTGCGTTCATGATTGTAGCCAGCATTCCCATATAATCCGCGGAAGCGCGATCCATGCCCTTTGCCGAGTCAGACATGCCGCGGAAAATATTACCGCCGCCGATGACCAGAGCTATCTGGAGTCCTTTCTTCGCAACCTCTGCAATCTCGCCTGCAAACTGGCTGATTGCCGAAGGTTTGATACCGAACTGTTGGTCTCCGGCCAGTGCCTCACCGCTGAGTTTGATCATTACCCGTGAATAGCGCAATTTGTCCATAGTTTCTCCCGTTTTTCCGCGGATCTTATCCGGTTATGATTATATTTGAGGCCGGAAGTAAATTTATCTGGCGCGGGAGGGTGTTTCCCCCCAGTTTCCGGCTGTATAAAAGTATGTTTCTGTTTTCAGGGAACTGACCGATTGTATCGGAAAATTGTGTTTCAGGTAATCCCTCAGGCAGAAATTGCTCCTTTAAAAAGCCCAAACCCATACGGACATGTTCCGTATTGATTTGAGCTTAAAAAAATATTCACCGCTGAACTTCCCATGATTTAAACAGGGCAGTTCGTTTCCGCGGCTTTCCGGCGCTATGATGAGCAAATTGTCTGCTTTTCAAATTCGTCCTTGGCTGTGTTTATTCAGCTTGTTAAAAAAAGGACAAAAAAAACGGGCCTTGCGGCCCGTTTAATGAAGTCTTATTCAGCTTCGCTTTCGTCGGCTGCTGCTTCCGCAAGGTTGATGCGGGCAAAGCGTCCGATCTGCATGTTCTCACCGAGAACCGCGATGGTGTCGTTGAGAAGGTCTTTGATTGTCTTCTTGTCGTCCTTGATGAAGGGCTGCTCAAGAAGGCATACTTCTTTGTAGTATTTGTTTACACGACCTTCAACGATCTTTTCAGCGATGTTTTCAGGCTTGCCTTCGGCAATTGCCTGCTGCTTGTAGATTTCTTTTTCTTTTTCAAGCATTTCCTGAGGAAGATCTTCAGGCTTTACACAAACCGGATTGGTTGCTGCAACCTGCATTGCGAGATCTTTGGAAAGCTGGATGAACTGTTCAGCTTTAGCAACGAAGTCTGTTTCACACATAAGTTCAACCATAGCAACGAGTTTGCCGTTGCTGTGGGTGTATGTGCCGACAAGGCCTTCACTGGTAGCGCGACCTGCTTTCTTGGCAGCTTTGGCGAGACCTTTTTCACGCAGGTGTTTGATTGCTTTTTCTTCATCACCATCGCATTCTGCGAGAGCTTTTTTGCAATCCATCATTCCTACGCCTGTCTTTTCGCGCAGGGCCTTAACCATCTGTGCGGTAATAGCCATGATTATTTTGCCTCCTGAGGAGTTTCTTCAGCTTTTTCAGTTTCTACAGCTTTCTCAGCAGCTTTGGTTTCTTCAGCTTCCATAGCTTTGTCTTCCTTGCGGCGTGCTGCGCCTTCGAGGCAGGCATCAGCCATGTGGGAAGCGAAAAGCTTAATGGCGCGGATAGCGTCATCGTTGCCGGGGATGAGGTAATCAACCATATCGGGATCGCAGTTGGAGTCTACAACAGCAACAACGGGGATACCGAGTTTGCGGCATTCCTGAATTGCGATCTGTTCGCGTTTGGGATCGATTACGAAAGCTACAGCGGGTGCACCGTTGAGGTCTTTGATGCCGCCGAGTGCGAGGTTAAGTTTTTTAACCTCACGACCCATCATTACGATTTCCTTTTTGGGGAAACGTTTGATGGAACCGTCTTCAAACATTTCTTCGAGCTTTTTAAGGCGATCGATGCTTTTTTTGATGGTCTGGAAGTTGGTAAGAGTTCCGCCCATCCAGCGGTGAGTCACGTGGAACATGCCTGCACGGCTTGCTTCAGCAGCGATTGCTTCCTGAGCCTGACGTTTGGTACCGATGAAAAGAACTTTACCGCCTTTTGCAACGCTGTCAGCGATGAAGTCGTGAGCTTTACGGAAAAGCTTAACTGTCTGCTGCAGGTCCATAATGTGAATGCCGTTACGTGCACCGAAAATGTAGGGGCGCATTTTGGGATTCCATCTGCGGGTCTGGTGACCGAAGTGAACGCCGGTCTCCAGCATCTGTTTCATAGTTACGTATGCCATAATTTCCTCCTGGGTTTTTCCTCCATCCCGGCGTTAATGAACCTGCAACAGCTGCAGGCACCCATATTGAGGCCGGAATGTGTGATTTGGCTACGCACCATTACGGGATATTCTGACCGAAATCAAGCTTTGGTGCGTGTTTTTTTGAAAATATTTACTGAACGGGCGTTTTCAGCGAATCCTCGTCAACAACGGGATTACTGAGTTTGCCTATCCCTTCAATCTCTACTTCGACCCTGTCGCCGGGGCTCAGGGTGCCTATCCCCGGTGGGGTACCGGTCAGGATTACGTCACCGGGATTGAGAGTCATGATGTGCGAGATGTAGCTGACCAGTTCCGCCGGGCTGTACTGCATGTCAGAGATGTTGCCTTCCTGCCGGACCTTATCATTAACTATAGTACGGATACCCAGTCCGCCTACCTCTATATCCGTTTCAATACAGGGGCCGATAGGAGCAAAGGTATCAAAGCCCTTGGCTCTGGTGAAAAGAGTATCGATCCTCTGAAAATCGCGTGCGGTCACATCGTTGGCGCAGGTGTACCCGAAAATTTTCGGTCCGACATCTTGCTCCATGACATTTTTGCTGGTTTGGCCCATGATTATTGCCAGTTCTCCTTCAAAATCGACCTGCTTCGAAGCAGAAGGAAGAAGTATGGCATCGTTATCCCCCACCACGGAAGAGGGCGGTTTCAAGAAAATCATCGGATCGTCTGGGATGGGCATTCCCAGCTCAGCCGCATGGGCTTTATAGTTGAGTCCTACACAGATGATTTTAGATGGGACAACAACCGGCAGCAGTGTGCATTCTGAAACTGGAATAGGAACAGATGCGGGCTGTCCTGTTGCGAGGTTTTGGAAATAACCATCCTCCAGGGTGGCGTAGAATATTTTTTCGCCGTGCCTTATTCTGTATACTTTCATCTATTCTCCAGGTTCAAAGTTGGTTGCGCAGCTCAGACTAACATAAAATGGTCAATCATAAAACTGCGCACTACTTTTATTAGAGGATGCATTTGTCGCATTTGGCGTCAATGTCTTTTTCTTCGTCTCCGGTCAGGGATATAACCAGCGGAATAACCACGGGGTCGCGACCAAGCACCTTACGGAAAAAACGTCGCAGGGCAGAGCGGATGCGCTCCTTGAGTTTGTTTGTATGTCCGGGGGGAATATTTTCAAAAACATCAAGGACAATGCATTTTGCATCTTCCAGCAGGTGTGAATATTGCTGTTCAAAAACAAAACCCTTGGAGATAACTTCAGGTCCCTTGAGGATCTCACCTGTGTTGACGTCCACCACCAGTGCGACGATAACTAAACCTTCACCGGCCAGTAATTGCCGCTCTTTAAGGACCGTCTGGCCTACATCGCCAACGCCCTTGCCGTCTACAAGAGTGCAGCGAACGGGGACATTTTCCTCGAAGCGTATTCCATGCAGCAGGAACGTTACCGGTTCACCGTCTTCGATAACCAAAGCCCGTTCCGGAGCGATGCCGGTTTCGACGGCAAGACGGGAATGTTTGATTAAATGGCGGTATTCCCCGTGCACGGGAATGAAATATTTGGGCCTTACGGTTTCGAGCATGGTTCGCAGTTCTTCACGGTGGGCGTGGCCGGAGGCATGGATGCCCTGAACCTTTTCGTAAAGGACTTCCGCGCCGAGTTTATAGAGTCGGTTTATAACTCTGGTGATGGCCTTGGTGTTGCCTGGTATAAAGCGTGAAGACATGAGTACGAGGTCGCCTTCCTTAATGGAAAGCTGGCGATGGTCTCCGGTTGAAAGGCGTGAGAGTGAGGCCAGTGCTTCGCCTTGCGATCCTGTGACTAAGAGGACAATTTCTTCGTCACAGTAGTCGGGAAGGTCTTCCAGATCGATAAGTGTTCCGCCCGGAAAGCATAGTTTTCCAAGATCGCGGGCAAGATCGATGTTGCGGGCAAGTGATTTTCCGCTGACTCCGACTTTTCGTCCTGTTTCTCCGGCAAGGTCGAAGATTTCCTGCATGCGCTGGATATGACTGGAGAAGAGGGTAACCAGAATGCGTCCTTCCGCTTCCTCGAAAAGATCACGCATGGAACTTTTGATTTCCCTTTCGGTGAGGGCGTGTCCTTCCTGTTCCACGTTGGTGGAATCAGAGAAGAGCAGGGTCACACCCGGCTCTGAAAATTTGCTGATTGCTTCAAGGTCGGTGGCATGTCCGTCCAGCGGATTGCGATCGATTTTGAAATCGCCGGTGTGGACCACTCGGCCTACGGGGGTTTCTATACCCAGCGCGTATCCTTCGATTATGGAGTGGCAGACCGGGAAGAAATTGAAAGTCATGTCGCCCAGTTTCACGCGGTCATGGGGTTTTACTTCACGCAGGTCCACATAGTTTTCGAGATTGTGCTCACGCAGTTTGTTTTCAACCAGTCCGAGAGTAAATCTGGAACCGTATACCGGAACATCAATATAAGGGAGCAGCCATGGCAAAGCCCCGATATGATCCTCATGTCCGTGGGTAAGTACTATCCCTTTGAGGATATCTTTTTTAGTGAGAATATGGTCGAAGCGCGGGATGGCTATGTCCACTCCAAAAAGCGCGTCGTCAGGGAAGATCAGCCCGCAGTCGATAACCACCGAGGTCTGCTCTGTACTGAGCATCATGCAGTTCAGGCCGATTTCACCCAATCCGCCCAGCGGACAGACTGTAAGCTGGGGATCACTCATCTTTTAGCTCCGCATATGCTGCGCCCATAACTTCTGCAAGTTGTTCCTTGAGTTTGTTGCGGTCGCGTACTTTGTAGCCGGAAATATCTATGGGCGGCAGGGCCTTGATTTTTATTTCCTGAAAGGGATTCATCCACAGGCTGTGTTTTCTGCAGACTTTGTTTACTCCATACATGACTACCGGAGCGATAGGTTTCTGGCATTTGATAGCCAGTACCATTCCGCCGGTTTTAAATTCCATGAGGCCGTCTTTTTCCGGAGCGGGGTTACGGGTTCCTTCCGGGAATATAAGCGGAGAGTTGCCGTTATCAGCTGTATCGATTGCGTTCTGGATATCACGCATTGCCTGTCTGCGGTTTTCTCTGTCAATGGAAATATGTTTTGCGGCAGTCATGGCGTGTCCGAAGACTGGAAAATCGAAAAGCTGTTTTTTAGCTACGAATTTGAATTTCCATGGAGCAAGATGCTTGAACAGCAGCGGGATGTCGTAAAAGCTCTGATGGTTAACCATAAACACATAGGTCTGGTTTTCATCCAAAGCGCTAAGGTCGACCCTATCTGTGCTGGCACAGAGCCATACAACTACGCGCCCCCAATTGCGTTCACACCAGTGGCTTGAGGCCTGATTGCGTCCGATGACGGCCACGAGGGAAAAGAAAATAGTGGCCGGGAAAAAAACGATATAGAAAAATAATGTTCTAAGTAAGCTCACGATTTTATTCACGGTTAAACTGTTTTTTAAGGAAAATATTTTCATGGCATGGAGTTGTTTTCCTGCCTGACGTTCATTAATTAATAACAAATAAACCACCCATTAAGTAGTTTAATTTTTCACGCTGGACAAGGGGAAAGGGAAAATAATGAAAATAGGGTATTATTGAGGATTGAAATGAAAGCGGCGTTTCAAAATGATGAAACGCCGCTTTTTTTATGTTTTTTGAAGTTTAAACGATATCAAATCGATCCAGATTCATCACTTTCTCCCATGCGGATATGAAGTCGGTGATGAATTTGTCCTGTGAATCCTCGCATGCGTATACTTCGGCAATGGCTCGGAGTTGGGAATTTGAACCGAAAATGAGGTCTACGCGGGTGGCAGTCCATTTTAAGTCTCCGCTTTCACGATCACGTCCTTCAAAAAGTTCCGCATCTTCGGAAGTTGGCTTCCAGACTGTTCCCATATCGAGCAGATTACTGAAATAGTCATTGCTCAGTGTTTCGGTGTTTTCTGTGAATACTCCGTGCTTTGATCCATCGAAGTTGGCTCCCAGCATGCGCATTCCTCCGATGAGTACTGTCATTTCCGGGGCGGTCAGGGTCATCAGCTGTGCCTTATCCACAAGCAATTCCTCAGGGGTGACGGAGAATTTTGCCTTCTGGAAATTACGAAAGCCATCAGCAGCGGGTTCAAGCGCGGCGAAAGAGTGCTCATCTGTTTGTTCCTGAGTGGCATCTGTCCGTCCGGGAGCGAAGGGGACAGTTACATTGAATCCGGCGTTACTCGCGCCCTGTTCCACTGCAGCGCACCCGCCTAGTACAATCAGGTCGGCAAGGGAAACTTTTTTGCTGCCGGATCGGCTGTTGAAGTCCTGCTGTATCTTTTTAAATGTTTTTAACAGGTCCGGTAATTGTAGAAACTGGTTTACAGCCCAGTCCTTTTGGGGCGAGAGGCGCAAGCGTGCTCCGTTTGCACCGCCGCGTTTGTCTGAATCACGGTAGGTGGACGCGCTGGCCCAGGCGGCGGAAACCAGTCTGGAAATGCTCAATCCCGAATCCAGAATTGCGGCTTTTAAATCTGCAATATCTCCGTCATCAATGAGGTCATGATCGACTGCCGGGACAGGGTCCTGCCAGATCAGTTCTTCATCGGGAACCATTGATCCCAGATAGCGGGAGCGTGGTCCCATGTCGCGGTGGGTCAGCTTAAACCATGCACGTGCAAAGGCATCGGCGAATTCTTGAGGATTTTCATGGAAACGTTTGGCGATGGGTGCGTATATCGGGTCCATGCGTAAGGAAAGGTCTGCCGTAGTCATCATAGGAGGAAAAGTTTTGTCGGGATCGTGAGCGTCCGGTACAGTCTTTTTCGCCTCAGGGTCCGAGGGATGCCACTGCCACGCACCGGCCGGACTTTTCTCCAGATTCCATTCATATCCGAAAAGGGTGTCGAAATAGTTGTTATCCCATTTGATAGGGGTTGAATTCCATGCGCCTTCGATTCCGCTTGATATTGTGTCGCCGCCTTTGCCGCTGCCATGGGTGCTTTTCCAGCCAAGTCCTTGCTCTTCTATTGGTGCTCCTTCAGGCTCCGGGCCAACCAGAGAGGCGTCTCCGGCTCCATGGCATTTACCGAAGGTATGGCCGCCGGCAACCAGAGCGACTGTTTCTTCATCGTTCATGGCCATGCGGGCGAAGGTTTCACGGACATCCCTGCCGGAAGCTACCGCATTAGGTTCACCGTTCGGACCTTCGGGGTTAACGTATATCAAGCCCATCTGAACAGCTGCCAGAGGGTTGTCCAGCTTACGGTCCCCTTTATATCTTTTGTCGCCGAGCCATGTATCTTCGTCGCCCCAATAAATATCCTGTTCCGGTTCCCACACATCTTCGCGACCACCTGCGAATCCGAAAGGTTTCAGGCCCATGGATTCAATGGCGCATGTGCCGGTAAAAACCATTAAGTCGGCCCATGAAATTTTGCGTCCGTATTTTTTCTTGATGGGCCAGAGCAGCCTGCGGGCTTTATCGAGATTAACGTTATCGGGCCAGCTGTTCAGGGGCGCCAGTCGCTGACTTCCTGATCCGGCACCACCGCGTCCGTCGCCAATTCGGTAGGTTCCGGCGCTGTGCCATGCCATGCGGATGAATAAAGGACCATAGTGTCCGTAGTCAGCAGGCCACCAGTCCTGTGAATCGGTCATTAGTTGGAAGATATCTTTTTTCAAAGCTTCGAGGTCGAGTTTCTTGAATTCTTCAGCATAATTGAAGTCCTTATCCATGGGATCTGACTTTGCTGAATGCTGATGCAGAATATTAAGGTTGAGCTGGTTGGGCCACCAGTCTTTGTTTGATGTGCCGCTTCCTGCAATCTGGCTTGAAGTTTGTCCGGTTACCGGACATTTCTTTTCGTCACTCATTGCTTTATCTCCCTTTTCTGTGAGTTCGGATTTTTAATCGAGTTCAGAATTTTAATCCTGTGGCCCACAATATCACTTATTCGCTGGTTAAGTCACGAGAGATTTTATTTCGCTATTTTGAGCGCAGATTGAATTATGTCTCTAACGATATATTTTGAGTGGTTAAACAAAAAAGAATGGCCGTTAGAGCTAGGCTTTTTAATGCTTTTTAGGTGTTGCCCAATTTAAATAGAGGAGCAGGGTCAATCGATACTCCCTGTACGTAAACACTTAAATGCAGATGCGCTCCTGTGGCTCGGCCTGTAGCACCGGAAAGTCCGATTCTCTGGCCCTGTTTTATTTGGTCCCCTTCTTTAACTAGTACCTTTGACATATGGATGGAGTTGGAAACAACCCCGTTGCCATGGTCTATAAATACACAATTACCCGCGTAATAGAAATTACCTACCAGAATCACTTTTCCTGCTGCGATGGCTTTGATTGGAGTACCGAGCCATGCCCGGAAATCAAGGCCCTTGTGCCTTCTTTTTATTTCTCCGTTGAAGGTTCTGTATAATCCAAACCTACTCAGTTTTTTGCCCTTAACAGGTAAAGTGAAGGGGGCTTCCCACATGCGTTCGGGTGAGACTGTTCTTATGGCTTTGAGTGCTTTTTCACGCTCAGCTTTGATGCGCTTCATTGCTTTCTCAGGTGGAGTGATCATTCTTGGAGCGATTGAAAGCCTCTCCTCTTGATATTTATGATATATAATATGAATTGTTTTTTGAAATTCATGCTTAGTCCCCAGTATGGTTGTGTGAATCCCAAGCTTTATGTCCTCAGGCTTAGAGCTAAGTCTGGAGCCGAGGAGGACCATTGCCTTTGATGTTCCATTGGTTACAGATATGGATGGGGTGATGTTTTTTCCGTTCCAGCTGACTTGGAGTTGTTCAATTTTTTGCGGTGATGATATTTGAACGAGGAAAGGCTGACCTATCCCTACTGATTCGGGAGCACTTACTGAAATTTTGGGTATGTTTGCGGCATGGCAAATAGCAGGAAGCAATAAAAATAAAATTGTTGATATAGCTGTACGGAGTGAAAGCGGCAGTTGCGGCATGTTAGTACTCATTGGTCAGAATTAAAATAAAATGTGCGTGTGAGTTTTGTTATAATAACCAAGAGGTGGATGTAAAGCTCCGCTTTATGAAACTGCGCACTAAACGAAAAAGGCCGGGACTCACGTCCCGGCCTAAGTAGTTCAACCATAATAAATAGGTGCAGGCTTATTCTTCTCTGCCTGCATTGAATTCTTCAATGACTTTTTCCGCGATGGGCGGCGGGCATTCCTCGTAATGTGATAATTCCATTGTGAAGGTACCCTGTCCACCGGTCATGGAACGCAAATCCGGTGCGTACTTAAGTATTTCAGCCATGGGTACGTGGGCTTTAATCTCGGTAACACCCGCGGTGGAGTCGGACCCGAGTACTTTACCCCGGCGCGATGAAAGATCGCCGATTATGTCGCCCATGAATTCATCGGGGACTTCGACCATGACATTCATCAGCGGTTCAAGCAGAGCTACCCCGGCTTGTTCGCAGGCTTTCTTGAAAGCCATTGAGCCGGCAACTTTGAAGGCCATTTCCGAAGAGTCAACGGAATGGTAGGAGCCGTCGTAAAGGGTGACTTTGAAGTCAATAATCTGCGAACCGGAAAGGATTCCTTTCTGGGCTGCTTCCTGTACTCCTTTGTCGACTGCGGGAATGTACTGCTTAGGAATTACGCCACCAACAATCTTATTGACAAATTCGTACCCTTCGCCTTTCGGTTGCGGTTCAAGCTTAATCCAGCAGTCACCGAACTGTCCGCGTCCGCCGGATTGCTTTTTGAAACGGCCCTGTACTTCCGCAAAACCTTTGATGGTTTCACGATAGGGCACTTTGGGCGCGTTGAGCACGATTTCAACTTTGTAGCGGCGCTTGGCTTTTTCAACTGAGATTTCGATATGGTTCTGGCCCATACCGGAAAGCAGTATGTCGCCGGTTTCTTCATCACGGGAAAGGCTGAGGTTGACGTCCTCTGCCAGCAATTTTTGGATAGCCTGAAAAACCTTGTCCTCATCTCCTTTTTCCGCAGGGGAAAGGGCGAAGGTGATCAGTTGTGGAGCCAACTTTGGTTTTTCAAGGGTAAATTTGTTTCCGTCAGTGCAGAGAGTGTCTCCGGTGAAGGTTTCCTTGAGCTTGGCAAGTGTGATGATAGCACCGGGACCGACAGGATTTTTGAGCGGTTTCTGCTCTTTTCCGACCATGAGCTGGATATTACCCATTCTTTCCTTGGCGCCGGTATTGGTGTTGGTCAGGGTCAGGTCGCTGCTGACTGTTCCGGAGAGAACACGGCAGATAGTAAGCTGGCCGGCAAAGGGGTCGGCGATGGTTTTAAATACGAAGCAGGCTACAGGACCTTCGGCAGAAGATTCGCGGGTGGTATCGTCTTCGCCCTGCCACGCTGCATGTTCAAGCGGGGAGGGGAGATAAGTCTGGATCATATCCAGCAGGAAGGTACCTCCCTTGTTTTCCAGTGCGGACCCTACGCAAACTGGGTAAAGGGTGCGGTTTTTTACACCGGCGGTAAGTCCCTTTGCTATTTCATCAGGGGAGAGTTCTCCTTCTTCAAGGTATTTTTCCATGAGATCTTCATCGCTTTCGGCGATGTTTTCAACCATTGTTTCGCGCAGGACTTCAACTTCGTCTGCGATGTCGGCGGGGATATCACCCTTGGAAACCTTTCCGTTCTCCTCGAACAGATAGGCCTGACCGGAAAGCATATCCACTACGCCCTTGAAATTTTCCTTGATTCCGATGGGATAATACAGCAGTACGGGGCTGATGCCGAGAGAAGAGTTCAGGCTGTCGAAGGCAGAATCGAAATCTGCACGGTCTCGGTCCATCTTATTAATGTAAATAACGGTGGGAAGTTTTGCTTTTTCAACTGCTGCCCATGCTTTGCGCGAAAGAGGCTTGACTCCGTCCACGGCGTCGATGGTAAAGACTACGCCGTCGGACGCTGCTAGAGAGTAGGGCAGGTCCCCGCAGAAGTTTGCATCACCCGGAGTGTCGATAAGATAGTGGTCGTTTTTGTCCCACTTGTATCCGGCGAATCCGGCTTGAATAGAACCGCGGCGTTTAATTTCTTCAGGTTCGGTATCAAGGGTGGTGGTGCCTTCCTCGATTTTTCCGAGCCTGTCGATGACACCGGCATTAAAAAGAATCATCTCGGCGGTAGAGGTTTTGCCACAACCGCCGTGGCCCACAAGTGCAAAAGTCCTTTGGTTTTGTAAAGCTTCAGACATTCAACAACTCCGTTTCTCTGAATGTTTACAGCCGGGACCTGACGACCCGGCATGTACAGGTCTAAAGGTGCAACTTATAATTCTTCCTAATGATCCCTATAGGTATACCCATGCTAACATGTCAAGCATAGATAAATTATTAAATTTCGTGCATAAACAATAGTTGAGCACGACTGTTTCCCGCTTTTCGGAGGTTAATTAAATTGAGTAATCCCAATGTTTGCAGCCTTTCTCCGGCTGAAATAGACTGTTCCGGTCCGTGGCTTCTGTGTCCTGAAAACCCGGCAGAAACCCTTATCCCGTCACTGAAAGAGCATGGTCAGCTTGTTCCTGTCCTCGCAGTGAAAGAATCCGGTAAAACACTTCTTATTGCAGGCAGATCAAGGGTTGCCGCCGCTTCAAAACTTGGATTGGATGTTTTGGTCCGTTATATCGAAGCCGCTGATGACACTGCAAAAGCTGTGTTACATCTGGAGGAAAACTGCACTCGTTCAGTAGATGAATCTCTTAAGCTGGCGACGATGCGCTTTTTCTCTGCCCGGATGGACAGTGCCGAGCTAGCTGAAACAGCGGCTCCGCTCATGTCCCTCAAGCCCAAATCCCGTGATATGAAATTCTGGCTTGATTGGATGGAGCTTACACCTGAATATGATGAATTTCTCCGTCTCGGACATATCCCTCTGGCAGCTGTTTCCGTGCTCATTAAGCTTGATGCCGCCGACCGGAAGGAATTGATACGTTTTTTTGAAAAGCTAAGCTGGTCCCGTTCCAATGCGGTAAATTTTCTGACCTGGCTTTACGAGACTTCCCGCCGCGAGAAAAAGTCCATAGCCGATCTCATTTCCGCCAATTCTTTCGAACCTGCCGGGCAGAAGGAATCGCCTAAGGACGCTGTCGGGCGTTTTTGCAAGGCGGCCAAGGAATTGCGTTATCCGCAGCTGAGTGAGCTGGAGGGAACTCACAATAGAATAGTTTCCGAACTCTGCGCCGGAACCAAATGGCAGGTGCTGCCTGTTGGAAATTTTGAGACCGGGGAGGTTATGATACAGACCCGTTTCAAAAATCGCGAAATGATGAGTAAGGCTATCGCGGATCTTGAATCCATCGTTGATTCTTCGGGCTGGGACGGACTTTTCGAGTTAGGCAGGGATAAATAATGAGTAAAGAGTTAGTGCTCCCGGAACATCTGCGGGGGATTGAAAAAATATATATTGATCGCAGTATGCAGCAGGTTCCGCTGACTGAGCGGGTGCTCTCGCGCATGCCTGATCTCCCTGTTGAAATTGTCGACCCGGATAATTTTCCCCATGGCGAGCTGGGTGGAAAACAGTCTCTCTATCTTAAAGAATACAAAGGAAAATTCCTGCGTTTCTGCCCCGGCACCCGTTATTATCATTGCTGCGGCTATCGGATTATTCACATTGGTGAAGGCTGTCCCATGGCTTGTTCTTACTGCATTCTGCAAGCCTACTTTCAGGATAATGTGCTTAAGGTCTGGGCTAATCAGGAAGATCTTTTTGACGAGCTGGGAAAATCTTTTTCGATAGATCCATCCACCCGCTACCGCGTTGGGACAGGTGAATTTACGGATTCGCTCGCTCTTGAAGCTGTTACCGGGTATAGCCGTGATCTGGTGGAATTTTTGGGGGATTATCCCAATGTCTGTCTGGAGCTTAAGTCAAAGATAATCGATCTGTCGTGGATGGATGTGGTCAAACGCACTGATCGCTTGCTTCCGGCATGGTCGCTAAATGCGCCATTTGTCAATGAACATGAGGAGTTTGGAGTTTCGACCTTGAAAGAGCGGCTTGAAGCTGCCCGTACCTGCGCTGAGGCAGGATTCAGGGTCTGCCTGCACTTCGATCCCATCATTCGTTTTGAAGGCTGGCGTGAAGGCTATGCCGAGATTGTTGATATGATTTTCGATTATGTTAAGCCGGAGCAGATAGCCTATTTCAGTCTCGGTTCATTCAGGCACATGCCGCATCTCAAGCCGATAATTGAGCAGAATTTCCCGGAAACGACTTATATCTACGATGAATTTATCACCGGGAACGATAATAAAATGCGTTTGCTGCGTCCTCTGCGGCTGCGCCAGTTCAAGTTCATCGTTGATCGGCTGCGGAAACACGGTATGGACAAGCAGCTTTATTTCTGCATGGAATCAACAGAGAATTGGCAGGATGTGTTCGGCTATACTCCAAAAGACTTGGGCGGTCTTGGGAAGCATCTGCTCAAACAGGCATTTAACGACTGATGAATTGAAGTAGGGATCAATAAGTTTGATATGCAGTTAAACTTGGTGTAATAACTCGCTTAAAGGGGGATTATACCAATGTCCTTACAAGATTATAAAATTCGAGTTGATCGTCTTCAGAAAGGGCTGGGCAAGGCTTTTGCCGCGAATCCGTTTATTCTAAATATTCCGGGCAAATCCATCGCGCTCAAGGTGGACCCCTATTATTACGTTGCTTTTGAGCCTGCATTTTCCGAAAATTTGAGCCGTTTTGCGGTGATGTTGCCCAAAAATGTGCGCGATACCCTCGTGCGCACCGGAAATCTGGTCATTGATCAGGAATCCCGCAATCCGATTATCAAAATTCGTATGAGGTTGAATGACCGCTCATACTCCATGAACGTATGCTTCGTGGAGGCCGGTTTTATTGATCAGGCCCTTAAAATATACGGCGGAGTGCAAGAGGAGGTTGGGTTATCCGAAATCCGTATTCTTGAATCCGAGCGAGAGCGGCTGGAGCAGTTTTTCGCAGAACGCACCCATTTGAAAAGTGTGGCATTTGTGGATTAGATTCAGCATTCTGTAATTTTAATTGTTACATTTTTATTTATTAGCACCGTTGCACTTTGTGTTGCGGTGTTTTTTTGATAAGACGGATAACGGAGTGGGTTTGTATGTAGAGTCGGTTAGATTTATATACTACGGGGGCATCGTATGAAATATGCTATGCTGTTTATTGTTATTGCATCTTTTTTATTTACTTCGTCTTTTATACCAAGCAGTGCTGCGGAAACTTATCGGGTTATGCAGTACCGCAAGTCTTTTCCTCCTTTTTATTTTGATAAGGGAAATCCGCGGACCGGAATTGTACGTGATATTTTTGCCGCATTGGCTAAGGAAACCGGAGATTCGTTCGAGTTTGTCCGCGTACCATTCAAACGCGCTCTCTATAAATTTGATGCCGGTGAGGTTGATATCGAGCCGATGGCAAACCCGGCATGGAGAAAGAATAGCATTGTTCCCGGACTTTATAGCATCCCCTTTGCTGTATCTGAGCAGATAGTGCTGTACAATGCCAAGTATTACAAGACGGCTGTTTTTCCAGAAGAGCTGCTCGGGGAAACAATTGGAACTGTTTCCGGTTATACATATCCGACCTTCGGGCCATATTTTGAAAGCGGAAAATTAAAAGCTTATGCTCTTAAAGATGAGAATAAGCTTGTACAGATGGTGCTGGCTGGGAGATTGGAGCAGGCAATTATGAATAAGGATTTTGCTTTGTTCGCAATCAAAGAACTTGGCGCCGAAGGTCAGCTGGTGATTAGTAAGCCGTGCGATACTGTGGATATAATGATCCGCTTTCACCCTAGTAAACGCAAGGCTGTTTCAAAGTTCAACAAAGCCCTGAAGAGGCTGATGTCAGACGGAACGATTGATAAAATTTACAATAAGTACAGGTAGAATTTTAGTCCTGATATTTAAAAGCCCGCCGGAGGAGTTCTCCGGCGGGCTTTTGAAATTCTTTATCTATTGAATCTACTTTCTAGTCTGGCTCTTCGGGCAGGTCTCTTCAAGATAGCAGACTTCACAACCGCCGGAGTAGGGGAAAGGAGTGAATACCGCGTACTGACGGTTTACAGTACCTTCCGCATTCCAAGTGAGTCCGAGGGATTCAAAGGCCTTCAGCACTTCTTCACCCGGTTTGGGCAGCGGGGCGCATTTGCCTTCTTCAAGCTGCGGGATCAATGACTGCGCAGCGGACATAACAAGGGTGATGGCGAGGTTATGGTGGGCAAGACCTTCTGTCGGGGTTGCCTGCCAGATGTCTTCCACTGCGTCTTCCACTTCCTTATCAAGATAGAGGAGTAGAAAATCAGTTCCTTTGCTGCCTTCAGGTTGCTTCAAAGTATAGGCCTTGAGATGGGGTTCCCATTCGTTCCAGTATTTCTCAAGGCTTTCCATGAGGTAATGTTCTATACGGGTGGAACCATGCAGTTCGGCGAAATAGAAGATGTTAAATTCCGGCTGCGGTTTTGCTTCGACGATTTTAAAAGCGCTCATATTGTAATCTCCTAGCTTGCGTTCGGGTTAGTGAACAGTCTCTTTACCTGCTAAAACATTTTGCCTCAAGTGTAAAAAAGCCCCGAAAGCCGAAAGGCTTCCGGGGCTGAATAAACTTAGCGATTCGAGTTCGCTTAGATTTTGCAAGCAGTTCTGAGATCATCTACTGCGTCGGTCTTTTCCCATGTGAAGTTGGGGTTGTTGCGACCGAAGTGTCCGTAGCAAGCGGAAGGCTTGTAGATGGGACGACGAAGGTCCAGACGCTCGGCGATGTAGTAGGGGCGCATGTCGAATACTTCCTTGACGGCTTTGGTCAGGGTTTCATCGGAAACTTCGCCGGTACCGTGGGATGTTGCCAGCACAGATACAGGCTCTGCAACACCAATTGCGTATGCAACCTGAACTTCTGCACGTTCGGCAAGTCCAGCTGCTACGATGTTTTTGGCGATGTAACGGGCCATGTATGCGCCGGAACGGTCAACTTTGGACGGGTCTTTACCGGAGAAAGCACCGCCGCCGTGGTTACCCATGCCGCCGTAAGTGTCGTTGATGATCTTACGGCCGGTCAGACCGCAGTCACCCATTGGGCCGCCGATTACGAAACGGCCGGTAGTATTGATGTAGATTTTGGTTGCGTCGTCAACCATGTCTTCGGGCAGGGTTGCCAGAACAACTTCACGTTTGATGTCTTCGTAAATCTGTTCCTGTTCAATGCCGTCATCATGCTGGGCAGCGATAACAACATCAGCGATGCGAACCGGTTTGCCGTTGAAGTATTCAAAGGAAACTTCGGTTTTGCCGTCAGGACGCAGGTAGCCGAGAGT
Organism: Maridesulfovibrio sp.; assembly: GCF_963676065.1. Classification (NCBI taxonomy): domain Bacteria; kingdom Pseudomonadati; phylum Thermodesulfobacteriota; class Desulfovibrionia; order Desulfovibrionales; family Desulfovibrionaceae; genus Maridesulfovibrio; species Maridesulfovibrio sp. The sequence goes on along the minus strand of NZ_OY780933.1, from coordinate 3,855,178 downwards.
TTTGTCTTTACGAACATTAGTCAGCTTTTTGGAAAGCTTATGGGACCAGTAAATGGGAGCAGGCATGAGAGTATCGGTTTCTTTGCATGCGAAACCGAACATCATACCCTGATCGCCGGCACCCTGACTTTCAGGAGAATTGCGGTCAACACCCTGAGCGATGTCTACAGACTGTTTATCAATAGAAGAAATAACAGCACAAGTGTCAGCATCGAAGCCCATGTCGGAATTAACATAGCCGATTTCGCGGATGGTATCGCGAACAATAGCGGGAAAATCGGCGTATCCGGCAGTGGAGATTTCACCTGCTATGAAAGCCATACCGGTAGTTACCAGAGTTTCGCAGGCGACACGTGAGTTAGGGTCCTGCTCAAGCAGGGTGTCGAGAATTGCGTCGGAAATCTGGTCGGCGACTTTGTCGGGATGACCTTCGGTTACTGATTCAGAGGTAAAAAAGTACTTGCCTTTGCTGCTGATCATTTAAAAGTTCCTCCTGGAATTAATTAGCGGGTATATGCTTGCCGAGACCATTTCCCGGTAACTACCCAAAATGTATAGCTCTAAATCGCTATATAAATAAATTTGCATATAAGAATGAAAGCACTCTACACTTTTATAAGCAAATTGTCTATCAATCTTGCCTTACCAACCTGTACAGCAACCGCACAAAGTGCATATTTGTCCACTTTTTTTAGAATATTGATATTATCAGGGTCTACAATTTCGATATAGTCAATGCGGCTGTGCGGAATCGTTTCAGCATAGAAGTCAGCGAGATCAGATTTGAGCTTGTCTGCATCAGACTCTCCTGATGCGACCTGAGCTTTCATCTTTTGCAGCCCTTTTTGAATATTGGGCGCCACGGATTTCTCTTCATCGGTTAAATATACGTTGCGTGAACTAAGGGCCAGACCGGATTCCTCGCGTACGATTTCATGTCCCTGCACATCCACAGGGATATTCAGATCGCGGACCATTCTTTTTATGATGGCAAGCTGCTGCCAGTCTTTTTGCCCGAACACAGCAACGTGGGGCTGGGCGGTCATGAAAAGTTTGGTGACTACGGTCGCCACACCCCTGAAATGTACAGGGCGTGATTCGGCGCAGAGGTTTACGGCTAAATCCGGAACTTCCACCCATGTGCAGTGATCGTCAAAGTACATTTCATCACGTACCGGAGCAAAGAGTATGTCCACTCCGTGCTCTTCGGCAAGTTTTGCATCGCGTTCAAGATCGTGTGGATAGGCATCCAGATCTTCATTTTCACCGAACTGGGTGGGGTTCACGAATAAACTGACTATGAGTACATCGCACTGTTTGCGGGCAGCATCCATGAGGCTTAAATGGCCGTTATGAAAATAGCCCATTGTGGGTACCAGGCCGATCTTTTTGCCTTCACTGCGGAGCATGAGGCAGAGATTTTGAAGTTCCTGCGGATTATTGATTGTTTCCATTTTAGTAACCTGATGAGTGGTTTTGTAAGCCGGTGGCTGTTTTGTGTTGTGTCTGGCTGGAAAATCCCTTTACGCCGATCGTTACTTGTTGTCCATATAATGAATATGGATTTGTTGTTGATGGAAATCTGACTAGAGATTATCATGTATTCTTATTAATCAAAAACGGAAGTTGCATTCATTTGGGGGATTCTTGTCCAGAAAAAAAATATTATACGTATTGATTGCAGTTGCAGCGTTGTCTGTTGTCTGGTTTATGGTCCCTGAACCGGAATTGCTGGTGTCCATATTTATTAGACTTCTTGCTTTTGGAACTGCTGTATATATTTCAGTCAGGTTTTGGGATTGGAGAATTCTTTTTCTTGCGGCAATGTTTCTATTAATGGCTGTGCGTCAGCTTCTTACTTTCCTGATCTGGTCAGGTGCATTGGAGCGCGGTCCTTTGGTAAATTCTCTAAGCGAATTGCCCGGGTTCATTGTGACTGTTCTTTCGCTTGTCTCCATTATTTATCTGGGGCGTCTTCTTTCCGGGAACGCAAAGTTGCTGAAACTGAAGGATGATAATATTCGTACGTTGAACAGGTTGCTGCCTATATGTTCCAAATGCAGAAAGATTAGGGATGATGACGGCTACTGGAATGAACTGGAATCATATATAGAAAGTAATACCGATGCCAAATTCAGTCACGGACTTTGCGAAAAGTGCGCGGATGAAATGTACGGAGATAAGGAGTGGTATCAGAAGAGTAAAAAGCACCGCTGATCTGTTTTCCATGAGCAGCGGGGTGGGCTTTTTTCGGCTAATCCATGTCCCTGTTGCGGACATAGTCACGCCATTTTATGAGCGGAGCACAGCATCCCAGACCTTCAAACAACTGACGTTTAGCGTCTTCTCCTTCTTCACTGTCTCCCATTAAGAGGCAGATGTAGCGGTTAAGTTTCTCATCCCAGAGCAAATCAGGACACCTTTTCATGTATCCGTATTTACGGTGCGAAACTTCGCATTGGTCGGAAATACAGCACCATCCGCATCCTACGCATGGTTTAGTCGACATCGCACATGCCGCCTCTGCGGGCAGCATGTGTCATATTTGGGGTATGCATAAGACAGATTGCTACTGCCCATTTGCGAGATATATCCATTCCGGCGTATCCTGATATAAGTGGGCAGTATTGCTAAGGCGATTTTATTTGGTGCCGGGTACGCTACGTTTTAAGATGGCGAAAAGCAAGCTGGCTTTGCTTACTTTTTGGACTTAGATCCTCACCCGCATGATGCATAATACGTCGTTTTTGTAGCTCCCGTCCTTTTTATATTCCCGGTACCCGGCAGAGTGCGCACAGCTTACGGCGTAGAGAAAACCTTCTTCTTCGAGCAGTTTTACCGTTGATTCTCCTTCCTTCAATTGCTTGAATTCAGCATCGAGCTTGATATTCTCTCCGGGGGTTCGGTCCGGGGCTGTGGATGAAATAATTTTTCCTTCCGGATCTACGAACATTCCTTCTGCTCCTTCAGCTATTTCTCCCTGCCCATCACGGGGCAGTACGTCATTAAGCATTGCATTAAATTCCGGCTCTGAGTCGAAAACAATGCCAATGCCGCCAAGCACTCGTTCTGAATCTTCATGGTCGGTTATGGACGCATTATATATGTATGTGGAGCGGTCATGCCCATCTTTTGCGTATAAATCGGTTTTGTAAAAATCTGATACGCAGTACAGCTGTGAATCGGTGATTCTCAAAGTTTCAGTAACGAAACCGGTGTGCAGTTCTCGGCCCTCTTTATCGTATTCCCCGCTATTGGAGCAGGCGAGAATTTTTCCAGAGCGGTCATATATGAACAGGTTCGTGTAAACAGTGTAAAGACTGTTGATATACCCTAGAATCTTGCGCATCTGCTCTCGGTCATCGTTGTCCACGGTTTCTTTGGCGAGGATTGTTTTGAAATCGGAGGTCAGTGCCCACCAGCGGCAGTCGTTGGCCCGTTCATAAAGATTGCGGTCCATGATGTCGATAGCAAGGCAGGCTAAAAATTGTGTCTCGTGCAGGCGGGAGGATGTTACCAGCTTGAGCAGTCCGTCGGTTGAATACTGGAAGACGTTTTGGACCTGATCGCCGATTTTTTTGATCTCATTGAGAATGTGCGGAAGAGCGCGCCCTTCCATCTGCTCCACCTGATTGGGCTCGATGCATTTCTTGGCGGCCATTATCTCGCCGTTCTGAACGACCAGCTCCAGATCGGAAAGAACGTTTTCGGAGGATTCTTCCACGTGAGTCAATCTGGATGAAAAATGAGCTTTTTCACGGATGGAGTCGGCGTCAAGCGAATTGCCGGTACTCTCGCTGAATGCGCTGTCCAGTTTTTTCAAGACATGCCCGTACCAAGGCAGTCCGAAAAAACCCTGATAGCCTTTGGTTGCTACTGTTTTTGAAATGTAGGCAGTTCCATCGATATTAATAATCTGAAAATCTTCATCCAATTTAATGGAATACCTTTTGCCTTTCGGTACAATCCCGGTATCGCTGGAGGAGATCGCGTATCCTTTTTCATTTAACACTATCAGGACAGTGTCTTTGGAGAATACCATAAGGTTTTCAAAAATTCCTTCCATTTCACCTGCAAAGTCGAAGATAAGGCAAAGGATGCCCAGCGTTTGTCCGGTTTCAGGATCTTTGATTGCCTGCGAATAAATCAGCACTTCCCCTGCGTCGGGAGCCAGATCGCTTTCCCGGTATGTTTCGATATAATCTTCGGCTTCGAGGGTCTCCGCGATCAAAGGGTCGTTGGAATGGATGATCTTGTTATCCTGATCGAGATGGGCACAGACATTTCCTCCTGTGTCTAATACAACGATTTCATTATATACTGTGTATTTGGCCTTGTACTCCTGCAGTCTGTCTACAATTCCGGAAACATCATACGCAGAGTGTTCTCTTTCTTTAAGAAAGCAGACCAGATCTTCGTCAGTAGCCAGAAAGCCTACATCGGCGGTTCTCTCGAAAAGATTACGTTTCAATATATCGATAACCACCTGAGCTACAGCTGAAATTTCCTGTACAACTTTGTGGGTGTTCTCTTGGATGAGAATTTTAATGAGTGTCTGTTTTAGATCCGAAAAATTATCCTGCGTTTTAATGATGAAATCTATCAGGGTCTGCGCTATGCGGCTGCAGTTGATTTTGCCGGTCATGGTTGCCATGGTCCACTGACGGTCTAGTCTGGTTAAACGTTTCAAACAATTTGATGTGTCCGGCATGGACTTCAAAAGAATATTTTCATGGCTTTCGATTAATTCGGAATTCATTAAAACTCTCTCAGTAGCTATTTCTTTGGTAAAATGGACGTTTTTGTCGGAACTAAGTGTCTGTTTTGACAAAAAAAGTAAATGTAGGCTGCATAAGTGTGTGTTTTGTCTTTTTGAGCAATATTTAGGCCATTATTATGATTGAGCGCTTCTTTTTTTGAACGATGTTTTTTAGAAAAAATAATTTGAAGTCAGCGATTTATGACTAATGAATAATTACTGTTTATGGATATAATTGTTTAGGTCTGTTTCCGTTTATGCGGTAGTGTGGCGGGTGTTTTGCCCTTTGGTGCAACGTTCCACGGAAGGAATTTAGTGTATTTGTCCAGCCTTACCTCCAACTCCCCGCTTGTCTTGAATCTCCATGCGGGTTATGTCCCTGCCTATGAACAAGGATAACCTCTTCACCTCCGGTATCAGTCTTTCTCCGCAGGATTTGATCCTATACGAGCACACCCTTAAGGATCTTATTAAAGAATTCCTGCCCTTTGAATCTTACAGCCTTTATTTTCCCAAGCCCGCTAAAGGGCAGTTCAGGGTTAAGCTTGAGGCTAGGTACAATGCCGAGGAAGCACAGCTTATGCTTCCACTTCGCCTTCACGGTCGCGATCTCTGCTATTTTATTGCCAGAGGTGTCGAGCTGGAAGAATCGGAAAATCTGATTCCTTATCTTGAGGCTCTGGCAGCCTGCTCAATTGAAAAAATTTTATTATATAAAGGTTCTATCACGGACCGGCTGACCGGTATGGCTACCCGGGATTATTTCATGTCCAAGCTTAATAAGGAGCTGGATCTGATTCAGAATTGCATGATGCCCACCACCGGGGGGTGCAAGGATCCGGGAATACCTACTTTCAGCGGTTCTGTGGGCGTTGTGGTGCTTGATATGGATTATTTCCAGCGCATAAATGACCGTTACGGTTACGCTCTTGGTGATTCCATCATTGCTGATATTGCCGCCCGCATTAATGAACTGGTCAGTGAATCCGTAATTTGTGCCCGTGTTTTTGATGACAAGTTCGCCTTTCTTATCCCGGACGGAAGGCCAAAAGCCTGTGCCAAGCTGGCTGAAGAGCTGCGTTCGCTGGTAGAACGTTTTCCCGTAGAAGATCCTGTTACCGGTGATGTGATTAAAATCAGTGTTAGTGCAGGCTATGCAAACTATCCGCAATCCCTTTCCGGACCGCATTTTAAACGTTCAGCAGATGAGCAGGCCCGCATTCTTATGCGTAAAGCAGCCAAGGCTGTAGCGACTGCAAAGGATTCCGGGCGCAATTGTGTATTTGCCTATTCCGAGATTCTTCAAAAGGGCGGTAAGGTTTTGGAAGTGCTGCCCCTGCAACGCCTGGCTCTGTCCATCGGTCAGAGTGTAGATGCCCGAGAGGGAGCCCGTTTTCTGGTATGGTCCCCTGATTTCCAGTCCGGAACTCAGGCTCACCTTACTGAGGATGAACGTATCTCCGGTAAATACCCGACAATGTATAAGGCTGAAGTTGTCATTATTGAGGTTCAGGAGGAAATCGCTTTTGCGGAAATATTGCATTTAAGCGATCCCGCATGGCCTGTTACCGAAGGTGACCGGTTGACCCTGCTTAATGAGAAAGACAGTTTTTTTGATGCTCAGGCAGGGCCGGAATCCAATGTTTCCCCTCAGCGGGACATGGTTACCGGGCTCTACAGCTATAAAGAATTCATCGGTCGATACAGCCGTGCCCGCCAGAATATGGATAAATTTTCGGTGGCTGTACTGCGGCTGGCAGCCAATCCTGCTGAGCAGGGAGGCAATTTTCAAAAATTGACTGATGCTCAGGTTCAGAAAGTGGCTTCCAGAGCGGAGATGTTTTTTGCCAAGTCCTGCATGGGAGGGAGATACAGCCTGAACAGCCTGATCTACTTTTTCCCGGACGGGGAATCCGACGCGGTCATGGAAAATGTCCTGCGACTGGTGCGTGAGTGCACGGATGATTTTGATATCGAGCTGGCAGCGGGTGTGGCTTCATTTCCTTTTCTTAATTATCGGCGCAGTGAAATTCTTGAGAACTGCCGTAAGGGTCTTGATCATTCACTCATGCTTGAAAAGCCCATGGTGGCCCAGTTTGATTCTGTTTCATTGAACATTTCCGCTGACCGTTTTTATGTGGATGGTGATATTTACGGGGCAATAGAGGAATTTCGTCTAGCTCTGCTGGCTGATCCTGATAATATTCTTGCCCGCAATTCTCTCGGTATATGTTATGCTCAGGTAGGCAAACCGGAACAGGCCCGTAAGCAGTTTGAGGAAGTTCTGGATATTACGCCCAAAAATATTATGGCGTTGTATAATCTGGGCTGGACCTGTCAGATGCTGGGAAGCATGGATAAGGCCCGCGAGGCGTATGAAAAATGTCTTGAACTGGAACCGGAGAATGTTTTTTCCCTTGTGCGGCTCGGTGTTCTTGCCGAACAGGACAAGGGCCTCGATGAGGCTGAACAATTTTATCTCAAGGCTGCGGACCTTAAGGGTGGCACTGCCCTGACCATGCGCCATCTGGCCCGGATTTCCTATGTTCGTGGAAACATGGATAAGGCCCGCGAATACCTGCATCAGGCTTTGAATGCCAACCATAATGACGCTGCTGCCATGAATATGCTCGCTGTTATTTATCTGGAAAGTGGTGAAGATCCGCAGGTGGCTGAAGTTCTGGCCCGTCAGAGCGCCGCACTGAAACCCGCAAAAGATCAGTTTTGGGAAACCCTGGCAAAGGCTCTTGAAGTGCAGGAAAAATTTGAAGAAGCCGAACAGGTTAGATCAAGGTTTTAGGATGGTTCCGGCAAATCCGCAGGGACGGAGTAATCATTTTCGTAGCCGTCGGGGAAACTGACCGTTAATGTCCAGATTTATCGTAGCACTCTATCTGATCCTCTGCGGGGCCATTTTTTTTCGTGCTATCATCCCATATGAAGCGGAACGCGAGATTGCCCCTGAACAACGTCATGAGGTGCAGCAGCGTATAAAGGTGGCAGAGCGGGAGCGGGTTCCGGTCCCTCCTCTCTTCGGGCAGGTGGCTGATGAATTCTCCCTGCAGCCGGAAATTTTAAACGCCATTGCGGATCATGAAAGTGGAAACAATCCATGGGCCTTGAATATTGAGGGCAGAAGCGTGTATCCTGATTCCCGGGAAGCCGCCCTCGCCATTATCGAAAAGAATCAGGGCAGGAGTTATGATGTGGGGTTGATGCAGGTTAACTCCTACTGGATCAGAAAATTCGGACTTACTCCTGCTGAAGCTCTTGAGCCTGAAGGAAATCTGAGGTTGGGAGCATGGATACTTCGTTATTGTCTTGACAGATACGGTTATAACTGGCGGGCAATCGGGGCTTATCATACCGGATCTCCTAGTAATCTCCCCGGGCGGGCACGGGCTTATGCCGTAAAGGTTATGAAAAAATATAATACGCTTATTGAAATGTCCGGTCGTTCCGGAAAGTGATTTTTTATGAAAAGTAATGATTACGTCGTATTCGAGGTTGATACTGTTAAATTTGCCTTGCCTTCTGTCGCGGTGGACCGGGTTGAGCGTGCGGTGATGCTTACTCCTGTTCCCGAAGCTCCCGCCCCGGTTCTGGGAGTGGTAAATGACGCGGGGATCGTGGTTCCTGTTCTGGGTCTGCGTGGCAGACTGGGAAACGTCGAGCGCGATGTAGTCCCTAGTGACAGACTTGTGTTCAGTTCCGCAAACGGGCGGCGTATTGCTTTATTGGTGGACCATATCAGCGATGTGATCGAAGTCGATGCAGAGACAGCACAGAGTGCCGATGAGGTCTGGAAAGGTGTTTCTTTTTTGAAATCCTTTGCCGGTGTGGGAGCGGATGTTATTCTGGTTCAGGATCTGGGAGCGCTGCTGGATTCTGATCAGGAAAGGGATCTAACTACGGCTCTAGCCTCCATGGCGGAGGAGTCCGCAACTGATGATTGATTCTTTGACGGAAGAAAAGATTGCCCTGCTTGCAGATATGATCCGCGATAAATTCGGTCTGGATTATTCCTCGGAAAGGTGGAAGGATCTGCGTTCTGCGGTGCACCGTTATTATCATGATGAGGATACCCGGTTTAAGACTTCCCGCGAATACCTTGAATATATTATTTCCCCCGCGCTTAAAGATAGTGACCTTGAACAGTTTATCAACCGCCTGACCATTGGTGAAACTTTTTTCTTTCGTGACAGCAAGGCGTTAAAGGTCCTGGAGTATGAAATTCTGCGTAAATTAAGTGGGATGGGGAGCGGAATAAACGGTGCTGTCAGAATTTGGTCCGCGGCCTGTGCCACCGGTGAGGAACCATATACACTGGCTATGATCTGCCGCCGTTCCGGTGTGAGATCGGAAATTTTCGGAACCGACATCGACAGCCGGGCTTTGATAAAAGCTCGTGAAGGGTACTATCGCAAATGGGCGTTCCGCTCGGAAGATACAGGATTCAGGGATGTCTTTTTTAAGCAGATGGGACCCAATTCCTACCTGATTGATCCGTCCATTAGAGATATGGTCAATCTTTCAAGACTGAATCTTATTGATGCGGCGGTCCCTGCTTTGCTGTGCGAGATGGATGTTATTCTCTGCCGGAATGTGCTCATGTATTTTTCATCCAAGGGAGTGAAATCCGTACTTGATAAGCTTTGGGAATGCCTGAAGCCGGGAGGGTGGCTTCTTGTTACGCCCAGTGAATCCGCACTGCTGACCAATCATGGACGGTTCGAACCGGTCAGTATGAATGATTGTCTGTTTTTCAGAAAAAATGAGCGATATGAACCCCGTTGCGCTCTTTTTCAAGTGGATAGGCATGTGGCTGACGAACCTGATTTTCAACCGTCAGTTAGCGGGATTGATTTTAATGACGAATCCTTGGAAGAGGATATTTCATTTTTACCCGAACTCACCACGGCGACGGAAAAAAAAATTGATGCCGGGGCCGTGGAGAAAGAAATCGAAACGATTCCAGCGGAGACCTGTATTGATGGGGCTGAGTTCCTGCGGCGCGCGTTCGGTCTGCGTTTGCAGGGCAACCTTTCCGGCGCAGTGGATACATATAAGTTGATCCTTGATCAGGATCATGACCGTAATACCCGTACGTCGGCATTTCTGGGGATTGCCGGGATAAAGGCTGATTCCGGTTTTGCGGATGAAGCATACATGTGGTGTGAAAGGGCTATTGAGCTGGACCGGATGAATCCCGGTGCCTATTTTCTGCTCGGGCAGGTCCATTTGCAGTTGGGTGATCGGGATCGGGCTCTTTCCGCAATGCGTAACGCAGCTTTTCTGGATAGCGGTTTCATAATGGCTCATGTAATGCTCGGAAATATTTATCATGATAATGGTGATAGAAACGCCGCCATGCGGTACTTCCGAATTGCCATTCAGGAATTGGAGAAAGTGGATCAGGGTGAACCGGTTCCTTTTTCTGACGGAACAACCTCCGGACGGCTGCTCGAAATGGTGCGCTTGATTCTGGATGATCTGCGGTAGTTAAATTTGTTCAAAGGCGGAAGCATGGAACGCAATACACTGGTATACTTCAAAAGGGAAAGCGATAGGGAACTGCTCCGTAAAAGGGCGGAGAAACTGGCCTTGCAGGTTAACGGGGAAACGGCTGCATCTGAAAATGATACCGGAGCTCCTGAATATGTCTTTTTTCGTATGGGGGCGGATATCTACGGGCTTCAAGCTTCTGCTGTGAAAGAGGTTATGATTCCTGAAGAAATTGTTTCCGTTCCCTGTACACCTGATTTTCATCTTGGGGTGGTCAGTGTGCGCGGGTGTCTCTGGGCTGTTATTGATCTTTGTGTTTTTCTCGGAATGTCCAGTTGTTTGACCTCAGATCATCCGGGACTGGTTCTGCTCGCTGACGGGAATTCGGAATTTTGTATTGCAGTTGACGAAATATTGGGGGTAAGCCAGATCCCGGACCATTCTATCAAGGCTCTGCCCAAGGGAGAAAACCGGATTTCTGAGTATTGCCTCGGTATCACAGTTGACCTTAAAACAGTGCTGGACGGTCCGGCTTTGTTGCGGGACGAATCGTTGGTCGTAAATGAATATGTAGGCACTGGACGTTAGGTCCATTTTTTTAGGATAATACTGGGAGTTGGGTATGCCCATGATCGGTGGTGACCTCAAGCGAAGATTGCTGGCTGCGTTCAGGAGTGAAAGTTCCGACCGGATGCGGGTCCTTTTCGCTGATTTTACGAGATTGGAAAAGGGATGTGAAAAGGACGAGCTCGCCAAGGTTATCGAGTCTTCCTACAGGGAATTGCATAGCCTTAAGGGAGCGGCGAGGGCCGTTGGGCTCAGTGTGGTGGAGGAATTCTGCCAGACTTTTGAATCATTTTTTTCCGTGCTCAAGAAAAACGGACTGGTCCCTTCTCCTGCCACCTGTTCTCTTATGCTGGGCTGGATTGATCTGCTTGAGGACCTCCTGCGCGAGGAAAATGATTCCGCGGAAGCCGTTGCTTCAGCGCAGGTTCAGCTGGCTCTTGCCAGAATGAAGGAATTGACTGACTCCCCAAAGTGCATTGAATCAGTTGAGTCAACTGCTGACGATAACGGATCTCTTCTAGACCGAAGTACAGAGAAGGGAATTGAAAATCTTCCTGAACAGCCACAGCAGGCTTCCGAAACGAAGAGATATGACAATGGCTCTGTTCATAGCAGCATGGGGGATTCTGTTCGAGTCAGTTCATCCTTTCTGACCGGTCTTCTTTTGCAGACAGAGGAGTTGATTTCATCGCGTAATTCCCAGCGGACAAGGGTCCGGGAGGGTTCAGAGCTGAATAATCTCTTCAACTCCTTTGCCCGCCTTTTTCACGATACTTACGAAAACCGCGCGGATTTATTTTCAGAAGAAGATTTAAAATTGAACGGCTTGATGGGTCAGAAGATTGATGAAATTTCCAGAAGGCTTAGTGCTCTTTCCGCATCGTCCCGAAAGGCTGAATGGGAACTTACCGCCAAAGTAAATACACTGCTTGATAATTTTAAGGATTCCATGTTGTTGCCTTTTTCCTCCTTACTTGATGTGTTTCCGCACATGGTGCGGAGCCTGAGTATGGAGCAGGGGAAAGAGTGCCGATTGGAAGTCACCGGAGAAGATGTGCGGATTGACCGCAGGATTCTGGAAATGCTCCATGATCCGCTTATGCATATGATCCGTAACTCCATCGATCATGGAATTGAAAACAGGGAAGAGCGGCTTGCCATGGGCAAGGCTCCCGTGGGCAGTATTCTGTTTTCAATTACGCAGACTGACCGGGAAGTGGTTAAAATCGTTTACGGTGACGATGGGCGGGGAATTGATCTTGATCGGCTGAAAGCTGCGGCTGTGAGCCGTGGAATTATCTCCGCAGATGAAGCGGAGAAACTTGACCGCCGTTCTGTTTTGGATCTGATTTTTATTTCCGGGATGTCCACCAGTGAGATTATTACCGATATTTCCGGCCGTGGTCTGGGAATGGCGATCGCACGTGATAAGGTTGAATCCCTCGGGGGCAGCATCGTCATAGCCAGTCCGAAAGGTAAGGGGATCAGGGTGATCCTCAATATCCCTGTTGCCCTGACTTCATTCAGAGGAATTGTAGTGGAGTGCGGTGGAAGGCAATACGTGGTTCCCAAGTCCGGAATACGCAAGGTTATGCTTGTCCGACAGGATGATATCAGCGTTGCGGGGGATAAGGAAACGGTATTTGTTTTCGGCAGACCGGTGCCGCTGGTCGGGCTTGCGGATATCCTTGAGCAGAAACGTTGCGAGACCAGAAGTAATGCCATCGCGGTTTTAATTATCGGAAAAGGCCGCAGGACTGTAGCCATCAGTGTTGATGGTTTGTCCGGTGAGCAGGATGTTATGGTCAAGGGAATGGGTGCGTTATTAAAAAGAGTTCGTAATGTGTCCGGTTTTTCCATGCTGGGGTCCGGTGAACTGGTCCCTATTCTCCACGCGCCGGATATGGCTCGTACTGCTCTGGGAATTCACTCTCTAAGCCGGGTTCGCGCGGTTGTTCATCGGCAGAGCGTTCCTGATGTCAAGACAGTGCTCGTGGCCGAAGATTCCATCACTTCGCGTATGCTGCTCAAAAATGTTTTGGAAGCCGCCGGTTACAATGTGCTTACAGCTGTAGACGGTCTTGATGCTTTGCAGAAAATAGAGGAGTCCATGCCGGATGCGCTTATCTCCGATGTTGAAATGCCCCAAATGGATGGTTTTACACTGACTTCAAGGGTCAGGAAACTGGATGGAAGTTCAAGCCTCCCGATTATTCTGGTTACCTCACTCGGGTCTCCTGAAGACAGGGAAAGGGGCGTTGAGTCCGGGGCCGACGCATATATTATCAAGTCCAGTTTTGATCAGGGAAATTTGCTGGAAGTGGTAAAACGTCTGGCTGGATGATATGAAATATTTTTGTACAGTGCTGCTGTTCTTTTGTGTTTAATAGTCTCCGAATTGCAGGTGGGGCGGTTAGGGTGTAGGGAATAGGCTAATGTGTGAGCATGAAAGAATTTTTGATTGGAGAAAGAGTTAAGTGATCAAGGTCCTGATTGTTGATGATTCTGCATCTGTACGAACACTGTTTGCGGAGATGTTTAAGCGCGAGGATGACTTCGAGGTTGTCGGCTGTGCCGAAGACGGATACTCCGCCTTGCGTATGGTCCGGGATTTGAAACCGGATGTGGTCTCCATGGATGTTAATCTTCCCGATTGCGACGGTTTCAGCATTACCCGGATGATCATGGAAGAGAATCCGGTGCCTATAGTTGTTGTCAGTGCCGTTTACAGTGCTACCGACGCAGAGATAGGCTTTCGGCTGATAGATACCGGAGCCCTTACTTTTCATAAAAAGCCGGCCTTGAATAGTGGATATTTTGAAGAGCAGATGCAGGAGATAATTACTTCCGTGCGTCTGATGTCTGAAGTACGGGTCGTCCGCCGCAAACGCAGGTTCAGGAATGCAGCCGACCAAAACAGGCCGCAACCTTTAGAGGGAAATTTTTTGCCGGCTCCTTCCTCCGGGAAAGATAAAGTTGTCTGCATAGGTGCTTCCACCGGGGGCCCGCAGGCCATCAAGCAGATACTGATGTCTATTCCTCACGAATTTACCGCTCCAATACTCGTTGTTCAGCATATGTCTGAAGGGTTTACTGAAGGGATGGTCAACTGGCTGAAAAGATATACCGGTCACGATGTCAGAAGGGCTGCTCATGGAGATTTACTTGAATCAGGTACAATCTATTTTGCACCTGAAGGTTCACACATGGAAGTTTCAGCGGAAAGGAAAATCGTGTTAACTGATTCCGCAAGTGTAAATGAAAGCAGACCCTCGGTATCAGTACTGTTTAATTCTGCAGCCCAGAATTTAGGCCGTTCCGCAGTTGGGGTCCTTCTGACCGGAATGGGTCGGGATGGGGCTGACGGTCTGCTTGCTATAAGACGCAAGGGCGGATACACAATTGCTCAGGATGAAGAGACTTCAATAGTTTTCGGAATGCCCGGTGAAGCTGTAAAAATCGGGGCTGCAATATCTATTTTACCAATTGAGAAGATCGGGGATTATCTGAATAGGATTTTTCTGGGGTTGCCGGAGGAAACGTAGTGGAAACCAAGCATATTCTGGTCGTTGAAGACAGCCTGACTCAGGCCGTTAAACTGGAATACATACTTTTTGAAAGAGGATTTCAGGTCTCCCTGGTAGCCAACGGCGAGAACGCCCTTGAATTTTTGGAAGGCAAGGATGTTGATCTGGTCATAAGTGATGTGGTCATGCCCGGTATGGATGGGTATAAGCTTTGTGAAAAGCTCAGGGATAACAAACGCTTTAAAAATGTTCCGGTTATTCTGCTGACCAGTCTTTCCGATCCCGGCGATATTATCAGGGGGCTTAAGAGCGGAGCTACTAACTTTGTTACCAAACCTTACGATGAAGATTTTCTGATCGCCCGTATTGAATCTGTTCTAAAGAATAAAAATTTTGATTCGGAAGATTCATTTCAGGAAGTTGATTTTGAATTTCAAGGCGTTAAGCATGTGCTGAAGGCCGATTTCAGTCAGGTCTTTCATCTGTTACTTGCTACCTATGAAAATACTCTTCTGCAGTCCCGGCAGCTTGATATCGCCAACCGTAAGCTTCTTGCACGTGATGAACAGTTGAGTTCTGTGCTGGCTTCCATGTCGGCCAAGATAGCCGTTCTAGATCCGGAAATGAAAATCATCGCCGCGAATGACTCGTGGCGGGAAATTTTTATGCCCGGAACTACCGAGGCCGGATTGGATGGCGTTGATTTTAAAGAGGCTATTTATTCTTCCGGCTGTCTGCGTGGATCATTGAACGAATTGATCGACGGGGTTCGGTCTGTGGTGGACGGTAAAAATGATAAATTTTCTTATGAGTATTCTTTCGTAAATGAGAACAAACCCTGCTGGTACATGCTGGAAGTTACTCCCATGCAGGGTGAATCCGGCGGGGCTGTCGCTTCTTTTATTGAGATAACTGAGCGAAAGGAAATGGAGCGGGAAATCATCAAGGCCCGTGACGCGGCGCAAAAGGCCAACCGTTTTAAATCCCGGTTTCTGGCTTCCATGAGCCATGAAATACGTACCCCCCTTAATGCCATTATCGGCTTGACCGACCTGACCCTGCGTTCCGATCTTTCCAAGAAACAGGCGGATAACCTTGATCTTGTAAAACTCTCTGCTGACCAGCTTTTGCATCTTATCAATGATATTCTGGATCTGTCCAAAGTTGAAGCCCGTATGCTCATACTGGAAGAAAATGATTTCCGGCTGGGAGAAGCCCTGCAGGAAGTCATCAAGAGTATGGAGCAGCAGGCAAGGAACAAGGGCTTGGCTATTAATATTGATATCGGTGATGATGTGCCCGAAGTTGTCATCGGAGATGCGGTTCGGTTAAAGCAGATCCTGTACAATCTTGTAGGCAATTCACTTAAATTCACCGAACATGGCGGGGTTTTTGTTCAGGTAAGCACGCTTGAAGACCGTGCTGCCAGCGAAGAGGTTGTTATTCAGGTTGCGGTCCGTGATACCGGTATAGGTATTCCCGCTGATAAGCAGGCTATTGTTTTTGAAAGTTTTCGGCAGGCGGATGATTCCACAACCCGTAAGTTCGGCGGAACCGGGCTGGGGCTGGCTATCTCCCGTGAATTGGTTGAAATGATGGGTGGAAAAATCGGAGTTAAGAGTTCTGAAGGTTTTGGCAGTGTTTTTTCTTTTTCAGTGCTCCTTAAAAAAGGGGATCAGGATAAGGTTCCTGCCGGACCGGCCGTTACATCACCTATAGATTCCACCTCTGAGGATAAGTTTTCCATACTTCTGGTCGAAGATAATCCCATTAATGTGCGTGTGGCTACAAGCATGCTGGAAAAGATGGGTCATAGCGTTGATGTTGCATCCAACGGCCTGGAAGCGGTAAGTATGCTTTCCGGTATTGAAGTCGATCTTGTGTTGATGGATATTGAAATGCCGGAAATGGACGGTTTCACTGCGTCAAAGGCTATCCGCAACGGCAAATCAGGCGACGCGGCACGCAAGGTCCCGATTATAGCTATGTCCGCTCATGCCATGACCGGTGTTAAAGACAAATGCACCAGAGCGGGAATGAATACTTATATCGCCAAACCGGTGCAGTATGCTGCCCTGCAGGAAATTATCCTTCGCACTATGAATGATAGCAGCGCGGTGGCTCTTCCTGTTGCTGAGCCTGTTCCTTTTGCAGAAAAAATAGTGGATTTTGAAAAAGCTGACCGCATGTATCAGGGGGATACTTCCTTATACGATGAACTGTGCGCCATGTTCTTAAAGGATATACATACTGATATAGGTAATTTTAAAGCCGCTCTGGCCGATGATTCAAGTGTCGCGAAACGAATTATCCATACTGTGAAAAGCAATTGTGCAGCCATTTGCGCTTCTCGCGCCTGTGCTGCTGCGATGCAGTTGGAAAAGGCCCTCATAAATGAAGATGTGGCCGGAGTGGAAAAGAATCTTGCTTCTTTTGAAGAAGAAGCGGAGATGGTCTGCGAAGAATTGAAATAGTAATGATCGAAATAATTTCTTAAAAAAAAGAGCAGTCCGTTATACACGACTGCTCTTTTTTTGTGTGTGTTATGAATCTGATGCTATTTCAGGGCGACATCAAATGCGGCATTTACAATTTTGCCTGCTTCTTCTTGAATTGCTACCAGATGGGCCAGTCCCTTGAAAGACTCGGCGTAAATTTTGTAAATAGATTCTGTCCCGGAAGGACGCGCTGCAAACCAGCCGTTTTCAGTCACAATCTTGAGGCCGCCGATAGCTTCCCCGTTACCGGGAGCTTCGGTTAGTCGTTCCTCGATTGTTTCCCCGGCAAGTGTTTTGGCCTTGACCATATCCGGAGTCAGTATACTGAACGCTTTCTTCTGTTCTTCGGTGGCCGGAGTATCGATGCGTTTGTAGACCGGATGACCGAACTGTTTTTCAAGGGCAGTGTAGTGTTCGCCCGGATCCTTTTCTGTGATGGCAGTAATTTCCGCTGCGAGCAGGTTCATGATGATCCCGTCTTTGTCAGTGGTCCATACTGTTCCGTCCTTACGCAGGAATGATGCACCTGCGCTTTCCTCTCCACCGAAACCGCAGGTACCGTTAAGCAGCGGCTCAACAAACCATTTAAATCCTACAGGTACTTCCATGAGTGGACGGTTTATGGATTTCGCCACCCGGTCAATCATGGAGCTGGAAACGAGGGTTTTACCTACAGTGAGATTTTCGCTCCACTGCGGTCTGTGCTTGTATAAATATTCGATGGCAACAGCCAGATAATGGTTGGGATTCATAAGTCCCCGGCTCTGGGTGACTATGCCGTGCCTGTCAGTGTCCGGGTCGTTGGCAAAGGAAATATCGTATTTATCCTTTAACTCGATCAGTCCGGCCATTGCGTAGGGAGAAGAGCAGTCCATACGGATTTTGCCGTCTTTATCCACGTGCATGAAGGAGTAGGCCGGGTCGAGCTTTTTATTCACCACGCTCATATTCAGACCGTATTTCTCGGCTATGGGCTCCCAGAAATCAATTGCCGCACCGCCGAGAGGATCAACACCTATGCTCAAACCGGCAGACGCGATGGCCTGCATGTCAACGATGTTTTCAAGATCATTCACGTAAGGAGTGGTGAAATCGAATTCTTTGGTGGTGTCAGCGGAAAGCGCTCTGTTAAACGGGATACGTTTAACGTCCTTAAGACCGTTTTTCAATATCACGTTGGCCCTGTTCTGGATGGTCCTGGTTATTGCGGTTCCTGCAGGGCCGGCACTTGGCGGGTTATATTTAAATCCGCCGTCGCGCGGGGGGTTATGGGATGGTGTGATGACCACGCCGTCAGCGAATCCGTCTTTTCTTCCCTTATTGTACGCGAGGATGGCGTGCGAGATTGCCGGAGTGGGTGTGTAACCCTTGTCGTTCAGAAGAACCAGAACGTCGTTTGCGGCAAAAACTTCCAGTGCTGAAATTTGTGCAGGTTCCGAAAGGGCGTGGGGATCTTTACCCATGTAAAGCGGTCCGGTGTACCCTTGGGATTTTCTGTATTCGCAGATGGCTTGTGCTATTGCGAAGATGTGGGCCTCGTTAAATGAGCCGTCCAGCGCGGAGCCCCTATGGCCGGATGTTCCGAATGCAACAAGATGGGAATCTACGGAAGGATCTGGTTTTATGGTGTAATATGCTGATACGAGTCTGGGGATGTTTTCAAGGATTTCGGCCGGGGCCGGTTGTCCTGCTAGTTTGCTGAGTGCCATTTAATCCTCCGAATTAGTGTGTGCTGCTGAAGAATATCAAAGAAATATAAAAAAACAATAGTTAACAGTTTTTTTTAGCTGATTGTAACCTGCTTGAAAGCATGTTTTTGTCTGTTACAAATAACAGGTTGCCGTTCCCTTTGTCCATGATTCTCGGCAGGTTTAGCTCATGTTGTTCCGCTGAAGAATTAGATACAGTAGAAGTCGGGAATGCGGCAGGGAACCCTTATGTTTACTGGAAAATGAAATCCCGGTTCAGATAAGTTCCGTAAAAAAGGCAGATTCCGGTTAGCAGGGCAATAAGTGAAAAGAAAATTTCTTTAGTATCGCTTTTGTGAGGTCTGCGCAGGAGGTTGAAAAGCTGTAAGGGCAGTATCAGGCCCCGGAGATTGAATATGCTTCCGATTACAATCAGAATGGGGCCGAGCATTGGCATACGTGAAAATTCACCGGCTCCTGAAAATGCATACAAGCCGAAGACCGCAAGGACTGTCGCGATGAACGCGGTAAGCAGTGTAGGAATGATTGAATGTTTCTGCGCAAGGGAACTCAGATCCTCCCCTGCACCGAAATAACGGTAAGCCTTGGGGCCGACGATGATGATCACTACATGCAGAATGGCTATCAGAAAGCAGACGATGCCACTGAAGGTGAGTAGGTCAGCTGCGTTTTGCATATGAATCCGGTTGTGCCGTTATATGGAGTGACTCTTGGGCAGGCATATTCTAGCGTGCCTTTTCTGTGTAACTATTTTGAAGGGACTTTAGCATAATTCATTTTCAATTACGAGAGAAAGAGTCGGTGTGATTTTATAGCAGAAGGAGAAGAAGACCAGTCGCGCTGACTGGGTAAAATTCATATTGTTTCCCAGTGAACAGCGCATTATAGACCGAATTGCCTATGCTGCTTTGAATTTTCATTGAAAATTAAAAAGCACTGAGATCAACGCATGATCTCAGTGCTTTTGTCTTTCGTATTCAGATAAAAATCTTAACGGTGCGGTTCAAGTTCCTTGAGGAAGTCGGCGGATACTTCAAAGCCGGTTTCAATGGCTTTGTCTACGCACTCTATTGCTTTCTTGAAGTCTTCTTTTTCTGTGTAGCAGAGGGCAAGGTTGTTCCATGCCGGACCGAAGTTATCCGCGAGCTTAAGCGCTTTTTCGCAGACTTCGATACAATCATCTACTTCGCCTTCGTTAAAGTAGGCTGCTCCGAGAGTGGAGAGGGCCTGAACAAAGTTGGGGTCGTACTTAACAGCACGTTTCAGGGCTTTTACTGCTTTATCAGTCTCGCCCTGTTCCATGTATACGTAACCTATGTTGCCCCAGGGTACGGCGAAGAAAGGACGCTGCTGTGTGGCAGTAATGTTGTAACGCAGACAGCCTTCAAGGTCACCGCGCTGCATGGCGATTCCGCCGAGCTGTACGTATGCTTCAGCCATTTTGGGAGATTCATCAATGGCAACGAGGAATTCGCGCTCAGCTTCCATGAATTCTCTTTTGGAAAGGTGAGCTACACCCAGATTGTAGCGAGTATTACTACAGGTGGGGCTTTCTGCTTTTTTCTTTTTCAGATCCGCAATGTAATCGTCAATATTATCAAATTTCTGCATAGGAAAACCTCTTATATTTGCATAAAAGTTCTGTCGTTACTTGGTCGATGGCTGCTCTGTGAAGGAGGCTATACGTTTCTTCCTTCTTTTTTCAGCAATTCATCATACCAGACGCAAAAGTCGTAAATGGGCCGAACTTTTTCAAAGTTCATGACCAGCATAACCCCGAATTCAGCAGCAGCCTGCGCGTATTCGGAGTTTCTGCTCACGTGGATCTCACGAATGAATTCCTCACAGAGCTGCTGCGATGTCCTTCCTGTGATGTCCTGGCGCAGATCGATAGGATCGAAAGGTTGCGCAAAGGGCTCCCATTCATCATAACCTATCTTGTCAACAAACTTACGCCTGCGCGGCGAAAGTTTTTCATACATGTATCGTTTTTGTTCTTCAAGTTCTTCCGGGGTCATTGTGCCCATCAGAGTCTCCTGTGGATTTTATTCATTGGGGCCGGCGCCCAGTTCAACTGAATAATTGCAGGTCGCGCATGCTGATTTGTCTTTGTCGCATGTTCCGCAAGCCTCGGAAGATTCAGATTCCGGTTCAGGTGTTTCCACCTTATCCCCGGTATTGGCACCGAGATATTCAGGAGTGTATTCGGTAACGAGTGCCATGGAGAGGGGAACCAGAACTTCCGGCAGCTCTTTCAAGGCAGAGTTTATGGAGGCGGCCAGTTCTTCACTCAACTGCATCAGCTTGGACTGCAAGGTGTCCATGTTGATGGTAGGATATGATTTACCGGGGGTGAATCCTGACTTCTGGCAGGAGTGCGCCTGACCGCCGATGTTCATCGGAACACCGTAAATGCGGCAGGTTAAGGGGCGGTAATCATAAAGAGCACAGAGGCTGTCTTCCTTAAGAAATGGGCATTTAACCCGGGCAAGGGATACTTCCTTGAGGATTTCTGCAGTGGAGGCTCCGGACTGACTCGCTTTGAAAGCCCTTCTTTTGATCTTGTGGATCAGTCTGTCGGCTTTGTCGGCGTCCTGCATGATGTCGGCGCGTTCCATGCCGCTGTAAGTCTCATTGAATTTGCGGTTGATGTAGATCGCTTCCACAAGGGTCAGGTCGAAGAGCGCGTGACAACAATCGCTACAACCTTTCTCGCATTTGATGCCGTCATCTGTCTGATCGGATATTTTTTTGAAAGTCTTGTCCACTTCTGCGACAAGAGCTTCATATTTTTGAAAAATTTCTTTGAACTCCAAAGCAAAACCTCCGTAAAAAAATATGTTCAGAGTTTGGCGGAAAGTTCCGCATAAACTCGTATAAGCTAATTATCATTGTCCAGCAGTCAATTGTTTATGTGAAAATAATTTATGAATTTTCATGAACCGGTCCCGCATGACGGATCAAACAATGGACACAGAGTATGCCGGGGGATGGCGCAAAAAAAAAGGGGGGAAGAATGGAAAGGAGAAAAAGAAATTCGGCTCCGGCAGGCTGGTCCGCTGAACATTTAAAATTTAGTTTATGATAAATTAAAGAGCAGGCGGGAATCTGGGCTGACCCTGATCCCCGCCTTAAAACTTCATTAATGAAGAATTTTCTACTGCTCTTCGACGGTGATAGCATCCTGTTCGCAAACTTCGATGCAAGATTCACAACCGAGGCATTCGTCTTCGTTAACAGCTACTGCTTTGCCGTCCTGAAGTTCGTAAACTTCGGTAGGACATACATCAACGCATTCGCCGTCGCCGTTACATTTGTCAGTATCAATAGTGATAACGTAGCTCATAGAGTTACCCTCCAAAAAGATTGATTTTTTTAGCCTCTGGTAGCCTGCGTACAAAAGCCAACAGGCCACGCAGTCTTTAACAATTAGGATAAGGCCGGAATGATCCGCCTTTGAACCCGACTCAGGGCTATTGAAAAGTGGATAGCCACAAGCCTTCCACATGTCAAGAAGACAAGGACTAAAAAGTACAAGAAACACATTAATTTTAAAGATAATGAATTTTAAGCAGGGATTGTGATTTTAACCTCAGAACTATATACCCTCAGGTCATTGAGGGTGACTTTCACTCAACATTGAATTAATACTTTTTTTCAATTAAAAATAAATGGGCTAAGTTAGGAGTTTTTATGCTGACAAAAGAACAGCTTGATAAATACGTTGATGCCTTGTGGTGGGGGCTGACCACCGCGCGCACTAAACCTTATGAGAAAGGGGACCTGATCATGGTCCGCTATGAGGCGCAGGCCCTTCCGCTGGCGGAAGTTGTGTTTAAGCGCTTGATTGACGAGGGGCTTAACCCTGTTCCCCGGATGACCCTTACACCGGCAATGGAAAAAAGTTTTTACGGAGACGGGAATGATGATCAATTAAGCTACACTGCTCCGGGTGAAGAGGAATTTGCCAAGGGACTCAACGGACTGATTGTGCTGCTGGCCCCTTCTTCGCTTACCCATCTGGCCGGGGTCGATCCCTCCCGAATGGGCAAATGTGCTGTTGCCCGTAAATTCTTGCGCGATATTATGGAAAAAAGGGAACAGACTGGCGAGCTTGGCTGGACTCTTTGTTCTTATCCGACAAAGGCGCTTGCCGAATCAGCCGGACTCAGCATTGAAGATTTTACCGCTCAGGTTGTCAAAGCTTGTTATCTTGACGAAGAAGATCCTGCCGCCTGCTGGAAGGGTGTTTTTGATAAGGCCGGTGAAGTAAAGAATTGGTTGAACGGTTTGGGAATCGAGTCCTATCGCGTTGTTTCCGATGATATGGATCTTACCGTGAAGCATGGCGATCTGCGCCAGTGGATAGGTGTTTCCGGTCATAATATTCCCAGTTTCGAGCTTTTTATTTCTCCGGACTGGCGCGGAACTTCCGGCGTTTATTACGCCGACCAGCCTTCTTACCGTTCCGGTAACTATGTGGAAGGTGTGCGTATCGTCTTCGAGGATGGTGTAGCCAAGGAAATAACTGCCAAAGAAGGTGAGGAGTTTGTCAAAAAGCAGTTGGAAATGGATGAAGGGGCTTCCAAGCTTGGAGAGTTTTCCCTTACCGATCGCCGCTTCTCACGAATTGACAAATTTATGGCCAATACCCTTTATGACGAAAACTACGGCGGAGAATTCGGTAATTGCCATGTTGCCGTAGGTGCTTCCTACCCTGATACATACGCCGGTGATCAGGCCGAGCTGGATGCTCGTATGAAAGAAGAGCTGGGGTATAATACCTCCGCCTTGCACTGGGATCTGGTTAATACACAGGATAAGACTGTTTATGCTACCCTCAAGGATGGCAGCGAAGTGGTAATCTATAAGTCAGGTGAATTCCAGATTTAATTTTGGGTAAAAAAAATTAAGTATTGACCCGGCTGGTTTCCCAGTCGGGTTTTTTATTTTTTGACGAATGCAAACGGCTGGAATCGTCTAAGGTTTAAAGTGACGATACTTACCACGACAAGGGTCATCAGCGGCCAGATGGAGGAAAATAACAGCAGGGTACTAAAGCCGATGCACAAAATGATGCATGAAATACGTACCACAGGGGATTTTAAAATTTTCAATGCTGCTCCAACGGCTATTAATGAATTGGCTAGGAAGAATACATTGGCAAAGGAGACCAGTCCTTCAAGGGATACTACTTCGGTATGGAGCAGGAGCAGATTTAGAATATGGATGCAGCACAGAAGCAGAATTGCCGATGACGGGGCATTATTCGCGTTAGTCTTCGCCAGAATTAATGGCAGCTTACCTTTGAGGGCGAGTGATGCGATCAGCCGTGAAACTCCGCCCATAATCATAAGGTAGGTACAAATACACAGTGAGCAGGTAATCAGCATGACTGTGAAGCTCGCATAACCGTGCAGTAGAGGCTCTACTATCTGGGCAACGTTTAACGAGCCATGATTGCTTTTTGCAATCGAATGCATAGCCCACCCGGCCATCAGGTATACTATGCTGACGGTACTGACTCCGAGAATAGTTGCCAATGGAATTGTTCGTTTGGGGTTGCATACTTCCATAGAGTAGTTGCCGATGATTTCCCAGCCGATGATAGCCCAGAAAAGCAGCAGCAGGGTGGAGCCGAGTGCTGTAATATCCGGTTGACCTATTGGTAGCGGACTTACAGGCGTTAAACTGATGGTAGTGATGCTTCCGCTTATCATGATTAAACCGATGGTTATGCTGGCAATGAGTGAGATAGTGCTGACAAAGGTAACCCGGCGTAACAAAATGAAAGCGCATATGAGTATTATGACTGCGGCAGAGCTTGAAATCTGTGCTGTGGACAAGTTGAATGCATGGGCGATGGAATCTGCTGCGGTCATTATTACAGCTACAGGCCCGACAAAGACGGCGCAAATTATATAGTTGGAAGCCAATTGTCCCGCTTTCTCGCCGAATACTTCGCGGATGGCGATTGGAACTCCTTCCGAGCCGGGATAGGCAACAGCCAGCCGTGCGAAAAGTGAAGCAAATACGGCTCCCAGAGCCATAATTATCAGCCACGCGACAACTGACCATTCTCCAAGCCTTGCCTCCGCCATGGGCGGCAGCATAATCACTCCTGAACCAAGGACTGCCCCAGCCAGTAGGCCGCCTAGTAGAATTGGGCCCATTTTTCTGTTTTTCATTTTATGCCTTCCTGAAATTAATGGATAAAGCTTAGCAAGGTATTTGTTATTTTAAAAACTGAATGTTCAGATTGAAATGTTCATTAAAATTGATAAGGATGGAGTTAGGAGGGCAGCATGGAAATCCGGCATTTATTATCATTCAAGGAAATTGTGGAGCAGGGCAGTTTTATCAAGGCCGCGCAATTGCTCAATTATGCTCAGTCTTCAATTACTTCCCACGTGCGGGTGATTGAGGATTTTTACGGACAGCCTGTTTTTGAACGCCTTGGTAAGCGGGTGGTTCTTAACTCATTCGGGGAGCGGCTTTACAGAAGGGTATTGCCCTTGCTGACTGGGTATGATGATATTTGTGGATTGAAAAATGAAGTGGGGGAACCCGCTGGCCAGTTACATCTCGGTGCGCCGGAATCAACTATGATTTACCGTCTTTCCCCGGTGCTGCAAAAATATAAATCCATGTATCCCAAGGTAGAACTGATCATGCACAACCTGATTTGTCCGGTTATGCGTGGGCAGATGCGGGATGGCTCTCTTGATCTTGCGGTGCTGTTGGATCAGGTGGTTGAGGAAGACGAGCTAGTCTGCAAGTCCCTTTTTGACGAGCCTATGTGCGTGGTCCTGCCGCGCGAGTATCCTGCTGAGGAGTTAATCTATTCCCCTTCCCATGCGGTTCTCTACACGGAAACCGGATGTAGCTACCGCCAGATTTTCCAGCAGTTGCTGGAGGAAAAAGGCATCAAGACCGATAACATCATTGAAACCGCCAGCGTGGAAGTGATCAAGCAATACCTGCTCTGTAATATCGGAGTATCTTTCCTGCCGGATATTGTTATTCGAAAAGAACTGGCGGATGGCAGGCTCAAGGCTGTTCCATGGGAATCACTTGATCCTATCCGGGTCCAGATTGTCCACCACAAGGATAAATGGATTTCTCCGGCCATGGCAGAATTCATGCGTTTGCTTGAGGAGGAGGCTGCGGGATGGGAATAGTCGTTTATCTGAACTTGTTATCTCGGTTCAATTGGAATAAGTTGTCGCTAAAGTAATGATTTAAGTAAAAAGGATTCCAAACATGGCAAAAGAATATAAGCCCCGCATGCATTCCGCAGAACACATTCTGAATCAGGTAATGGTACGTAAATTTGATTGTGACCGCTGTTTCAGCGCCCATATCAACAAGAAAAAATCTAAATGTGATTATAAGTTTGAGCGCGGTTTGACCGATGCTGAAGCTGCTGAAATCGAGCAGGGAGTTAATGAGGCGATTGCATCCAATTTAGATGTGACTGAACAGATGATCAGTCTTGAAGAGGCGGATGAGCGCTTCAACCTTACCCGCCTTCCTGAAGGAGTGACTGAGGTGCGGGTTGTAAATATCGGTGATTTTGATGCCTGCCCCTGTATTGGTGAACATGTTAAAAATACCAATGAAATTGGTGGTTTTAGTGTTGTTTCGCATAGCTTTGATGATGGTGTTTTACGTATTCGCTACAAGCTTGGTGAACCGGAAATTTAAATCCGAGTCAAAAAAAATGTTTACAGAGTAAAAGTCTGTTGCTAGATATAAACCAGTTTTTGAACAAACATTCCGTGCAACTGGCGATGTAATGTGGAATTAACCACAGGGAAACACGGAATTTTTATTACCTGCCGCTCGCCTGGGCCTCGTCTTTTTCAAGACGTGCTTCCTTGCCTCTTCATGAGGCGATCTACAAGGAGTGCCCATGCAGGAATATCGAAATCTTCTCCAATCAAACGATCCCGAAATTTTCAATGCACTTTCAGGCGAGGAATCTCGCCAGAGAGCTGGTATTGAACTTATCCCTTCCGAAAATTACACCTACCCCGAAGTGCTCTGCACCCTCGGCAGTGTTTTTACGAATAAATACTCCGAAGGTTACCCCGGCAGACGTTACTACGGCGGTCAGGAATATACTGACACCATAGAAGATCTTGCCCGTGAAAGGGCAAAACAGGTCTTCCGCTGCGAACATGCCAATGTACAGCCTCTCTCCGGTTCACCTATGAATCAGGCTGTATATCTCGGTCTTCTTGAACCCGGCGATACTATTCTTGCCATGGATCTCTCCCATGGCGGTCACCTTACTCATGGTGCTCCGGTCTCCTTCATGGGTAAGCTTTTCAATTTCGTACGCTACAAAACCAACCCTGCTGACGGCGCTATCGATTTTGACGAGCTGCGTAAAACCGCCCTTGAACACAAGCCGAAAATGATCCTTTGCGGATATACCTCCTACCCCCGCGATCTGGATTATGCCGCATTCAAGAAAATAGCTGATGAAGTCGGGGCCATCACCATGACCGATGCTTCGCACTATGGTGGACTCATTGCTGCCGATGTCATACGCAACCCCTTTGATTTCGGCTTTGATGTAGTCACCTCCACCTCCCACAAATCCCTGCGCGGTCCTCGCGGCGGAATGATCCTTTGCAAAAAGGAATTCGCGCCCAAGATCGATAAGGCCGTCTTCCCCGGTCTGCAGGGCGGACCGCACATGAATACCATTGCCGGTATAGCGGTTACTCTTAAGAAAGCGCTTGAGCCGGAATTCAAAGATTACGGCAAGCAGGTGCTTTTAAACGCTAAAACACTCGCGGATGAATTGCTTAAATCCGGTGCCTCCCTTGTCACCGGAGGAACGGACAATCACATGATGGTCCTCGATACCGAGAAGAGCTACGGCATCAACGGTAAAGTTGCCGAAGAACTGCTCGATGGAGTTTCCATCACCACCAATAAGCAGATTATCCCTGATGATCCCAATCCGCCCCTGAAACCAAGTGGTATCAGGATCGGTACTCCCGCAGCCACCTCCCGTGGTATGAAGGAGTCCGATATGGTTAAACTGGCGGGCTGGATCACCACCATTCTCAAAAGTCCTGAAGATAATAATCTGGCCGTTACCACCCGGTCGGAGATTGAATCTTTCTGCTCAAGGTTTCCGGTTCCGGGAATCTAGTTGTAAATTCCTTCCTTCCCATGTGTCCGGGATTCCGCACATCCCCTGGGATCCCGGACAAAAATTTCGAACCGGTGCTGGCTGAAAATTTCAATGTAAATTGTCTTGTGGGTAACAACTTTTTTAGCCAGCCCGGTAATTTTTAATCACCCCATCCCCCAAATAGAAAATCGACTTGAACCGTCAGGATCAAGTCGATTTTCTATTTGGTATGATTCGCTTCGCGCTTTTAGCTACACGGATTATGCCTTCGCGGGCAAAGGGGATAATCACCCTGAGAATTCTTAATAGTTTAAATTTGCAATTTACGGTCGGTACTTCTCAGGTAATTTATATTTCAGCCAGTAACTCCAGAGCAGCCAGACTGATATTGCCACGCACATCCCCAGTGCCCAGCCAGCCATTACATCTGTTGGGAAGTGCTTACCCAGATAGAGACGCGAATAGCCGACTCCTATGGGCAGGAAGAGCATCCACGGTCTGAGCCGGCGAAAGAAAAACATGAGCATAACCGCAAAGGCCATTGAGTTTGCAGCATGTGCGGAGGGGTAGGAGTTGCCGCGTTCTTTGGTCTGCTGGTAATCCAGTGGCCTGCGCTGCCAGATTCCGTCATCTTTGAAATAGGTCAATGCAATTGAATTAAGTGGGCGGACACGGCCTATGGATTTCTTGATCAGGTTGGTGGAAAAGTCGGCCAGTCCCATAGTAGCGGAGATGAGCAGGATGATAATAAGAAATTTACTCCCTTTTTTCCTGACCCCGAAGATTGTTACCGCTGCGATTATGGCCCAGAGCAGGGCAGCGGAGGAAAGTAGCGGCATAGTGATATCCAGCCAGTGTTTGCGGAATATCTGGTTGACCAGAATGAAAATCTGCATATCCAGAGCTTGAGTAAAAAACGGCACTTATTTCTCCTGTATGAGCGTTTTCCTTGGCAAGACAGTTGTTTCCGAATAACATACCCGTCCGTTGCAATAATTTCAGATTCTAATTTTGAATTTCAGGCGGCTTTAATGTCGCCTTATATGCTCAGCGAGTATCAATATAAATAAAAGCCCGCAAGGTACTTACCATATATGAAAATGAAAAGAATAGCCTTGATCCTGCCCCGTTTCAGTCGTTACGGCGGGGTAGAGCGTTTCGGATATAATTTGAGTGTGGCCCTGACTGATGCGGGATATTCCGTTGATTTTATATGTGCCCGAGCTGAAGATGAGCCCCCGCAGGGAGTAAATATCATCAACGTCGGCCGTTATGGATTCTGCCGGGCCGGCAAACTGCTCTGGTTTGTGCTGGCAGCGGAAAAGGCCCGCAGGAAAGGGAACTATGACCTGACTATAAGCCTCGGTAAATCCCTGAATCAAGACATTTTGCGTATCGGAGGAGGACCGCTGGAATCCTTCTGGGCTTTATCGCAACGGGCATGGCCTGCAGGACTGGCCCGCTCCTTTAAAATGTTCCGCCGCCGGATCGCATTGGTTAATATGCTCATTAAGTATATTGAGCGCAGACAGGCTGCGTCGGATTGCCGCATGGTCTGCGTTTCGAACCGCGTGCGGGATTGGATGATTGACTCTCACCCGCTACTTGCCGGGCGAAAAATCGATATCATCTACAATAAGCCGGATCTCTCCTTATTCAGCCCTATCGATAGAGAAGAGAGAGAGCTTGCCCGCGCAAAATTTTCCCTGACCGGAGATGACATACTCATATCCACCGCTACCACCAATTTTGCTTTAAAGGGTGTTTCTTTTTTGATTAAAGCCCTTGCAGAGCTTCCGGAAAATTATCAATTGCAGGTTGCCGGAGGTCGCAAACCCTCAAAGTACATCAAGCTTGCTGAAAAATTAGGCGTTGCCGAACGGGTTCATTTTCTTGGTAAGGTGGAGGATATGCCCGCATTTTACGGGCGGTCGGATATCTTTGTACTTCCATCATTCTACGATGCTTGCTCAAATTCGGTGCTTGAAGCATTGGCCTGCGGGGTGCCTGTGATCAGTTCCCGCGATAACGGAAGCAGTTATTTTCTCCCCGGAGAGCAGGTCATAGATGATCCGTCTGATTATATGAAGCTTGCTGAAATGATTATAGGAACGATCTTGAAAGATAGAGGGGAACAGTTTGAGTGGCCTGATGATGTGCCGTGCGGGATTGAACCGTATCTGGAGCTTGTAAGAGATATTCTTGGATAATCGTTCTACCTCTCCTTATTTATAATATCTTGTTTGATCTTTCCAACAGAAAGGATTGAATTGCCCTTGCAGGCTTTGCTGGTCTGCAAGGGCATTTTTACATTTATCTTTCCATCATTTCTATAATGATTCCTGTTCTGTCCTGAGTCTGGCGGAACTTAACGGCACTGAACTGAATGAACAGGGAGCCCAGTTTGGTGCTTCCAAGTTTCAGATCAGCAGTGTTGCCATTATCCATTGTTTCTTTGTCCCCCCATATCTCACCGCGATAAGGTTTTCCGTCAATGTTGTCGTCGTAATTGGTGCCCTCAGTCTTATTCAGCTTGATCAATTCTGTACGGATGGTCTGATAGTCTGCCAGGCTTCCATTAGGGATATACAATTCACAAAATGCTTTTCTGAATTTTTTACCGGTTGTCACAATCAGAGTCTGTCCATCAGCTTTTTTTTCAAAGACTTTTTCGCCAAATGGATTTTGAGGTTTTGCAGAGCTTTCAGTAAATCCCAGTTTAACTACGGCAGCATCACCGGAATTAAGTGAAGCATCACAAACGGCAGCAGCCTGTTTAAGGATAGGGGAGGCTGCGAAAGCAGGAGTTGCAACCGCAACCAAAGCTAGAAGTAAAGTAAAGACTATAGCTTTTTTCATTAGTTTCTCCAAAATTTAATTGTTGGTGGTAGAAAATCCATCTCTTAGCAGAGAAGGTTAGGACTGTACCTTTTTTGTCATAGCAAATTGATTTTGCGGTGATAAATAGACGAAAAGGCTTTTATTAAAAGTGTTATAAAAAAGCAACCCCTACTTGTTCTTTCACGCTTTGGCATAGTAAAAATAAAAAGGCGTTGATGTTTCCATCAACGCCTTCTTTAAAACTTTGTGTAATTTTTGAATTACCAGCTGCTGCGAACCCGCACGCCCTTTTCAGCCATGTATTCTTTCAGCTGAGGGATGGTGTAGTCGCCGTAGTGAACTATGGAGGCGATGAGCGCGGCAGTGGCCCGGCCTTCAGTTACGGCATCAACCATATGCTGCGGATTTCCCGCGCCTCCGGATGCGATTACCGGAATCTGTACGCTTTCTGCTACCAGACGGGTAAGTTCGAGGTCGTAGCCGGTTTTAACGCCGTCTGCGTCAATTGAGTTGAGGCAGATTTCACCGGCTCCGAGGGATTCCCCGGTTTTGGCCCATTCGAGGGCGTCTATGCCCATGAATTTGCGTCCGCCGTTGATGACGATCTCGAAACCTGAAGGGATCTGCTCGGATTTATCAACGCGTTTCACGTCCATGCCGAGCACAACGCACTGGGAACCGAATGCTGCGGCCCCTTCGCTGATGATATCAGGGTTTTTGACAGCGCCGGAGTTCACGGAAACTTTTTCCGCTCCGGCAAGGAGTACATCGCGCATGTCTTTAACGGAGTTGATGCCTCCTCCTACGGAGAAGGGGATAAAAATCTCTGATGCAACCCGTTCGACAACATCGAGGAAAATGCCGCGTCCTTCGGAAGATGCTGTGATATCGTAGAAAACGATCTCATCCGCACCCTGCTCGTAGTAGAGGCGTGCAGTTTCAACGGGATCACCGATATCTACATTGCCTTTGAACTTGATGCCTTTGGTGAGGACTCCGTTCCTTACGTCGAGGCAAGGGATGATTCTTTTACTAAGCATCGGAAGCCTCCTTGCAGTATTCGTAGAAGTTGGAGAGCAGCTTCAGCCCGGGATTGCCGCTTTTCTCCGGGTGGAACTGAACGGCCCAGAGCCCTTCGCGTCCGTGCAGGGAACAAAACGGGCGGCCGTAGACTGTTTCACCGATGATGTATTTTTCTTCGGGAGCGGGGTAGTAGCTGTGTACGAAATAGAAGTTCGCTTCGGGGTCAATATCCTTGAAGAGAACGCAGTCCTGTTTCAATTCAATCTGGTTCCAGCCCATGTGGGGCACGCGGATGGGGACGCCTTCGTAATCTTCCCATGAGGGATTGAAAAGGCGACATTCACCGGGAATGACAGAAAGTGCCTGGGTGTCATTTTCTTCGCTGTAGTCGAGAAGAATCTGACAGCCGACACAGATGCCGAGAAGAGGTTTTTTCTTCTGTACGAGTTCTTTGAGAAGTTCGTCCAGCCCGCCGGATGTAAGTTCATCCATGGCCTGACCTGCAGCACCGACACCGGGAAAGATGATACCGGTTGCGTTAGACAGGATTTCCTTATCAGCAGTAATCTGGTTCGGAATGCCTAGCTTGTTAAGCGCGCGTTGCACACTTGTCTGGTTTCCGGCCTTATAGTCAAGAATAGCCAGCATTTGAGGGGCCCCCTTGTGTTTGTTAAATACTTATTGAACCGCAGAAGTCTGTAACTTTAATGAGGGTATATATTCCAGATACAGAGTTGAATCCGGAAGAACGGCTGCCTTGAGGCGGCAGTATATAACGGTTCTGTTCTATATATAGGAGCTAGTCAAAAAAACGAAGGAAAACAAGTGAAAATGTAGTCTGACTATATTTTTTTTAAAAAAAGCCGGATAAAAAAATTATTTTGCCATTATGCGCAGATACAGGTCGCCTTTGAAAGGGCCCAGCTTACGTCCCTGACCCTTCAGCCTGATGGGACGGCCGATGACAAAATCGCGGGGCAGGGTTATTTCAAGTGTTTTACTCTTTTTACGGAAACCCTGTTGCAGAGTGATGCGTACTGTTCGGCCCGGATGCAGAGCCGAGGCTGGGAAATGGACGGTCTGCTCATCATCGAGTTGGCCCTTGAACCATGCTTTCACGCCGGACCCTATGCCCGATGAAACATCAACTGATGCGGTTTTATCTCCCCAGTTGAGATTCACTTTACGTTCTTTGATCGGGGCGCTCGGGCGCTGGAAGGGTTTGTCTTTACTTATCTGACTGTAAATATCTTCAAATACCTGCCGGGCGAATGGGTCGTTGAGTATGTCTTTGAGTACATCCTCTTCTTTCTGGAAAAAGTAACGGCTCTGCTGGGCGTTAGAAGTTGTTTTGCTACGGGTTTCAGTTTTGGCTTTCGATTGCTGTGCCCTGTAGGCGCTGGCTCCTTCGTGGGCGGTCTTGCGGTCGGATTTTGTTTTGAAATCCTGTTTTTGTTTTTTGTACGACCGGGAGGTCGAAGCTTTTCCGGAACCGGTATTACCCGCTACATTTTTGAGGAATACGTATGCTTCATTCAGTTCGCGGAATTTCTTGGCGGCGTCAGGGCTGGGGTTTAAGTCCGGGTGCATGCTG
Source organism: Maridesulfovibrio sp. (assembly GCF_963676065.1). Classification (NCBI taxonomy): domain Bacteria; kingdom Pseudomonadati; phylum Thermodesulfobacteriota; class Desulfovibrionia; order Desulfovibrionales; family Desulfovibrionaceae; genus Maridesulfovibrio; species Maridesulfovibrio sp. The sequence goes on along the minus strand of NZ_OY780933.1, from coordinate 3,822,001 downwards.
AAGGCCAGCTTGCGAAAAGAACGTTTAATATCCTCTTCACTCGCATCGTGTCCGACTTTTAAAATGCTCTGTGCCTGTCTTGTGTTCATAATAAAAAATTATTCTTCAGTGATAAGCGCATTAGGTGCAACTTCCGGATCATGCTGGCGAAGTCCTTCTGCCCGGATGTATTCCTTGCCTTCCTCGACAAATCTAGCGTGGCCTGCTTCTTTATTTACACCGGGGCAGTAATCCTGAATCATTTCCCAGCTCATTTCATCTATCAGATTACCACGGAAGAAGGGCCATGCCCGGCAGATATCCGGGCGTCCGGGATGGACTCCGCAACCTTCCTCATAAAATACGCAGTAGCCGTCTTCGCGTGACCGGAGGCGTATTTTACCGTTCACGGTTTCACTGTGTTTATCAATAAGTTCCTGTTCGGAAATACCTAAGTGTCCGGCGAGACGGGTGCGGTCTTTAGCGGTCATGATGATACCGCCTTCGCCTTGGCAGCAATGGCCGCACATACGGCATTCGAAAGCCTTGCTCATTATATTTTGCCTGCTAAATTTTTATGGTCGACCATTATGCAACGGTCTTCGATTACGGTGATATCTGTGCCGGAAAGCAACTCTCGTGCTTCCGGGCTGGAAATTCCTTGCTGCATCCAGAAACATTTGGGCATGGTTTCAAGTTCCAGAACTTCACGGGCGTGGTCCGCGCAGAATTGAGACGTTCTGAACAGGTTGACAATGTCCACCGGAAAGGGAATGTCCTTAACTGATTTATAAGTCTCAAGTCCCCAGACGTCTTTTCTCTTAGGATGCACGGGAACAATCTTATAACCTTCTTCAATCATGTAGCGGCAGACCCTATCCACAGGGCGTCCGGGCTTATCTACTGCGCCGATTACGGCTATAACCTTGACCTCGTCAAGAAGTGAGGCTAATTTTTTTTCATCAAGTATAAACATATTCTAATCTCTCCGGGCAATTAATTTCAGCATGCTACAGTAAAGCCCGGTTACTTGCAAAGCTCTCTTTTCTCAGTTGGCGGGATTTCTCTTTCCCCAGAATCATAAATTTTATGTAATTGATACACTCAAGGAGAATCTTTCATGTCCGATCTTGAATCAAATGTAGTTGTGCCGCGTAGTGAGCTTGAAGCCCGCTGGGCAAAATGCCGCCGATTTCTGCCTGAAGTAGCTCCGCAGGCAGGGGGCATGCTTTGTTTTTCGCGATTGCAGATTTATTATCTCTCCGGCTCTTTTGTCAACGGTGCAGTATGGCTTCCGCTGGAAGGTGAGCCTGTTCTTTTCGTGCGCCGTTCATACGAAAGGGCTTCCATTGAAAGTTCCATTAAAAATATCGTCAGTTTCAGATCATTTAAAGACATCGCCCCTCTCGCCAAAGAGGCAGGGCAACCTTTGACGGAAGTTATCGGAGCTGAAACTGCGGGCCTTACGTGGCAGCTCGGCGAAATGCTTACTTCACGGATGTCCGAGTATAAATTTGTTCCCGGTGATAACGTTCTGGCTCTATCCCGCGCGATGAAATCTGAGTGGGAACTGGAAATCATGCGCGAAGTCGGTCATTTGCACAATACCGCTTTGGCGGAGGTTCTGCCTGAATTGATCGAAACCGGCATGAGTGAATTGGAAATTTCCAAATACCTCTGGAATATCTTTTTCGAGCTCGGACATGAAGGCATCATGCGTATGCAGACCTTTAATGAAGAAATATTCCTGGGACATGTCTCCGCAGGTGATTCCGGTATTTATCCCAGTTCTTTCAACGGCCCGTTAGGCCTTCGAGGCGTGCATCCTGTTTCGCCCTTCATGGGCAGTGGAGATAAATTCTGGGACGAGAATACTCCCCTAGCCGTTGATTGCGGATTTGTAATGGAAGGATATCATACTGATAAAACTCAGCTGTACTGGTCCGGACCGCAAAGCTCCATTCCCAAAGATGTGCTTGATGCGCAGCTTTTCTGTCAGGATATGGAGACTCTTGCCGCTGAAAATCTCAAACCCGGCACTTTGGTCAGTGATGTCTTTGCTATGGTCATGGCCGAAGCTGATAAGCAGGGTTATATGGATGGTTTTATGGGAATCGGCGAGAGCAAGGTGCCGTTTATCGGGCATGGTATCGGGTTGACCGTGGATGGCTTTCCGCCCATTGCCAAAGGCTTTGATCTGCCTATTGAAGAGGGTATGGTTTTTGCCCTTGAGCCGAAGCAGGGTATTCCCGGAGTCGGTATGGTCGGCGTGGAGAATACCTTTGAGGTTACCCCGGACGGCGGCAGATGTATTACCGGCGATATGCACGATATAATCTGTATTGAATAGTCGCTGGATTGAAAAATTATAAAGGTGCGCAGGTTGCTTTTGCTGCCTGCGCACCTTTTTTTTATAAAACAGTTATTACATCTTCCTGCGGGAGACGCGCTTTAGGCTGACCGTGGTTAACGTCTCCGTCTTTCAAGTGATATCCCAGCGCCAGTGCTACGTCGCACACGTATCCGCCTAGTTCTTCCTTGAATATTTTTCCGATAAGTTCTGAATCAATGCCTTCCATGGGAGTGGAATCTATCCCCAGACGTGCAACTGCGTGCAGGGTATTTCCCAGTGCCAGATAGGTCTGGGCTTTGGTCCAGCAACCATTGTATCCAGTTTCGTCGGTGTTAAGGCCTGCAAAAAACATCCCTTTTTCCATCATCTCGTCATACTTGTCAGCGGGTAGGTGGCCTGATTCGACTTCTGCATCTACTACTTTTTTGTAGTGCTCCTGCGTGAAGTAGGGATTGTAGGCAAATAGAATAATGTGTGATGCCGCTTTAGCGTGATGCTGGTTAAACTCGAATTTGTTGGCGAAAGTATCGTGAAAGCGTTGTTTTGCCGCGTCGCTTTCAATGATGATGAATTTCCACGGCTGAGAATTGACGGACGATGGCGACATGCGCAGTGCATCTTTAATCACAGCCATATCGGCGGATGAAATGCGTTTGGATGGATCGTATTTTTTGCAGGTATAACGGCAGTTAAGGTCGTCAACAATTTGGTTCGTCATGTTTGATCTCCGCTTGGGAATTTGAGATTATTAACGTCCCGCTTAGTTTAACCTGAGATGGGTGGCCGTTCAATCTAAAAAATCCCCGTAGTCTGACGGCTACGGGGATTTTTAGGTTTTTATTCGTAAAAAAAATTACTTAACATCAATATCAAGCCCGTTTGCGGTTTTGGCTATGACCGGGGCCGGGGTTTGTCCTTTCAGATCCATGACCATGCGGATCTTATCTTCGTAAATGCCTATCCTGAAGCGTGAGAAAATAGGGTTTTCAGGCTTAAGCACGGTCGGTCCGAAGTAATCCCATTTACCATGGATATCAACTACAAGGCGGTTGGGATCTTTCAAGAAAAACGAGGTGTAGGAAAGAGGTGCCCCACCGAGATCAAGGCTGATTCTGGTTTTACCTTTCACCTCTTTAAAGTAGATGGATTCCAGCTTTCCCTGTTGCAGGCCCTGAATCTGTTTTACCGGTTCGGTCGCTTTTTCGGCGACTTTTCCGCTGTTCTTTTTTGCTGCGGTGGAATTGCTGACGTCAGTGCCGTTGAATGCCAGAATAGTTTTTGTAGTAGCGTTTTCCGCTATTGTTTCGGTCTGCGTCATATTCGTTTGCGATGCATTCGTAGTACCGTTTGCTGCCGTGATAGCAAGGGTTCCATTCTCCATAGAAAACGTGCTGTTTGTGGCGTTGGCAATGGTCATGGAAAGGAGCGGAAGTTCTTCTTTTGCTGTGATGTTCGTGATTTTGTCAGTCTTTACAGCGGGTTCTTCTGTGACTTGCTCTTCTTGAAGAAGCAGATTCTTCGGGAGCAGCAGTTGTGGATTGATGAATGCGATGATCGCAAGCACACATAAAATATGAATTAACGCCTGCCTGCTGGTGAAGTAATTGCCAAAACGGCGGAAACTGCGGCTGCATGAACCACAGGTGTAAGATCTGACCGGCAGGATCATGGAAATGAGCACATCAGAAACGAGCCCCCGTCTGAAATACAGGCGGTTGCTATCGCAAAACGGGCATTGAACTATTTTCTTCTGCTTTTTAGTCATTGTGCTGTGTATGCCTCCGATCCCCATCCGCCTACACTTTTATCTCGCCAAAATTCTTTAATTGTCTGTGGTTATACTTATAAAAGACCACACTATAATGTCAATCCACAGTTAGATGGAAATTAAGGGGGCCCCTTTAGAGGAGCTCCCCTTTATAATTTAATTTCGGATTATGCGCTAATTTACGGCCTTCGGATACTCCGGACAAACCGCTTAAGACAGCCCGTCAGGCTTTCGATAAGCCTTAGCTGGCTAGCCTGCGATGGCTTCAGACATGATGCATTCGAGGTCTTCGCGAGTCATTTCCGCAGGGGTGAACTCGAAAAGTTTGCCCATTGTCTGTTCCGCGATATCGACCAGATCAGCAACGTCTTCTTCTTTGGCACCGTAATCTTTAAGTGATTCTTCGTTGAAACCGGACCTTTCAAGCAGAGTCCGTAAACCTTCGAGGAATACTGTGGCGCGCATGTTTTCATCAAACTGCTGAGTGTCATAGCCCATCGCCATGGCCAGATCTTCAAAGCGTTCCGGGCTTTCCGGGATAAGGCGCTTGAAATAAGGAACCGAAAGCTTGGCAAGGCCGAGGCCGTGCGGCAGATCGGGGTATTTGGCGCTTAAGGCATGTTCCAGAGAGTGCTGGGAGATGCAGCGGGAAAGGGTTTCGCACATTCCTGCGGCAGTGCTGGACCATGCCATGACGGTGCGGGCTTCTATGTTATCGCCTTCCACGATAGCCATGGGCAGGTAATGGCTGCTCAGGTGTACTGCTTCCAGAGCCAGCATGTCACTCATGGGCTGATGCGCGGTGGAAAGGAATGTTTCTACCGCATGGAAAAATGTATCAATGCCGGTGTAAGCCGTCATGCGTGCCGGCACGCTAATCATCAGTTCCGGGTCGACGATGGAAATAGTGGGGAAGGTGGAGTCATTACCGAGGCTTATTTTTTCAGAGCCGCCGGATTTGCTGATTACTGCCCACTGGTCCGCTTCTGTGCCGGTTCCCGCTGTAGTGGGGATTGCGATTAGCGGCGCTGCGGGATTTTCAGGATTAACACCACCACCGGAACCGGACTGCATGTAATCCCAGCATTTGCCGACGTTGGTGGTTAAAAGGGCGATTGCCTTGGCTGCATCGATTGTAGATCCGCCGCCAAGGGCAACGATGAAATCAATTTCTTTTTCCCGGGCAGTTTTAGCTGCTTCATCAACCTGATCTGAGTTAGGGTTGGGGGAGATGTTATCGAAAACCACGGTGGAAACATCCTGTTTGGCAAGTGCGGCTTGTACCTTTTCCAGGTAGCCGTTTTTGATCATTGCGCCGGATTCACCGATGATGACCATGGCTTTGTTGCCTTTGGGGAGGGGCAGAGTACCGAGTTCTGCCAGTTTACCGGGGCCGAAAATAATGCGGGTAGGAATAAATATTTGAAAATTAAGCATGCGCTTCCTTTGTGTCTATTGTTTTTAAGTTGCTGTTGAGCCACGTGATAACTGACTGTGAGCCTGCCGTAAAGGCTTAGGCGGCCTTATTTAAGAGTCTGGCTTAAAGCCTCATTCATCTGCCCTGTAGTGTACAGATCGCGGATAACCGTAGGTGACCGGGCGTCCTTCCCGGGCTTGAAGATGGCTGCCAGCGGTATGGAACGGCTGCCTAAAGCTCGCAGGAATTTATCGGCAACTTTGTCCGGGGCGGTCAAATCCACTTTTATGAAAGTAAGTCCGTATTTATCCCGCCAGCGGTTTAGATTGGTCGGGGTTAGCACTGTCTGCTCCAAGACTTTACAGGAAGGGCACCAGTCGGCCGTGAACTCCACGAGTATAGCTTCATTACCTAAACGGTCGCTGAAATCCTGCTGCTCGAAACCAATCCAATGCGCGGTCCTTTCCTGCGGGGTTGTCGCCCAGAAACCAGCACCGATACAAATGGCTAAGGCGCCGATACGCAGCAGATACATTGCTGATTTTTTATCAGTACCGGATGAAAGTCCCCACATCCACGCGCCTACAGCGGTGAACCATAGAAAAATCATAGTCGGGATGTACATATCTTCCGGCAGGATGCTGAACAGGTATATGCAGGTCCCGACAAGGAAGAATCCCGCGGCCCGTTCGATCCAGATGGTCCATGCGCCGGGTTTGGGAAAACGTGTAGCAAGTGCCGGGAAAATGGCCATCAATATATATGGCAAAGACATACCTGCGCCAACACTGAGAAATACCGAGCTGATAACATAGTGAGGTTGGACCATAGCCCAGCCCAGAACTCCACCCAGAAAAGGTCCGCTGCAGGGAGTTGCCAGCAGGGTTGCCAGTACCCCGGTAAAAAGGGCCTGCCTGCGCGGTCCGCTGCTTTCCGAGCCGATTTTAAGGTCTACAATGGGCAGATTGAACAGTCCGAAAAGGCTTAAACTAAGGGCGAAGACAATCCCGGTCAGCCCGATGACAACCGTGGGTTTTTGGAAGATCTGCCCCCAAGCCATTCCGGTTGTGCCGAGGATTCCGCTAAGCACTCCAAAGTAAAGCATTATGCCAAGGGCAAAGAAGACATTGTGTTCCCGGAACCCACGCTTTTGTTCTTGTGCATTCTGGTGTCCGGTTCCAGCCAGCAGGGTGGAGAGTTTCAGGCTGATTACCGGAAGTACGCAGGGCATGAAATTGAGCAGAAATCCTGCCAGCAGACCGAATAGTATCGCAGTGGTCAGGTCAGTGACTTCTAGTCCCGGAGTAAAGGAGTTAGGTTTAAGAGAATCAAATGAAAACTCGGGGGTAGTGGGGTTTCCCTTTGCCCCCGTTAACGGCGGAGCTGTCTCTTTCACCAGCTTTTCAACTGCCTTTGCCTTCGGTTCGGGGGTATTTTTTGCGGCAATATTTTTAAGGGAGATTTTAATGGCTTTAGCTCCCTTGCGCAGCTTAACGAACTTTGGCCACCACGGTTGAAGATGGGCCTGCGGCAGCTTGTCCGGTAAAACTGCTAATCCGAGAAGCGTCAGGTTGGTTTTGAAAGGTTGGCAGGCTGTATCGGAACACATCAGCAGTGAAAGCTTAGCTTTTAAATTGAAAGATTTTAGTCCTTCGGGAACAGGAATCAAAATCGGAGTAGGTTCAGAATAGGTAGCTATTTTCTGACCCTTATTAAAAGGGTCATCCTTGAGTTTTCCCGGCAGGTAGAGGACCGGAAGTATGGTGTTGTCCGGTGTAAGGGTTACTTTTAATACCGTAGGCTGGCCCATTTTTCCCGGATTATGGGAATATGTATACCATCCGTTTCTGGGTTCCAGTATCAGGGCCGTCATAATATCTGTTTTCAGCCCTGTTTCTTTCTGTGCTTCTTTGGTGAGGTGGAGTATTTCCCATTTGGTCCCTAGGTTTTTATTCAGGTTCTGGGCGCTATGAGCCGACTGTGAACAGATAAGCGTAAAAAATGAAACGAAACTAAAAAAAATTAAAGAAATTAGCTTAAAACGCATTTAATTGCCTTTTTTAATAAAAAAAATAAAAAAACGATTGACATCTGCAGTGAATCTATCTAAACCCTTTTCTCACGACACGGGTCACTGGCTCAATTGGTAGAGCAGCGGACTCTTAATCCGTTGGTTCAAGGTTCAAGTCCTTGGTGGCCTACCACAGTAAATACAGGGTGTTAGACGTTTAGTCTAGCACCCTTTTACTTTTTGTTTTTCCGGGTTCTCCCGGTCCTCTCCCGGTTTTGGGAAAAAAGTAAATTTTTTTTAAATGGGTAGACTTTTTGTTTAAGAAAAAATTAATTTATTTTGCTGGGGATTGAAATAATTATTTTTCGATGCGTGAGGTTTGATTTTCACGAGCGAAGAAAAGTTGGGGCAGGGCTTGTCAGCCGTGCAGTCTGATAAGTCTGAAAATATTTCATTGCGAGAGAAAATGAAGAAACGGGGATGCTTAAACCAAATAAGCATCCCCGTTTCTTTTAGGGGAACGGAATTTTCCATTGTTGGGGTATCCTTGGTAAAATATTGTGTTTGAAAAGTATGTGTTTTATATTTTAGGATGGCTTAAATCATGGCTGTGTGCATCTTGATTGTTTCAGCTCGAATGAGGATATTTTTTGATACAGAATGATATCTTTTGAGAAATTTTGATTCTGCTTGGTTTTGTTTGATTTAGTTTGGTTCCATGCTTTATTAATTGATATGATTATTAATTTTCGAAGACCTCCTTCCTGAATATCAAAAAATGGCATAGTTTCTCATGGCGTCCGAAGGCAGGACAGGTAAGGTAGGCCCACTTTTCCAAAGTGGTCTCCCTTAAGTCCTGCTCAGCCTTGGGCTGAGGGTGACTTATTCACCTTCGGTTCAACGCAATTGAAAGGACAATTGTGAGGAAACGATAGCCATGCCCAGCAAAAAGAAAGTCATCAAGACTTATGTTTCTGAAGAGGAATATCAGTCTATTTGCACAAGCGCAGAACAGTGCAGTTTGTCGCTGTCTGCTTTTGCCAAGGCCGTATGTCTGGGGCACGAAATCAAGAGCAGCACGGATCAACAGACCCGCCGGGAACTTTTGAAGCTCAATGGGGATCAGGGTCGTCTGGGCGGTCTTTTAAAGATGCTGATCCTTGACGATGATGACAACCGAAAGGCGGCAGAGAGGCTACTTAGAGAAATAGGTCAGACTCAACGGCAAATAGTCAAGAAGGTGAGGTCTATATGATTAGCCGCAGGATTGCTTGTAAGCCGCAAAACGATAATTACCGGAGACTGGCCCAATATATTGCTGACGCCAAGCACAAGGGCGAAAAGAGCCTTATGTCGTGGTGTGCAGGTTGCTGGGCTGGGGATGATTACGAGCTGGCGATTCAGGAAGTGCTCGACACTCAAGATTTGAATAAGCGCACCCGCAAGGAAAAGACCTATCATCTGATCGTGTCTTTCAGGCCGGAAGATGAATCCGTTCTTACGCCGGAAGAATTTAAAGAGATTGAGCATGAGTTTTCCACGGTCTTGGGTTTTGAGGAGCACCAGCGGCATTGCGGTGTTCATAAGAACACCAATAATATTCATATGCACATAGCATACAACATGATCCACCCGGAGAAGTTGACCCGGCACGAGCCCTACCGGGATTTTCATAAGCGTGACCGGCTGCACCGTGAGCTGGAACAAAAATTTGGTCTGAAACTCGATAATGGCAGACAAAAAGAATTGTTGCCCAAACGCAATAATGACCGGGCTGCAACTTATGAAGCCCATTCCGGCCAGCAGTCTTTTGATTCATATGTAAAGGAGCGCAAGGATTTTATTTTGGAGTCCTTGCGTTCTGCACATGGCTGGCAGGAATTTCATAAATCATTAGCGCAAATTGGGGTTGAGGTCCGGTTGCGCGGGAACGGCTGTATCATCAAAGACAGTCATTCCACTACGGCCATTAAAGCCAGTCGACTTGACCGTGACTTTTCCAAGTCCAAGCTTGAAACTCAGCTCGGTCATTACCAGAAGCCTTTAAAGTTTGAGGAGAATGAAAAAGATAGGTACGTAGCCCGTCCTCTACATAAACAGCGTGGCGAACTTTACGCTAAATATAAGGCCGCTGTAGCCGAGAGAAAAAAGGTTTATGAGGCTTTGCGCGAAGAACAGGATGGCCGCTGGAAACAGATTAATTCTGATTGGAATGCCAAAATCAAAGCCATAAGAAAAGACAACAAGCTGAGGCCCAAAGACCGCAGCCGATTGATTGCTATTGCTACCGGTAGGAAAACGGTATCTATTGAAGCTTTAAAAAAGGAAATGATGGGAAAGCGTTCGGAACTGGGTCAACAAACACCTTTCAATCGTTGGAATGATTTTTTGAAATGGAAGGCTGAAAATGGCGATGAAACAGCTTTGCAGATCTTGCGTTCAAAGAAGGAGCCGATTCAAAGCAATCCCTCACCTGAGCGTGCTGGTACGGCTTCAAAAATTTCTGATCTGAAAATTAAGCAGAACCAATTCAAATCAGATTCAAATCTGTCCTGGAAAGACAAACGCAGGCTGTTGTCCATATCTAAGATGCTTCAATTACAGGCAGAAGAGGTCAAGCGTTTTGCTGATCGTAATAACCGTAATTTGGATAAGATGACTTGGCGTGTGGATTCCTCTGGAAATGTACTCTTCACGCTGAAGAATGGAGCCATGGTAAAGGACAACGGCAATAAAATATTCTTCAGCGTGAATGATGCGGATGCAAGGCAAGTGGCGCAGAGTTTTGCGCGGCTGATGTTTGGGAGAAATGTTAAGGTGGCGGGTAATAAGATTGTGAAGTTAAATATGAGAAAAGTACAAAAAATATCTTGGTAGAAAATAATATAACTAGTCAGTCCTGAAAAAGCTATTTTAACAGCTATCCAAAATTTGCAGCAAGTCGCTGCCTTGAGCTTCCAAACATGGTGAAGAACGAAAAGAGAGCAAAAAACTGCCCCAACTTCCGCATCCACTTCCTGAAGTTGAACGCTGCACTTGCCATGAACAAATTTATGGCATCGCCAATGGCACCTTTGAGATAGCACCTGGCCATTCTATGATCGTGTTTGAGATGACCTATGATTGGCTCGATGGCTGCACGGCGACGAAAACGGTGTCGGGATTTCTGCCGCTCATACTGAGAATCGCTTTTCCTGGGACGATTGGGAATCAGGATTTGCACGTCGCCAACCTGCTTCACCTCATCTTATGGTGAGGGCTTTTTTATGTGTGATGTCGTGTGAATATTGGGCTAGTATTCAATTTCGTGGATGTTTTTTAAAATGATATTAACCTCATAGCTCCCATATTGTTCAATTTTTTGGAGGAAGGAATTTAGGTTCTCCATGTCAAGAAATAGCATGTCTAAAACATATAAATTTTCACCGGTAATCTGATAGCAATGAATTACGCGTAGATGCTTTTCTTGTAAAAGTTTTTGATACTCTTTATATCTGTCATTTTTAGTTGAAATCGTATAAGAATATGAATTTTATATCCGAACATAGGGCAGTTGACGTTTACTGTGTATTTTTGAAGAATAACCATGTCTTCAAGCTTTTCAATTCTGTTTTTTTACTGTTTGGCCTGTCAGATGCACCTCTTCCCCAAGATTTTTCATGGTTATGCGTCCGTCATCTCTTAGACACTTAATTATCTTTTCATCTATTTCATCTACTTTAGTATTTATTTTTTTGATCCCATTTTGAAGTCTACACGAACTTTAAATAGCCGACTTGCCGGTAAGTTTAATATTTTTATGCCTGTTTGTTTTGTTATCAGCTTCAGCGCCGCAGCTTCATCTTCTCTTGAAGGAGAAGTAAGCGTGAACCAAATATTAAATTCATTAGAACGTAGGTAGTTGTGTGTAACTCCTGACTGTGAGTTAACACATGAAATAAATGTATCCATCATATTTTCAGGGACAGTGGCTGTGCAAAGTGTTGAAACCCAGCCCAGCTCGCATGCGTCAAAATTTGCGCCAATTCGTCTAATCGTGCCGTCTTCGCGTAAAACATTCACTCTTGATAGTACTTCGCCTTCAGCCAGTCCAAGTCGTGTGCCGATTTCGGCATATGGGCGTGAACATAAAGGGAAATCAGTCTGAATGATGTCCAAAATTTGGAGATCGATTTCATCAAATTCGGTACATAATTGATTCATTGTAGAGTTGCTCCTGAAAAGTTTTTATAGGACAATGTTTTTGGGTGCTGGTGGTTTTAATTATTTTCTTGCTCTTGCGATTATGTCTTGTCCGCCGGTGACATAGTCTCCTATTTTTACTGTAGGCGTGTATGACGGTGGTAAATACAGCTCTACACATGAGCCAAAGCGTATTAGACCATATCGCTGTCCTCGGCTTACCGTGTCTCCTTCAGTTGTGTAGCAGACAATTCGTCTTGCGATTAGTCCTGCAATTTGAACCATACTCCAAATGTCTTTATTCTCGTCAGTAATCAAATATCCGCAACGTTCGTTATCCGTACTGGCTTTGTCCAGTGAAGCATTGAGATACTTACCTGGCCAGTATTTGATAGATTCGATTTTCCCCTGAACCGGGGCACGATTCACGTGAACTTGGAATATATTCATAAAAATACTTATGCACTCCCGCTCATGACCAGTCATGGGGTCGAGACGCTTGGTCATACGGATGATTTTTCCATCGGCAGGGCTGACAGCTATATCTTTTTCTTGAGGGATTACACGTTCAGGATTGCGGAAGAACCCGACCGAAAACCAGCAAAGTAATAACGAGATAATTGCAAGAGTTTGCCAGTCTAGAATTGCAAATATTATAGCACTTAGTCCTGTCAATCCAATACTTGGATATCCTTCAAGGCTTATTCCTATACTTGGAGATTTCATTTTTTATTCCTTATGCAGCATACACTCTATAGAGTGAGTATCGTCTATAGCTGCTTTTCTGTGAGTATTTGTGCTTGCCATTATCTTTGAGGGTTTATGTTTGCACTATATATGCTCCTGTCTTTTCTGGACCATGTGGTCCAAAATTAATTAAAAAAATTATTCTTCATCAAGAAGAGAAAGTACCAGTTGAAGAGCTTCGTCCAGTCTTTCCTGATCACATTTTGCTCGAACCATAACTTGTAGTCCGGGAAAAGCGACAACTAAAATACGTGAAAGCTCCCTTGCCGTCTTTCGTCCTTTTACAGATCCATCCAATCTCCCCTGTTCAATAGTTTGGGTTAGAAATTTTTCCATTAACTGGAAATCCTGCTTCACTCTAACTCGAACGTCTTCGTCATGGGGAGCCATTTCAACGGCTTGGTTAATGCTCATACATCCATTGGAAAATTCGTCAGCTTTAGCTCCTTCGAGAATCATTTTGTAAAATTGTTCGATTCCTTTTCGAGCAGGAGTTTGATTTAGAATTTTGATCGCTTCTGATTTGCGAGCATCACGATATGAGTCAAACGCGGCGAGAAAAAGATCGCGTTTTCCTCCAAATGTAGCATAAAGACTGCTTTTACTTAAATTTGTAGCTTTAAGTAAATCATTGATAGACGTAGCTTCGTATCCTTTGCGCCAAAAAACTTTCATAGCTTGATGCAATGCTTCGTCTGTTTCAAATTCTTGATGTCTAGCCAAAATAATGATCCTAGTTAATGTCTTTGATAATTAAATTGTCATATTCGGACTGATTAGTCCAGAATTTATGTTGCTAAACTTGAGTCGAGACTGAATGGTGATAATCAGATTGTTCCTTCTTTATAGGGTAAATCTTGATAAATATGGTCAAGAAAATCTGCTAGAAGCAGTGGGTGATCTTCCTTGTTGCTCCTGTTTTTTGGAATCATCTTCATTTAAAATTTTTTGCTGTTCGCTACGGTAAGGTTTCAAACAATCAGCCCATTTCAATACTGCGCTTGAAAGCCATGCGGATGCCCTCCATCATGTGGCCTCGAATGGCGGTGCGGTCGAAGTGGGCCAGCGCGGCGATAGTTGTTCCCGCCGGGGCGATGGACATTTCTTTAAGCATGCTCACATGTTCCGGTGAACGTTCAGCCATAAGGCTGGCCCCGCTGAACAATTTTTTGACCATGCGCGATGAGGCCTCACGATGAAGACCGAGTTCTACTCCTGATTCAACCATGGTTTCAATCAGATAAAAGATGAAAGCCGGACCGGATCCGATGACTGCAGTGAAGGCATCAAACTGGTTTTCGTGGAGAGGCTGTACTTCGCCGCAATGTGTGAATATATGGAGGATGGCCTGCTTGTCTTTCTCGTTCAGGTCCGGGTCGTCAAAGCATAGAGCTGTAACTCCTTCTTTGATCAGCACTGGGGTATTGGGCATGGCCCTGACTACAGGGCAGAGATTGTTAGTAGCGGCCTTGAGTGAATGCATAGTCAGTCCGGCTGCGATGGAGATCAGTATTTTATCTTTGGTCAGCGTCGGGATCAGTTCGGGCCAGATATTTTCAGCCTGCTGCGGTTTGACCGCCAGTACAATGAAATCAGATCTTTCTGCCAGTTCTTTAATATTCGAGCATGGAATAAGGCCGGTTCTTGCCGCCAGTGCTTCCAGTTTGCTTCGGGTTTGATTCAGGCCGAAGATCGTGATGTCTTCCACCTTGGAAAGTGCTTTGATAATTGCTGTTCCCATATTTCCTGTACCAATAAAACCGATATTCATTTATTTTCTCCTTATTGATTGAGGTCATTTAAAATATAATTTGCTGTTCTGCTCAGGCAGCCCGGCGGTCCGGCAGTGGTCCGAGTCATTCGTAATTTATCGCGTAACGACTGTAATCGGTCAGCTGAGTTAAACCATGATCTGGCTAGGGTGAGGAGGTATTCGGCATTGGCTTTGCCTTGCAGCAGTTCGGGGAAGATTTCTTCTTGAAAAAGGATGTTGGTAAGGCTGATGAATTTGGAATAGGCTAGTTTACCGGCGATGAATGCTGCTGGCTGGTCCAGTTTGTAAGTCACTATGGTCGGAGAGCCGATGAGCGCTGTTTCCAATGTTGCCGTGCCGGATGTGCAGAAAATAAAGGCCGATCTTTTGATCATGGAAAAACGACCTTGCGGGGGAACGATGGTTACAGGAAGTTCGGACGGCCATAACTGTTGTAAAAAATCCCTGCTGATACCGGGAGCGCGGGCGATGTGGAATTCCAGAGCGGGGTTTTCGCAGAACAGTTTGGCGGCAGTTTTGGCAAATTCAGGGAGCATAAATGAAATTTCTTTTCGCCTGCTGCCTGGCATGAATCCAATGCGGTTGTGGTTTACGGTGAGTTTGTCCAGAGAGCTTAGCGGAATGATGTCGAGCAGGGGATGGCCGAAATATTCGGCTGCACAACCCCGTTTGTTGAAGTACTCGTCTTCAAAAGGAAGGGCGCAAAATGTTTTGCGCACGTAGCGTTGCAGTTTTTGTATGCCCGGCTGCTTCCAGGCCCAGAATTGGGGGGCCATGAAATAATATACGGGGATCCCCATGTCATGCGCTGATTTTGCCAGCGGAAGATTAAAATCCGGGCAGTCGACCATGATAATAGCTTCCGGGAAATCCTCTTCCCAGCTTTGTGTGATTTCCTGATGCAATCGGAAGGTCGCGGGCAGATTGAGTAGTACATCCATGAAACCTTTGAAGCAAAGGCGGTTCATGGAAAAGATGACTTTTGCCCCTGAATTTTTAAGTGCGGGGCCTCCCATTCCTGTAATTTTGAGAGACGGGCATTGCCGAAGCAGTTCCCCGGCAAGTGCTCCGGCGAACATATCGCCGGAAGCTTCGCTACAACTAATCCAAATTTTAGACATCGCTGCATCTCCTGCCCTCAAGGGATAACAGCACTACGGCAGACAGGATCAGGGTGAAACCTATCCAGCCTGCCGCAGTGAAGTTTTCTCCGAAGAAGAAACACGCCCAGAGCGTGCCCAGAATGGGTTCCAGATTACAGAAAACAGCCACGTGGACCTGCGGAATGCGCTTCATGCTCTGCCCGTATGCCCAGAACGCCGCATATCCGGTGAGCAGTGCCGTCATCAGAATGATAGGCCATGTCGTTGCGGAATATGGAGTATGAAAATGGGTGAAGGGCAGCAGAAGCAGCGTTCCGCCAAGTTGCATGTATGTGTACATTGCTTCAGTCCGGTAGTACTTCTGCCAGTATTTGAAAAAGGGATACTGCAGAGCATAGCACACCCCGGACCCCAGTCCGCAGACAATGCCGGTTGAAGATATTTCTGCTTGTAGGCTGCCGCCGGAGATGCAGATACAGACTACACCACACAGGGCGATGGTTATGGATAGCCATTTCCGTCTGGAAACTTCTTCATGGGAGACAAATTTGGATAGCAGCGCAACCCAGACTGGGGCGGTGTACAGAAGGACCACCCCCATGGCTGCGCCGCTGTGTTGCATGGACAGGAAGTATATATAAAAAAGTCCGCCGATGCTCAGCATTCCCCAAAGGATAAACATCATGGCATGACTAGGTTTGATGCTTAACGAGCGGGTGCAGGCGGCATGCAGTCCAAAGCAAAGGCAGCCCAGCGATGCCCGCCAGAAGGAAATTTCTAGTGCTGACAGCCCGGCGGCAAAAAGAATTTTGGAAAACAGGGTGACCAGAGACCAGCAAAAGGCAGCCATGATGACAAAATTGTATCCTGCAAGATTGCTTGAGGTTCTGGTAATGTAGTGGGTTGTCATTCTCTGCTCCGCCCGCTTTTTCCTCCTCCGATTTATGGATGAACCGGATGAAGAAAAAAGTTTAATTCAGTATTCCTCTGGGGGGAGAACTGTTCCCCGAAGCGGGTCGGGGAACAGTTCTCAGGCGAGGTCATAGCGAGGAGAAATTAATTCCTTGCATAGGCTTTGTTCTCAGCCGCTTTGTCCTTAGGTTGGAACTGGAGGGCGGCTGTGAATTGGGGGGATGTTTCAGGAGCAAGCAACTGGCAGACCACCCCGCCGATGACCAGAGAGGCAATGCAGCAGATCAGGGTGGTGCTGACACCATATTGTTCAGTGACTACGGGTAGCATCCAGGTTCCCATTCCCGCACCGATACGGCTGGCGGCGATGGTCAAACCAACGCCGGAACCGCGGAGTTCGGTGGGGAAGAGCTCCGGCGGGTAGAGCCATTCGGCGACGATAGAGATGGCCAGCACTGTGGAAAAAGCACCCAGCAGTACAAAGGCCAGAGTGGCTGGCATGTCCTGCCAGACGGTCATGATAGTCAGGATTGCACCTGCACCGTAGAAGGTCCAGAGCAGGAATGCGCGGCGGGAGATTTTATCGGCGATAAGAATACCAATGATAACGCCGACCATGGTAAACCCGTTATACATCATGCCTGAAGCATGGGGGTTGGCAATGTTGAGGCCTTTGACGACAACCGGGAGGAAGATGGATATGGCGAAGAAGGGCAGTACCTGACAGAGGAAGAAGGTACAGGAAGTAACAGTGTTGCGCCACAATTCAGGGCTAAAGAGACGCCAGAAGGAAGCTGATTCAACTTTTTCTTCTTTTGCGGGCAGTCCGTAGTCGGGACCGAGATGGGTGTGGATCAGGCTTAATGCTGCTGCAGTTCCTTTCTTGGCAATGGTCCAGCTGGGTGATTCCGGGGAACCGATGCGGATTACCAGAGTAAGCCCAGCGAGCAGTGCGGAGGAGCAGATGATCCAGCGCCAGCCGTTGTCGCCCAAGTCATCCATGGTGGCGATAACGAGACCGGCAAAGTAGGAGATGATGTAGCCGAAAGTCCAGGCGGCCATGAGCCAGCTCATCATTTTGGTGCGTATTTTTTCCGGTGTCCATTCACTGAGCAGAGATACTCCTACAGTGTAGTCGGCACCAACGCACATGCCGAGCAGAAAACGAACAATTACCAGATGTAGAGGATCGCTCAGGAAGAATTGGGCCACGGAAAGGAGCAGGGTGAAAAAGGCCACAAAGGCGTATGCGGATTTTCTGCCGATGCGGTCAATAATAATTCCAGTAAGCAGACTTCCGAAGAGGATGCCGAATAGCGCTCCGGCACCGATAAGACCCATCCAGTTGCTGTCCAACTCCAGTGCTCCGGTGGCATAGGTCAGCGCGATACCAACAATCCCGAGAACATATCCGTCGCAGATTTGGCCCATGAAGGTGCCGACCGCGATTTTTTTGTGGATTGGAGAAAAAGGGGCATCATCGAAATTAATTCTGTTTTGTGCGTTAGGTGCCATTGTACACTCCTTGCAAAATAATGCATTAGGTTGAAAAATGAAAATGGTTCATTTTAAGCGCAATTATTCCTTGTAAGCGATTGCATCCATTTCCAGCAGGCAGCCGTGAACTATTTCACCGGCACCAAGGCACAGCCTTGCCGGACGGTGATCGCCCATAAATTCGGCGTACACCTCGTTGAATCCTGCAAAATCATTCATAGTAGCCAGAAATACTGTGGTCTTTGCTATGTGCGAAAAATCAAGGCCGGCTGCGTCCAGTACCGATTTAAGGTTGTTCAGAGTCTGTCTGGTCTGTTCCTCGATTGAGACTCCCACGACTTCGCCGCTGACCGGATGGAAGGGAACCTGACCACAAACATAGTATGTGTTGCCTGCTTTTACGCAATGACTGTAAGGCCCTACAACTTCAGCAGATTCTTTCGAATTAAAGAATTCCATATGGTACTCCTTAGGGTATGGGCTTCCTGCGGAAGGGTTGCCGAAGCTATGTTCGGCAACCTCTCCGTTAATCAGGAGGCATGTAGCGTATGGTGAGGTTTTTAGATTTCTTTTTTAGCGCAGAACTCTTCGTAAAAGAGACGTGCTTCAGCCCCTATGGTCAGGAAAGGCTCGGGTGGCAAGCGCACGGGAGTGGATATTTTGCGCAGGAAGTCAAGGTCCGGACTGCTGTTGCCACTGACCCATTCGGCAAGGTAGTAGCCAAGCAGGCTTGTCTTGGCCACACCCGCACCTTCTCCACTGGCGGAGGCAAATATGCTGGGATGTTGCTGCATCATCAGCGGGCGGTAGTTCATGGTCATGTTGATCATGCCGCCGGAAACGAATTCGAAGTTAACGTGCTTAAGCTCTGGGAATCTGTTTTCGTAGGCTTTGCGCAGTTTGGGAATGGAACGTTGGATGCGCTGATGTGAGGTGGTGAGTTTGGTGGCGTAGGAGAATCCGTTACGCACGTAGATGCGGTTGTCGCGGGTGAAACGTACGGTTGTTCCGGCTGGATGCCCTGCAGTACAACCCCAGGGCTTGACACCTTCGAAGTAGCGCATTTCATCATCAGTAAATTGGCGGGTAAATGCACCATAGGAAAGTACGGGGCAGAATACTTTCTTGCCGATACCGAATTGCGGGATGAAGGGGCCGCTGGTAGTAAGAACGTATTTGCCCTGAATCCGTTTTCCGCTGCGCAGAGTGATACTTGCAGGGCTGCCTTCATCGACGCGCATGACCGGAGCTTCTTCAAAAACATCCACGTTTTCAGGCATTACTGCGAACAGGGCGCGGAGAACATCTGCGGGGTTGATGAGAACGGAACCGGGGGTGTAGAGTGCTTTTTTATAGTAGCGGGTGCCGGTGCGGCGGTAGAGGTCTTCTCCTTCGACAACTTCATAAGAGCAGTTCATCTGCTTGAGTTCGGAAACTTCGTGCTCAATCAGCTTGAAGCTTTTTTCTTCGGCACAGCACAGATATTTACCGCAGTGGTCCCAGTCCACGTCTTCAATGCCTTCTCTCTTGATAGTGTCTTCCATCCATTTAATGATGAAGGTATTGAGTTCAAAGTATTTTTGGTTTTCTTCAAAGGAGGAACCGCCCTGGTCACCGAAGTCATGGGGAACGTCGATGATGAATCCGGCATTTTTCCCGCTGTCGTTATTGCCGATTATGATTGCTTCAAATACAGCAATTTTTGCTTCGGGATGCAGTTCGGCAAGACGTCTGGCCGCTGCATGTCCGCCGTATCCGGCCCCTACAATGATATAATCATATTCATCCTTGATTTCGGAATGGGGTTTGAAAGTATGATTTTTGTATGAGGACATTTCCAACCAGCTTTGTCCGGTGGTTGTGGGGTATAGTTTTACGTCGCGCATATTCGATCTCTCTTTTTTATAATAAATCTATACGTGTTAGTCGTGCAGGATAATTCTTGCGTCGGCGATAGCCAAGCCTTTTTCCCAGGCAAAAACCGGGTTGAGGTCTACTTCAGCGATATCACGAAGTTCGCTGACCAGCTGCGAAATTATGCAGGCGGTTTCAGCAAGAGCTTCGAGGTCACAGGGTTTGGTGCCTCGGGCTCCTTGGAGCATATCCAGACCTTTGATTTCGCGGATCATGCTGCGGCAGGAGGGCATATTCACCGGAGCTACCCTGAAGGAGACATCTTTCAGGACTTCCACAAAAATACCGCCCAGTCCGAACATGACAGTGGGGCCGAAGGTGTTATCGTGACTGGAACCGATGATGCATTCCACCCCTCCGGGCAGCATGGCGGTCATCATGACTCCGAAGATGTCGGCATCTGATTTGTAACGGCGCCCGTTTTTGATTAACTGTTCAAAGGCCTCGCGGGCATTTTCTCCGGAATCTATGTTCAGGGCCACGCCTCCGGCATCGGTCTTGTGCAGAATGTCTGGGGAAACGATTTTCATAACTACTTTGCCGCCGATTTTATCGTAGAATTCGGCTGCTTCATCCGCGGTGGTGGCCAGATAGTCTTGACCCAGCTCAAGGCCGTAGCAACGCAGCACATCGCGGGCTTCGGTTTCTACAAGGCTGGAGCGTCCGGATTCTCGGACAGCATCCAGAATAGCTTTGGCTTTTTCCTTACGGTCGGCAGGCATTTCGGGAAGCTCTTCCCCGGCTTCTTCCTGCAGATTATTTTTTAAGTCACTGTAAGCGGAAAGCAGGCCCATGGTACGTACGGCAGCATCGACTTCACCGAAAATCGGAACACCGTTCTCCCGGATGTATTCCAGACATTCCGGGTTTTGCGGTGCATAAATGGAATGCATCACGACCGGTTTATCTCCGGTGGCGATTTTTTCAGTCATGCTTTTAGCTACATCCATTTCAAGGGTACGGAATTCCTCCGAGAGGTCGGCGTATCCGCCGTAAAGACCGACAATGATGATACCGTCAACGTCCGGGTCATTCAGAAGGACTTCAAGGCAGCGGTCAAAGACCCACATGTCGGCCTCAGGTGTTCCAGCAAGGTCTACTGGGTTCTTGATGGGACAGTGAGGCATGAGGATTTCTTTCAGTTTGTTCTGGGTGGCATCGGAAAGGACCGGTGCTTCGAGATTGAATTTTTCCGCAAAGTCGGTGGCCATTACGCCGTGTCCGCCGCCATCGGTTAGAATGGCGATGCGTTTGCCCTTGGCGGGTTTGCATTTGGAGAATGCTTCCGCTGCGTCCAGCAACTGGCCGGGACTGTCCACCCGGATGATACCGGCCTGTTTCAGGGCAGCGTCGAAGATTTTTTCACTGCCGGCAAGGGAGCCGGTGTGGGATGCTGCTGCACGGGCTCCTGCTTCACTGCGGCCGATCTTGATGGCGGCAATGGGCTTTTTGGCAGCAGTCTTTTTGGCAGCTTCAAGAAAGCGGCGTCCGTCTTCCTCATTCTCAACGCGCAATCCTTCCATGTAAAGGAGCAAGACTTTGGAGTAGTCGTCGGTTTCGATGTACTCGACAAAATCGCTGAAACGCATATCCATCTGGTTGCCGATGGTGGCCCAGCAACTGTAACCGAGGTTGCGGGATTTGGCGTTGAAGTTGATGTCGATACCGAAGTTACCGCTCTGGAGCACCAGACTCATGGGACCGGGGGCGAGGTCGATGATGCTGGCGTTCATGCTTTTGGCTGCACTGTATGTTCCCATGCAGTTTGGGCCTTGCACACGCATGTTGCCTTTGCGAGCAATCTCCAGCATCTGGCGTTCAAGCTCCTTCCCTTCAGGGCCGACTTCACCGAATCCGGTGGAGACTACAATGGCGCATTTAACGCCTTTAGCTACACATTGTTCCATTACCGGAAGGATGAATTTTGGCGCAATGGCGATGATGGCCAGATCAACTTCGCCGGGAACGGAAGTTATGTCCGCATAGGTGGGTTGTCCGAAAATTTCGCCGCCGGAACGGGATACGAGATAGATGTCCCCGTCGAATTTGTTTTCAACCAGACTTTTGGCAGTCCAGTAACCGTACTTCTTCGAGTTTGAGGAAGCACCGATCAGGGCAACGCTTTTGGGCTTAAACAGAGGAACCAGTTCACTCATGGTAAAAAACTCCGTGAAATCCCCTTCCCGTTTTGGTCCGGGAAGGGGGCTGTAAATTATTCGGTGACAACTCCAATAGCCACATCGGGGCAGATAATGCCGCAGATATCGCACTTGACACATTTTTCAGGATTTGCCTGTTCAACATAGTTGTATCCCTGACCATTGATCGCACTGCCCAGCGCAAGAACACCTTTGGGGCAGGTGTCCACGCAAAGCCCGCATGCCTTGCAGCGGCGTGCATCTATCACATGATGTTTTTCTGCCATTTTCAGCCTCCTTATTTCACTGCGGCAAAGCCAGTGCGCAACGCTTCAATGTTCAGGTCAACCAGTTTGGGTTTCTTGGCCCCGAAGGTTTCCCGAATCACTTCCTCAGCTGTTTCCAGCTTGAGCATTTCAGTCCCGGCGAGTACCGCTCCCAACATAACCATGTTGGCGCAGCGTACTGTGCCGAGTTCTACTGCCATGTCGGATACCGGGAGCATTTTTTGTTCGAAACCTTCCGCTTCCTTTGTTTCTTCAACAATGGAACTGTTGGTGAAAAGCTTTCCACCGGGAACAACGCCTTCAAAACAGTTTTCGTAGATGGACTGGCTAAGGGCTACGGCTACGTTGGCATCGTTTTCCACAATGGGGCTGCCGATAGGGTCGTCTGAAACGATTACAAAGGCGGTAGAGTCTCCGCCGCGCTGCTCGATACCGTAGGTTTGGGTCATGACCACTTTCAGACCTTCCTTGATGGCGCCGAGGCAGACAATTTTTGCCATGAGTGCGGAACCCTGTCCGCCGGAACCTGAAAACATACATTTATGCAACATCGTCTTGCTCCGTTTCGTCTTTGAAGACCTGAGGTTTGAAATAGTCTGTCATTTCGGTGCCGCACCGCTGATAGGAATCCTTGACGTTCATTTTGAGTCCGGTGGGACAGGGTACGATCACTTCAACGAAGGAGTAGCCCAGTCCTTTGACCTGACATTCAAAAGCCTTGCGGATGCTTTTCTTGGCTTTGCGCACGGCCTTGGGGGAGTTTACGCTTTCACGGGCCAGATATTTTACTCCGGGCATGGACTGCATCATTTCCGGTACCAGCAGAGGGTAGCCTTGAGAACTTATGTTGCGGCCCTTGACCGAGGTGGCGGTGACCTGTCCTTCAAGTGTCGTGGGGGACATCTGTCCGCCTGTCATGCCAAAGACGGTGTTGTTGACCATGATGGTGGTGACGGGCATGCCCTTGTTGGCCGCATGCATTAGATCGCCGAGGCCGATGGCGCAGGTGTCGCCGTCACCTGCATAGGTGAAGACGATGTTCTCCGGCATGGCTAGCTTGTAGCCGATGGCAAATGAGGGAGAGCGTCCGTGAGTGGCCTCAATGGCATCGATATCCATATAATGATGGGAGAACCCGCCACAGCCGATGCCGACAATGGCAATGGTTCTTTCCATTACGCCCAGTTCCTCGATGGCTTCGGCCACCAGTCTGGTCACGATGCCGTGTCCGCAACCGGGGCAATAACTGGTCAGTTTGTCCAGATTTAAGGTCTTGCCGTATTTGGTGCTGAGATTTTGCATGATTTATTCCCCCAGGATTCTGTCTGCTTCGGCAATCATTTCTGCCAGGGTGTTCATCGGCTGGTCTCCGCCGGTTTTGCCCAGGAAGTGAACAGGAGTGCGTCCGTTCACGGCAAGGCGGACATCATCAACCATCTGCCCGTGGTTCATTTCAACTACGAGAATGTTATTCACTGAGTCAGGCAGGGCCTGAAAGGCGTTGTTCGGGAAAGGCCACAGGGTGATGGGGCGGATGAAACCGACTTTTTTGCCTTCGGTCCGCATTTTGGCGATCATGTCGCGGCACATGCGGCCATGGATGCCGAAGGCTGCAATGACCAGATCCGCGTCTTCGACCTGTTCCTGCTCCCACATCTGCTCATTTTCGCGGATTATTTCGTATTTTGCGCGGAGCATTTCATTCAATTCGTAACCATCTTCATGGGAATAGCTGCCAGTGATGAGGGCGCGTTTGGCGTGATCCTTGGTCCCGGTGAAGGCCCATGCTGAAGTGTCGAATTCAGCGGAGTAATCGTTGTAGGCCGGAAGGGTGGTGGACTCGGTGGTCTGGGCACTTACGCCGTCAAGGACGAAGAGGACCGGGGTGCGGTATTTGTAGGCCAGACGCACTCCGTGGGGCATTATGTCTGCGATTTCCTGTCCGGAGGAAGGGGCCATGACTATGGTATGGTAATCTCCGTGCCCTCCGCCTCTCGTCACAACATAGTAGTCACTCTGTGCGCCGAGGATGTCTCCATCACCGGGGCCTACGCGCATGGAATCGAAGACTATGCAGGGCAGTTCCGCCGCGCACATGAAACCGATGGCTTCATGCATCAGGGTCAAGCCAGGGCCGGAGCTGGAAGTGGCGACCAGCTTTCCCGTGCAGGCCGCACCTGCAAGAGCGCTGGATACTGCCAGCTCACTTTCCATCTGCATCATTTCCCCGCCATATTTAGGCAGAATGACAGCCATGCGTTTCATGACATCCGTTGCCGGAGTAATTGGGTATGCGAAGTGATACTTTACTCCGCATCGGGCCAGACTCTCGGCAAAGGTTTCCGTGTTTTTCAAAAACAAAGTTTCCTGGGTCATGTTCACCTCAATGAAATTTGTTATGGTTTGTCAGTTGTGCTAAAAAATTCCATTCCACATTACGGTATAGTGTACCACTATGAATGCCGAAGTGGCTTTGTACAGACCTCATT
This sequence comes from Maridesulfovibrio sp., assembly GCF_963676065.1. Lineage (NCBI taxonomy): Bacteria > Pseudomonadati > Thermodesulfobacteriota > Desulfovibrionia > Desulfovibrionales > Desulfovibrionaceae > Maridesulfovibrio > Maridesulfovibrio sp. The sequence goes on along the minus strand of NZ_OY780933.1, from coordinate 3,797,430 downwards.
GATTAAAAAACATCGTGCCAAATAGTGGTATGACGTACCGTTAATTTGAACATTAGCCGAGGTTTGAATTATCGTCAACCCTCGTTTTAAAAAATATCCATGCGTAATTGAAGATATTTAAATATAAAATAGATGTCTTTGTAAAATGCAATGGCTATGGAGAAAGAATGTTTTTGTTTAGTAGATTTAAATATGATCCCCATTGACATCACTTTTATGTTTGCCTTAGGCTTACCACTAAGTGGTGCAGCGTTTTAAAAAGTGGATTGGGCTCGGCTAAGCTATCTGCTTATCGAAGTCTGGCAGAAGTGGAGTAAAGTCGTGCTGGCACCGTGTGCGGCAATGTTGATAAGTCTTCGGATAAATGGAGAAAGTTTATGTCAGAAGCAGAAAACCTAGAAGAACGGAGCAAGCTTAATCACTATACTTTCTGGCCCGGATTTATTCTGCTGGTCGTCGGCATTACTTTGGGATTGGTATATCATGAGGGGCTGGCTTCTTTTCTCGGGGGGGTAATGCAATGGATTCATGTGAATTTCGGCTGGCTGGAAGTGTCCTTGGGGATAATTATAGTCATGTTTACCGCAGGGATTGCTTTCTCTCCTATAGGAAATATCAGGCTGGGTGGTAAGGATGCAAAACCGGAATTCACTTTCTGGCAGTGGTTCGCTCTTTCTCTTTGCGGCTGTATAGGGATCGGAATTCTTTTTTGGGCCATGGGTGAGCCGATATATCATATGATGCAACCTCCGTTGAGTCTGAACATAGAACCCGGTTCCAAAGATGCCGGGGTCTTTGCCATTGCCCAGACCACCCTGCATTGGACCATTGCCCAGTATTGTTTTTATACCGTTTGCGCGGTGGCAATCGCTTTGGTGAGCTACAATCGTAATTATCCGTTGTCGGTTGCCGCTGGAATGTACGCTATTTTCCCAGAAAAATTGCGTCCTGTTCTCGCGCCGACAGTGCATGCTGTCTGTCTTTTTTCGCTATGTTGCGCTATTGCCACCAGTATGGGAGCGGGGCTTATGCAGATCGGCAGCGGGGCCGGACGGCTCTTCGATTATACTCCTGGGGCGGGAACATGGGCAGCAGCAGCGGCCATAATCATCCCGATTTATGTTCTCTCCTCTTATTCTGGCCTTAAAAAAGGTATGCGTTATCTGTCTACGGGAACCACGAGGGCATTTCTTTTCTTTATGGCTCTGGTTCTTTTTGCCGGGCCGACCTTGTTTATCCTTGGTCTCGGGGTTGAGTCCTTCGGGTATTTCGTGAATAATTTTTTTCGAAACAGCACCCTGCTTAATACCATGCAGATTGAAGATAAATGGCCTATGCAGTGGCTTGTCCCATACATGGAGATATTCTTTATTTTCGCACCGTTGCTGGGACATTTTCTTGCGCGGCTGGGCAAGGGCAGAACCATCCGTCAGTTTATTCTGGTAAATGTAATTCCTCCGACTATCTTCTGTCATTTCTGGATTGCCACCTTTGGCGGGACTGCCGTGTATTTCCAGTGGAGTGGTTTGGTCGATGTGTGGTCCGGTATCCACGAATACGGTATGGAGTCCATGGTTTATATTTTGCTTGCCCAGTTTCCTTTCAGTCAGATCCTGATGGGTATTTTCGTGGTCACAATTGTTTTTTCATTCGCAACTATGACGGATTCTCTTGTGGCAACGCTTGCAATCATTTCCACCAAGGGGGTTAGAGCAAGCGAGGAGCCTCCCAAGAAGCTTAAAATTTTATGGGGGATTGTCGTGGGGCTTATCGCTTATGTGTTGTGTATCTCAGGGGGGATTGATCCTGTACGCGGGCTGATCTCATTGGCAGGATTCCCGATGATGCTGTTTACTTTTGCCATGTGCGTGTCGCTTGTGAAGGAAGGTATTTACTTATTGGACAAACCTGATTGGCTAGACAATAAATCGGAAAATAGCTAACGCTATGAATGTCTTTGCCGGCCTATAACGATAGTGATTTTGTCTATATTAATAACGGAAAATGTAGTTTTCGAGGAAAGTAATGGCTGACGATAAATATTTTATGATGCGGTCTTTAGAAAAAGCTCTTTTTGTCATTGAAACAATGGCGATAAAAAGCAACTGGACATTGAAAGCTCTCAATGAAAAGTGTTCAATCCCCAAGGGAACATTGCAGCGGATTCTGCGTACTCTGGAAGAGTTGGGTTATGTGCGCCAGCTTGAACGTGGGGGAGCATATACCTTGACTCTTAAATTTCACAAACTGGGTAAGCAGATTGCTTCGCAAAGCGACATGGGGGTAACCCTCAATCCTATCCTTAGTGCTCTGCGTGATAAAGTAAATGAAACGATCAACCTTAGTGTGCTTTCCGGATTGAATATGGTCGTTGTCCATCAGGTCGGTTCGGACCATGCGTTGCAGATGGATTCTGTAATAGGAACCTCTTTTCCAGCCTACCTTTCTGCGTCTGGCAAGGTCTTTTTAGCATTTTTGCCTGAGGAGGAGTTACGTCGTTTTATTAAGGAATTGCGACATAGTGATTTCAGTATCACGACTGAGATTATCAACAGTATATATAAAGAGATAGAATGTATTCGCGAACAGGGTATAGGTTTTGACTTTGAAGAGCTCTATAAAGGGGTGCGATGTGTTGCTGCTCCAGTGTTCGATGATACAGGGAAGATTATTGCTACAATAAGTTGCTCAGTTCCTACAGTGCGTCTGGATAGGTACTTCTCTCAAAAGTTGCTTTACGAAATCCCAAATGCTGCGGCTGAAGCCTCCAAGATGTTTCATGCTCCGGACATCTCTTTTTCGTTTGATATTGATGCGGCTGTTGGACAGCTTGTTGAATAGTCTAATTTATCGGAATTTATGGGGTAGGTTCTGCGGTATCAAGGAGAAAAGTATGTTGGATAAAATTAGGGAGTACCCCCGAAGAAAACGTCTTACTGTTGGCATCAGCGGTGCCAGCGGTTCTGCACTGGCTTTGGAACTGCTTAAAACCTTGCGGCTGCTGCCGGATTGGGAAACTCATTTAGTGATCAGCAATGGCGGAGTCCGCACGCTTGAACATGAAACGCATATAACCGAATCTCAACTGGGTGACTACGCTACCCGGATTTATGACCGTGAAGATGTGGGAGCAAACATTGCCAGCGGTACATTTGTTACCGAAGGGATGGTTATTGTCCCGTGCAGTATGAAGACTGTTGCCGGAGTTTGTAGCGGTTATTCGGATAACCTGCTCCTTCGGGCAGCGGATGTAACTATAAAGGAACGGCGCAAACTGGTCATGATTGCCCGGGAGACTCCGCTAAGTCCGATACATTTACGTAATATGCTTTCTCTTACCGAAATGGGGGTTGTGGTCATGCCTCCCATGATGACGTATTACAACCATCCACAATCTGTTGCGGATATGACAGGACACATCGTGGGGAAGATTCTTCATGAATTCGGCGTAGAGGCAACGGGATTTAAAAGATGGGGGAGTATGGAGTGCGAGGCTCCATTGCGTGCATTTTAATAGATGATGCCTCCCGTAAAGCTAACCTCTCTTGTAGCCAGTCTTTTCCAAAGATTCTTAGTCAGAAAGCGTTTCCTTGAGGAATTTTGCTAATGCGCCTGCGGGTGGTGAAAGTATATCTTCTCCACCTGCAGTGTGTAGTGCAATTTCAATTTCCGGTAGGTCTGGAAATCCTTCATCGGTAGTCAAAATGGACATATCCTGTGAGAGAGTATGTTCGGCAACAACTGAAACAGCCAGCCCGGCAGAGACCGCCGCACGAATACCGGAAAGACTTCGGCTGGTACATACTATGCGCCATTTTCGTCCCTGCTTGCTTAGTGCTTCAAGGGCATTTTCACGAAATATACAAAAACCCGGTGGAAAAAGGGCAAGCGGCAGCGGGTCGGTTAGGAAGGATTGTGTTTGGGATCGTCCTACCCATACCAATTTTTCACGCCGGACTAAATCTCCTCCAGAAGAATTATGCTGTCGGGTAACCAACGCTAGATCAATCCGTCCTCTATGAAGTAGACCAAGCAAATCTACAGACAATTCGCAAAATAATTCCAGACGTACGTTGGGGTATTGATCCTTGAATTTTTCAAGAACCTTAGGCAGAAGATGCGCTGCATAGTCGGATGGGATGCCGAGTCGGACTACGCCTTGAAGGTCCTCGGACATGCCCAGATCGTCCAATGCGGTGTCGTTAAGTGCTAAAATGCGTTTGGCATATACCAGTAGCCGTTCGCCTACTTCAGTCAAGACGACGCTACGATTATCGCGCTCCAGCAGCCGGGTGCCAAGACCTGTTTCAAGACGACGTATCTGCGCACTAATAGCTGATTGGGTAAGGTGTATCCTTTTCGCCGCAGCTGTGAAGCTTCCCTGTTTAGCCACTTCGCAAAAACTGCGCAGTAGATGGATGTCCAGATTTTTTCTCATTTGTCAGTAATTTCTTTTGTAATAAGCATGAAAATTTTTTGTTGTTCAAAAGCAATAAATTTGTCTTAAAAATTTTGATTCGTCCATGCCCATCGGTAACACCACTTTGAAGTATCAGAGGTCGTATGGGAGCGCAATATTGAAGCTGTATCCATAAAGGACGTGTCTATTTAATGATATTAAGGAGAGTATTATGTTTTTAAAAAACAAATGTTTTTTTGTTGTTTGTTCATTAGCACTAGTCTTTCTTCTGGTAGGGCCGGCATTGGCAAAAAGTAAAGGCCAGGTAGAACTTGCTTATGTGGAATGGTCTTCAGAATTGGCTTCAGTAAATGTCATGAGAGCCATTTTGGAAAAATTGGGGTACGAAGTGGAGTTAACTCCTGTGTCCGTTGGTTTCATGTATATGGCCGTAGCTAATGGTGATGTCACAGGAACATTGGCATCTTGGCAGCCTATTCAGAGATCCAATTTAAAGGCTATGGGAAATAAACTGGTCAATCTTGGGCCTAATATGGTTGGTGTGCAGAGCGGATTGGTTGTTCCTTCCTATGTAACTATTGACAGTATTGATGAATTAAATGCCAACGCGGACAAGTTTGATAATGAAATTATAGGAATCGATTCTGGTTCAGGAGTAATGCAGCAAACTGAAAATGCTATAAGCGAATACGGTGTTGATGATCTGGAACTGGTTGAATCCACAGGTGCTATGATGACCGCTGCCCTCAAGGATCGTTTACGCCAAAATAAATGGTGCGTTGTTACCGGTTGGACTCCGCATTGGATGTGGGGAGTGTGGGATCTGAAATATTTGAAGGACCCTAAACAAATTTATGGTTCGGTTGATGACGGACAGATTGTGACTCTTGTGCGGAAAGGATTGAAGGAGGACATGCCTGAAGTGTATTCAGTCATGGACAAATTCCTTTGGGCTCCCGAAGAAATGGCTGAAGTTATGGTCTGGATTAAAAACGGCATGGATCCCAAAGATGCCGGGCGCAAGTTTATTGAGAAATATCCTGAACGCTACGCCGAATGGACTGACCAGTAAATTTTTAGCGGTTTGTTCTTTATAGTTATGAAGAATCATTTCAGTAGCACAGATAATTGCTCTGAACGTTTTTAAAATTATAGATTTATGTCATGGCGTGTTCTGCTTAATGTCCTATCCTTAGCAGGTTATGACAAAATAAAAGGGTTAACTCGCTTCTGTGAGTTAACCCTATTAATATTTACCTGCTAGTTGTTATAATGTTCTCCACGTTCAACAGGAAATGAATTTTTGGCCTGCAAAGGAGGCAGCGGTTTCGCGAACGCAGACTGGTTCCAGCCGGTCAATCCCCAATCCAGACTATACGCTTCATAGCCCAATTGGTTCAGAAGCAGTGCTCCGATATTTGAGTAATGGCCGATATAGCAGGTAACAACGATTTTTTTATCTTTCGGCAGCTGGAGTAATTTGGGGCTGCCTTTAATAAAATCCTGAGCAGGAATGTTTACCGCTCCGGCAATATGCCCGTATGCATAATCTTCAGGAGTCTGCAAACTGATGATGACGGCATTGCCTTTCATCTCAGTTACGGCTTGAGGGCTGATAATTACAGGTCTTTTCTGCAAAGCATATTCTTTTGTTTTTTGCAGTATCAGCTTGTTATCGTCCATACCTGAAGGCTGAGAATAAAAAGTCCTTGTCGGTGGCAATGGAGTCTCGTTCTTGCCTATAGGTAATCCTGCATTTTGGGGCCGAGCACTGGCTACGACGTACTCGGGATTCCAGCCGAACACCCCGAGCAGGAGATTTCTGGCGTCATAACCTAGCTGGCGTAGAAACAGTGTTGCCTGACAACTCAACTGTCCGTTGGAGTCTGTTACAATAATGGTTTTGTTGCGCGGCAGCAATTTAAGAGCTGCCGCAGGATTAGCAAGATCCAAATCAATGCGGATCGCTCCGGGAATATGCCCCTCGGCGTATTCTTTTTCATTTTGCAGGCTGATAATATACAAAGACGGATCATTTGTTGAAATGGCTTCATGCAAACTTGCTGCGGTAAAAGTGTGCGGAACCTTAAGGGCATTTCGACTGATTCGCAGAATCTGTTCCTGCAATGTCTCTTCGGCAGCAAAAGACGGTACGGCAAAGGTCATTATCATAATGGTAATAAAAATGAATATTTTAATGTTAAAGGACATGTATTATCTCTTTATTTTATGAGTTAAGAATTTCTTGACGCCATTTTTCAAGGCGCTCTCTTAGCCGCAACACTGCGTAGCGTTTGCGGGAAATCAAAGTGTTAACGGGTACCCCCGTTTCTTCAGAAAGTTTTTTGAATGAATTACCGAGCAGTTCGGTTTGCTCGAAAGCCTGTCTTTGTTCCTGAGGCAGTTCGTTGAGTGTCGCTTCGAATTCAGTCCAGAATAAATCGCGCAACATTTCATTTTCCGGGTTGTCATCAGATGCAAGCATCATTGCCAGAGTATCATCAAAAAACTCGTGTTGTTCCTGCGAAAGGTGGTCTGCAAAAGGTATCGGTTTGTTTTTGCGTAACAGATCAATACTTTCATTGCTCGCAACCCGGTAAAGCCATGCGAGAATCCAGTCCGGCGAGAGTAGATCCTGATCTGCTTTGACCAGTTTATAAAATGCGGTTTGAATGACATCTTCCGCATCCTCGGGTTGCAGGCGTTTTCGCAGAAAAACTTGTAATTGTTGATAGCGTTTTTGAAAAACGTCTCTTTTAAACAATGAGGACAGGTTGCTCATATCGAAATACTATTCTTCGGCATTTTCGGCGTTGGCGAATAACTTTTTCCCACCGCGTGAACGTGCTCTGGCTATGAATTCAGCCCTTTGTTCGGGAGTCATGGAATGCCAGCTCGCAAAGATTGCCTGTCTTTCCTTGCGGGCCATGAAATGGCCCATATCCCTGAGTACCCCGAATCCGCCGAACAGCAATCTGGTCAAAACCAAGAGGCCGATGCTCTGGAACAGGGATATTTCAGGCAGTCCGAATATGTCGGGCAGGAGCATGTTCCACAGCCACATGGTTAACAGCCCGAAGAGCCCGATAGCCGCTAGAACTTTTAATATGACTTTTGTCAAACTTGATTTCATTGTTTACTCCATTTGGATTAGTTTACGGCGCGCCTCTTATTTCTTTAACGAATCAACCGGAGTAATATTTTATTATCTCTGAAAAAAATGGGAAAATTTCCAATGGAGCCGCAGCAGCTGATTATTTTTTGAATTTGTCGTGGTAAACGACCTCTTCAAATCGCAATTTCAAGCCATGCTTTATAAGCAACTGCCCGACAATTTCATCCAGCCTGTCCCTATGCTCTTGAGTTCGAGCCTTAACGTATGCCTGCTGAACGGCTGCGGATTTTGTTGACAGGACTGGTGTCATTCTTTCACAAATATAACGTTTTAGATTGATATGTTCCATGTAAACTTCCTGAACACCTGCGTCCGCCAGACGGCCGAACAGTTTATCCAGTTTTTCCGGGGAGGTTGCAAAATGGGGTAGCAGAGGGCCGACAAACGCAAATGGCTTGATTCCGGCCAAGCTCAATTCTTCTAGTGTTTCCAATCGTTGTGAGGCTGCCGGAGCGCGTACTTCCAGCCAGCGGCTGATTTCATCCTCGGTGGTGGTGACAGTCATTCCAACATCAGGCTTGGGCAGGGTGGTCAAAAGATCAATGTCGCGTGTCACCAAAGAGGATTTCGTCAGTATTTTTATTGTTCCGGGGTATTGCATGTCTGCAAGCAGTTTCAGAATACCTCGCGTGATCTGGTATTTTTTTTCGGGATGCTGGTAAGGGTCTGTTACAGAGCTGATGAGAATTGTTCCCTGCCGTTTGCTTTCAGACATTTTGTTCAATTCTTTTTCGGCCAGAGCAATAGCGTTTTTTTTGACGTAAACATAATTGCCCCATTCCTTTACCGGTTCTGCCACCAACCGTCCCATGAAACTGGCGTAGCAGTATGCGCAGGCGAGCATACAACCTGTGTATGGATTGATAACGTAATCAATTGAGGGAATATTTGATTTCTGGATAAGCGTCTTTGCTTCCATTTCTGCAAGTCGTATTTTCTTCATATTCTTTTTTGTTGTGACAGGAGTCATTTGCTTTGAGGTTGAAGTCCGTCACTGTGTCTATGAATTGAGCGTTAATGTTTCACCGTCTTGAGGTATTAAAACCATTTCTTCAAATTCATTTTCAACTGTGAATTCGCGTAATTCATTTCTTGATAGTGTTGCGTGATTGACCGCTTCCATATGAGTCGCAATTATGGTGGCATCCGGTGCTGCTTCATGGACCTTGAGAACGTCCTGCTTGCCCATAATGATGGAGCCCAATCCGATAATCTGCGCATCACCGCTGTTGAGGATGATGATGTCCGGAGAATGTTTTTTGATAGAGTCGTCGACGAATCGGTTCCAGATTGTGTCGCCGGCCAAATATACGGTTTTTTCCGTTGGATGCATAAACACAATTCCGCATACGCTCCCGAGGAGTTGGCCGAATTCAGTCATGATTTTATCGCTGCCATGCTGTCCGGAGGTCTTTGTCATTCGGATTCCTTTGAATTCAGTTTCCTGTCCCAATATTTGTATGTTGGTGAATCCGTCCTGCTCAACCTCTGCCCGATCCTGTTCATTTTGGACAAAGATCGGCATTTCTTTTGGAATGGTATTTTTCGCTGTCTCATCCCAATGGTCTAAGTGTGTATGTGTCAGGATAACCGCATCTACTTTAAGCAATTCACTGATCGGGAGCGGCAGCTCGACTAGCGGATTCGACAATTCATTATTAACTGTCCCCGGAAAACCGGGAAAAGATTCTTTTGCGGATAACATTGGATCTATTAGGAAACGTGTGTTTGCGTATTCAATGATAACAGTTGCATTACGAATTTGTTGGAATTTCATTGTATTACTCCTCTTAATGTTTTAGGACTGTTCGGTCCATAATTGGTTAAAAAAAATTTATCCAGATTGGAAAGAGCTAAGTTGAGATCTTCGTACCGTTTTGTGAGCGCTTGCGCGGACCATTACTTTTTGGCTAGGGAGGATCATAACAAAAGGTCGAGCATATTCATACTGTGTTTTATGTCTTCCCACAGAGTCCATCTGCTCTTGTTGGGGTTATTCTAAGTATGAAAATATTTTTACCATATCTGGACCGGAAGGTCCAGAATTATTTGCTTATGGTTTTAGGTGCACTGTTAATTGAATAGTATTTATCCATATTAGAATTCCGTTGTCTTACTCTAACGTGTGGCAATATTGAATAAATTCTGTTGGAGGTCGAGATTGTTTAGCACATGTTTTTTGACAATCTTTTGTCTGAATCATCATAGACTAATGAGCTAAAGATGAGTTAGCTTGATTGTTAATACTTAGAAAAGAGATGGACTAGTGCGCAAACCGGGAAAATGATTACTACTGAGCTTTGCGTAATTTATATTTGAGTGGTTCAATATACCAAAATATATCTCGTCATAATACCACAAAAGAGATTTTAGATGAAACTGTTTATTATTTTTCTCGTTGGAATTTTACTAGGATCAATCATCAGCTATTTTGCTGTCACTCACGTAATTGCACTGCGTGGTGGAACAGGAATGTTCGGCCTTATGGGTCTAATTAAAGAAGCGCAGCAAGATGAAGATATTGTTGATCTTATGACCTGTGCTGCCTTGGCGAAATCTTTGGGGTATAAAGTTGATCATTTAAAGCTGAATTTCTTGTTAAACAAAAAGCTTAAAAAGCTGGATGATGGGACTTCCTGGGCATTTAACGCCCTTGTTTTTATTAAAGGGTATGGGGTTGGTAAAGCTGATCAAATCGCCGACAAGGATAAAGAGCAAGCTTTTGAACGTTTAAATTGTCAACAACGGTTTCCTGGTGTTGTGGAAGTTGTGAAATGACATGCATTTCATAATATTTTAACAACTAACCAACCTCTTTAACCTGTTTGCTCGAACCATTGCTGAAATTTATAAAGAGCATTGGCAGGACGAAATATTTTTCCGATTAATCAAGCAATACCTCAAAATAAAACGATTTGTAGGCACCACAAAAATCGCCGTTCAATCACAAATTTACGTAGCTATGATCACATATCTGCTGGTTGCGTTTCTGAAATTCAAATCCAAGATAGGATGGTCGCTTCAAGAAATGCTTCAGCTGATCCAACTGAACGTTTTTAAACGCACTGACATTGAGGACTTCTTTGAACCTCCTGATGAAATGTAAAAGATCAATGAAACTTATCCGTTGTTGGCGTTGGCTAGTTTTCCGGACATGATTGTATTTATCCATATTAGAATGCTGATTCCGTTGTCTTACTCATTAATATGTGGCAATATTAATCAAAGGCTGTTGGAAGTCGAGAGTGTTCAGAATATGTTTATTGACAATATTTTTGTTTTTTATCTTCACATGTTGTGTGCATGCGAAAAGCCTTTGTATTGTGACTCTTAATAATGCTCCACAGGCGTATATGGAAAATGGCAGTCCTGCCGGTTTTCTTGTCGAAATGGTTGAAGAAGCTGTGAGACGTTCAGGCTATAGTGCGGATATTTACATAGTCCCTTGGATAAGGGCATTAGCGTTGGTTAGGAGCGGTGATGCTGATGCAATTTTTCATGCCTATCACACAGAAGAGCGTAAGAAATTTCTCCGTTATACAGATACTTCATTGCTTCAGGAAAAGGTTGTCGCAATCCGTCGCAAGGGGGATGATGTTTATTTTGATTTGAATTTTTCAGGAGCTGAGAAGTATATCGCTGGGGTGGGGCGTGATTATTCTTATGGCGAAAAAGTGGATCAGGCATTAAAGGAGAAGAAGTTCAAAAGAATTGAAGTCGCCAGCGATTTTGACTTGAATGTTCAAAAGCTTCTTTATGGAAGAATTGATTTCTTTTTTGCAGATTACTATCCTGTATTAAAGATTTTGAACGATAAACATTTACTTGATGAAGTTGAGCCTGTTTTGTCCACTGAAACAGGACTGCCGCTGGTCTATTCCAAATCAGAATCATATCTCGCATTTTCGCGTAAAACGAAATCAGAAGTGTTCATAAAAGTTAACAGTGCATTGAAACAAATGAAGGTCGATGGCACCTTCAAGCAGATTATGTTACGTTATGTCCAGTAATTAATTGTTTTTACACATGAAAACAGATTCATCAGCCTCCTATGAAATATATGTTAATCAGTTAACTCTGTAGGAAACATTTGTTGCACCAATTTGCTGTGTCTTATTTTTTCATCAGGGGCTAGGTAGCTGCGATAGTCCTGATTGCATTGTTTCCTGCACTTGCCTTTGAGAATTTGGTCTATTTGGCTGATAACTTTCTCACCCCATTCGTTTTTAGAACATCCTACATATGTCAATAAAAACGGCCCGATTTCTTTGATAGGGATGTACTTCAGGCGACTTTTTATATTGTGCTTGTTTTGTGTCCATGTCAGCAAGTGAGGATATTCAATAATATAATCGACACGTTCTCTGTCCATCATGTCGATGATTGATTCCCATGCAATATTATTGTCATATTGAGTAATTATGTGAGTTGAATCAGGATTGTTCTTTATGATTTTGTCCACTGTTGCTGTGTAACTACGACCTGCTGAAATACCAAGCTTCATATTTGAAATTTTAAATAGTTTTGTTATGGATATCTTGCCGGATTTGTCTATATAAGGCATGAATTCAGGGAGACGGCTTTCAAGTATGCAAACTCCTACAGGAAAAGATACCAATACTGGTTTACTGAATTTTATAAATTTTTCACGTTCAGGAGTTTTTAATAGTGCAATGCAGCAGCTGTTAGAGTCTTTTATTTGTTTAATAATTCTATGATAGTTAGCGCTATAGACATAGTGTTTATAATTTGCAAGTTTCTGTTGCAGTGCTTTTTCAAATTTTTCTCCGAACCCTTTGCCTTTTAAATCTCCTTTCTCAATTACCATTGGAGGGAAATTAGCATGATACCAGTTGATTTCGTGGTCAGCGCAAAAACCTGAAACTGGTAAGATGAGTATAACTAAAATAAAGATTCGTTGTGCCATTGTCTTCCTTTTTTTATAAAAATAATTAGCTATGTTGTTTGGTTTTGGCAAGCTAACGTATCGTGAAATTGGGGCAACTACAGGCATTGAAATTTATTACATAGGAAACTTATTCTAATTCATTTGGAACGATCTCAAAACATTTCTACCAAGCCACATCTCCATCGGATCCACAGAATCATAAAAAAAACAAATCCTCCAGTGACCAAATCAAACCAATCAAGATAACCTTCAATTTTCATGATTATTTAACAATATGAAATTGAGGGAGAAATTCTGATGGTAATTAATTGCGATCCATTATTACAGATGGTCTACAAAGGCACCGAGCTCCGATTCGGTACCAAGTCAATTTAGGGTCGCTATTTTAGTTCGTTGTCTATGCAACCAAAGCCCTCTCGCGAACCGTTAGGCCGTTACTGGCAAATCGGCTAAGATTCCAAAGCAAAGCCACAAGCTTTCTAGCAAGCGCAGCAATTGCTTTTTGAGGCACTCCATGCTTGCCTAATATTCTGCTCTAAAAAAACCGTGCCCGTTCATCAGTCAAAAATGTTGCGCACATTACAAACGTCTATGATCAACTAATTTGAAGCACGGTCTAAGCAAAACAGTTTCCGAACGCCTTGAATAATTTCAACGGCCCTTTGATGCGAATTCTTCGGAAAACTATCTCCTTGAGTATAGACGTATCTTTATGAAGCACCCGCAACCAGGCTTTTGCATCTGCATGCATCCGTACATCCGGAACGCCAATGTGCCCTTGTTGAACTATGATTGTTTTGTCTTTAATTGTCACTGTTACCTCAACCTGCTCAGTTCCGGTGAAAGAAAAATGATACGTTGCGGCAAGTCCTGCCGAGTTGTGACGTTGAAAGGCTCGCGGCATGGATTCGATGAAGGCGGCTATGGAGGGCACTCTGATGCCGTTGCCCACCCGCTTTATTATTTTATGTGGGAACCTTTTCTGCACATGGCTTTCGGCATCGGAGCCAGGGAGGACGTAGACCGTCTCCGTCTTTTGCTGCAGCGGCTTCACCACATCCGCGATAAATTGTTTCTTGTCTTCAAGATACTGCGGAATAACCTCGTCACCCGCAGGGCAGACAGCCATGCAATAAACGGATTTATAGCATGGTCCATAGGCAAGGCTCTGCCACCTCGAAACAGTTTCGGCGTCGCTTACTCTACTTCTGTAGTCTCTTGAATTTTTACTGTCCGCTATATTCTCGACCCAATCCGTGAATCCGCCAATCAATTCGCGATAGGTGTGCGTTAGACAGTTAATGGAGTTAAACACTCCGTCCTGGCCTATGGCGCCAGTCGGGCAAGCCACCGAGCATAGTTTGCATTCAATGCAAGGGTTGTAATCCAGCGGAATGCTGTACTCGTCTACTTCGGCATCGATAATCACAGTATTCAGCAGAACAAAACTTCCAAACACCGGATGAATGACGTTTCGGTGCAGGCCCATCATCCCGAGTCCGGCGGCAACGGCCACGAGTTTATGCGACACCACATGCATCTTGCCAAGCCACTGATCGGTTTCCATCGGGAAACCGACTGCCGGAGTTGTGGCCCGGATACCTTTGCGCTCAAGCGCAGCCGCTAACGTTTGGGCCGTATGGTTCAGGCGCTCCTCCGCCTGTTGCAGTTCGAGACTTGCTATGGAGCGGGCAGGACTTCTCAGGTTTTCTCGGTTGATTCGTCCCACAAAACAGACGAGAGATTTTGCCCAAGGAAACATAGTAAGGATATCTTCTTTTTCCCCGGCTAACGCTGGGCGGTCAATTTCGACAATCCCCACGTCATCTGCTCCGAATTCAAGGCACATCGTGCGCAGCTCGACTGCGCTCAATCTGGGAATGGTAGCGTTGGTCGCATTAGAAGCCTTTTTCTCATTATAACGTTTCACTGTCGGATGATCGTTCTGTTTCGTCATGTAACCCTCCTTTTGGCAACATATGACAGTATTCTTAATAAATTTTTGCATATTGCCGGTACCATCACGTCATCCCTCTTCAGAGAATTGATAAAAGAGTACAGGCTGGTTTTGGTCCTGACGTGCTATCTACGTCTCTTCCGGGCGGTGTATACGAAAAATCATCATATATAGAGCCGGTGTAAAAAGCAGTGTCAGAACTGTAGCCACAAGCAGTCCGCCCATGATGGCAACGGCCATTGGACCCCAAAACACATTACGCGTCAGAGGAATCATGGCCAGAATTGCTGCCAACGCAGTTAACACCACAGGGCGGGCCCGCCGAATTGTAGCGTCAATAACAGCCTCCCATGCCGGGTGTCCTTCTTGTCTATTCAACGAGATCTGGTCCACGAGAATAACACTGTTACGCATGATCATGCCAGCCAATGCGAGAACTCCAAGCAAGGCCACAAAGCCGAAGGGCTGGTTAAAGACCAATAATGCACCAACCGCACCGATCAAACCCAAGGGAGCTGTAGCAAGAACCAGAAATAAACTTGGAAAGCTTTGCAACTGGAACATCAACAATAAAAGCATGATCCCGGTCATGAGCGGGAGGAGGACGACTATGGAGTGATTGGCCTTGCTGCTCTCCTCCAGGGCGCCTCCGACTTCAATCCGGTAGTCGGACGGCAGATCTTTTATTATGGATTTGAGTTTCGGAAGTATTTCCAAGGTGACATCGGGCGCCTGAACACCCGCAATGACTTCCGAACGCACTGTAATTGTCAAATCTCGATTTTGCCGCCATAAGATAGGCTCCTCGTATGTATAATGGATCTTTGCCACCTGAGAGAGCTGAATGGGTTGCCCATTGCGGGCACTGATCGTTAAATCACCCAAAAGTTCAGGACTCAGCCGTTCTTCGGGTACTGCCCGAGCCACAACATTGACCAACTCAATACCATCACGAACCTGAGTTATTGTTACTCCGGAAAGAAGCATATGCAGGGCTTCCGCGATGTCCTGAGGATTCAATCCGAGCGCTCTGGTCCGGTCCTGATCCACATCCAGCCGGATCGTCTTGGCCTGTTCGTTCCAGTCTAAATTGACATCGTAGGTCTTCTTGTTCTCACGCATGATCGCGCGGACCTGATAGGCAATTTCCCGAACTTTCAGCGCGTCGGGGCCGATAACCCTGAATTGAACGGGGAAACCGACTGGCGGCCCGAGCGACAAGGTCGTCAAGCGTACTCTGGCCTGGGGAAGACCGCCTTGGGCGATAAAAGTATTTATGCGTGATTTTACCCGATCTCGCGCAGCGGCATCAGCCATCATAAGCACGACGACGCCATAGCTCGTATGCGGCAATTCCGGAGCCATGGGCAAAAACCATCGCGGCGCTCCAGAGCCGATGTAGCTTGTGAAGGTTTTGATCTCGGGGTCGGTTTGCAAGAACTTTTCCATTGTCTTAACGGCATGGGCAGTGGTTTTAAAGGCAGATCCTTCCGGTAAGCGGATTTCGGCCAACAGCTCCGGGCGGGAAGAGGAGGGGAAAAACTGTCGTGACACGAATGATGAGCCGAACACCGCAATGCCGAAGAGTAAGACTGTCGCGCCAATAACTGTCCTGCGATGCTCCACGCACCATGTGACCACGCGACGCAACAGGCGGTAACTTGACGTCTCATAGATGGCATGCGAATTATGATAATCCTCCCTGTGAAAATCCGGCAACAACTTGAAGCCGAGATAAGGGGTGAAAACCACGGCAACAAACCATGAGGCCACCAGGGCGATCATCACGACCCAGAAGATGCCGCCGGCATATTCTCCTGAAACGGATTTGGCTAAACCAACGGGCAAAAACCCCGCAACAGTAACCAACGTACCGGTCAGCATCGGAAACGCTGTGGCGTTCCATGCAAACGTAGCTGCTTTGATACGGTCGAATCCTTGCTCCATTTTCACAACCATCATCTCAACCGAAATGATGGCGTCATCCACCAAGAGCCCCAGCGCAATAATGAGCGCTCCGAGAGATATCCGTTCTAGACTCATTCCAAGCGAGTTCATGACCACCATGACCATGGCCAGCACAAGAGGTACTGCCAGGGCTACGACGATGCCAGTGCGCCAACCAAGCGACAGGAAACTTACGGCAAGCACTATGACCAGGGCTTCGATAAAGGAGCGGATGAATTCATTCACGGACTCGCTAACCACTTCGGGCTGATCGGCCACTCGGCTGATCTCAAAGCCCAATGGTAAATTTTCTTTGATCCGCGCCATGGCCGTGTCCAAATTCCGCCCGAACTCCAACACGTTGGCCCCCTTGGTCATGACCACTCCCAAGGCGATACCCGGCTTGCCTTCGTGTTGAACTGTATATGTCGGGGGGTCCTGAGGCCCTCGCCTAAGAGTGGCAATGTCTCCCAACCGAAAGATCTTACCGTTACTTTGCACAGGCACTTCTGCAAGTGCATCGACCCCCATGAGGGCACCATCTACGCGAAGGTAAATTCTGTCGGCAGCCGTCTCCAGTTCACCGGACGGCGTTACCGCATTTTGCTTGGCAATTGAATTAAAGATGGCCTGGGCTGTAACCCCCAATGTCGCCAGCTTGGCATGATTAAGTTCAACAAATATGCATTCAGACTGTTCCCCATAGAATCGCACTTTGGTCACGAAGGGTACGCGCAGTAACGTCTGTCGGATGCCTTCGGCTTCATCTTTCAGTTCGCGCAGTGTAAAGTCCGGGCCGGTAAGCACATAGAGAAGAGAATCCACATCACCGAACTCGTCGTTGAAGAAAGGGCCAAGCACTCCGGCGGGAAGATTTATTTTGACGTCGCCAACCCGCTTACGCGCTTGATACCAGCATTGTTCCACTTCGGACGGGGGCATGGAATCCTGAAGGTACAGCTGTATAATCACGCTTCCCGGCTGGGAGTATGTTTTCACCTTGTCGAAGTATGGAACCTCCTGAAGTTTTTTTTCGATGGGATCAGCCACCAGACGCTGCATTTCGTCGGCTGTAGCTCCGGGCCACTGTGCACTGATGACCATTATTTTTACTGTAAAATCAGGATCCTCTGCTCGTCCAAGCTGTAGGTATGACCAGATGCCTGACAAGGAGACGAGAAGAATGAGGAATAAGGTCAGAGGGCGGTGCGTGACGGCCCACTTGGAAAGGTTGTAGCTTTTCACCGGACACCTCCCTGTGTCGCATCGGTCAGTCTGACGAAAACTGTTTCGTCTAGCTTCTGGACACCGGAAGTGACTATAATATCACCGTTGGAGAGTTGACCATGTACAATAGCATCACGCTCTGTGTATTGATCCACTGTGATTGGCCGGAATGTCAGTTGTCCGGTTTGTGGTTCTACTATCCATATGCCAGGACCTTTTCCCTGGTTGAGCAAGGCACTGGCCGGAATACGGGCAGTCTGGAATGGGAGGCGTTCGGAGAGATGGAGTGTCGCCGTCATGCCGAGTAACACGGATGAGTCTACATCGGGTATGGAATATCGGGCGGCATAGGTTCTGGTGGCAGAATCTGCAGACGGAGAAATTTCTCGCAGTATCGCCTGGAAACGGGCATCCTGCTTCGACCAGAGCGATACTTCCGCAGTTTTTTCTCTTATTCCTTGAATACTTCTTTCAGGTATATTTACAAGCACTTCCCGCACGCCCTTACGAGCGACGGTAACTACACTTTGTCCTTGGGCCACGACTTGCCCGGCTTCAGCGCTCACTTTTGTGATAACACCATCATTACTGGAGACCAACTGGGCATACCCACGTTGGCTTGTAGCCAA
Organism: Maridesulfovibrio sp.; assembly: GCF_963676065.1. NCBI lineage: Bacteria > Pseudomonadati > Thermodesulfobacteriota > Desulfovibrionia > Desulfovibrionales > Desulfovibrionaceae > Maridesulfovibrio > Maridesulfovibrio sp. The sequence continues at coordinate 3,779,166 of NZ_OY780933.1, read as the reverse complement.
TTTAAACGCACGATCCGCCTTTTCAAGACGCGCCCGTGCCTCTTCAGCAGACAAGTGTTTGAGATCGTATTCGGATCGACTTACGGTGTTTTTGGACAATAGGATAGCGTAACGTCGTTCCTCGGCCGTAGCTTGTTTTTTGTTGGAGACTGCCGCGCTTCGTTCCGCCTCAGCACTTTCCATCGAAAGGCGAAGATCTTTTTCGTCGAGAGTAGCCAGAACTTGGCCGGCTTGCACAAGATCACCAACATCCACCAAACGTTTTTCAATACGTCCGCCCACCCGGAAAGACTCTTGAATTTCGTGGCGTGCCACAATTATACCCGGATAGGAGCTATTCTCAGACCCCTTATCTAGGATGATTTGCATGGTCCTAACCACAGGGCGTTTTTGAACGTGTGAATGCGTTTCCTGACACCCGGAGAGGAGAACGCATAAAATTATTATGTAAGTCAATGCATGGCAAAGACGTTTTATGGTCATGTGAAACCGTTGAGTATAAATATGCATGTGAAACCTCCTTAAGATTATACCGTAAAACCAATTCTACTCATGGGATAATCGAAAGCTGTTCATATATTGGGAAGGAAATCTGCCTGCTTCAAAAATAGACGTTGGTTGTACAGGCATGAACGCCACTGTTTTCGTGTAGCTACACGCAAATCCATGTCTAAAATCGGCATGGAGACTCCTCCACATCGAATGCTAGTCGCTTTACACCGACTAGAACACTTACATATACAGACTTTATCACTTGGGATAAAATTCTTTTGCGAGTCAGAGCATTACTGACTCACTCAGTGAAGTATGTACTTATATAATAAGTGTGTATATACACGCTTGTCTTAAAAAAATTATTCTGCCACTTGGTGCAACTTCCCCACCAAAACTAAGAGGTTTTCAAGTTGTGTACTTCCCAGAAATTCCTCTAAATTATCCTGAGCCTTCTGCCACATAACCGTAGCCTCTTTTAGTTTTTCACGCCCTGGTTCGGTGAGGTGAAGTTCATGGGTACGCAAATCTCTCCCTCTGGCAGATGCGAGCAGGCCTTGAGCCTCCAAGGGCTTTGCGTTTCGCACTAGGGTAGTGCGGTCCAAGCCCATATGCTTAGCCAGTTCAGTCATATTTACCGGTTCCAGTTGTTCAACATATCGCAACAGGGAATACTGGGTGCCCTTGAGCCCAGAGGGGGCCAGCATCTGATCGTAAAACTGTGTGACCATCCTCGTGGCCCGACGCAGGTTAGCGCAGTGGCAAGGGATGTTAGAAGAAGATATGTGCAAATTATCCATGATTGATGCTCTAAATTTATGTTCAGAATCACTGTTGCGTGTATATACACATAAAATACCATTTCAATGTTCTTGTCAAGAAGAAGTCGCAAATCAACTATTTTAAATTAAGTGGTAATAATCACTTTGAATCTTGTGAAAACATTTACCCAGTCTACAAGTAGCCTGCTAACATCTGTACAGATTTTTCCGCAGTATTTCCAAAAAAAAGAGACCTTTTTCAACATATTTATCGCAATCCACGGCAACGAAATCCTGACGGACATAGTCATAGCCGGACAGCCCTAAGGCGTGGTATATGTATAAGCTTTCCACTTGAAGCATCCTGAAGGCTATTCTCTTCTTTTTTGAAGTTAAACCTACGTATTTTCAACAACATCACTGACGTTATGGGAAGTGAGCATGCCAATCGAAAGTGATCTGCAACAACCCTCATGGTCGAGATGTCTTCCTGTACTGTGTAGATCAAAGACAGTATATCATCTATAGGGATCGCCAGAGTGTTTTGGGGGGAATTGTTTAAAATATTTTAGTGTGTAGTGAGTAGTGAAAATTAGTTTGATAAAAATGGTCCTGTCTTAAACTGAAATCCTACCTAAAAAAATCAAATTAATTTCAGTCCAGTAGAAATATTGACCTATTCATGCAGATGGTGTCCTACTTTTTTATCGAATTTTATTTTCAGTCTTCAGAATAACCGAGAGGGATTTCATATACGTTCTGCACTCAAAAAATAGGTGCATTTTTTGTTTCTGCAAGATTTTAGATGAAAAGATTTTTAGGAGAGAATCTTTTTATCTTTTAGCGATCATATCAACGTAGTCTTTACCGATTACACTTGGATTGTATATGTCCGGGAAGTAGTACGGCAATGCTTTGGACGGGAGTGCTACTTGTAAAGGTGATTTTGGCGTGTCAGATGTGAGTAAGCCTTCATCAATTAGTTCTTTAACAATTTTTCTCGCTGTTGATGTTGCTTTGTTAAGAATTGTGCCAGCCTCACCTCTTTTAACCTTTCCTTGCATAAATACAGCACGTAGCAGACGGGCTGAATCTGGATGCAGTTTTCCACCACGCTTTAAAGAATTGACTTCAACAAACCACTCAATACGCCGCTCAATCGTTTCAAGCGAAAGCAGATTGCTCATAAAGCCGATCTGATCAAGACATACTTCAAACATAAATTCTACAAAATCAGCAAGAAGCTCGCTTGCGCTATGAGTAGCCTTTTCTTCTTCCTGAGGCGGGTCGCATGAAAATAGATTGATCATGTATTCTTCTTTGTTTTTGGATAATCCACGCGATAATGACCACAGGTTTGATTTATTAATATCGCACCGGGCCATATAAAGAGTAGAAAACAATCGTGACACGCGGCCATTTCCATCTCTGAACGGATGTAACCATGTCAGGCGGTGATGAGAGGCGGCCATGGCTATAATCCTTTCATCACCAAAATATTGTTGCTGGTTATAATCATCTGAAAATTGTTGCAGAGCTATGTTCAAATTTTCAGGATTAGGTCCGATCGAACCACCTGTTGCGACGTTTGGTCCGACCGAAATAAGCCTGTCTCGAAATTCTCCCGGCAGCACGGGAATATCCGTAAAACCATCTTTTTCATGAGTATAAAGATGGTCTGGCGACAAGTGGCTGTAAAATCTGGTATGAATCAGCCTCAGCAGGTCTTGGCTGGCGATATTTTTTACAGTGCCATTCTCAATATCGTTCATTAGTTCCATTTCTGCCAGAACGTGTGCAGCGCATAAATCTTGTGCGTATCTTTTTTCAGAATCAGCATCAAAACGTTTGGCCATGGCATCTTCAATATCGCGAAGAGTCGATTTGTGACCTTCAATGAGGTTGCTGTAGTAGCTATTGATTATCCGAAGATGATCTCCGATTATTTTAGCTGTGTCAGGTGCCACCCGGCCTTCAAGAGAAGCCGATGAGGCGATAACTTCCTGTGCCATATCTTTTAAGGGCCCAATGTCTTTTCGGTCAGGAATTACTATCGGCCAAAAGGTCATGTTTTCTCCAATTTTGAGCGGTTTGGTTAGCGGTTTTTAAAGTTTGTAACTATTTAATTACATAATATTTTATGTCTTTTCAATGTTGTTTATTTTCCAAAAAATGAGCGGTTTGAATAGCGATCTTTTTGCTCAAGAAAATTTTTCGTGTTAACCAACAACCAATGGAACTATTTTCAGCTATATTTGTAGAAAAAACGAGCGTTTTAGACAGCGATCTTTTGATGTTCGTAAGTTGTTGATATATAAATGTCTTGTTTATGGATTAGAGTCTCCTATTTTGTCTTTTTGAGCGGTTTGCATAGCGGTTTTTAAACATAAAAAATACCAGGTTATGCAATCGGAAAATCTGTACGCACAGAAATGACCCCAGACAAATCAATTTGGCTGCGTATTTTTTCAAGATTATAGTTGGCCTACATAGCCAGCCAGCTTTCCGGGGTGCGTCCGATGACTTTTGAAAGTCGTAGGGCCATCTCAGGAGAGACCGCGCTTTTGGCGTGCAGGATACGGGCGAGAGTGGACGGAGCCTCGTCGAGCAGCATTGCCAGCTTGCGGCAACTGAGATTGTATTTTTCCATATATACGGGGCTGATAAGTTCACTGGGATGCGGGGGATTGAACATAGTCATTAATGAAAACCCTCGTAGTTTAAGTGGTAATTAATCCATAGTTAGCAGGTCTACCGCCCCTTGAGAGTAATCAGGGCTGAGGTGAGCGTAGCGCATGGTCATGTTGATGGTCTTATGGCGCATCAAAGTTTTGATGCGATAGATGTCCACTCCGGCAATAGCCAGCCAAGAGGCGAATGTGTGGCGGAGTGAATGGAATACTATTCTTTGACTTTTGGATGTGGCGAATCTGTTCAGTTTTAATTCGTCGGCAATGATCTTGAACTGCTTTGAAAGGTTTTCTTTCTTTTTGCCCCCGGAGAGGGGAGGGAAGATCATCGCATCGTCGGATTCATCTCTGCGGCGCATGAGTACATCAAGAGCAACTGAGTTGAGGGGGATAGTCCCTCCCGGCTTCTGGCCGTTACTGATAAGTCTCACTGTCAGCGATTTTCCATAAAAGTTGACATCGTGCCATTCTGCACGCTGGATTTCGCCAAGTCTCATTCCTGTGTGAAGGGATAGCAGCATTGCGTCATGCAGATCCTGCCAGCTTTTACGCCAGAGATCCCTTTCAGATTTTTCGGCTTTCTTTAGTGTCGCAGACATTAAGAGTTTGGCTTCTTCTTTGGTGAGGAAGCGTTCTCTTTGGTTTTTATTGCCGATTTGGGGCAGCTCTATATGGTCAATGGGGGATTGTCCTGAAAAGATGACAACTTCATCTACAATCGTTGCGGCTGCGCGATTGAATACAGAGCGTATGATTGCCATATGGTGGAGCACAGTCGCCTCGGCCAGCTTGGCGTCGTAAAGCGAGTCCATGAATTCTTGAAGAAGATCTGGAGTAATTGCTGACAGGGGAAATCCGCCAAGAAATGGATGAATGCGCTTGTTGGCTCTTTTTACATCATCCGTCCATGTTTTTCTTTTTTTGCGGTCCCGTTTCCACGGAATATAATATTCTTCAAAGAATTCTTGGAAGGTTATTTCTTTGATCTGCTCTTTGGCTTCGTTAGCTGCTGCTTCAGCTTTTTTTCTGGCGTGATGTTCTTTGAGTGCGACGAATGTGTTGGGATCTTCACCTGATTTATAGTTCTGTTGAAGCTTGTGTCTGAGGTCGGCGATTTCGGCTACTTTCCATCCTTCTGAAGACCATCCAATGCCTTCTTCTAGGGTCTTGCCTTGGCGATACCATCGAACCGAGTAATATTTATCAGGATTTCCTTTGTATTTCCGGGTCGCATGTTCATAATATCGGACGCCTCTGGTGCTGCTAATTTTTTTCCATTCGGTTGTATTACGGGCTTTCATCTCTCCCGGTATACTCCCGGTTTTCGCGTTTTACAAGGGACTCCGAGGGACACTCGTTATGTCGTAAGGTGTTGAAATTATTTACTCAGGGACGTCAGGGGACATTGAAAAAAAGTTGAAAAATGGACTCTTAATCCGTTGGTTCAAGGTTCAAGTCCTTGGTGGCCTACCACAGTAAATACAGGGTGTTAGACGTTTAGTCTAGCACCCTTTTACTTTTTGTTTTTTCGGGTTGTACAACTCCTGTACAACCTTTTCGCGTGACGCTGAGTGACGAAGGGTGACTCTATTCTTTCGTCTACCCCGAAATTATGGCTGATTGTTGGGGTGGTGTCCATTTTTTTAGGTGTGCCTCATGGTTACATACATCCTGATCAATCTGTCTTCTCTGCAAAGTAGTTAAAGACCTTGGCGACTCTTTTCACATATCTGTCTTCTTCGCCTCTGGGGGGGGCGGTCAATCTCAGAAGTTACAAGTATTCCTCGAACTCCGAAGTACATGAAAGGAGTGATGACTCTAAGGGGGGCACCGTTCCTGTGGTGGATATGTGCCTTAAATTGGGCTTTTTGGTAATCGAACGGTTGATACTTATATTCTTGAGTGATCTTTAGATGATCAAAGAAAATGAGATGGGAGCGTTAGTCGATTTTTTCAGGGAAGTTTTGAAATCACTGATTCGGAAATAGATCCGGCTCCAAAAACAGGGACGTCAGTACCTCCGGAAGATATTCATGGAATAGCCCCTCAAGGTGATGATTTCGTGATTCTTATTGATGTGAACCCGATTTTTTCTGATGAAGAGATTGTAATGGCTACAATCTTGGCAGACGGCGAAGTCTGAAGATATGTTTTTTTATGGATAAATTTAAAGGGGAAACGCATGCGTTTCCCCTTTTTATATTTTTGGGTTGTCGCTATAGGCTTTATTTTTTGCCAGCTGACAAATTGTCTTTCATTTCATCCTATTTGGATTAGGCGTGGCTTCAGGGGCTTTTTACTTCCCGTTGCCATTGCCATTGCCGTTGCCGCCGGCATTGCCGCCGCCGTTTCCATGGCCGTTTCCATGGCCATTACCTCCGGCATTTCCACCGCTGTTGCCTACGCCGTTTCCGCCGGAGTTGCCCCCTGCATTGCCACCGCCGCCACTGTTGCCTTTGCCGTTACCTGCTCCACCTGAGGCGCTTTTAGAAGATCCGCTTTTAGCTGAGCTGGATGCCCGGCTAAGACCCAACCCCTTGCTGTTTCCGTTTCCTCTGGCACCGGGAGTGTTGGCGACACCATATTCGACATTACGGTCAGTGATGCTGCTGCGGCCATATGCATTACCACGTTGGGCACTAGCTGATGTTTTTGCTGTTTCTCTGGCTGTTTCAACTGCTCCATGTCTGTTAGTAGCACCCAGTCCTAGTACTGAAGGGTGCACACCTAATTCATGGGCTATCTCGCCCCAGCCCATACCGGCATCGCGCATATCTGCAATGTCACTGACTGATACACCTGCTGCGTTTGCTGCATCCTCGTCCGCCGCTGCCTGTGCTGCTTCCAATGCAGCCTTTGCTTCCGCAACAGCATCAGGATCGTCTGCATCTACTGCGTCATCATAGGCGGCCTGAGCTGCCTCGAGAGCTTCTTCTGCGTCTGAGATGCCTTCTGCTGAAGTCTGGGCAGCCGCTTCGGCAAGTGCTTCAGCTTTTTCAACCTGGGCAGCTGAATCAAATCTTGATTCTTCCTGTCCGTCGGTAGTTTCCTGTCCGTCGGTGGCTTCCTGTCCGTCGGTAGTTTCCTGTCCGTCGGTGGCTTCCTGTCCGTCGGTGGCCTCCTGTCCGTCAGTGGCTTCCTGTCCGTCAGTAATTTCCTGACCATCAGTTGTTCCCGTTCCGGTGTCGACGACGTCCTGAGCCTTAATGTTTGGAACATATGCCAATATTATGAAACCGATTAATAATAATGGTAGAATGCTTTTGATAATTTTCATTCCTGTTACTCCATGTATAAAGATTATTTTGCCTCTGTCACAAACAGTACTGTTTCATTTATTGTTTTAATTCCTTCTGATGTCTTGACTTTATTCGGTCCTCCGAACCAGCTCAGAAGGATACGTGAAGATTTTATGTCAGGGTGGCCTGCCAGAATTTGTTTGCGAATTTCAAAACTGCGTTCTTTGGCTAGCTCTTTGTTGCCGTTAACAAATGTAACAACGTTGATTTTTATGTCTTTTTTCTCTTCCATGATGGCTGCAATTACCGCGGTAGAAGCCATCGACTCGTATGTAATATCAGGACGTTCTGTTTTGAATTCCGGTGTTTTCAGAGTCATAATCCGTTGACCTATCAGGTAATTACGGTAGGAAAAGTCACCCAATGCGTTCAGTCTGTTAGTGGCGCGTATCCCTTTTACGCCATCAGGGTAATAATCAAGATATTTTTTCCATGTGGAGGCTAGCTCAGCGCGTTCTCCAAGCTGCCATCTGGCTTCGCTTTGATTAAACAGAGCTTCGGGGTTATACGGATCTGTCTTCAGAACTCTGTCATAATAAGCTATGGCTTTTTTCCAATTACCTTTGTCAAAATAGCTGTGGCCCATGTACAAATATGCAGAAAGAAAATCTGGCTTTAATTCAATGGCTTTGCTGTATTCTTGTAACTCTTTGTCAAAATCGGCAAGCACCCAGTAATTGATAGCGAGCCAGAAATGATATTCCGCATTTTGAGGGTCAAGGGATACGGCCTTCTTAAAAGCGGGAAGGCTCTTTTCAGATACTTTTTTTGCTAGATAACATCTGCCCAGATAATAAGCTGCGGTATCGTTAGTGGGATCTTCTGTAGACAATCTGCTCATTTCTTCTATGCAGCCGTCATAATTTTTGCTTGCCAAATATGATTTGCCCGCGAATTGTCCGGAACAAGAGCACAGAAGAGCGAGGCTGAAGATGATTGCTGTGAGTCGCATTGAGTTCATATGATGTCTCCGTCTTGTCGTTTGTAAATTTTGAGGTGCTCAATTAAATATACGTTTGGGATTTCTGTCGGGTCACATTAATTTATGCTTCTTTCTGAAAATCCCAGTGCAATCATAAAATCTACCAGAGTTTTATTCTCATTCAAAATTTTGATTGCAGTTGTCGCCAGTGCCGAATCGGATATCCCTTTCGATCTTGATGCTGCCACAACCCGTGAAACATATTTCCAGCTTGCATCGATGTTACCGCTATCTATTGCCGCGGTAATTATTTTTTCCAGTTGCTGCTGGTTGAAACCTGTTTCGGCGAGAGCTCTGGCAGTATGAAAAGCATTAGTAAGTACCGCCGGATCACGATTGCCCTTATATTTTGTAATACAGGTGGTTACAAAATCGATATTAACCCCTGAATCAGCGGCTGCTGTCGCACTTGCGATCATGTCTTCCCCTAATGCGTTATAATCATTTGAAACAGCCTCTTGAATTGAGAGATAATTGTTCCGCATTCTTTTTAGTGCGGATATAATAATTGGTGCGGGGATTTTTTTCCCGAGTCCTTCATCCATTTTTCGTAAATATATTTTTACGGGATAGCCCTGCTCGCAAATATCAAGAATGGGTTCGATAATATTCACAGCATCATTTTCGCTTATCCTACCGGAATTGACTGCGGCTAAAAGCCTGTCCACGGATTTACCTTCTGCTTCGCATTCCGAAATTTTCTTGATTTTCATTTCAAGATCAGCGGTGTTCGCCTTTGATACTCCCGGATAAAGCACTATTGCGATTATGAGTAGAATGATAAAATTTACCGAATGTTTAAATCTCATGCGTATTACTCCTGACAGAAACGATGGAGTTAACACTTCCAAAGCCGTCTTTACGGTAATAAACAGCTTTCGGGTCTGGAATTACGGTGTTTCCATTGACGAGAAATACATACTCGTGATCTCCCGGTTTGAGGTTTGTTTCATAGATCCAGACCCTGTCTTTTTGGTCATAGCGCATGGTAGAGGATTCTGCGGACCATTCATTGAATGAACCAATGACAGCAACATTCTTTACTTCCCCTGCAGGGGCATTGAATTCAAAGCGTACAGAAACTACGTTAGCCTGTTGATTTTGAATCAGCACCCCTTTCGGAGAGAAGAAAAGAACCACTGCCACCATGGCAATTGCGAACCCGACTCTCAAAGGCGTCAATTTAAATTCAAGCGGACTGTTTATCCAGCGCAGTGTTTTTTCCCACCACGTGGTTTTTTCTTTCATAATTGAATCCATTACAGAACCAGAAAACCCGACGGGCACGTCCTGCAATTTCATCTTTTTGATTTCTTCAGTTAATGTCTTCTGTCCTGTGTTTAACGATTCTTTTTTAGTACTCATGGCTTTCCCCCAAAATCTCCCTGACCATTGCCAGTCCCCGGTGGATTCGCATCTTTACGCCGCTAAGGCTTAATCCAGTCAATTCTGCCACTTCTTTCAGGGATAATTCTTCCCGAAACCTTAAAAGAAGTGGTTCAGTATACCCTAGAGGCAGTTTTTCAATTACAGAATAAAGCTTATCTGCTTCCCATGTAGTTTCCATCTTTGTTATCTGATCACTTGTATCAGGAAAATCACTTATGTTTTCAGGGATAAAGAACAGATCATCATTCCTTTTGTTGGATCGAAGCCGATCTCGAGCTACATTGAGGCTCAACGTGTACAGCCAGGAGAAAACATTTCCTCCGCTAAACATATTCAGTTTTTTATACGTCTTTATGAACGCTTCTTGAGCCATATCAGCGGCTTCATCTTCATCCCTGAAAATTCTCAGCATCAAATTGTATATTGAACTCTGGTATTTGATAACCAGCACTTCAAACAGCTGGATGTCTCCATCCATAACTTTTTTGATGACCGATAAGTCCCTTTCGTCGTTCATGAGTGTAGTGAGTCTCCTGTTTCAAACAATTCCGTTCTATATAGATATACGCTGTGTCCGGCCATAAGGTCACAATAAATTGTCATATTGAATAACGATTATATATTAATTTATGTTTTTTTTGCAGGCTTACGATAACTTTATTTCCCAGGTAAGTCCCCGGGAAATAAAGTTTATCAGGCAGGGAAGAGTGAGGGCAATTTTTTTTAAGTATGTACAGCCAAAGGGTGATAATATTTTTGTTTAACCAATTTGGTTAAGCAGATGATTTTTCTTGACCGGTTTGGTCAAAAAGCTGTTGCACCCGGCATCGAAACAGGCTTTTTTATCATCTTCAAAGGCGTTGGCAGTCAGCGCTACAATTTTCACCGGAGTGAGTCCTTTTTTTTCTTCATGTGCCCGAATAGCTCTGGTGGCCTGTAGTCCGTCCATGACCGGCATTTGTATATCCATGAAAATTATGTCGAAGTCCGGGGACGATTTATAAATTTCAACTCCTTCCAGACCATCTTCGGCCATTGTAAGTTCATGGCCGCTATTCTTGAGGAAAAAATTAATCAGATTCCGGTTGCTTTTCGAATCTTCCACTATAAGCACCTTTTTAGGCTCGCCGCTGGTCAATCCCTGATGTTCACCGTCCTGATCGCAGTCAGTAAATTTCGGTTTATGCGCAACGGTAAAGGGAGCACTGAATACAACAGAGGTTCCGCCTCCGCTTGCGGATGAGATCTCAATATCTCCGCCCATCAGTTCAGCCAACCTTTTAGATATGGGCAGGCCTAATCCGGTTCCTCCGTATCTGCGGGTGGTGGAGGAATCAGCCTGCGCAAAGCTTTCAAATATTTTTTCAATATTTTTTTCGTCAATCCCGATTCCGGTATCGTCTACTTTGAAAGATACCTGCATTGTTTTTTCGTCCACGGGACTGGCCGTAACTCCCATAAAGATTGAGCCGGCATCTGTGAATTTGATTGAGTTGCCCAGCAGGTTCAGCAGGATCTGTCTGACCCGGTATGAATCACCCTCTACCCACTGCGGAATGTTTTCATCCATTTCCGCCCTGAATTCGAGTCCGGCCGTTCCGGCAGAGACACTAGCAAATGTTTTGACCTCATCCAGAAGACTTTCCAGATTAAAAACACAGTTATCAATCAGCATCTGCCCGGCTTCGATTTTGGAGAAATCAAGAATTTCGTTGATCAGCCTCAGCAGTCCTTCCCCTGAAGCCTTGAAAAGGTCTGTGTACTGCCTTTGTTCTTCGTTCAGGTCGGTTTCATTAAGAAGGTCGGTTACACCCAGAATGGCATTCAGGGGGGTGCGTATCTCATGGCTCATATTGGCGAGAAAAACTGATTTGGCATTGCTTGCCGCTAAAGCTGTCTCTTTTTCAATCTCGACTTGTTCCATAAGTTTACGCTGAGAAATATCCGTAATCATCCCCTCGATAAATATTTGATCGTTCTGCGTTATCAGGCGGCAATAATTGGCAAATTGACGGATTTTACCGGACGGTAATTTTGCTTCAAATTCAAAGCCGTGAACATGACCATGTTCCTCCAGCTCCCGGAGCAATTCTTCCCGTCGTTTGGGGTCAGCAAAAAGCTGAGTGGCTACGTCCTGAATATTTTCCAGAACCTCTTCAGCGGAATCGTATCCGATAAGCTGGGCAAAGGCCGGATTGACATTTATCAATTGTCCTTCCGGGGTGCTGCGGAAGATTCCTTCGGTCGCATTCTCGAAAAATCCCCGGTATTGTTCCTCCGCCTGACGAAGGTCCACAACCATATTTTGGAGACTGTCGGACATTTCATTGAAAGCATGGGCTAATTGGCCCATTTCATCTCCGGACTCCACCTTGAGCCGTTGGTCCATATCTCCGTTTTGAAATTTGCGTATGCCGGAGATCATGACGGTGATCTTGTTGGTCAGAGTTGAGGCCATCCAAATAGCGATTAAGATGACCGCCGCTACCATAAAGATGGTAGAAAGGGCTATTTCGTGTGCGGTATCGGTTTGGGTCCGAGTGAGAAGTTCTTGTGTCTCATTATTTTGTTTTTCAAGTGCCTGCTGGAAATCGGAGGCCATGGAGCTGATTTTCTTACCTGTTTCGGTGGCGGCCTTGTGGAATTCATGTACATTTGCACCGATGGTGACAAAGCCGAATCCGCGCGGACCGGAATATCTGCCGGTGTGATAGGGAATGGCCGCCGCAGTGGTCAATTTCCAAATTCCGCTCCAGAGTATGACAAAAGAACCGGAACCACCGTCTCTGGTCAGGTTATTCCAGCCATCGCATTGGGGGGCGAAATTCAGATATCGGCAATCCAGTCCCAGCAATCCGGCATCCGTTAATTCCGCCGCAGGTTTTTTCTCCAGTGACTGATCAAGAAGAACAGGGGCGGTTTTCTCCCATTGTGTTATGTCTTTTCCGCTTTTACGGAAATCTTCATACATTCCCTCGGCAAGCCATGGGATTGCGGGTTGCCCCGTCAGAGGATCATAACCGGTGATAAAATAATCGCGGGGATGGGAAATATTGCGGTCCTTGTAGTCCCAGATAAAAGCGTAATTACCTGTGGATGCGTCGGACATGGCTGTATAGCGTTCCGCTGTAGGAACAATATGATCCGAAAACTCCATTATGTGGGTGTGATCAAGTGCCAAGGTAACGTAGCCGGTAATTCTGCCATCACGGACAACCGGAGTCGCCCAACGCACCAGTCCCTGAAATTTTTTACCTACAGGGTTTTCCCTGCCTGCGTAAGCTGCTTTTTCCGGCTTGAAGGGGATGCCTTTTTTCTCGGCGGAAACCTTTGTGTATGAGCCGATGATCGGACTTCCGACATATGGTCCGATTACTTCGGAAACGTATATTTCACCCGGTTTCAATTTTTTTAATTCAGAGAAATATCCTTCAGCCTTGCAATATGTATTGGCCTTTTGGGAAACGTCTTTTTTCTCTTTATCCAAAATGTCGGTGGTAACGACCTTGATCAGTTCACGACCATTAAGGTCGATAAAGGTCATCTCCAGAAATAGGGGCTTACTGATATGCATTCCGCAGCGTTCAGGCGGGCGGGAGTGAAAGTCCTTGGAATTATCGGCATTGCGGGCTGTTACGGTTGTTTCTACATTAGGGCAGAGTTCAGAGGGGACCCATGCATCACCTGCTTCATTCAATTTCCAGGGAATGGGTACGGTTACATTACGGGTGAGAGGCTTTAGAAATTTGCGGAAATTTTCTTCAGAGGGTTCGATTCCGGCGGCTAAAAGGATATTGTTGTCCCGGTCATATAAAAAATCGGCAAGGTTGCGGGCTGTGTCGGTCGTGAGCCGTTCAATGGCTTCACGGGATTTAAGGTCAAGGGCCCGGATTGAGCTTTGCACGGCTGTATGGCCTATTGTGCTTACTGTCTTGCGGGTCTCTGTAGATATTGTAGCAATTTTATCCTCTACAGACTGACCTAAAAGGATTATGCCGTTCCAGGCAACCCAGGCTAGAACCACCAGAGGCAGAACCTTAATGAGTACGAAAATCGTAATAAGTTTGCATCTGATTCCTATGGAACGAGTCCAGTGCATGCGTTCTCCTTACTTGCAAAATTGCCGAAGCCTTAGGTCAGCTATATCTGTTTCAATGTTCTCACGAAAGAATATACTACGTAATGCCTGTTCAGAACAAGTAACTTAACGGTGTTTTTATGAATACTTTTAAGATGTTGTGATAACTGTGTAGAGCCGTGGGTGAAGGTTTTTACGTAAGTACCGACTTATTCGGTAGAAACTTAGATTTATTGGTAGATTAGGGGATGAATTTAGACTTCAAAAGATATAATTTTTTTGTAGCGGTCTTCAATATGAAGGTGTGGGTTGTAGTCTAATCGCAAGTGCATTAGGTACTGTTCCTTGTGTGTTTCACCTAATACTTAATTTTACCAGATAAGAAACCACCGCTGTATATGATACCCCAATCCTTTAGCCGAATTTGTTTAAGCATGCTTAATGGAGATTTAATATGAAGTTTTATTGGTATTTGGTTATTGCTATAGGCATTATGCTTGGAGGTGTCATCTTCAGCTCTAATGTTAATCTGATGCCTGAAAGCACAAATCATCATGCAGAAATAGACGGTGATTGTAATTTTTCTACTCCTAGAGAGGCTGTCCGAACTTTTTTGTATAACGCCCGTAACTATAACCGTGACCATTATTCAGGTTTTAGTTGTATTGCAGATGTTGTGACTTCTCAAGAAAGAAAAAAGTATGCAGACTATAATACAGAGGTTGTTGAAAAGGCCAAGAAGATATTTTTAGTCCTTGAAAATATAAATTACAATATAAATAAGGATATTCCTGAAGATGTTACAGGGAATAAAATTTCATTTGTCCTTTTTTTAAAAGATCAGCCTGTTAAATTCATTATGGAGAAGGGTCTGAAAGGGTGGCGTTTCTCGAATGAAATGTTTTCTGATCCTACTTTTTTAAAAGTTATTAAAGATCTTAAAATTAAATATGCTAAGTTTACTTCAGAGAATATAGAAGGTGATACTTATGTACAAAATTTAATGTCACCGTTTAGAACATTTTTCACTTTGAAGTCCGGAGTCGAGGGTAAAGGAGCGGAGAGTCTGGAGCGTGCCACGGCCGCTCTTGATTTATCTGACTATAATTCTTTGGAACGTCCTGTTTATGGGCCTATTTTAGCGGTCTTAGTCTATCGCGTAATATCTCAGCGTTCGACGATTCAACTGGAGCAGCTGTCAGCTGACCCAGACTGTGATTATCCTCCCGTTTTTTTAGTTGTGCCTGACTTAGGTTCGGTAACCATGCACGTTGTTACACTTGATGATGGCCGCAAGGCATGGAAATTTACACCTGAAAGCCTTAATGCCGTTTGGAAAAGCTATGATGATACAATAGATGATGTTTTAAAAGAAGGTAACAATCCATTTAGCGGTAACAAACTGCCTTTGCATATGGTCGTAGATGATTTTGTTCATCTTAATTTTCCGGGCCTTATGGTTAAGTATTTTAATACAAATCTTTATAAATGGGTTATTTTGTTTGGTCTGTTTATAATTACGCCTGTTGTGCTATGGCTTATTTCTCGCATTGTCAGCCAGATCATTGCTTTTTTGGACAAAAAACTTCCTGAAGGAGTTGATGCTCCGCAGCGTTCTTCCTTAGCTATTCCTCTTGAAGTTATAGCTGTCTGCTTTATCTGGTTAAAAGCTCTTTCAATTCTTATTTTATATAACAGTGTAATGACAATCAGTCTGTATGGAATCAAAATAATAGGTTCCTTATCAATAGTTTGGATTTCCATGGTCATAATAAATTTGTTTTGCAATGTTTTAACTTTAAAAGGAGGCGCAGGCATCAAGGGAACAATGATGCTTATCATTGCCCAGATATTTAAGGTGGCAATTATGCTGATGTGGGTTGTCTACGTTGCAAACTTATTCGGCCTGAATTCAACACGTATTTTTGCCGCTATGGGTATTGGTGGTTTAGCTATTGCCTTGGCTGGTAAAGATACTTTAGAGAATATTTTCGGAACAATGGTCATAATGACGACCAGACCATTTGCCGTTGGCGATTGGATTAATTTTTTAGGAATGGACGGAACTGTAGAGAATGTAGGGGTTAGATCAACTTCCATCCGCACATTTTACAATTCAGAGCTTATTATACCAAATGCAAAGTTCATAAGTAACCCTGTGGATAATATGGGTAGACGAGAATGGAGAAGGTATAAAACAATTATCGGCGTTGCTTATGATACACCGGCAGAAAATTTAAATGGGTATGTGCAGGGGCTTAAAAAGCTTGTTTTAAATACACCCAACACCAATAAAATAAATTTTCATATCGTTGTTCATGATTTTGGGCCATCTTCAATAGATATTATGGTCTACATCTTTTTTAAAACAACCGACTGGGCGCAGGAGTTGGTCTCGAGGCATCAGTTCATTGTTGATGCGTTGCGTCTGGCAGAGAAGATGAAAATTACTATCGCATACCCGACCACAACTGTTCATTTGAGTCAGGAGCAGCCGAAAGAATATTTGGAATTCCAGTCTGACGCGCATGCGGAAAGTATTGGTAGAGAGTTTGCCGGTGTCGTCCGGCCTGTAAAAAATCGGGAGTAGCTGCGGTTTTGCTCCGTTCAGGATCTTAAATAATGAAAAGGGTTAACTCTCGACGAGAGTTAACCCTTTACGTTGTGCGGGGAATTCAGATTTTTTTGATTTTAGGGGAGCAGGATCTCGTCAAGTCTTTTACGATTGTGCTCGGTGGGCAGGTCCCCCTCATCAGGGACACCGACTGCAAGAAGTCCTACGATTCGCAGTAACGGATCAATGTCCAGCAATTCCATGATCTTTTGTTCGTCATACATTCCTACCCAGCATGTGCCGAGACCAAGTTCTATCGCCCGAAGCATCATGAAAGAGACAGATATTCCGACGTTCATGGCAGATGCACCGAACTTTGCGGCTTCAGTGGCGGAGACTTCGCGTTCAAGGTATTCGTCGATCCCATCCATCGGGTCGCCGGTTATCAGGTTGTTTTCCCGGAAAAAGAAGGCGCTGGCCTGAGAGTCCTTGATGTAGCCTGCCATATCCGCACAGCAGACGATGATAGCGCCGGCGTCAGCCAGCCATGATTGTTTTCTTGAGATATCTTTTTCGCCGAATTTTATCAGCGTTTTCCTGTCCGATACAACTTTAAAACGCCAAGGCTGTGAATTGAGGCTGGAAGGAGCTAGTCTGGCTGCATTAATTAATTCTTCAATCTGCTCGGTGGTAACCGGTTTTGAATTGTAAGAACGTACACTATGCCTTTTTAAAATTGCGTCTTTAACGCCTAGTTTTTCGCCTTTGTTCATATTAATTCCTTGGTTGGCGGTTTGGTGGGGCGATCCCTGTCAAACCGATGTTATTTTCAAAAAAATAAGAATATTATATTTGAGGTCTGTTATCAAGAGCGTGCCAAGGATACGCATTGGGTAAGCAAAAGATATTTTCAGTATGCTGAATTCGGGCAGCGTATAACCCGGATCAGCACTATTTGAATTAACCCTGATTGATTGTTAATGTGTTTTCTTTGTTAATCCTTAAGCACAGGACCGTCCCGTGAGCTCAAATAGAGACGACCATTCTGACCGTCTGCCGGAACCTATCTCTGAAGTTTTTGAATCCTTTTCTGATTTTGTCCTTTTCACTGACGCGGAAGGGCATATCTGTTCGGCCAGTGATCGGGTTATTGAGTTTTTTGGCGGTCCTTTGCAGGGGCGCGCTCTTTGGAGCATTTTGGGTGTGGGCGCGTGCGGAATTGATGAATTCCTTAAAGCTTATCCGGTGACGGGAGTGCATGAAATTCCTTACGGAGAAAGCGGCGGCAGCTATTCCCTGAGAATGATACCGCTTTGTGGGCCGTACTGTTCCGAAGGCTATGTTGCCGTTGTCACCAATAATGCTCCTTTTGTTGAACTCCATGAGACTTATGAGGAACGCATTGAGGATAATATCGCTGCGCTTGATGATAGTGTAGCCCTTTTTAACGCTTTGTTTGAAGCAGCGCAGGACCCGACTATTCTGGCCGATTCCTCTTTCAGAATTCTGACTTCCAATCCCTCCGCAGAACGCCTTTTCGGGCGCAGCACAACTCTTTCCGGTAATAGCTGCCTGAGCCTTTTCAGCGCTGAATCATCCAAAGTTGTGCGGGATCATTTTGAAACATGTACGACAGAAATCCCCGTTCCTTTTGAAGAGTTTCTGACCGCTAGAGACAGTTCCGGCAAAGAGATTACAGTTGAACTTATGATGCATAAGGTTCGACTGCAGTCCGGTACCGTGTTCCATGTGGGGTTGCGGGACATGACCAACATTCAGCGGCTTGAAACAGGGCTGGAAGAAACCCGGGAGCAGGTTGACGGTATGAATGTGGCATTGCGGACTGTTATCGAGTCTGTGGAAGAAGAAAAAAAAGACATGCACGAAGATTTCGCCATACAGGTTCGGGAACAGATTCTGCCGGCCCTTGACCGGATGATTAAGGAACCGCTTCCCCGTATGCGGAGAAGTTTCGGTCGTTTTATCAAAGAGCGGCTTTCTGCTCTGGCCGGGGAAACCGGTGATCATTTTGAAGATCTGCTCCTTAAGCTTACTCCCCGTGAAGTCGAAATCTGCCGCTATATCGAGGCTGGTAAAAGTACTGAACACATAGGCGAGCTCCTTTCCATTACCGCCGACACCGTTCGCACACATCGTAAAAATATTCGCCGCAAGCTAGGGTTGCAAGGCAAGAGCGTCTCCTTGATTTCCTACCTCAAGCATCAGGTCGGCTCCTGATTTTATTGGGTATGTCATATACCCATTACGTACCCTATTGATCGCCTTGTGGGTATGCAGTAAGTCTGTATTGTTTTCTTCAGTGGCAAGAATAATGGATTTACTTTTTTACCCCTCTGCACGCAAATGATAACTGAAAAGATAGCAAATGAGAATTTAAGGTTCGCAATAGTTACTATTGTGTCCTCTTGTATTGCAATGTTTTTGTTTCTCAGTTTTTCATATGTACATCGTGATCAGATTCAAAAATACACTTCATCATCTTATATAATGATATATAAGAACGCTTATCCTCAAAATTAACATACACATTCAGGAGAAAACATGAAACGTTTTGCTGCCTTATACCTTGCGGTTCTCACACTGTTGTTTGCTGTTGCTGTTACCGGCTGTGCTCAGCAGGAAAAGGCCGGCCTTGAGAAAGTCAAAGAGTCCGGTGAAGTCAGTTTTGCCATGAGCGGAGGTTATCCCCCTTTCAATTATTTCAACAAGCAGAATGAGCTGGTCGGCTTTGATGTGGATGTTGCTAAAGAGGTCGCAAAGCGGCTGAGAGTTAAACTGAAACCGGTCACAACAGAATGGAGCGGTATTATCGAAGGGCTGCGGTCCGGCATCTACAGCGGTATCCTCGGTAGCATGGCTGCAACTGAGCAGCGCAAGAAGGTCGTAGATTTTTCCGTTCCGTATTACTACTCCGGCGCTCAGATGTTCGTCCGCGCTGATGCCCCTTTCAAGTCGGTGGATGAACTGAAGGATAAAGCCGTGGGGCTTGTTACTGGAACCACTTTTGAGCAGGACGCAAAGAAACTTGGAGTAACCGACATCCGCCTTTATAAGGATGATACACATACTCTTACCGAGCTTTCAAACGGTGTAATTGCCGGCGTGATTACTGACCGTGTTGTCGGCGTAAACGCTATGAACAGCGGTAAATTTAATATCAAGCCCCTTGGCTCTCCGTTGCGTAAGGAAGATATCGCAGTTGCTTTTCGCAAGGAAGATAAATCGCTTACCGACGAAGTGAATAAGATACTTAAACAGATGCATGAAGACGGAACGCTTACCGGTTTGAGTAAGAAGTGGCTTAAGGTAGATATTACCAAAAAATAGAAAGATAAGGGGGCTTAAAGCCTCCTTACTTTTTTGAGCAAAGGAAATAAGATGTACTTTGATTTTGCGAGTCTGCCGGAATATATCCCGTATTTTCTCCCGGCAGCATGGATGACCCTTGAGATTACCGTTCTGGGTATTCTTCTGGGGCTTGTCCTCGGCCTGTTGACCGTGTTTATGCGGATTTCCGATAAGAAGATTTTTAATCTTCCGGCTCATGCCTATATTTATGTAATCCGCGGGACACCGCTACTGCTGCAGTTGTTGTTTATCTATTTTGGGATGCGCAGTCTTGTGGGGCTTTCCGCCATGCCTGCCGCTGTTCTGGCTTTGGGGATTCATAACGGGGCATATATCGCCGAAATTTTCAGGGGCGCGATAGTTTCTATCTCCTCCGGACAGATGGAAGCTGCGCGCAGCATCGGGATGAGTTATCCGCGGGCGATGCTGAGGATTGTCCTGCCGCAGGCGTTCAAACGCGCAGTTCCGGCTTTGGGCAACCAGTTTATTATTGCTTTGAAGGATTCGTCCCTTGCCAGCACAATCACCATCAATGAACTGTTGTTGAAGTCGCAGCAGCTGGCATCTTCAAATTTTATGATGATGGAAATGCTGAGCATCGCGGGGATGTTTTATCTTATTTATACCGGTGCGTTTACATTTCTGTTTCATGCAATAGAAAGAAAGCTCGATACGAGCAGGGCCTAAGGAGGAACTATGCAGGATACAATCAGTATAGAGAATGTTCACAAATGGTTCGACACCAATCATGTGCTTAAAGGGATTGATCTCAATGTGGGGAATTCTGATGTAGTCGTGGTCATTGGTGCCAGCGGGTCCGGTAAATCTACGTTGCTCAGGTGCGTAAATCGTCTTGAAACCTACACCGAGGGTGAAATCAGTATTAATGGTGACAAGGTGCCAAGTGACGAAAGGAAGATCAATTCCATGCGCAGCCGGGTGGGTATGGTTTTCCAGCATTTTAATCTTTTTCCGCATATGAGTGTGCTGGGCAATGTGACTGAAGGCCCCACTCAAGTGAGGAAAATGCCTAAAAAAGAAGCAAAGGATCTGGGTATGACTTTTCTGGATAAGGTCGGGCTGGCAGATAAAGCCGATGCCTATCCTGAAACATTGTCCGGCGGTCAAAAACAGCGGGTGGCCATTGCGCGGGCTTTGGCTATGGAGCCGGAAGTAATGCTTTTTGATGAGCCTACATCAGCCCTTGACCCGGAACTTGTCGGCGAGGTGCTCACTGTAATGCGTGACCTTGCCGATGAAGGCATGACCATGATGGTTGTGACGCACGAAATGAATTTTGCAAATGAGGTGGCCGATTCCGTGGCCTTTATGGATAAGGGAGTTATTCTGGAACAGGATACCCCCTCCCGTTTGTTCTCCGCTCCGGCAGAGCAGCGAACGCAGGAATTCCTTTCTCAAATTTTATAACAATATAGGATATTATGACTGTTTACACAGAGCGACAGGAAGCATTGGCCGGTGTGATTGATGACGATTCTTCTAAGTCCGACTGGACTGATTGGAAGTGGCACGTCCGCAACACAATCAGGACTGTCTCCGGCTTTGAAAAAGTTTTAGGTATCAAATTCAGTGATAGTGAACGCAGGAAACATGAACTGACATTGCGGAAATTCCCGCTGGCTATCACCCCTTATTATCTTTCACTCATTGATGTGGAAGATTATGAAAATGACCCTGTTTTTCTGCAATCATTTCCCAGCCCGGAAGAGCTGAAAATTGAACGTTGTGATATGAGCGACCCGCTGCATGAGGATGAAGACAGTCCCGTGCCCGGAATTACCCACAGGTATCCTGACCGGGTGCTTTTCCATATAAGTAATCTTTGTTCCATGTATTGCAGGCACTGCACACGCAAGCGCAAAGTGGGGGATCAGGATTCCGTTCCTTCCCGAGACCAATTGGAGCAGGGAATTGAATATATCCGCAACACTCCGCAGGTGCGCGATGTGCTGCTTTCCGGCGGTGACCCGTTCATGCTTTCGGATGAGAAGCTGGACTGGATTCTGACCAAGATAGGTGAGATCGAGCATGTTGAGGTTGTCCGTATCGGGACCCGTATGCCGGTTGTTCTGCCCTATCGAGTTACCGACGATCTGGTAAATATGCTTAAGAAGCACCATCCGCTTTGGATTAATACCCATTACAATCATCCCAGAGAAGTGACTGATTCTTCCAGAAGAGCTCTTGCCAAACTCGCTGATGCCGGGATTCCGCTCGGTAACCAGAGTGTGTTGCTGGCCGGGGTTAATGATTGCCCGCGTCTGATCAAGAGTTTAAATCATAAGCTGGTTAAGAACAGGGTTCGCCCCTATTATCTGTACCAGTGCGACCTCTCCGAAGGCTTAAGCCATTTCCGTACTCCGGTTGGTAAGGGTATTGAAATTCTGGAAAGCCTTCGCGGTCATACCAGTGGATTTTCTGTGCCGACTTATGTAGTCGACGCTCCCGGAGGAGGCGGTAAGATTCCGGTCATGCCCAACTATATAGTTTCATGGGCCACGAATAAGGTTGTTCTCAGAAACTATGAAGGGGTCATCACTACATATACAGAGCCAGACTCTTACGAGTGCAATTACTGCGACCGCAATTGCACCGAGTGCAACCTGCAGCTTAAGGAAGATGATGCCGAGGAAAAAGCCATCGGTATTGAAAAACTTATTTCAGACTGGGACGACACTCTAAGTCTGACACCCGAAGACAATGAAAGGGCGGAGCGTAATTCGGATGTCGCATGATTCCATTTTAAAAGTTAGGAACAGCATCATACAGATGGGGGACTACAATGACCGCATTTATCTAATGTCGCTGTCTCCTGAGGATGAGCCTTATATTGTAGAAGAACTTGTCAGCATGGCTGCCACAAAAGATCTCTCGAAGATTTTCGTTAAGGTACCTGACGCGCATGCCTCATCTTTTCTCGACAACGGTTTTGAGAAGGAAGCGCATGTGCCGGGAATGTTCGGTGCTGACGACGGTCATTTTCTGAGCTTCTATCGCTCTTCATGGCGTAAGGAGCATACCGACGGGGAGGAACTGGACCGAGTCCTTGCTGTTGCCGAAAGCAAAAAAGGGAAGGGAAATGTTTCAACTCTCCCGTCGAGCCTGCATATGCGTAGGCTTGGGCCGGAAGATGCGCACGCGCTAGCGCATCTTTACGGCCGGACTTTCAAAACCTATCCTTTTCCGGTAAATGATCCTGATTTTATTCTTCAGGAAATGGAAGAGGGAGTGCGCTTTGCCGGAGTCTTTGAAGAAGATCGACTTGTGGGGGCCTCTTCTGCGGAAGTAGCCGCAGACGGGCAAAGCGCAGAAATGACAGATTTTGCTGTTAATCCTGATTACCGCAAAGTGGGTATTGCCGGGGCTCTTTTGAGATCCCTTGAAGATGATTGCGCCAAATCAGGGATTAAGTGCCTTTTTACAATTGCCCGGGCCTGTTCCTATGGAATAAATTCCCTTTTTTCCAAGGGAGATTATGAGTTTTCGGGAAGACTTATTAACAACACAAATATAAGTGGTAGTCTCGAATCCATGAATGTTTGGTATAAATGTCTATGATCGTGCCTTTGGATTTACCGTAAAAGCACAAATTTACGCGTTCTGGTAAATTTATATAAAAAACAAAGCCTTCTGCAATTATTTGCGGAAGGCTTTGTTATTTTTAATCTATGTATTTTGGTCAGAAGTGCTTTTTATTGCTTTAAAACCTTAAGAGATAAGGTCTTTTAAAATGCTGTATACAATATTGTGAAATCATTTTGAGTCAGCTTCGTAAATACGAGGTTAAAAACGCATAAAATTTAAAAAATAAGTAAAAAATAGAATTAAATTTAACGAATAACGTTTTTGTCGATTATAAAGTCTGGTAAAAGCTTCACATAGACAATTTTATGCATTCTGCTGTGCTTTTAAGGCGCGTGGAATTTAAGGCGATGGTTCTGTGATTTGTAACTTGCCGTTATATTGTGATTTTATCTTTGCATGTTAACCAATGGCATGCAAATTGATAGGTCCGCAGAATCAAATAAAAAGACTAAATTTTAAAGGGGATAGTAACCATGTTTGAAGCACCGTATTTACTTTTTCTCGGAGATGCTCCTGATGCACTGGGCGCTAAAATGGCTCAGGGTATTTACGATTGGAGACCTGAAGCCGTTGCCGGACAGTTTCGCATGGAAGGCTGCAAGGCCGACCTCGGAATCAAAGACCTTACTATTAAAGAAGCGGTTGAAGCCGGTGCCAAGACACTTGTTGTCGGCGTTGTAAACCGCGGCGGAATTATTTCCGACAGCTGGAAAACTATTTTGGTTGAAGCTCTTGAAGCTGGTATGGATGTCGCCTCCGGCTTGCATACTCTGCTGCGTGATCAGCCTGAGCTGGTTGCAGCTGCGGAAAAAAGCGGCAGCAAACTGCATGATGTGCGTATCCCCAATGTGAAATATCCTATTGCCACCGGTAAAAAACGCACCGGTAAGCGCTGTCTTGCCGTGGGAACCGACTGCTCCGTTGGTAAAATGTATACCGCACTGGCCATCGACCGCGAAATGAAAAAACAGGGCCTTAAATCCACTTTCCGCCCCACCGGCCAGACCGGTATCCTCATTGAAGGTAACGGCGTACCCCTTGATGCTGTAATCGCCGACTTCATGGCCGGTTCAGTTGAATACCTTACCCCTGACAACGATCCTGATCACTGGGATATCATTGAAGGGCAGGGCAGCCTGTATCATGCATCCTACTCCGGTGTGACCATGGCG
The DNA here is from genome assembly GCF_963676065.1 of Maridesulfovibrio sp. NCBI lineage: Bacteria > Pseudomonadati > Thermodesulfobacteriota > Desulfovibrionia > Desulfovibrionales > Desulfovibrionaceae > Maridesulfovibrio > Maridesulfovibrio sp. The sequence goes on along the minus strand of NZ_OY780933.1, from coordinate 3,754,774 downwards.
CTTGTTCATGGCGGCCAGCCTGATGCTTTGATTCTTTGCCATGAGCCTACTCGTGAACACATGCGCGGTCTGCCCGATTATCAGCAGCCCACACTTGAAGAACTGCGCGATACCGCATTGACCCTTGCCAGAGTTGTAAATCCTGAGTGCAAAGCCGTAGCTGTTTCCGTAAATACCCAGCACATGACTGAAGATGAAGCTATGACTTATCTTGCCGAAGTGGAAAAACAGATGGGTATTCCCGCTGTCGATCCTTTCCGTCAGGGTGCATCCCGTCTGGTTGAGGCGTTGGTATAATGAAAATCTCGGTTGTAAAAGATGTTTTCCCGCTGGCGCAGGTTTTTACCATCGCGCGCGGTTCTCGTACCGAAGCCGTTGTGCTGCGGGTAGAGATTGAAGAAGACGGTTTTACCGGGCGTGGGGAATGCGTTCCCTATGCCCGTTATAACGAGACTGTGGAGTCCGTTACCGCCCAGATTGAAGGCCTGAAAATCCCGCTTACCCGTGAGGAATTACAGTCCGCGCTTAAGCCCGGGGCCGCTCGCAATGCCGTTGACTGCGCGCTCTGGGATCTGGAAGCCAAGAAAACCGGAACTCCGGCATGGAAGCTGGCAGGAATAAGCGAGCCCACCCCGGAAGTTACAGCCTATACTCTTTCTCTCGGCACACCGGAAAAAATGGAACAGCAGGCTGCTGAAAATTCAGCAAGGCCGTTGCTCAAGACAAAGCTCGGCGGCGGGATAGAAGATATCGCCCGTATTGAAGCTGTGCGTCGCGGTGCGCCGGATGCGCGTATAATTGTTGATGCAAATGAAGGCTGGACAGCTGACGTCTATCGCGAAATGGCTCCTGTGCTGGTTCGTCTGGGCGTTGAGATGGTGGAGCAGCCGCTGCCCGCATCCGATGATGACGCTTTGCTTGAAATCGACAGAGTGCTGCCGGTATGTGCGGATGAATCCTGCCATGACCGTGATTCGCTGCCTGCTCTCAAAGGCAAATATGATATGGTCAACATCAAGCTGGATAAGACCGGAGGTCTGACTGAGGCACTCAAATTACGGGAGGCTGCTTTAGCCGCCGGATATGATGTTATGGTCGGCTGCATGGTCGGTTCTTCGCTGGCCATGGCTCCTGCGATGCTTGTCGCCAGCGGAGCCTCTGTCGTTGATCTTGACGGTCCGTTACTTTTGGCCGAAGACAGAGAGCACCCGTTGGAATACGATGATAAATTTGTTTTTCCCCCGCAGAGTGAATTGTGGGGATAATTGTTAATCTTTCATAATGGAATAAGTGAATAAAATGAGTCGTACAGTATATGTGAATGGCGCTTTTGTGCCTGAAGAAGAGGCTAGTGTTTCTATTTTTGACCGTGGTTTCCTTTTTGCGGACGCCATCTACGAAGTTACTGCTGTTATTGATAGCAAAATCTGTGAATGGGAAGGCCATGTAGCCCGTCTTGAACGTTCACTTGGAGAAATCGGCATGGGTATGCCCATGAGCTCCGAAGAACTGCTCGAAATTCACCGTGAACTGGTCAAACGTAACGATATGGAAGAAGGTGCAATCTATCTTCAGATCACCCGCGGCGCCATTGACCGTGATTTCGTAATGCCTAAAGACCTTGAGCAGACCGTGGTTCTCTTTACTCAGGCTAAGAAGCTGACCGGTGAAAAGAAGGGGCTGCGTGTTGTTTCAATGCCTGATATTCGCTGGGCTCGTCGCGACATCAAGACTGTGCAGTTGCTTGCCGCTTCCATGGTTAAAACTGAAGCCAAGAAGCAGGGTAAAGATGATGCATGGATGGTTGAAGATGGATTCGTTACCGAAGGTTCTTCCAACAATACCTACATCGTGACAGCAGAAGGAAAGATTATTACCCGTAACCTTTCCAACTCCATTCTTCCGGGCATTACCCGCAAGTCAGTACTTCGTATCGCCGAAGAAATGAAAATGGAAATCGAAGAGCGCCCCTACACTATTGAAGAAGCTCAGAAGGCTACTGAAGCTTTTATGACCGCCGCAACATCTTTTGTTACTCCGGTTCTTGAAATTGACGGCGTTGAGCTTGGTGACGGAACCCCCGGTCCGGTAAGCAAGCGTCTTTGTGAAGTTTACATTGAGGAAGCACGTAAGGCTTCCTGCTAAATGATATATTTGCGTTGCTTGGGGAAGTATACGCGCTCCTGAACAGGTGAAAGCCTGTCCTAATTGCTGAAAAGGCGGTCCGCATCAATTGATGCGGACCGCCTGTTTTTATATATACGCCCGGTTGTTGTGGGCGGTGATTATGACAGTGAATTACTCATTAATTTTCGCGGCTGCGGCTAAGGCGCATTTTTCACCGTCCATAGCTGCTGAGATTATTCCTCCCGCGTATCCTGCTCCTTCGCCACAGGGAAAAAAACCTTTTATCTGCACATGTTCCAGTGTTTCGCGGTCACGCGGGATGCGCACAGGAGAACTGGTGCGCGATTCCACCGCCAGCACCTTTGCCTCTTCCGAGTCGAAACCTTTGAATTTTTTGCCCAGAGCTTTGAGTCCGTTGCGCAATGCTTCGGATTGTATGAATGGCAGCAGCTCGTGCACAGGGGCGCTGTACACACCCGGTATATATGATGTCTTGGGGATTGATTTTGAGGTGCGTGCTGCAATGAAATCAGTTACCCGCTGGGCAGGAGCCTGCTGGGTAATGCCATCTCCTGCGGCGAACATTCTTTTTTCCGCATTAGCTTGATATTCCAGCGCGCAGAGCGGATTTTCCTGATTTTCGAGGTCTTCAAGCTTAACTTCCGCAACAAGACCGGCATTGGCAAAGGGGGCGTTACGCGCGGCCAGACTCATTCCGTTTAATACCAGCTCCCCCGGTGAGGTGGAGGCCGGTACAATATATCCGCCGGGACACATGCAAAAGGAGAAGACTCCGCGGCCCATGGCTTGTGTCGAAATACGGTAGCTTGCCGCAGGTAGGTTTTCGTGGCGCGGGGACTGGTGGTAAAAAATTTTATCAATCAACGGTTGGGGATGCTCGATGCGAACGCCGAGAGCAAAAGGTTTTGCTTCGATCTTAATGTCCTGATCCGCGAGGGCGTGGAAAATATCCCGTGCTGAATGCCCGGTGGCGAGGATTACCGCATCGGCCTTGATTGTATTACCGGCGGCAATTACCCCGGTCATGCGGTCTCCGTCGAGAATAAAGGAATCTACCCGGGTGTTGAAATGAATTTCTCCGCCGCAGGCGAGAATGTCTTCGCGCATTTTGCTGACAATGCGCGGAAGAACATTAGAGCCGAGGTGCGGGTGGGCGTCAATTCGAATGTCTCCGGGAGCGCCGTTGGCAATGAGCAGATCGAGAATTCTACCCACATTTCCGCGTTTGGTGGCTCGTGTGTAGAGTTTACCGTCGGAGTAGGTTCCTGCTCCGCCTTCACCGAAGCAGTAGTTGGAATCAGGGTTGATCAGGTCTTCTGTATATATTTTTTTCAAATCTTTGCGGCGGTCGTTAACAGTCCTGCCCCGTTCTATAATGATCGGCTTGATGCCATGTTCCAGCAGGGTCAGGGCTGCAAAATATCCCGCGGGTCCGGCTCCTGCTATAACTATCTGTTTCCCGTTTAAGGGCTGAGGGGTGAAGACGGAACTCTTTTGTTCTACTGATTCCGGGTCCCCGATGGCTACCTGCATCACAAAGTGCGGTTTGCGGGAGCGGGCATCAATTGAGCGGCGTAGCACACGGGTGGAAATATTTTTATCGTCGGGTAATCCGGCTGTTTTCAGCGCTTCGTTGCGGATTGCTCCCGGGCTGTTGACCTCTCCGGGCTTAATTTTAATCTGTACTACTACCTGCTTCATGGCGAAATTCCTTTTTGGGTTATTTAAGTCCGCTTACCTCTACTGCCTGACCTGCTAAAGTCAACGTAAAAGTGTGATTTATTGAGAGTTGAATCTTGTTAAAAAGTGAACGATGAAGCCTGCTTTTTTTATAACATAAGAATCATTATTTAAATTGCTGCGTATTTTTCTTTAATTCATTGCGGAAAGAGCAATTCTAATATTTTTAAAATCGTATGTTGTGAAAAAATGTTTAAAGTTTGAATGAATGTGAAAAAAAGAATTAATAAAAAGCGGTTGACGAAAGTACTTTTAGGTGTATGCTTTTTTTAACGTCTTTCAGGAGGAGCTAGGTAATGGCTTTAGAATTGTATTTTGCACTCGGTGTGTTCTTTTTTGTTTCTTTGAATGCAATAGCGCAAGTGGAACAGTATGTCGAAGAGAGATCTTTAGCTAAGTCAAAGCATTTTGATAGTGTGGTTGGGCCTTTTAAAGGTATAATTGCGAAATATTATAGATGCGATGATGAGTTTTATTGTTTTTTTAAAAAAGATGCATTTGATTTGAACTAATCTTTTTAGTTTTTATTCTTATCAAATTCAAAAACCCCGTTCTGGCAGCAGAGCGGGGTTTTTGTTTGGTCAGTTTGCTATTTTTAGAAAAACTGAATTTGCATTCAGTTCCGTCGTTCGTATGATTAGGGGTCTTTACCTTCATGAAGTGGATGGTGGTATAAATGTGAAAAAAAGAATTAACCGAATGTCATTGACGGAGTGTTTTTTATGCGTACACTGAAATTTAAGTTCTTGAAATGAACTTGGAAAGACACTTTTTATTGTATCTTTAAGTTGTAGGAGCGATCTTATGTTTATGTGCTGGTTATGTGGAATAGCAAGGTTTGTTGAAAATGTTTTTTTTGCTAATGCAGAAAAGGCTCGCGTTGTTGTCAAAAAGTCCAGCAGTGAAGATAAGCTAGTCAAACGCTACAGTGACGAATATTAATAGATTACAATAGATAAATACTGAATAAAGTAAGGGCCGTGGTTTTAGCTACCACGGCCCTTTTGTTTTAAGAATACAGCTAATCACATCCGTGAGCCAGCCGGATTACTTCTGTTCGCGTCCGTGCTTTGGTGTACAGGGCTATGGCCGCCACTGCGCGGTCGCATACCGGAAAGACCGGAACTCCGTTTGCCAGCAGCATATCGCGCAGGGGATCGTAGAGTCTTCCGCCGTCCACTACCGCCAATACGGGCTTCTCACTCTTCGCTACGATTTTTATCAGTAGATTGCCGAGAGAGTTTTCATCTTCCATTGAAAAGGCCGGAATTGTCGGTTCCGCCAGAGTGTGCATGGAAGGGGAAAGCGGGTCCAGACCGATGACAATGGAATCCACCGCCGGGTCGGCTACCAGTATTTCGGTCATGGCTGCGTGAACCTCATCGTTTGATCCCGGGGTCAGATCAAGAGGGTTCTGGACTGTGACCAGCGAATTAAGTCTCCTGGCTTCAAGAATCTCGTTTATGGCTTTAAGCGATTCTCCGCTGAAGCGCGCCAGCTCAATATCATAATCATCGGACTGGATTGAGTCGGCCATGCCGACAGCTTCAAATCCGGCTCCGGTTACGGCGGCAAGTCTGTCGCCGCAAATGGTTTTTCCGCTCAGTTTTTCGGCAAGCATGAACAGGTCCTGAAATTCCTGAAAAGTGCGTGCGACAATTGCTCCTGCCTGCTGTACACAGCTTTCGCAGACCATATAATCCCCGGCCAGCGATGCGGTATGTCCGCTGGTAGCGGTCTTGCCTTCCGGGGTCCTGCCTGCTTTGTAAAACACGACTTCCTTGCCGTTCATTACTGCCTGCCGCACGGCCCTGCAGAATTCAAGGCCGTCGAGGTCATTGAATCCTTCTGCGTATACCGCAATGACGTCGACCTCCGAAGAGTCCTTAAAATAATGAACCATGTCGCCGAGGGTTAGGTCGGTCTGGTTGCCCATGGAAATCATGTAAGCCGGGTTTAATTCCGGGCACTGGCTGGAGCGGAAAACCATAAATGCCCCGCTCTGGCTGATAAAAGCTGCTCTCTGATATGGAGCTGTGCGATCTTTGGGGTATTTTTCATCGGGGATGAACCATGTGTCGTAACCACCTGGACGGGAAACAACTCCCATGCAGTTGGCGCCGATAAAAACAGGTCCTCCATCTTCATCGGCATGTTTTGCATTGATACTGGAGATTACCTGCTGCGCCCGTTTTTTGCTGTCTTCAGTTTCTCCCATTCCGCCGGGGATGAGCATGACGCTTTTAGCGCAATCAAGTTCAATTATTTTATCTACCAGATCGGGTACATGCTTAGCAGCAATGGCTATTACAAACAGGTCCAGCTGCTCTTCCAGCGCATCGAGATCGGGAACACAACGAACTCCGTCAATTTCAGAACAGCCCTCGCGGATAATTACCACATTCTCTTTTTCGTATCCTTCTGCCAGCACATTATCGAGGATGATATGCCCGAAATTGCGGCGGGTGGCAGAAACACCGATTATGCCTATCTTTTTAGGATGAAGAAGGTTGTGGATCTTTTGTACCGGACGGGCCAGCGGCTTTTGGCCTGCTTTTGAAAAGCGGCACATGCCGTCCAAGGGAACCATAAGATATTCGGTGAAGGCAAAAGGGTTGATTTCAAGTTCATCAATCACGAACCCGGTATCTTTATTGGAAGGTGAAAAATATTTACCCATTTCAATGAAGGACTCAAAACACTCTATGAGCTGTTCGTCAGTTACAATGCGTCGTTGTCCGCGGGTGAGTCCGGCCAGTTTTTTATATGAAATGGTATTTTTAAACAGCTGAAAAAAGGACTGCCCATCGACCATATCCACGGATGCCGCCACAATTGCCTGACCTTTACGGAATCTCTCGGCGTAAAGTTCGGTATCTGTTCCACCGAGTCCTGCACTTATGATGGTGCCGAATTCTCTGGTTCTGCGCAGGCCGACAATAAGTTCGTTGCCGAAGGAATCGGAATCGGGCGGCATAAACTGGACCTGTAAAACCCCTTTAAGATCACGGCTGATTGCTTTAACCAGCGCTTCTCCGTGAAATCCTTTGTATTTTTCCGGTCCGTGATCGGGATTACGCTCAATGTAAGCGGCGTAATTCTCCGGTACTTCATACATCATGCCGCGCACGGCGGATCTAATTTTAGACGGTTCTTTTTTTACAATTCGAACTCCGCCTACCTCTGTTTTATGGATAATAGTCGGGGATACGATTTTTAGAACCGTTTTGTCTCCCGGCATGGAAGTAAGCTCTTCATCAGAAAAACGTGCCCCGCGCGGTAGCAGGTTCGCGGCCGGAGGTGTTTCCGCACCGGAATTAGCCAGCAGGTTATATACTTCATACTCATAGAGATAGTCGCGGCCTTCATTGTCAGCATTGCCGAATAGGTCGGTGATAGTTTCAAAGCTGATTTTGTTTTCAGTAAACATATGTACTCGCTTGGATGAGATTTTTACCTGAAAGAGATATGCCACATCCGGCTAAGTAGACACAAGGTAGAGTTTAGCCCTGAAAATTAATTTTTCTGCAAAAAAAGAGAAGGGCGGACCCGAATCACCTGATTCAGGTCCGCCCTGATGCCTATTATGCATTTTGAAGGGGGCGGGAAGACTACTGAAGAGGCCGGACAATTCGTTGACTCGTAAATGCCGGACAGCTTTATCGGCCTGACCTGCTCCATAATTTTATCCCTATCAATCAAAACGAAGGAGGTAGCAGCTAGAATGATAACGGACTCCGGTTTTCCGGAAGATGAACAATTAGAGGCCGAGAAGGTCCGCGAGGAAGAGCGCAGGATTAATGAGCAGTTTCTTTCTGATGTTCGCGCCACGTTCAACACCCCGCACGGCAGAAGGATTTTTACTTTTCTGTTGGAGCAGGGAGGCGTGAATGCTGTTTTATTTTCCAAAGAGAGCGACATCTACCGCAACGTCGCGGTTCATGATTTTGTAATTGAAAATGTCCTTGGCCCGGTAATCACAGCTGATGAGGAAATATATCTTTCCATTATTCGTGAACGGGCTGAAATGATGAGGCATGAAGAGGAGGAACATAAATGATGGATTTTTCGGTGGGTGATGACCAGCAGCCGGATCACCATTCTCCGCAGGTCAACGCAGACGATGAGGTGGCTGAACCTGTCTTGGGCGGTGAGACCCTTGCTGAGGAATCGGAAGAACAGCCTGATCCCGTTGTGCAGGAAGCAGATCGGCTGACTGATCATCCTGTTCCCGATGCGCCGGAAGCATACGAGCTTGATTATGGAATGCAGGACGAAATCGATCCGCATGTTGACCGCCAGTTCCGCCAGTTTGCTCATGAGAACGGTGTAAGTGGGGAAATGGCTCAGAAACTTGTTGATTTCCATAACTCTTTGGAGGCGGCCCGCTATGAGGATCATCAGACCCAGACCGGGGAATGGGAACGTCAGACCCGTTCGCTTCCGGGATGGCACGGTGCCAACTACCGTAAAAATATGGGAGTGGCCAACAAGGCTGTGCAGACTTTTGCGTCTCCGGCCCTTGCTAAGATGATTCGGGATTCAGGATATTCCTGCCATCCCGAAGTAGTGAAAGCCTTTTACAACGTGGGCAGACGTCTCGCGGAAGATTCTTATGTGGAGGGCAGGGGAGCTGCTCCCCGGGAAAAAACAATCGGGGAAATTCTGTATCCCAATCAACCTATTTAAAAAGTCGGGCACTATGTTTTAGGCCGGGCAGATGAGCTGAAGGCCCGGAAAATGATCCTTTTGTTTTGTGTAGCGGATTATCAAAATACAGTCCTTTTTATCCGGAACGCTTAAAGCGTCATTAAATCGAGAGCTCCCAAGAGGGCCGAATTTTTACAGGAGAATTAACTATGGCAACTCTTGGATTGAACGCACTTACTCTTTCTGATTGGGGAAATCGTCTTGATCCCAACGGTGATGTAGCTAAAGTTACTGAAGTTCTGACCAACAGCAATGAAATCCTTGATGATTCCGCATGGGTAGAGGGCAACCTGCCGACCGGCCACCGCACCACCGTGCGCACCGACCTGCCCACTGTGAGCTGGCGTAAGCTCAACTACGGAATCAAGCCCAGTAAATCCCGCACCAAACAGATCGATGACACTTGCGGCATGCTCGAATCATACGCGGAAATGGATAAGGCTCTCTCCGATCTCAACGGACATTCCTCCAACTTTCGTACTTCTGAGGAACGTGCCTTCCTCGAAGCGATGAATAAGGAATTTGCCGAGACCTTCATTTACGGTGACACCTCTCTGGAACCTGAAAAATTCCTCGGTCTCGCACCCCGTTTCAATTCTCTTGAGCACAAGAACGTCATCAATTTCGGCGGTAGCGGTGATAACTGCACATCTATCTGGATTGTCTGCTGGTCCGATCAGACTGTTCATTTCACGTTCCCTCGCGGCAGTTCCAACGGCTTGAGCCATAAGGACCTTGGTGAAGTAACCCTTGAAGACGTTAACGGCGGTAAATATCAGGGACTGCGCACCCATTACAAATGGACCCCCGGTCTTGTGGTTCGCGACTGGCGTTATGTTGTGCGTATTGCTTCCATTGATCCAGAGAATCTCGGTTCCAACTCTCTGCGTCATGCGCTGATCGAGGGGCTGAACATGATCCCCAACACCAACATGGGCAGGACTGCAATCTATTGTAACCAGACCGTGAAAACCCTGCTCGACATTGAAGCGTCCGATAAAAATAACGTCATGCTCAAATCGGAAAACTGGGAAGGCAAGCCCGTAACAACCTTCTGGGGTTGCCCGGTCCGTCGCGTGGATTCCATCCTCAATACTGAGTCCGCAATTACTGCGTAAGGCCCGGATCATATTTATCATCATCAACAATAAAGGAAAATAATATGTATCTCGATAAAGAACTTTGTTTTTGTGAAGAACAGGCGGTTACTGCAAGTGCCGTTTCCCAGAATGTTGTCAGCGTCGGTGAAGATTGCGGTTCCGGCGGTAATGTAAAGCTTAAGGTGCTGGTGGACGGAGAAGACTTCGCTACCTTGACCAGTCTGCGTGTAGGCGTACAGGCTTCCGGAGATGATAATTTTGCGCTTTTCGACACCCTTTTTGAATCCGGCTCCATTCCAGTTGCGGACCTTAAGCAGGGCTTCAGTTTTCCGCTTCCTTCATTGCCCGTGAAGCATAAAGGTTTTCTGAGATTGTCATTTACCGTGACCGGAAGCAACGCTACCGCCGGTAAAATCAGCGGCTACCTGATCATGGATGATCAGACCAATATTTAAGGCAGGAAGTTAAGTGAAATTCGTTTGTAAAAAAGATTGTTATGTGAGGAATCCACAGGGAAAATTGCAACTTTTCAAGGCTGGGATGAGTGTTGATTACCCCGCCGGAGTTGATGTCGCAGATCATTTTGATCCTGTAGGCGGTGAGAAAAAAAGAAACGCTCGCGGCACAAAAAAGGAGGCGGGTGACAAATAATAAGTAATTTATATCGTTTCCCCCGGTTCATGAGGACCGGGGGATTTCAGCTTTTTGTAATATTTTATTATGGAAAGTGGCTTTAAGGCTTTATTATAATGGATTTTATTTATAAAGAGTGTTAGATTTTTTATATGGAGAAAGTTGCACACAATAATAAAAGAGCAAAATTGTTAAGTGGTTATGTGCTTTTGTTGCTTCTTGTTTTTTTCTCGCTGCCTGCCCACGCGAATGACGTTCGTCATATTCTGGTACTTCACTCTTATCATTCCGGTATGTCCTGGATTTCAAATATAGAAAAAGGAATCCGTGAAACGCTACTTGTTCCTCCGTATCAAAACATGGTTTTGCATATCGAATATATGGATACCAAGCGATATCATTCCGCTGAGCATTTTGCGACGATCAAGAAAAATTTGAAAACAAAATTCAAAAACATAAAGATGTCGCTGATATTATCTACCGATAATAATGCTTATGATTTTTTGCTGAAGAATCGTGATGACTTGTTTCCCCGTGTTCCGGTTGTGTTTTGCGGGGTAAATAATTTTTCAAGCGAGCAGCTTTTGTCCGTTAAAAATTTTACCGGTGTGGCCGAGATGATATCTTCGCGTGATACCGTGGCCGAGATTCTACGGCAATTGCCGGGAACTGAGAGCATTTATGTTATTAACGATTATCTGAAATCTGGGCGTGCATGGGAGGCAAGCCTGCGGAAAAATCTTATGCCTCTTTCTGGAAATGTCCGTATTGAATACAACAAAAATTTAACTATTGCCGAGTTACGTAAAAAAATTCAATCCATGAAGCCGGGCAGTGTAGTATTGCTGGGAGCCTATTATTCAGACCGTGACGGTACTTATGTTACATATGAAAAACTGGGCAGCATGTTGACCAAAAACAGCCCGGTCCCCGTCTATTGTCTGTGGCGTTATAATATCCGTGACGGGGTGGTCGGCGGTAAAGTAATCAGCGGTTACCGTCAGGGAGTGATGATGAGCGAGATTGCCCGCAAGGTGCTCGGCGGGGTTAAAGCTGATGATATACCTGTAGTTAAGGTTGGATCGAATACATTTATGTTCGATTGGCAGGCTCTTACTAAATACCGCATTCCCGCCTCCAATCTTCCGGAAGGAAGCGTTATATTAAACGAACCGTTTTCTTTTTATGATGAATATTTTTATCTTGTCTGGACTCTAGCAGCTATTTTTTTGGCGATGGCTATCTTGGTTGTTGTTCTGATTAAAAATGTAATTGCCTTGCGAAAGGTGCGCATTGCTCTTGAGCATTCAGAGCTTAAGTACAGGTCCATATTTGATAATGCTCAAGAGGGGATTTATCAGACCAGTTTTGAAGGCCGGATGCTTGCCGTCAATACCGCCTTTGCCGCAATGTTCGGCTATGATTCTCCTGAAGAAGTAATTGAAATGCTGGATAGTGTGGGAAAAAAACTCTATCTCGAGGAATCAGATCGGGAAATATTACTTGAAGCGCTGCGGACAAAAGGCACCCTTACCAATCGGGAACTGAAAATGAAGCGCAAGGATGGCCGAATTGTCTGGATTACAATGAATGCGCGTAAGACCGAAGCTCAGGATGGAACAGTTATAATTGAAGGGTCTCTGATGGATATCACTCAGCGCAAACTCAATGAACAGCGAATGATACAGTCTGAGAAAATGATGTCTGTAGGCGGACTTGCAGCCGGAATGGCCCACGAGATCAATAATCCTCTCGCAGTAATAATCAGTTCCGTACAGAGCCTGCAAAGAAGGTTGAGCCGGGAAACAGCAAAGAATTTGAAAACCGCAGAGGATTGCGGGGCCCAGTATTCCGCTATTGTGGAGTATGTTGAGCGAAGTGGATGCTCGAAGGTATTAGAAGGAATGTATGAAGCGGGAATACGCGCTGCGACGATCGTACGCGGTATGCTCAGCTTCAGCCGTAAAAGTGATTCCGATTTTGAGTTGCGGGACCTATGCGAACTTATGGATGGGGCTTTGACTCTGGTCATGAATGACTATGATTTCAAAAGGGATTATGATTTCAGAAAAATAAAAATTACCAAGGATTTTGGCTCTGATAGTTTAATTGTTGCTTGTGACGGCAATGAAATTCAGCAGGTTTTTCTTAATTTGTTGAAAAATGGAGCTGAAGCAATGGGTGAAAAAAAATATTCTCAGGAAGAAACTCCCTGTTTTGTGCTTCGCAGCTATGCACTGGGCGATGTGGCCGTAATGGAAATCGAGGATAACGGACCCGGTATGGGTGTTGATGTCCGTAACCGGATTATGGAACCTTTTTTTACAACTAAATCTGTAGGTCGTGGAACAGGTTTGGGACTTTCCATTTCCTATTTTATCATTACCGATCGTCATAAAGGTGCTATGGATGTTATTTCCGAACCCGACATAGGAACCCGTTTTATTGTAAAACTTCCTCTTTGCGAAGAATGATTTATTGATCGAACCGCTTTGGACGCGGAGATATTTTTGCCGGTATTATGGAAGGCGGACCTGAATCATCTGATTCAGGTCCGCCTTTGTATTTATCCTGATTGTGAAAGAGAGGACGAAATGAATTGTATCTCTCAAACATATCAGGAGAAAATATGTCCGTTTCAAGAGTTAAAATCTGCAACATTGCCCTGAGAAAACTTGGGGCCAGACTCATAGAATCGCTTAGTGACAGCTCGCAGGAAGCCGTAACCTGCAATCTATTTTACGATCAGGTTCGTGACGCTGTACTGCGTGAGCATCCATGGAATTTCGCTGCTTCACGAATAAGATTGGCCCGGTTGGCCGAGAATCCGGCTTTCGGCTTTACCTGTCAGTATCAGCTCCCGGCGGATTGCCTCCACCTGCGCAGACTGGATTCCGAGGATGATAAATTTGTGGTCGAAGGGGATAAAATCCTTACCGACCGTGAAGGTGCATCTGCCGTCTATACTATGAAAGTGACCAATCCGGCTCTCTTCGATCCTTCATTTGTAATGGCTTTTGCTGCCCGGCTGGCGGCTGAAATGGCTGATGATATCACCGGCTCAACCACCAAAGCCCGCGAAATGTGGACTCTGTATCTGAATGCCATGCAGTCGGCGCGTCTAGCTGATTCTGCTGAAGGGCGCGAGGATAACATTCTTAACGATCCGTGGCTGGAAGCACGGGGAATTCATGGTGTGGATTCACCGGTCTGGAGGGCGTAGCAATGTCAGTATCTCTGATTATGACCAACTTCAGCGCCGGAGAACTTTCACCCCGTCTGGGCGGAAGAGTTGATCTCGCCAAATATGCCAACGGATTGGCTGAACTGGAAAATATGTTCATACATCCGCATGGTGGAGCTTCCCGGCGGACCGGTTTTCGTTTCATTCGTGAGGTGATGGGGCGCAACCGAATACCTGCCGCATGGCTGGATTCAGCGGCAGAATGGAGTGTGGGGGACGGTTGGAGTGTGGCAGAGGCAAAAGCAACTTGCGACGCAAGCCAGACCGGACAATCGGTGCTCAGTCGTGATCTTCAATTGTCCGAAGGCTGTACCTGTGAGGTCGGTTTCAAGCTCAGCGGTTATCAGTCCGGGGCGGTCTGCGTTAGTCTCGGAAACGGAAGTCCTAGTGAATCAGTTTCCGCTAACGGCAGTTATTCTTTTAGTATAAAGGCCGGAGAAACCGGGCTTATCTCAATTCTAGCTGATGCCGATTTTGCCGGGAGTCTTGAGGAAATTCAGGTTCGTGAAATAAACCCGAAAACCCGTCTTATCCCTTTTGAGTTTTCCACCGAGCAGGCTTACGTATTGGAATTCACTGATCGTAATATCCGTATTTATAAGAATGGCGGAATTGTAGTGGACGAAGGTGGAAATCCGGTTGAAATCGGTAGTCCCTATACCGAAACGGATCTGCCGGGTATTCGCTGCACCCAGTCTGCGGATGTAATGTATCTGGTCCATCCGGAAATTCAACCTTACAAATTATCCCGTACCTCCCATGTCGATTGGACAATGGGGTTGGTAGCTTTCAGTTCTCCGCCTGATGAATGGAACAGCGATAAAGGATTCCCTTCATGTGTGACCTTTTTCGAGGAACGGCTCTGTTTTGCGGCCAGTCCTGCCAATCCTCAGACAGTCTGGATGAGCAAGGCCGGATCTTATGAGGATTTCGGTGTTTCCGATCCTGTGGTGGATGATGATGCCTGTACCTATACACTTTCCGCCGATCAGGTAAATGCCATCCGCTGGATGGTAAGTTCCAAGAAGCTGATCATGGGGACATCCGGCGGTGAATGGTGGCTTTCCGGCGGTAGCAGCGCGGATTCCGTAACGCCGAATTCGGTTATGGTCCGCCGTGAAACTACTCATGGTTCTGCCTCGGTTCCTCCTGTTGTGGTCGGTGGGGTTATGATTTTCCTGCAGCGGGAAGGACGGACTATCCGTGAACTTTCATATTCATTTGAGGCGGACGGTTACATCGCCCCGGATTTGACTATTCTGGCCGAGCATCTGACCCGCTCTCATTCAATCACCGAATGGGCCTATCAGCAATCCCCTGATTCCATCATCTGGATGGTGCGCGACGATGGAATCATGATCGGTTTGACCTATCAGCGCGAGCATGAAGTGGTCGGATTTCATCGTCATTCAACGGATGGAAAGTTCAGGTCAGTATGTACAATCCCCGGTCCGACTCAGGAGGAAGTCTGGACTGTGGTTGAGCGGGAGGTCGGAGGTAAGCTTCATAAATATGTTGAGCGGATGGAGAATCAGTTTGTGGGAGAAGGCTCTGATGATGCTTTTTTTGTCGATTCAGGGCTGAGTTACGATCAGGGCGTCAGCGATAGTGTCTTTACGGGACTTGAACATCTGGAGGGCAAGACTGTCTCCGTGTTGGCCGACGGTGCTGTGCGGCCTGATGTTGTTGTTCAGAACGGTAGTATAACTTTGGCCGCCCCGGCGAAGGTTGTCCACGCCGGGTTGCCGTATGTCTCCAACATGAAGACTTTGCGCATCGAGGGCGGCGCTATTTCCGGCGGAACCGCACAGGGACGGAAAAAGCGCATCTCGCATGTGATTGTAAGACTTTTTCAGTCGCTCGGTCTACAGGTCGGCTATGATGGAGATCATTTAGAGCGGGCTCCGTTTCGTACTTCCGCCGACAAGGTAGGCGGTGCACCGGCTCTTTACAGTGGTGATTACGAGGTCAAATTCAATCGAGGTTATGATCGTGACGGGCAGATTTATATCCGGCAGGATCAGCCTCTTCCTCTCTCCGTGCTGGCTCTCATTCCTGAAATATCGGTGTACTCATGAGCCGCTTGAACAGAAGATCCGTTATCACGCTGGGAATTCCCACCCTTGATGATGTTGATTTTGTGGCGGCTAATCTGCGTGAATCGGACCGTCGTGATCTCGAGGGTCTTCATCCCGAAATGTCCATACGTGAAATTATCATGAATGATGTGGAATATTCAATGTTGGTTTACGGCTTGTATCGCGATAGCCGGGTGCAGGCTGTCTTCGGAGTAATTCCAATTGTCTCGGGTGTGGGCTCGCCTTGGGTTGTCGGTTCTGCGGAAGTGGAAAAAGACCCTCTTCCTTTTGCCAGAGCGTCTAAAAAATTGCTGAATATGTTGCAACGCACTTTCCCGTTGCTGGATACATGGGTGTGCGCTCGGAATAAAAAAAGTTTGATCTGGCATAAATGGTGCGGTTTTGAATTTGAACAGCAAACGGTCCGCATGGGCAGGGATGATTATTTCCGTGCCCGGCGGCGGGCGAGAACTTGTATGATGGAGGTCAATTGATATGGCTACAGGTGCAGTAGCAACTTTAGGGGTCGGAATGTTGTTTAATACGGTAGCATATGCCACTACCGGAGCCACTGTAGGTGGCTCTGCCGTTCAGTCCGGTGCGGGCGGCGGTGCGGCAGGAGGGAGTCCCGGCGTCAATTACCTGGGAGCGATGACATCCTTCGGGCAATCCGTACTTAACGGGAGTCGGCAGCTGGGGGAATCACGATACAACACCCAGATGTCCGATATGAATAATTATCATACCATGCAGCAGGGAGTGTATAATCGCAGGGTCAGCAACAAAGAAGCCAAGCTGATCAAGCAGGATGCGGAAATGAAGCTGGCAACCATGCGCAGGGAGCTTTATCGTCGCAACCATTCTGTTTCCGGTCACAAGGGAGTGCGCCTTGATTCCGGTTCCGTTGTGGATGTGCACGAAGATACCATCCGTCAGGCTGCTTATGACGCTGAAATCGTAAAGTATCAGGCAGAAGTTAATTCCAACAGGATGGTTGACCGCGGCGACATGTCGCTCTGGTCCGCCCGTAGCAATGTTATCTTAAACAATAACAGGGAGCAGGAAGCAATCAACAAAAGCAATGCTTCGATAGGGTCATCGCTGATTTCACAGGGAGCTAATCTTGCGGGAGGGTTGCTCAGTTAAAGGTGGGGGATAAATCACAGCAGTAAAATTCTGCCTCGGGCGGACCTGAATCATATGGTTCAGGTCCGCCCTTGTTTTTACACTGAAAATATAAGGCAGGTAATTTAGAGAGTTAACACTACAATAGGAGTAATTAATGACAGTTGTTTCTAGTGGAAACACCATAACCTTTGCCGGGGACGGTGTGCAGAATCTTTTTGATTTTAATTTTCGTATTTTCAGTACGGAAGATCTTTGCGCGGTAGTGCGTGACAGTGAAGGTACGGAAAAAAAATTAGTTCATGGTACAGATTTCAAACTGATTTTTGGAATAGGCATGGATTCCGGAAAAGTTCAGTACCCTGTTTCCGGTGATCCTCTTTCTGTCGGTGAAAGCATTACCCTTTATCGGGAAATTTCCTACACACAGGAATTGGAACTGGTTGAAAACGATGCTTTTTCCGTTCAGTTATTGAATGAAGCATTTGACCGGGGGGTGATGCGGGATCAGCAGTTGCAGGAACAGATGGACCGTGCTTTGAAATATGAGATTTCAACATCGGCTGAAGAGCGTCTTTCTCCGCAGGAATTGATTAAAAATATTTCCAGCGCGAGGGATGAAGCCGTCGCCGCCGGCGATGAAGCGGTTAGTGCCGAAAACACCGTTCGTGAGATGAGTGCTGCCGCACAACTGGCCAGTGAGATTGCACAGTCTGCGCAATCGGAGGCGGAAGCGGCAAGAGATGCGGCTGTTAAGATAGCTGTTGGTGATCTGGCTGAGCTGCGCAGTCCCGTTCCAGTCCTTTCCGGCCCGGTTGAGGCCCCGGAGGGAACTACCGTTTTGATAGAAATCTCAGATCATGTGGATGATGATCTTACTTCGTATGATGTTAATGTGTTCGGATTTGGTTCGGCTATAATTTCAGGCAGCACCATAAGTTGGAAATTAGGAATAACAGAAGCAGACACTCCTAAGATCATGGAAGTAATCAGAAGAAGCAGAGGCGAGCTACAGTCCGACATAGCTACGTATGAATTGCAGGTGAAGTATATTCCGGTGCAAGCCGGCCCGACCATGGCATTCGCCGACAGTGAAGCAGGCTATCCCGGAGCAACCGTAGACGCTGACGGTGTTCATGCTCCCGCCCATTCCGTAGGAGCGGATAATACAAATCAGATTGTTTCGGCTCAGCCAGAGGTTACCCAGACCAGCGGCAATCTCAATATCTTCAATCCACGCCTTGACGGCTTTGACACCCAAGAACCTGTCGAGGTTGGCGATATTATTTTTGCGGATACGGGACAAGGCACCGTTGCGAGTGTGTCCGGTAATACAACTGAAAATTTTGGACAAGACGCAAATGCTTATGTCTGCCTTGGATTCACCGCTGAAGTATCATCCTACGATATAGTAGAGATTGACGTTGCCGAAGTTGTCGGTACTGGTGCCGTGGGTGTGCAATGTGCTTTCTACAATGATGATGGTGCTACACCTTGGGCATCTTACCCTGTTGGCGATCCTGCTAACACCAGTGGTTGGTCAAGCACTAAGAATATAAATACTGCTGGTAAGGTCACATTTGATTTGACTGATACGACTAATTTTACAGTGGGCAATGATTACTGGCTGCTATTTAAAGTTAGTACACCAAGCAATGATAACTACTTAAAACTTAGGTCTGGTCCTTCTGGTATAGCTCCTTTCTTTGGCAGTACTGCTGACGCTGATAGTGGCGGGCTACCTCAAACTTCAACATTTATTTGGGCAAGCATTGATGGAGAGGAATCAACAGATACTACCCGTTCTGTAAGTCTAACCGAAGCTCTACCAAGTGTTCCTGCTGTGGCAGTAAAAAAATCTAACGCCACTCTTAAAGTCGGAGCAGGCGTAGAAGGGGAGTCTCTCGGACCTGAAAAGTCTCTTACTTTGAAAGGTAGACGTGCCTTACCTTATATGACCGCACGAACAACAGAAGGGTTTAAGGTTTCATATGAATTTGGTAGCTCTTATGATCCTGTGTGGGCTGATTGGAATATAGCTGATGGCGACCCAGCAACAGGTCCACAATCATACGATGGAAACATGGATAACTCTTTTCCTGTTTTCCTGTTCTCTGGACCGTTTACTGACCCGGTAACGAGTCTGGATCTAGCGCCATTTGGATTGACTCCAGATGCTCTTATGCTATCGAGAATGCCATCACAGTTTACTTTTCACGGATGGAATGGGTTATCGTGGGACTTATTGCATTCTGTTACAGGAGCTACGTGGTCTAACGCAGAAACTCAAAATTTTGCCTTTGAAAATACAACTGTATACCCTAAATATAGGCTCGTAGTACTTGATATCAATCCCGAGAGTACAGAGGCGTCTACTCATTGGTGTCAGATTGGTGAGTGTAGTCTACTATATGATGAATTCTCTACGACTACAGCTATTGTTGTAGAGGGAGAACATGCCACTGAAATTTATACTGAAGGAGGAATTCACAACAACCTTATTGTTGATGGGCAGGACATAAAAATTAGTTCTGCTAGTGAGTCTGTTGCCGAGGGTGACACTGCAAATCTTGCACAACCGTTTGGTGATGACTCTTGTGTAGCCTCGTACACTTTTGATGGTACATTAGACTCTTTAGGTAATGTGGCTCCAACACTTTTGTGTGGCTCAGTAGCATATGAAGATGGGGTATTTGGGCAAGCTGCTAACTTAACGTATCCTTTAAATCCTGAGTATCTCATTGATGGCCCAACAATAGATCTAGCAGCGGGTTGCGCGATATCCACAAGGTATAAGACTGGTGGCTCCGCAAACAAACAATACTTCTTCTTTGAGAATGACTCAGGTACGCAGTACCTTCTTGGCTTACAGGGAGCCACCGCGTCTCCTGGAGGATGGGCTAGATTTTTTGGTAGCGATATTCCAGAGATGTCTTGGATCTTTCCTTTACAAGACGGTGAATGGCATCACATTGTCTACAACATAGAGGCTACCGATATAGTTGTCTATGTTGCAGGAGCTGAGGTCTATAGGGCAGCAATGTCAGCTGTTGGGCCGACTATAAGAGACTCCTGCAAGTTAATCCGTCTCGGTCAGTTAAATGCCACCACACCTTTTGATCAGGTACGTATTTTTAATCGTACTCTTACTACTGACGAGATTAATGCTCTTTACGTAGAGCGTGGAGATATAACCATTACTACTGTTACACCTGAAGTAGAACTCCCGGCAGTTCCTGAATCTGTATCAATCCCTGATCGCTGTACACTTTCTCCTGACAGTTATAGCTATGCGCTAGACGGTAGCGACCTCAAAATTACCGGGGCGGAGATAACGCTGGAAGACGATCCCGCGCTTAAGCGCTTGGCACTGGCTGTGAGCGGGGCGGATGGACTGACTTTCAAATCCGGTAAAATTTATATCAAGGAGAAACCGTAATGAGCGAGATTATGCATAAGGTGACGGAGCAGGCAGGAGTTTCCATCCACCGTGAAATACCGGCAAAACGCAGCTCCAAGGATTTTGACGTCAGCCTCATGAGCACCGAGACACGGGAATCTTTTATTCGTGTCTGCCGGGATGGCGGTGCAGCCCCGGAGGATTACAGGCATGTATTTGAATCTGTGCTGGGGCGGAATGTGGTTGATGAAATTTTGAAGTAATTGGTAGTATAGTTCATCTTGAAGGGGCTGGTGGAAATTTCCACCAGCCTCTTTTTTTATTTTTTGAGTGTTTTCAAATAGGCTTTACAGCGCTGGTTAACATTTGTGCTGACATTGTCGAAAAAGAAATCATAATCGTATCTATGGTATACTTCACTTCCTAAAGACATATTTAACTGCTCAAGTATCTCTATTGCTGGTGTTGGTATTTCCAACGCACCTTTTTTATTGATGCGGGCGGCGGTAAAATTTTTAATATGCAACTCTTTTCCGGGGCTGAGTAAAATTTTAGCTTCTATGTTCCTGGATGCCGGAAATTCTTTTGTCTCGGTATTCCAAGAAAGCGGATTGACACAACGGGCATCTTTTTTAACTGTCGGAGACATGCCACCGGGACCGATAGTATTCCAGGTTATGAGGCATCCTGTCTGGTCCGGTTTTTCACTAAGCTCAAGTCCCAGTTCGGCAATATCCTTATCAGTAAAGGTCCAGCCCGGCAGGTAGGCTGCAACCAGTTTATTTTTATCCAGCAGATTGCTTTTTTTGAGCAGCAGGGTTTTGAGTACGTATGACCCCTGACTGTGACCTGCCAGAATGAATGGTCTGCCATGATTTAAATTGTTGAGATAATATTTGAACGCGGCTTCTATGTCGGATACTGGAATTTTTAGGTATTCCTGTATGTTCTGGTCACTCATTTGCAGTACTTCAATGTTCATCTGCCTGTATCTGGGGGCAAAAATATTGCAGGAATCAGCAAAAGCGGAAGTTATCCACTGCACGGTGTTCTGGTCGGTTGTTTGATTCAATTCCTG
This sequence comes from Maridesulfovibrio sp., assembly GCF_963676065.1. Taxonomy (NCBI): domain Bacteria; kingdom Pseudomonadati; phylum Thermodesulfobacteriota; class Desulfovibrionia; order Desulfovibrionales; family Desulfovibrionaceae; genus Maridesulfovibrio; species Maridesulfovibrio sp. The sequence goes on along the minus strand of NZ_OY780933.1, from coordinate 3,733,518 downwards.
ATTATTAAGATCGGCAATGAAATGACCGTCGGCAGGTGGACCGTATGTTGTCGGGTGAACAAAAAACAGGTCAATTTTGTGTGAAATATTTTTATCCTTGATGGACCAGTATTTATTTTGAGAGTAATCAGGCTTGTCAGGGATTTTGTTAGTGTTTTTTGAAATACAGGCGCAAAAAAAGAGGCTTGTTCCTATTAGAATCAATAATATCAGTTTCTTATGCATGCTCAGCCCGTAGTCCTGTTTATTGTTTTTTGTCTCAAAGTGATTGTTTCGCATGCATAATTATCAGAAATACACTGAACATATCTACTAATTTTTCTCACAGTAAAAAACATGGTTGCTATTCTGGGCCATGAGATTTACCTTTTTCCTTCACCTTATGGAATATCCTTTTTATTACCGCCGGGTTTTGCTTTTATGAATCCAAAAAGTTTTTATCGCCGTATTGAGGGCGAACTGATTGAACTTGAGAATTCTTCCCTGCTCAGGGAGGTGCCTGATCTCGATTATGGCGCAGCTAAGGAACTCATTTTCAAGGGCAGGAAATTGTTAAATCTTTCCTCTAATGATTATCTGGGGCTGGCTGAGGATGAGCGTCTTGTCCATGCCTCTGTTGCGGCGGTAAAAAAGTACGGGTGCGGTTCTGCTGCTTCGCGGCTTGTTACCGGAAATTTCGGGATGTATGACGAGTTGGAAAAGGAACTTGCCCGATTCAAAGAGCAGGATGATTCCATGCTCTTCACTTCGGGATATGCTGCTAATCTGGCTATAATTGATAGTTTTGCCGGAAGGCATAGCATTGTTTTTTCCGATAAACTTAATCACGCGAGTATCCTGGACGGTATCCGTCTTTCCGGTGCAAGGCATGTACGCTATCGCCACAATGACCTTAAGCATCTTAAATCCAGAATGGAATCCGTGAAGGATGCGGAAAATAAAATTCTGATTACTGATACTATTTTCAGTATGGATGGCGATTCAGCCCTGCTGGAAGAAATTGCCGATCTTTGCGATTTTTATGACACCATGCTGGTGATCGATGAAGCTCATGCTGAAGGTGTTTTCGGGCAGGGCAGAGGAATAGCGCATGAACGCGGTCTTGCCGGGCGTGTCGACCTGCATATGGGGGCCTTTTCGAAAGGTTTCGGGTCTCTGGGCGGGGCAGTGTCCGGTCGTAGAGAACTAGTCTCGTATCTGCGTAACAAAGGTCGTTCTTTTATTTTTTCCACCGCCCTGCCGCCTGCCGTTGTCGGGGCTAATCTTGCGGCCATACGGCTTGTCGCCGAAAATTCTTCGCGTGGTGAGCGATTGTTGAAAATTAGCCGGGAGCTGAAAGGTTATCTCGAATCATGCGGGTTCAACTGCGGAGATTCGGAAAGCCAGATTATCCCTGTAATTCTGGGTGATAACGTTTCCGCTCTTGCTGCCCGTGACAGGCTTATCGAAGAGGGAATCTACGCGGCTGCCATCAGACCTCCGACTGTCCCGCAGGGAACAGCTCGGTTGCGGCTTTCAATGCGGGCCGATTTAACTGACGATGATTTGCAGAAGATCAAAAATGCGTTTGCCGGACTGAAAGCGGGGCGGATTTAATGAAGATTACTTTTGTCGGTGGTTGGGCGACATCCGCGCAGCAGTATCCGCGATTAGCAGCTTCTGCCCGTTTCTTGATACCTTTTACCGGGTTTGCACCTACGCAGCTTTGCGGGGTAATCGCTGAAGGCGGTGATGTTCTGGTGGGATGGTCCACCGGAGCGCACATGTTGCTAAAAGACTGCCGCAACTTATTTTCAGGCTATGACAGGGTTGTCTTGATTGCGCCGTTTTTATCGTTTACGGATTCTTTTCCAAAACGTCTTATCAGGGGAATGATCGCCGGCATGGAAAATGATCCTGCCGCGGTGGTCCGTTCATTTCATGAAAATTGCGGTGAAACTGATATTCCGGATTACAATCCTGATCAGACCGTACAGCTTGTCGCCGGACTTGATTTTCTTAATTCTTCCAGAATTGAGATTGATGGAAAATTTTCCTGTCCTAACCTGACGCTTGTTCACGCCGCAGAGGACCGAATCGTCCGCCGCAAGGCCTTTGATAAGGTTGCGGGGATAGTTCAGAATTCTGTAATTATGGATATTGCCGGTGGTCACAAAATTTCTGAAACGAAACTAATGAGTATTATCAAGGGATAAAGATTAAGTGAAAAAGAGAATTTGCCAGTGCTTCGGCAAGGCGGCTGCAAGTTACAGCGAGGCCGCTTCCGTGCAGCGTATCGTTGCTCGCAACTGTGCCGGACTTTGCCCGCAAGGCAAATATGAAAATGTTCTGGATGTCGGATCTGGGGTGGGTTTTTTGCACGAGGAATTGCAGAAACGAATTACGTACCGCAATTATGTCTCTCTTGATCTGGTCCGGCCGATGCTTATGGAACAGCAGGGCTCCGGCGCATTGCTGGTTGCCGCAGATGGCGAGGAATTGCCTTTTGTCGGTGAAAAGTTTGATCTGCTGGTCAGTTCTTCAGCGATGCAATGGTACAGCCATCCCCGGAAATCAATTTTGCAGAGTTTTGATGTTCTCAAGTCGGGAGGTAGGTTTGCGATAGCTATTTTTGCGCAGGGAACTCTTTGCGAATTGGCCGATGTAAGTGCAAGAACCGGATTCGGTTCTGTGCAGAAGTTGCGGTCCTGTGAATTTTATAAAGATTTATTTGATAGTATGTCTGAAATTAAAGTGGATTACGCAAATGAGGGGCATGAACAATTCTTCCCTTCTGTAAAACACTTCTTAAAAAAGCATAAGCAGACCGGGGCTGTTGCCTCCAGCGAGGGGTTATCGTGGGGGAAAGATAGATACAGTCGGTTTGTTGAAGAATATGAAGCATTATACAGGGAGGAGGAAGGCATTAAAGCCAGTTACAAGGTATTCTTCGCATACGGAGAAAAACTATAATAGTAGCTGCCGGTTAGATGAGGAAGTTTCTTTTTGACTTTTTTGCTGATCGGTATGAACCTCCTTGAAAGATTAATGATGAGAGTCAGGAGTTAAGAAATGTTAGTAGGGGATTGGATGACAGAAGAGGTGCTGACTATTCAACCGGAAGCACATATACTTCAGGCCATGGAAATGATGCGCGATGCCGGTATCCGACAGATTCCGGTGACTGAGGCTTCCGGTTTGGTAGCTGGTATTGTTTCCGACAGGGATATACGCGATGCCATGCCCTCCAAATTCTTGCCCGGTGATAACACTCACGGTGCAGGTGAGGGATTAAAAGGACTTAAGGTCAAAGATATTATGACCCATGATCCTTACATAGTTTCTCCGGATACATGCATGGAAGTTGCCGCGGAAATACTGCTGGAAAATAAGATCGGCGGTCTGCCCGTTGTCGATGAGTTCGGTCTTGTCGGTATTATTACGGAAGTTGATGTCTACCGTTTTCTGACTACCGTTACCGGAGTCAGTAAAGGAAGTTCCCAGTTCGCTTTTGTTCTGGAAGACACCGCAACGGCTCTTGAGGAGTTGCTTAATGACCTCTGGGCCAGAGGGGTAAGGCTTTCCACCGTTTTTACTTCTTATGAAGGAGTGGAGCAAGGGAAACGCCGTGTATTCATCTGGGTGCAGAAGCTTGATGATGACGTTGTGCAATCATTGGTGATGCATTTGAAAAAGACTTATGATCTAAGTTACCATGTTCATCGGGGAGAGACTCACGAGAATGAATTTTAGTCTCGGTACTTAAAAAAGAAAAACCGCACTGGGATTCCAGTGCGGTTTTTTTTGTTCTGTTCTAGATCAGTTTTTTCTTTTTTACTTCTTCGTATATATCTATTGAAACCATATTTAAAGTCAGCAGCGCTCCGATAACATCGATGTTTTTTTCTACAGCGTAAATTTCAGCAGAGAGAAACTGGGCTTCAGTCAATATCTTTTTTTGCAGCAGCCAGCCCTTGAGATCTGTAGCAACCGCTTCCGGTTTGACTGTAGACTCGGACTTAATGCCCGCTTTTAGAAGCGTCTTCAGGTTCTCCAGCTTTCGCGAAAGATCTTTTCGCCTGTTGCGGAGACTCTGCAGTTCTTCGGTCAGTTTTTTTTCTTTGCCGGCTAACCTTGTTGATTTGAGTTCAAAGTTGCCGTTAATAGTTTTGCATATAAAAATTGTGGCAAAAAAACCTACAACGGTAAATGTAATAGAAAAAATCATTTGCTTGTCTTTTGGTAAAATCGTTCAGAAGCCTAGGGCTCATCAGTAGTGTTGTTCAAATCGTTAAGCTTTTTCTCGGTTTCGGCCACTTCTTGTTCAATTAAACTGATTTCGGAACGTATTTTATCCATGGATTTTTCCATGTGTCCCTGTTTTAGCTCATAGGCCTTCTCTTTTTGGGCATATTTAGAGCTTTGGGCAGCGTAGGTTGAGTAAATAATAAAGGCAAAAATTATAAGTGCAATCGATGCTATAAGCATTTCCGTCATATGATTTTATCCTTGTATGGATTTAATGATTGGACCTTAGGTTATATAGCCTGTATATTCAAGTAAAAATAGCTATCCGCTTAAAATAATATGTAATATGTATAATAAATTAAAGAATAATTAGTTAGGGGAAAATACTGTTGAATTTTTAGCCAAGTGGGTTAACATTTAAAATGTTACGGCTATCAATAATTTTGATTTTTGTTGGGGATATTAATGCATTCGGAAAAAATGTCTGCAAATGATGAATTGCTCTTTTCCGGGGAGGAAAACGAAGAGCCTTTGGTACGGAATGTTGATCCGTGGCATGTGCTGATCGTTGACGATGAGCCGGATATACATTCCATGACCAGAATGGTTCTCGGTGATTTTGAATTCGAGGATCGCCCCCTTGAGTTTGTCAGTGCTTATTCTGGCGAGGACTCTCTCGAAATATTGAGGGAACGGTCTGATTTTGCGGTAATTCTGCTCGATGTTGTTATGGAGACCAATGTTGCTGGGCTGGATGTTGCCCGGCGTATTAGGACAGAGCTCAACAATCAGTTTATACGTATTATCTTAAGGACCGGGCAGCCCGGTTTCGCCCCGGAAAGTAAGGTAATTACCGAACTGGATATTAATGACTACTGGCAGAAGGCCGAGCTTACTTCCCGGAGGCTGACCACCTCAATGACAACAGCTCTGCGTTCTTATCGCGATATGCACAAAATTGAGTTGAACCGTGAAAGTCTGGCGAATATGGCAACGTCAGTAGCACATCAGATTCGCAATCGCACAATGACTATCAACGGTTTCGCTAATCTTGCATCACGTAAACTAGGACCGGACTCAGATGTTTTGGAATATCTTGAAACTATATCTCACGAAACAGCCCGTCTTGAAGAAATAGTGAAAAGTGTTTCTTTCTTTGCGGCAATAGATAACTGTGATCATTGCAGAACCGAGATATCAGAAGTGGCGGAAGAAGCCCTGAAGGTTTGTCGGGAATATGCGAAGACCCTTAGCAGGGACGTACAGTTTGATATAGATTTTACAGAGCTTAATGTTGATGCCCGTCCGGATTTGTTGACAAAAGTTATAATCGAGCTTGTCTCAAATGCGATTTTCTTTGCCGATGAACAGCAGCCCCGTGTAAGCGTTAGTCTCAAGGTTGTGGGGGATTATTGCATGTTGGTGGTGGAGGATAACGGTGCCTGCATTGCGGGTAACGATCTGCCTTATATTTTTGATCCGTTCTTTACCACCAGACCGGAAGCGGTCGGGATGGGATTAAGTATTGTAAACAGAATTAGCAGTGGGTATAACTGGACTGTGGATGTTTCCTGTTCTGATGAAGGCGGAGCCGTTTTTTCCGTGGCAATTCCTTTGTGATATTTAAGTGAGGTCAGATATGGTTGCGAGTTGGAATCCAGATGATAATGATGAGCTCCTTTTTGCGGATGAAGCTCCTGAAGAGAGACATGTCAGGAAAAGCAAAAATTGGAAAATACTCATTGTGGATGATGAAGAAGATGTTCACAGCACCACCCGTCTTGTGCTGGGCGATTTTATGTTCGAGGGGTCTGGGCTTGATTTTCTGAGTGCGTATTCTGCTGAAGAGGCAGTCTCAATATTGAACGATCATCCTGATGTAGCTGTTATTCTGCTTGATGTTGTTATGGAAACCAATCATGCCGGGCTGGATCTGGTCCGAACCATACGTCAGGAAATGCAGAACAGGTTGGTGCGTATAATCCTGCGAACAGGGCAGCCGGGACAGGCTCCTGAACGGCAGGTCATCATTGAATACGATATTAATGACTATAAGCATAAGGCCGAGCTTACCGCCCAGCGACTTTTTACCTCAGTACTTTCTGCTTTGCGGTCCTATAGGGACTTGCAGGTTATCGAGCAGAATCGGAAGGGACTAAAGCATATTATTGAAGCCTCAGGCAGTCTTTTCAAGCAGCAGTCTGTAAGCCGCCTTGCGCAGGGGGTCCTTACTCAGGTTATTTCACTGATGGGACTGCGGGATTCTGTTTATATTGATGGTGATGGCGTCGCCTTGACCAGTCCTGAGCAGGATAAGATGAAAATTATTGCATCTACTGGAAAATATTCCGTTTGTGATGCTTTGGTTGACGATTGTCCGGTTATCTCCGAAACAACAAAAGAGCAATTGCAGGAAGTCCGCAATAAAGGGATTGGCTGTTTTGTCGGTTCCGACTATATCGGCTATCTGCCTACTCATCAACATGGAGCCCATCTGCTTTATGTGGAAAATTGCGGCACGGAATTCTGTGAGCAGGATGAAGATCTGTTGCGGATTTTTTCCGATAATGTCGGAGTTGCTTTCGACAATATTTATCTCAATCAGGAAATTCTGGATACTCAGAAAGAGATTGTGCGAATGCTGGGCGAGGTTGTGGAGTTTCGGTCTAAGGAAACGGCTTTTCACGTAATCAGGGTTTCTGAGATTGCCCGGTTGCTGGGCATGGCGGTTGGTCTTGATCCGGTCAAAGTTGATGAACTGTATTATGCATCACCTATGCACGATGTCGGCAAGATCGGCATACCTGATTCCATTCTCCTTAAGCCGGGAAAACTGACTGCCGAGGAAATGGAGATAATGCGTACTCATACAGAAATTGGGTACAATATTTTGCGGGCCAGCAACCGTAAGCTGCTTAAAACCGCGGCAACAATCGCCCACGAGCATCATGAATACTGGGATGGTTCAGGTTATCCACAGGGGTTGAAGGGTGAGGAGATAAGTATTGCCGGGCGCATAATATGTCTTACCGATGTGTTTGATGCTTTGTGCAGCGACCGAGTATATAAAGAGTCTTGGGAAGTTGATCGCGTGTTGGAATTCCTTAAGTCCAAGAGGGAAACCATGTTTGATCCCGGACTGGTAGATATTTTCTTTGATAATCTGGATAAGATTATGGATGTCAGAAAAAAATATAAGGACGAACCATAAAGCAATAAAAAAGGGAGTCATAGGACTCCCTTTTTTATTGCTATGTATAGCTTAAATTTTATTTCTGATCTTAATGCTATTTTTTCTTCTTCCAGGAATGTTCTTCGCCTGTAGCCAGACGTTTAATGTTGTCTCGGTGAGTCCAGAACAGGAGTACCGTCATTCCGCATGCCAGCGGAACCATGCCTACACAGCCGGTTATCAGCGTAAAGAAAGGCAGCGATATCGCAAAAGTGAGTGAACCCATGGAAACAAATCCAGAAAGGGCGATTACTGCCAGCAGGAAGATTACGGAGTAGATCGTTGCCACCGGGGCAAGCGCCAGAAAAACGCCTATAGTCGTCGCTACAGCCTTGCCGCCTTTCATGTCAAGAAAGATGGAAAATACATGACCGAGTACTGCTGCCGCAGCAACGAGGGAGATAAAAATCCAGTTGTGACTGTACTGGTAGGCCATAAGTACGGGGATGAATCCTTTACCAAGATCCAGGGCCAAGGCGGCTACGCCGTACTTGAATCCACAGAGACGGGCCACATTGGTGGCGCCGGTGCTTTTGCTGCCTTCTGTACGGATGTCGAGATTACAGCATATCTTGCCGATGAAAAGTCCGAAGGGAATAGATCCCAGAAAATAGGCGAAAACCAGCCAGAATATCCAGAGCATGAGCTAACTCCTCTAAGTCTTTTACCGTTTCAGGTCTCTCGGTCCGTCCAGAGATTTCCCCTTGGCAGGAGGGCCTTTATAACCTGTGATTTTCCATTAGAAATCGGTTTTTATTTTTTAGTATATTTTAAAAACCGAAATTACATATATGCTAATTTCCGTTAAAATAACAGCCGGAAATATGCGTCCTTTCTTCCTGAAAATTATTCTTCCATTGCTTCCATTACCCGCAGTTCATTGGTAAGCGGATCAATCTTATTGAATCTGATCTGAAATCCCTGTCCGGGATATAGCTTATCACCAAGCATGGGCCTTGGAACCCGTACATTAATTTGTATTTCCGGCATGGCCAAAGTTGTCAAGGGGCCGCTGTCATCCACTACAACTGCATGGTGCCAGCTTTTTTTGTGCTGGGCCAGATAGAGCAGTTTCCAATATCGCGGCCTGAAACGCTGGACTTTGATAACCGACTGCAAACGTAACTGTAGATTGTCAGCAAGATCTTTCAGCTCATCGGCGTCCCACTTGGCCTCTCCTTCAATCAGATAATGGCAAAGCTGCGCCATGTTTATAAAATCAGCGTAACGGCGCAACGGCGATGTGATAGGGCTGTAACCGTTAACAGCCAGTGTAGCGTGCTTTTTAGGTGTAGTCTCCATCTGTGGAGGAATCATCTGGCGCACCCTAAGGAATATCTCGTGCGGTTCGGTGATGATTCCGCTTAAATCAGAGGGCAAGGCGATATCCTGAGTGCGGTACAGCAGGGGGAAATTGTTCTCTTCAGCATATTTCCCCAGCCCGGAATTCGCAAGGATCATGAATTCACTGATAATCTGATCCGCACGGGGAGTAGACTCCTTGGCGGACATGATTACTTTGGTCTGCTGCGGCCATCCTTCAAGAGCAAGTTCCGGTTCCGGTCTGCGGATAACTATGGCACCGTGTTTTATACGTTCCTGCAGCAGCTTTTCAGATAGCTCGTGGGCAAGGGCCATCTCATCGTCACTGCCCTCCTCAAGCATCTGCTCCACCGCAAGGTATGTTGAATTGTCGGTGATTTTTACCCATCCGGTATGCGGATCAACTGATTGCAGAATCCCGTGGGCATCAATCTCGAAAGTTGTAATCAGTGCCGGTCTGTTTTTTCCGGAGAAAAGGCTGAGTGCTCCGATGCCGAGTGCTTCGGGAAGCATGTGGCTAGTGCCTTCAGGCAGGTAGATGCTGGTTCCGCGGTTCATCACTGCCTGATCCAGGCCGGACTCGAATTTCCAGTCCATACAGGGCCGGGCAAGAGCTATGGTCAAGGTGTAACCACCGTCATCTCTTTTGCGGAGATTGAAAGCGTCATCAATGTCTTTGGTGGTGGCGGAATCTATGCTTCGCATAGGCAGCGGGCAGGGATCTCCAGCGTTTGTTTCCACCGCCTTAACCAGTCTTTCAATTTCAGCGCTGTGTTCTTCGGCCCAGCTGTCGTCAGGGACGTATTCCGCTTCATTCAGCAGGTAGTTGTGGTGCGGAGGCACTATTCCCCAGCCCTGTGCCAGCAGTAGAGGCAGGTGGGGATGGTCCGGCAGACCTTTACGCAGAGCGGACCACATTTTGTTGGATTTTTCTTCGTTCAAGCCGGAGATTCTATCCATGAGGAAAGATTTTAATCCTTCTTTGATTTCATCAGACATATCGGGAATCTGATCCGGTCTGATTCTGCTTCCAGACTCACGGGCGTTCCAGATTTTCTTGAATAATTCCTGCCCGACGCTCATGATTTCTTCATGGGCTTTTTCTTCGGCCTGTTGCTGAAGACGGAGCTCCACCTTTTCTTTGGTGTAGATGGTAAACTCTGGCGGTTGAAATTTGAAGTGGGTTTTGGCCGCGATCATAGCCCGTCCGAGGGCGGAAATCTGATCGGCATCCGGTTCTTCCCAGAGCAGTCCGGCAAACCATTTGAGTGGTGCTTTTTCCAGTTCACCCTGTGCCAGTTCCCATATTTCCATGGTGTCCAGCCCGGCTTGAAGTTCGCCCCTTTTTTCCTGATGGGCAAGCATGTAATCAAGCATTTCCTGCCGGGAGGCGGAGGCGGAATACTGCGGCCCGACCCATGGAAGAACCCGCGCCGCGGGCATTTTGGCTTCACGTTTTGTGATGGTGTAAAGCTTGAGCTTGCCAGCCTGCTCTTCCATAACAAATGCCAGCTGAGGCTGGTTGCCGTGCATAAATTCTACAATATTTCCGGGCGCTACGTAACGTCCTTCTTTGAATAGGGACATGTAAATCCTTTCGGGAACTGCTGTGTTTGCCGGTACAGTAAACGTTTCCCGTACTCCGTCTGTTCGCAATCAGGCGGAAGAAATGTTCAAACTTGCTTAGTCGTAAAAAAATAAACCCCGTACGTCTTGAAAAGATATCCGGGCATACTTAACATAAATGGTTAATTATTGAAATGGCATGCTTTGCCAAAAAAATCTGTTTTTGACTGGAAAAATCGGCGGGATGGGGGAATTCTTTCAGGCGAAGTCAACTATAAGTTTCTGAAAGTAATCGAGTCTGAGGAAAGGGGATCTCTTGCGAGAGTTCCCCTTTCCCCAGACGCCGGAAGCATCTTAATGCTTAAAAGAACGCTGTCCGGTGAAAACCATGGCGACCTGCGGTGAGGCTTCATTGGTAGCCTGAATTACTTCGTGGTCACGGATGGAGCCGCCGGGCTGGGCGATGGCGGTGATTCCCTGAGCCATGCACAGGTCCACACCGTCGCGGAACGGGAAGAATCCGTCTGAAACCAGTACGGAGCCTTTGAGTCCGCCTTTAGCTTCGACAGCAGCCTGTTCGATTTCGGCAAGGTCTTTGGCAGCCTGTTCATCTTTGAGAGCCTTAAGCTTCAGTTCGAAAAGAGACATCTTGAATTTTTCAAAGCAGAGTCCGTCAGCGTATTTGATACGGGCTTTGGTAACGGCCAGTTCTACACAACCTACGCGGTCCTGCTCACCTGTACCGATGGCAGTTGTCACGCCGTCTTTGGCAAAAATTACAGAGTTGGAGGTTACGCCTGCTTCAACTGCCCACGCGAAAAGCATGTCGTCCATTTCTTGTTTGGAAGGAGCGCGGGAAGAGAAGGTGGAACCGTCTTTCTCTGCTGTTGCGGGGATGAAATCTTCTGCATCAAGGATGCGGTTGCGGAAAGAGAACTGTACAACCATGCCGCCATCCATGAGGGATTTCACATCAAGGAAAGGCTGGCCGAGCATTTTTTCCAGATTGGCAATGCCGGGAATCTGGAGAATACGCAGGTTCTTGCGTTTTTTGAGAACTTCAAGGGTTCCTTCTTCAAAAGAAGGAGCAGCAACAACTTCAAAGTATGCACTGTCGACGACTTCTGCTGCTTCCATGGTGAACGGGCGGTTGACTACAATAGCTCCACCGAAAGCTGCGATGCGGTCAGCCTGAAAAGCATTACGCAGTGCGGTTCCCACACCTTCTTCGGACCATGAAGCTCCGCAGGGATTGTTGTGTTTGAGGATAACCGCTGCTGGTTTAGCGGTGAGATATTGCAGTATGTTCAGGGCGTTATCAACATCGGTAAGGTTAGTTTTTCCGGGATGTTTTCCTGCCTGGATCATGTGCTCTTCAGTAAGTGCGGAAACAAGTCCCTGTCCTTCACTGCGAAATTTGATTCCGTCGTATTCCAGTCCCCCTGAAACGAGTTCGTAGAGAGCGGCGGGCTGATCGGGATTTTCTCCGTACCGGAGACCTTTGGTCTCGCCGTCGATTTCCCAGGTTCTTTTTTTGAAGGTAAGTTTCTGCTCGCCCAGTGTAACTGTCATATCAGCAGGAAAGGGGTCCTGCTGCAGGGTTTTGTACATTTTTTTAAGATCGCTCATAGTTGTTCTCCGTGAGTTGTTGCCTTGTGGTAAGCCGCTCATAGCACACCCTTTTCCGGCGGGCAATTTTGAATTGCGGTACCAGCAATCTTTTTGTAGGTTGAATCCGATCAAATGCGCGGAAAAAGTTCAATTTTTTAATTGAGTCCGCAGCCATCACCTTATGGGGAGAATTTATGTCAGAAGGTTATATGGAAAAGGCCCTGTTGAAATTGGCGAAACAGCTTAACGCCTATGACGAGGCTTCACTTACTGAATTATGGAACAAGTATGAAGCTGAAGTGGCCGCTTTCGAGCCCACCCGCAAGTGGGAGGAAGCCGCAGTCGTGTTCGGAATGATACAGGCAGTGCGGCTTAAAAACCAGCTTTTTAATTATCATTGGGCTCAGACAGCCGGTCCGGAGGCCATGTCTCCGCGTCCTGATTTTATTCCCGGTAAAGGGGAAGATGAATTGTTCGGTTCTAAATCGAAAGGTTCCGGCGGATCAGCGGGCGGCAGCAAGGGGAGCAAGGTCATTCGCCTCAAGCCCCGGAAGGATAGCTAGTCCGTTCATGATGTAAAAATAGTAGCGAACGTGATCGACATAATCCACGGCTTCATACCCGCGTGTGTAGCCGTGTTTTGTTTTTGAATGGTATTTGGCTCGGGTAAGCAGGGGGAACACCAGCTTAAGTGAACGCCATGTCCCCGGGTCTTTGTTGGTATATTTAGCGATATCGATGGCGTCGAAAACATGCCCTAATCCCTGATTGTAAGCCGCAAGGGTGAAAAACCAGCGGTCCCAGCCGTGAACGTCCCGTTTTCCGATTTTAGTCCAGAGAAATTTCAGGTAGCGCGCTCCGCCATAGATGGCCTGCTGTGGGTCCAGCCTGCTGGTCAGTCCCAGAAGTTGAGCAGTATCATTGGTTAGCTGCATCAGTCCGCGTACTCCTGTTTTACTGCGCGCCAAAGGATCGAACCGCGATTCCTGATACATTACAGCGGCTAGCAGTAGCGGATCAATGCCGTATTTTTTCGCGGCCTTTATTATATAATTCCGGTAGAGTGGTAATCTTTCACGGATATCTTTGCGCAGGGAATAAAGATCGTAAAAATCGGTTTCTTCGGGGATGAATCCGAAATATTTTTCCCGTAAATTGCTCAGCGTGCCGTTTGATTGCACCAGCCGCCAGTAATCCTGAACCTTCTGATCAAGCCCGTAAACGTCTTCTCGCAGATACCATCTGTACTCCAGATCTTTCCCGAACTCGTCGGTTATCCTGAGTTTATGCAGGAAAGGCCGGATGGGAGTTAAGGCACCGGTTTCCACTAAGTGAAAGCGCATGCTTTTATCTTCATTGTATTTTAGAAGAGGGGATAAATGCGATGAATCTTCGCCGATGACGACAGTCGGTTTACAGTCCAACTGTTCACTCAGCTCTTTGAAGGTTTTTTTCAAACCCGAGTGGTCCGGTATAAAGACTTCCTGATCGCAGAGTTCAAAAGGGGTGCGTAGCTCAAATCTGAGAATATGATGCAGCATTGAGGCCGGATTTTTTTCATAGACCGGTCCTTTCTTCAGCGGAGTGGATGTAGACGTGAGGTCAGGGTTATAGCCGGTTGCCATCATAATATCGGCCTTGCCCTTTACCAGTGCCTGGAATGCCTTATCATGGGTGGGGTAGGCTTTTATTTCGAGTTTGGTTCCGGCATATTTTATGAATTGGTCTAACAGTTCCCGGTCAAATCCCGGTCCCCAAGGAGAAAGCTTCGGGAATACCCTTTCAATATTGACAGCGGCGACTCTGATTGTGTTGGGCAGAGGAATGTCGTGTTTTACTGAATAAATGTAATAAAAAAAAGAGAATAACGCCAAGTACACAACAATATTGAAAATATGTTGTGAAAAAAGTGTCAAAATTCCCGTTTTTGGGCGATTTAATTTACTTTGATGTATTGACATTTCCCCGAAAGATTTTTTACGCATTAAAACCCGTCTGCCGTGCTTATTGCTGTCTCATCTTCTTCATGGAAGTTTTTTGGCAGCAGCTTAGCGGACCTTCTTGAGCGGCTCTTACGGATTTTTTATTTAGCGACAGGCTCGTTCCTGTCAATATACGTCAGACGCAGTGCCGCAATCAAGTAATCAAATTACAGCAAGAATTCCATGCCTTACATCAAGGTATGCGGAAATACTGTAGAAGGAGCACATTAGTAATGGCTAATACCGTAATCGTGGGAACCCAGTGGGGGGACGAAGGCAAGGGCAAAATCGTTGATATGCTCGCCGAACAAGCAGGTGCGATTGTACGTTTCCAAGGTGGAAACAACGCAGGTCACACACTTGTTGTGGAAGGAGAGCAGTGTATCCTGCATCTCATCCCGTCCGGGGTTCTCCATAAGGGTAAAAAGTGCCTTATCGGTAACGGGGTAGTACTCGACCCCGAGGTTTTTCTCAAGGAGATTGATGGACTTGCCGAAAAGGGTGTAGAGGTTTCACCGGAGAGACTGATGATCAGCAAAAAGACCCAGATCATCATGCCTTACCATAAGTTAATGGATAACTGTCGTGAATCTCTTAAGTCCGCTGATAACAAAATCGGTACTACCGGTCGCGGAATCGGCCCCTGCTACGAAGATAAAATGAACCGCTGCGGTATCCGTGCTGCGGATCTCGCTGATCCTGAATTGCTGCGCAAGAAAATTGTGGCCGGTCTTCAGGAAAAGAATGTCCTTTTTGAAAAACTTTTCGATGTAGAACCGCTTGATGCCGAAAAGGTTTTTCAGGAAATTTTGCCCATCGCTGAAAGGGTTGTTCCATATCTTGCCGATGTTTCATCCATAATTCAGGAGGAAACCAAGGCTGGAAGAATGGTTCTTTTTGAAGGTGCGCAGGGCGTGCATCTTGATATCGATCACGGAACTTATCCGTTTGTTACCTCTTCTAATGTTGTTGCCGGTAACGCCGCTGCCGGTTCAGGCTGCGGTCCCCGTCAGCTGGAACGTATCATCGGTATCTGTAAAGCTTACACCACACGTGTAGGTGCCGGTCCTTTTGCCACTGAGCTTTTTGACGAAGTTGGCGATACTCTGCAGAAGAACGGTCATGAATTTGGTGCAACCACTGGTCGTAAGCGCCGTTGCGGATGGCTTGATATGGTTGTCCTGCGCGAAACTGCAAGGCTCTGTGATCTCACTGAGTTTGCCCTGACCAAGCTGGATGTTCTTTCCGGTCTTAAAGAAATTAAAATCTGCGTTGCTTACGAGTATCGTGGTGAAAAAGTAGATTATCCCCCGCAGGAACAGAACGGTATGGCTTATGTTAAACCCGTATATGAATCCATGCCCGGCTGGGATGAAGACATCACCAAAGCATCATCTTACGATGAATTGCCCGAAGCAGCACGTAACTACATATCTCGCATTGAAGAACTTTCCGGCGTTAAAGTCGGCATAGTCTCCGTCGGTCCTGACCGCGCTCAGACTATTGTAAGATAATTGATACGTTAGGCGGCTGAGGGAGGGGATTCTCTTGCAAGAGTTTCCCCTTCCTTAGACCCCATCCCCTTCAAAACCTTTTAGTAGGCTTTGTCGCAGGGGAGTAGTCTGAGTTTATATTTTTTGATATTTCTTTCCCACGTATAATTTTGCGTGGGATTTGGCTTTTTTAGCTCGTGCGTTTTTTGAGTAAGAGGCGCGAAGCTTATTAAAAGTTTTTGAAGAGTTCAGAGAATCTTTTTAGAAAAAGTTTCGCTGACCATCTTAGAGCCGCCGGAGGCATTTATGTTCACATCTATTCAAGAAACTGCTTCCAGACAGAATCTGGTTCTGCCCCGGCTTGCCAAATTGGCGGCCAAGCCTCCGCAATGCCTGTTGATCGAGGGCGGTAGCGCAGACGAACGAATGGATATGGCCCGTTACTGGGCTTGCGTGCTAAACTGCGAGAAAGGTCAGGAACCTTGCGGAACCTGTCAGTCCTGCCAGCAGATAGCGGATAATGCCTTTAACGATTTCCTGCTCATTGATCGTGAAGAAAATGATAGCGGAACCGGGCTTAAGCAGGATATTTCCGTGGATTCCATTCGTGAATTACTTCCGGTCTGGGGGCAGCCTCCTCATGGCGGCGGAACCCGCGTAACCGTAGTTCGTGAAGCCCAGCACCTGAACGGCAACTCTGCCAATGCGCTTCTCAAAACACTTGAAGAACCTCGTCCGGGTAATGTCTTTGTTCTTACTGCACCTCAGCGTGAGCGGTTGCTCGAAACCCTTGTTTCACGCAGTTGGGTGATCACTCTTGCATGGCCCACCGACCGGCAGAATTCTCCTGAAGTAGCTGAATGGGTAAATGCCATGCTCACTTTCTGGCGTTCAGGTCAGGGGTGGTTTGCGCGGACTTCCGCCAAAGGGGCCCTTGATAAGGAAATGGGGTTGCAGGTGGTCATGGGCTGTCAGCGGGAACTTAAAAATGCGCTTATTAATCCTAAGTCCACTTCCGCAGCCAATGCGCTTTCCGGCATGTTCGATCCTAAAGGTTTGCGCAGGCTTGATCTTGTGCTTGGAAAGGCGCAGGAATCCCTTAATTACAATGTGAATCCGCCCTTGGTGCTCGATTGGGTCTGTACTGCTGCCATGCCGAAGAAACGGCGGTAAGATATTGATGAATTTTTCTGCTTATATGTATTTTTAAGCCACGCCCTGTTAAATTCCCTCCAGATAAGCTGATCTGTTACTCTGCATACCTGCTAAGTTTTGTTTCGTATTTAATTTCAGTGATAGCTGCGTTGATTTTGCTGATAGTGTCGTTTGAAACATCTTTGGAAAAGATCAAATGGCGTGTGTTACCTTTTATTATGTCTTTCATAGACATGAAGTAGAAATCATCTTCTTTGTAAGATGATTTTTTAATTATTTTAGCAATTTCAACTGGTGCCAGAAGACAAAAATCAATGTGTCCGTCATGCAGCATTTTGACAAGTTGTTCGGTTGTTCCTGATAAGAGATGGACTGCTCGGGAGTATTTTTTCAGAAGATAATCAATATATCCTCCCATGGAATGCCCTGCGATAAGCCCTGTCTTGAATTTATTCTCCTTTAAAAGTTTTTCCAGTGTGCTGTATTTTGCAAATGCCTCGTGATCTTCCTGTCTTAAAAGCACAACAATAGGTTTATTCTCATAAATAGATAGCGAAAATTTAGCGTATTTTTCTCGTTGAGGAGTTTTAAACCATCCTATGGATGCGAAAGCCCTCTTTTTTTTCAGGGTATGCAGTATCCGTTTGGAGGGCATGCTTACATAGCTGCAGTCACATCCAGCTTTATTCATGATCCTTTGGGTAAGATTTAGAAGAAAGCCTTCTGGTTTTTGCTGTGAGTTTGTATAGTAATAAGGTGGGAGTTCTATGTATCCAACCGTCAGGTGGTCTGCAAAGGCGACACTGCGTAGGATAAATAGAGTGGATAAGGTAATTACTATGCAGCTTGTTGCGGTAAAAAGACGCTTGAGCATGTTTAGTACTGTCCCCAGCTAGAATATTGAAAATGACAGACAATAATTGATGGTTATATTTATTGTGGCTCTACATAATAGTGACATAGGTGCTGAAAAATGTCTATGCGCTTGGAAATTGTCATAAGCATCAAGCCAGCTATCATTACTGAAATCCTGCGCATCTACTTTCTCAAATATTCCGGATTCAATATTGGAACCACATCCTGTATTACCATTAAAAAATAAAAATCGACAGAATGGCGGAAACGAGTATAACGTTTTTTTCTTACAAAAAAAGATGCAGAAAGTTTATTAAACATACTAAGCCTGTTTAGAGATGAATTTAATCAATATACTTGTGTATGACTATGCTGAGTGGGGGGCTTTGTAATATCTTGCAGTATCATTGGGAATATTTATTTTATATAGTTTTATAGTTGTATCTATGTTTTTGCACAAAAAAACCCCGGGTAGAACATTCGTTCCACCCGGGGGGTTATGATACATGTTTCACAGATTAGTTAGTACCGTGTCCTAACCACATGTTAACGGTTTTCTTTCAGTTTTACCTAAAATCGCGTATCAACCAGGATTAGCGGTTGTTATGAAGTTATTCTTAAACGCGTCTAAACCGATTTGATGGTTGGTTACAAAGTTTCAATAAATCCGTTTTGCCGTAGAAGAGGGGGACCGTTGTCGCATTTGCCGGAATAACCGGCGGTTTCCAATCTCT
Source organism: Maridesulfovibrio sp. (assembly GCF_963676065.1). NCBI lineage: Bacteria > Pseudomonadati > Thermodesulfobacteriota > Desulfovibrionia > Desulfovibrionales > Desulfovibrionaceae > Maridesulfovibrio > Maridesulfovibrio sp. The sequence continues at coordinate 3,715,340 of NZ_OY780933.1, read as the reverse complement.
CCAGGGCCCTTAGGAGGTCTTAAAAGAACTCTCGCGGTAGGCTCCCCTCGAATTGAGCCTCGCTTGGAGACTCGCTTTGAGAAAGTGACATCAAATTGATTTCACTCCCGTCTTGAGGGTTTGTTACAAGTTGCATTTTGAACAACTTCCTCTGCCTTGACTAAAAGATAACTCCGCTTCAGCCATGCGTCAACATCTAAAATATATTTTTCTGACTAATTTTTTTTTGCCAATTGCTGGATGGTGTTTCCGCCCACGATGAACAGCAGGCCCACGAGCGTGGAAGGCAGTATTTCTTCTCCCAGAATAAAGTGGATCAGGATCAATGAAAGAAAGGGAGAAAGAAAAATAAGATTACTGACCCGGGACGCTTTTTCGGTCAGCTTAAGGGCGTTTAACCATAATGCGAAGGTTATGCCCATTTCAAATATTCCCACATAGGCAGCGGAGAGCACCGCCGGTAAATTAAGTGGAGGAGGACCGGAAAATATAAGCATCGTCACGGTTACTAACGGAAGCCCGAGACAAAAATTAAGAAATAGGCCTATGAGTGGATCTGTTTTGCTTTTGGCGTTGATTATCCAGTAAAGAGACCAGATTATTGTGCTGAAGAGGGCCAAGAACACTCCGTAACCGTCACTGAATTGGATATTGAGCAGGTTCCCGTGCGTGGAGATAATCACCACTCCGATATAACTGGTAATTATAGCCAGCAGTTCACGCAGGGTCATCTTCTGGCCCAGCAGCGGAATGGAAAGCAGGGAAAGCGTGATGGCCCATGTATAATTAAGCGGTTGCGCTTCTTGTGCCGGAAGCAGGTCGTAAGCTTTAAAAAGAACGATGTAATATAGAAAAGGATTAAGCATGCCGGGCAGTGCGCATTTGATCAGTTCTTTTTTGCCCAGCTTTGTTAGCTCTGCGGTTTTATTTTGTATCTTTAATATGGCGAAAAGAGATATCGTAGAGAAAACAACTGCGTAGAATAGCAGTTGCAACGGGTCCATATAGCCTAGAGATATCTTGAACGCCGAGGCCACCGTAGACCAGATGAATACGGCGGAAAGACCGTAAAGATAGGCCCTTTTCTGATTATGCTGTTGCAATTTCTAACCTCTGCGCTGTTGCCTGAATCTGAATATTGGTGCATGTAACTCTGCATCCGAACTATCAAAAAAAACTTTGCTAGCATAGGTACAAAATTTTCCAGTTCACATTCCGGAGGAAGAATGAAGATAACTTTTATGGGCGCAGCCAAGACCGTTACCGGTTCCTGCTATATAATCGAAACCGATACAGTCAGATTCGCAGTTGATTGCGGACTTCATCAGGGTAATGCTGAAATTGAAAAGCGTAACCGGGGCATCGCTGATTATGATCCCAAAAAACTTGATTTCATTCTGATTACTCACGCCCATATCGACCATACCGGTCTGCTTCCGGCCGCAGTGCGGGCAGGCTTCGACGGCCCGATTTATATGACTACCCCTACCCGCGACCTTCTGGATATCATGCTGCTGGACAGCGCTTACATTCAGGAAATGGAAGCGGAGTGGGGCAACCGTAAAAGGCGTCGCAAAGGGCTGCCCCCCATTAAACCCATTTATGAGCAGGAAGACGCCATAAAGACCGTTCCGCTTATGCGCACTGTGCAGTACGGCTCCAGCTTTGATCCCGCGGAAGGTGTGACCGTAAACTTTAAGGATGCCGGTCATATTCTCGGCTCTGCATTTATCGAGCTGTGGATCAAGGAAGGCGGAGAGACTACTAAAATTGTTTTTTCCGGTGACCTCGGCCATAAGGACCAGCTCATTGTCCGCAATCCCAGCATAATCGAGAAGGCGGATTACCTGCTTATGGAATCCACCTACGGCGATCGCAATCATAAGGATTCATCCAACAGTCTCGATGAATTGGCCGAAGCCATATCATGGAGTTATGAACGTGGCGGGCGTGTTGTTATCCCTGCATTTGCGGTGGAGCGTTCACAGCAGATGATTTATACTCTGCACCGGCTTTATAAGGCAGGCAAGCTTCCTGAAGATATGCCCGTGTTTCTGGACAGCCCTCTTGCCATCAAGGCTACGGAAATATTCCGTAATCATCCCGAGTTTTTTGATCTCGATACCAAAGAGATGATGCATAATGGCGATGACCCTCTTTCATTGCCAAATTTGAAATTTACCCTCACAACTGAGGAATCTCAGGCCATCAATAATAGCTCTGGGCCGGCAATTATCATTTCCGCCAGCGGCATGGCTAACGCCGGACGCATCAAACATCACCTGCGCCATAATATCTGGCGTAAGGATTCCAGCGTTGTCTTTGTGGGGTATCAGGGTGTCGGTACGCCGGGACGAAGACTGGTCAACGGCGCTGACAACATAACTATTTTCGGTGAAAAGCTGGCTGTTGAGGCAAAGATTTTCACTATCAACGGTTTTTCCGGACATGCCGGGCAGGATGAAATGATTGACTGGCTGAAAAACTTTGACAGCCCGTCCATGAAAGTCATATTGACCCACGGCGAACCCAAAGGTCAAAAAGTTCTGGCCGGACTGATCAAGCAGAAACTCGGATACAAGGTGCATGTCGCTGATTACCGGGAAGAGCTTATGCTGGTACCTGGTGGAGAGATGAATCCCGTGGTCAAATCCAAGCCTGTCAAACCTGAAATTGACTGGGAATTCCTGCTCAAGGATTCTGAAAAGTTGTATGATGAATTCAGGAACAGATTGGATAAAGTGCAGGCGCAGCCATTTCTCAGTCAGACTGAATTGCGCGATAAACTGCTTGAAATCAATCGCCAGATTGTTGAACTTATATCGGAACTTTAAAACATGAGACTTATCAGCGGCAAGTATGGTGGGCGGGTAATCAAGACCGCAAGCGGTCCCGGTTATCGCCCGGCGACATCCAAGGTCCGGCAGGCTATTTTCTCCATGCTGGAATCGAGAGGGATCGATTGGGATGGACTGCGCGTGGCGGATATGTTCGCCGGGAGCGGCAGTCTGGCCATAGAGGCTCTTAGCCGAGGGGCGGAATATGCCATTTTCGTTGAGAAAAACGGGCGCGCCGCATCTTTGATAGGCACCAATCTTAAGGATTTGGGAGTTTCTTCGAAAGAGTACCGTGTTTTCAAGACAGACTTGTTTAAGCTGCTCGGGAAAAGACCGGAAAAACCTTACGATCTCATTTTTATCGACCCTCCGTACGGATATGACCTGCTGCCCAAGGCTCTTGAGGCAGCTCTTGAAAACGGTTGGCTGTCCGAGGACGGTTTTGTGCTGGCTGAAGTTGAGGACAAGGTTGAGCCTCCGCAGTCAGAGCAGGTTGATCGCCTCGATTTGCTGGTCAACAAACTTTACGGTCAAACAAGGATTTTATTATGGCAGAAGTAAAGCCTGTAACAGCGGTATTCCCCGGGACTTTTGATCCTTTTACCCGTGGCCATTTCTCATTGGTCATGCGTGGGATCAAAACCTTTCATAAAGTAATTGTAGCCGTGGCGGGCAGTACCTCCAAGAACTGCAAGTTCTCCCTTGAAGAAAGGGTCGATATGGCTGAGCGCATTTTCGCGCATCATCCGCAGGTGGAGGTTGATTCCTTTGATGGATTACTGGTTCATTATGTGGAGCAGAGTCCGGCGAATGTTATCATGCGCGGGCTGCGTGCTGTTTCTGATTTTGAATACGAATTTCAGATGGCTCTTATGAACCGCCGCCTTGATAATGATATCCAGACTATCTTTCTGATGACCGATTACAAATGGATGTACCTCAGTTCCACCATCATCAAAGATGTGGCCGTGAACGGCGGGGATATCAAAGGTCTTGTGCCTCGTCAGATTTATGATGAAGTCCTCGAAAGGCTTGTTCCCGCAGGAAAATAGAGAATGGAAAAGCGCAGACCTGTTGTATGCATACTCGGTCCAACCGGGGCCGGTAAGACCGCGACTTCACTGGGTATGGCCCGGAAATTCCCGGTCCGGGTTATCAATTTTGATTCCCGGCAGGTCTATATGGATTTTCCGGTGATAACAGCCCAGCCCAGCCCGGAAGAGAGAGCCGTATGTCCGCACGAATTGTACGGCTTTCTGCCCACCACTGAAAGCATCAACGCTGCCGGATTTGTTGATCTTGCCAAGCAGCACATAGATGCTGCCGGGGAGAATGAACTCCCGGTGTTGGTCGGCGGGACAGGAATGTATCTGCAAAGTCTTACTTCCGGTCTGGCGCCTATCCCCGATATACCGGATGAAATACGTGAACGGATTCGCAAGCGCGCTGAAGTGGAGGGAGGTCCGGCTCTTTATGCCGAGCTTGAAAAGGTTGACCCGCAGTACTGCAAGCGTACCCATCCCAACAACCGCCAGCGCAATGCCCGCGCCCTTGAAGTCTACGAGGCCACAGGCAAGCCGTTTACATGGTGGCATAACCGAGAAGTTCCCCCTTCCAAATATGATTTTCTTAAGATCGGCATAAAGGTTGATCTTGAAGAGTTGACTCCTTTGCTCAAACTGCGCATTGAAAAAATGCTTGAATCCGGGGCAATAGATGAAGCCCGCAGAGCATGGGAAAGATGCCCGGATGAAAGCGCGCCCGGCTGGACCGGGATCGGTTGTATGGAGCTGATGCGTTTTATCAAAGGTGAAATCGATATGGATGAAACCATCCGTCTTTGGGCTAAAAATACTCGTGCCTATGCCAAACGGCAGCTTACATGGTTTAAACGTGAGCAGGATATTCATTGGTTCTCGCCGCATGAGTATGACAAGGCTGTTAAATTTGTAGGGCAGTGGCTTGCGGATTGAGTCCGGTAAGGGTAATGGTTTTGATGCGTATTTAAATATCAACGGCGAATTTTATAGATTAGTTCTCTTCTTTTCAGCCCCTTACTTTAACGGGTTAAGAGTGTGCCGAAATATTCGCCGAAGGCCTTAACAGGAACAAAATGAGAATATATACATTTCTTGCTTTATTTATCCTGCTGGTAGTTTCTTCCGCATTCGCGCAGGAACAGGCAATAGATAATGGTAACGGCTTCGGCGGGCTGATTGAAAATACAGACGGCGTCGTGATTAACTGGGCAGACGGTTTTATTGCCGCTTCTGCGGAGATTAAGTTGATGCCGGGTAGCATCGACCCTATACGCAGTAAGGCTCTTGCAGTTAGGCAGGGCGGAGTGGAGTCACGCAAAGCTTTGCTCGATGTAATTCTCGGCCTGCCTTTGGATGGAAAACGCAAAGTTGCCGCTCTTCTTGAAGATGACCCTAAGTCCATGAATTCCCTGCGTGGATATGTGCAGAATTCGTTACTTAATACCGAGATGACCAATGGGACAGTTAAGGTTTCCGCCTCGCTGAATCTGCGTAACGGTCTTTCATCAATTCTTATACCTCCGACCCTTTCTTTTCAGACCGGTATTCCTCCTACTCTTTCCGGCAAACGCGGTGAAATAGGAGTGGAACGGCAGGCTCTTGAAGGCGGGGGCAGCGGTTTGGAGAAGGGTTCTGTCTACAGCGGGGTAATTGTCGATGCGAGGGGCCTGTCTTGTCATCCTGTGCTTCTGCCCTTGATTTATGACGGTAAGGGGATAGGTGTCTACGGAGCTTTTGCTGTCAGCAGAGAGGCTGTGCTTAAACGTGGACTTGTCTCTTATATGGTTAATGATAAATCTGAAAATTTGCGCGCCAGAGTTGGTAATTTCCCTTTGATTATCAAGGCGGTGAATACCAATGGGCCCTCACGAAGCAATTTTATCCTGTCCATTGACGATGCCGCAAAAGTGAGAGCAGTACTCAAGCGCAAGACCGTGATAGATAATTGCGCCGTGGCAGTACTTATGGATAAACATTTTTCTGCGGCAACGAATAATGATTCTGCGAAATCTGATGTAAATGACCAGAAACAGGAAATCCCGGCCGTGATAAATGAGAGTGTAATTCAGGAAAATTCACTTGACGAAAATGCAGCACCAAGCACAAGCAGCGCTGATGAATAAATACCGGAGCGGTAAATTGAAATTTTTCTACCAGATAAAATCCTTTGTTTTGACAGCCTTTGTTTTAACGCTGCTTCTTTCAGCACTTCCCGCCCACGCGGTGAAGGTACAGATCTTCAAACCCGTTGATCCGGAAAAAGAAGTTTCACAGGGAACTTTGCGGCGGGAAGCTGTTACCGAGGCATTTGCTCAGGCTTTGTTTGCCGAAGCCACACGAATAATTCCCGGAACATTACCTGCGGCCAGAGCTGAATTGGTAAAAGAATCTTTTGGCAAATACTATGAAGATTATATCAGCGGTTATAAGGACATGGATGTTTCAATTGCCGAAGACGGCGTCTCGGTCTCAATTGATGTGAACGTGAATCGTAAGAATCTACAGACCGCACTGAAAAAAATGGGTCTTTTTTCTACTTCTGAAGTTCCTGCTCAAATTAACGTTTCCAATGGAAAATATACCCTGAGCAAAGAGCTTCAACAGGAGCAGGACGACAATATTAAAAGTCTGAGCATTCTTTATGGATTGAGCGAAAGCTCAGGTGCCGACAGTAACGGAACTGTTCCTGTCATTTCTATCCGCCATGCATCCAGTAAACGCTGGAGCGGAGATTTGCAGTCACCACAGGGAAAGTGGTTTGCTTCCGGGGCTGACTTAGAATCCGTCTGGCGCGAACTCTGGGGTAAATATTTCGGGTCGGAAAACATTGATGAACTCACCAATCCCAAGGCTGTTCTGGTGGTTAACGGTTGGTTCAACCCCGACGGTGTGCGAGAATTCGGACGCAAACTCAAAACATGGGATTCCGCTGTGCAGGAAGTTAATCTGCTGGATGTGGAAATGAGTCCTACCACGGTTTCCGCCAGCTGGTCCCTTGAAATTTCAGATCAGTGGGTGCTTCGCGGCTACCTGAATGATTATCTGCCTCCCCGTGGATTGACCTTCAGTCTGGAAGGTCTTGAGGAGGCAAAACAGTAAGGAGGTATAGTGCCGAGCCGGAAAATATGGACCATTCCTAACCTGATCACCATTTTCAGGATATTGCTGACGCCGGGATTCGTTATCGCCTATCTCGACAGCAACTTCCTTGCGGCATGGCTGCTTTTTATGGTTGCCGGCATTTCAGACGGTCTGGATGGTTTTTTGGCACGGCTAATGAAGCAGCGAACCGAATTCGGGGCGATGATCGACCCCCTTGCCGATAAGATCCTGCTCGTAACTTCCTTTATCTGTCTTACCGCACAGGGATATATTCCCGTCTGGCTGACTGTGCTCGCTGTTTCCCGTGATCTGATAATTGTGGGCGGACTTTTTTTGCTCAAATTTTACGGAGTGGATGTAGAAAAAAAGATTGATCCCCTCCGGTCCAGTAAGATAACTACTGCATTGCAGCTTCTGGTCGTATTTTCCGTACTTACCGGTCTTGCTTTCGGCTTTGATGTAAGTTTTTTGTCTCCCGGAGTGGAGATTGTTACTGCTTTTTTTACATGTATTTCCGGAGCTGTGTATCTTAGGCGGGGGCTGGTTATGTTTTCAGATGAAGTGGAAAAGAGAACATAATAAGGCCCCGGATCGCTGAGCAACACGGGGCCTTGCAGAAAAACTGCATAAAAATTAAGCTTGTTTCAGTGATATTAAGCGTCTTTGTCCTTATCTGACGGCGTAACGTCAATTTCTTCGGACTCGCTGCTTGCCTTTTTAAAATTCTGAATTGCACGGCCCAGTCCGCTGCCCACCTCGGGAAGCTTTTTAGCTCCGAAAATCAGGATAATAATACCTAAAATTAAAAGAATTTCTGTGATTCCTAAACCGAACATTTTAATCCTCCATTGCTAGACGGTAGAGAACATTTACACGTGCCCGGCTCTTTGGTCAAGAATGTCTTCCTATCCCGGAACGGCACGGAAAATTTATATTTTTGATCTTTACAAAGCAGCGAAGCGTACATAACTCATCATTTGTATATTTAATTTTTTACCTGTGGCTGCAGGTACCCGGAGGAAAGGTTTTGGCTAGGGTGACGAAAATGCCGGGACGCATGTGCCGGTTTTATAAAAATGGAAAGTGTCTTTATGAGGAGAAGCTTAATCCGGGATACAATCGTCAGTGGCGGTGTACAGTCCTTAAAGGTCTTGAAGGGGAGTATGACAAACTTCTGCGTCAGGCTGATAATTTTCATCTTGACGAGCATGCCTTTAGTGAATTTTGGGAACAAAGAATAGAAGAATACTTGAAATCCGCAGTGGTGTGTCGCAAAATGGTGCCGCACGACGAAGAAGGCCTTCCTTTTTGTGCTGCACTGCATAAAGAAATATGTTTGTTCGAGCAGCCTGAATGCGGGGGCGTATGCAATCACTTTAAACCACGCAATAAATAATATTTTAGTCCGGTACATGAATCAAGCTACCAGCAGTAGCGATCCCAATAAGGAGTTTTGCCGTGTTGATATATTTTCCGCAGATGCATGAGGAATTGATCAAGGAAAAAGTTGAGGGAGCATCGATTTTCGATCCGGGCATAGACCGTGATAAAGAGTCCGTTGTCTCTGTCTTTCGTCCTGAAAACCTGCCCGTGGAACCGCAGAAATGCCGACGTATGGTAGATGATTTCATCAGTTATGGTGAAAGCCTCGGCGACATGTTTAAATTTATAGTCAACCCCCAGCCCTATGACCGGGATCAGTTCGGTGAAAAAACTTCCGCAATTCATACTGAACTTTCAGCGCGACTCTCTTCCGAATCCGTAGAATCAAACGATGAGGACGTGCGGGCCCAGAATCAGGTCGTGCTGGCCCTTGTTTACGCATACGAGGAAAAGCATCTCGAGCTTGGCTTTCTGGAAAAGAACCTGAGCGATAAATGGGCCGGTTTCGGTGAGAGCCTGGGGATTGATGTTGATGATGAGGATGAGCGCAAGGCTATAGCTCTCGGCGGACTCATGGCCAATCTGCCGGGTGTGGTGGGAAGCACTGTACAGCTGCCGTGGCAGAAAGTGCTGGAAGGTTTTGCCCTGCTGTTGCCTGAGAATTGCGTTTTGGTAACTTCCGATGTTGAGGCGGTCTCTTATTGGAGAGACCTTGATTTTGAATTTTATGAAAAAGAAGGATTACTGGAAGAAAAAGCTTTGGCGCTGCGTGAAAAAACGTGGAAACTGCTTGGGCTGTCTTCCGTTCCCGAGGATAAGCCGTGGCTTGACCGGGAATTTACCGTGGTCCTCAATGCAGTTGAAGATAATTAAGGAGCGATTCAAGAATGGATTCTATACATATAAGTCCGGTAACCCCTCCCAATCTGGTGAAAAAAATTAAAGGCGTAATCTTCGATTGCGACGGGGTGCTGATTAACTCGTTCAATTCCAATAAATGGTACTACAATAAGTTTAAGGAAAAATTCGGTCTTGAACCCATGAACGCTGAAGAAGAAAAGCAGGTTCATGCGCTGACCCATGCCGAAGCCCTGAAGTATATCCTTCCGGAAGAATTTCATGAAGAGGCTTTTGAGTTCAGTACTGATCCTTCTCTCAAAGAGGGGATCAATTATATTGAAGTAGAGGAAGGTCTGGCCCGGTTGCTGGAATGGCTGAGAACTAATAATATCCGTATGGGCATCAATACAAACCGTACCGATACCCTGCCTACTGTTCTGCAGATGTTTGATATTGAAGGGTTTTTCTCCCCAATGGTTACCTCGGAAACCCTGCCCAACAGCAAGCCGCATCCTGAAGGCGTTCACTATATACTGCAAAAGTGGAATATGAAGCCCGAGGATGTAGTATATATCGGTGATACATGGGTTGACGAAAGTTGCGCCGAGCGTGCCGGGGTTGAATTCTGGGCCTACCGCAGCCCGACACTAAACGCCCGCTTTCACGTGGATAGTTACTGGACTCTCTGCAACTTTCTGGAAAAAGCCCGCAATGATGTCTGGACTGATTGTAATTGCGGTTAGTGAAATACTTTTGAACAATAATGAATGGTGCGGTGGAGTTGCCGGGAGGCATTCTTTGATCTGCTCCTGTTAACCGTGTTCTTATATTTGATCGAATTAAGGTAAAATTGGAAAAACAGTTGATTCTTGAATCCTGCTGTGCCAATTTATAGTCAAGATTGGAAGCTGCTGCTTCTGATTCAGTCCGTTAGGAGTAAGTTAAATGGATTACGTGATTCTTGCCGTGGCGAAGGTTCTTTCGCTTGTACTTAATCTCTATATGTGGGTGGTCATCGTTTCCGCCCTGATAACTTGGGTCAATCCTGATCCCTACAATCCCATTGTCAGATTTTTACGCAGTGTTACCGAGCCGGTTTTCGCCAAGGTGCGGCAGTATCTGCCCTTTGTGAATATCGGTGGATTTGATCTTTCCCCCATTGTCGTTCTTCTGGCTATCCAGATGATCGATATCGCTCTGGTGGGTAACCTCACCAGAATCGCTTATGGTATGTAGATGCCGGAGGTGGGCATGAGTCTTTCAAAAATCGACTTGCTTAATAAAAAGTTCTCCAAATCCCTGTTCGGGTATTCCAAGAGCGAAGTGGACCAGCTTATGGTCGAGCTCGCGGAAGTTCTGGGCGCTTCTGCCGATGAAAAAAAGCAGCTTCAGAAAAAAGTTTCCCGTCGGGAAAGTACTATTACTGAATTCCGGCAGCGTGAGGAAACTCTGCGCGATACCCTGATGACCACCCAAAGAATGGTGGACGACCTCAAAGCTACCGCTCGGAAAGAAGCTGAACTCATCATCAATGAAGCCCATTCAAGGGCTGAGGTTATTTTGCAGCAGGCCCATAACAGGCTGGCGCAGATACATGAGGACATCAATGAGCTGAAACGGCAACGAACCCGTTTCGAGGTCGAATTGAAGGCCCTCCTTGAATCCCACCTCAAAACTTTGGAAATCGGTGATCCCGAAGTCGACAAGGTTGAAGCCATAGAATCCAAACTTAAATTCTTTAAGAAGGCCAAGTGACCGAAGTTACAACAGAACTACCCTCATACATCAGGCCCTGCGGACAAAGTTCGTGGAGGGTCTCTGTGTGGGTGCAGCCCGGAGCCAAAAAAGAAGGTGTTACCGGGGAGTACCAGGATAGTGTGCGTGTGCGGATAAATGCACCCGCAGTTGATAACAAGGCCAATAAGGCTCTCGCCTCATTTGTCGCGACCCGACTGGGTCTGAAAAAACGCAACATTTCCATTGCATCTGGGCATTCCAGCCGTAAAAAGGTTTTACTGGTGGAGTCCGATGTTGAACCGCGTTGGGACGGGATAATTCCTGCCGACGCCTGAATTGCAAACAAATTGCAAAAAAGGAGTTTCAAATGGAACAGAGAGAAATTGAAATGATCGAGCAGCTAGTGGGTCAGAACAGCGAAATTAACGCTCTATGGGATCAGCACAAAGAATACGATAAGCTCATTGATAAAATGGAAGCCAAGTCTTACCTGAGCGAAACTGAAACTCAGGAAGTAAAAGAATTGAAAAAGAAAAAACTCGCTGGAAAGACAAAGCTGCAGGCTTTGCTCGATAAGCATAAATAAGGGAGGGGAGCCATGGAGCTCACCGGGGCTCAGATATTTCTTGAATGTCTGAAAAAGGAGGGTGTGGACGTCGTATTCGGATTTCCCGGAGGGGCCGTAATCGATATATACGACGAAATACCCAACTATCCGTTTAAGCACATATTGGTAAGGCACGAACAGGGCGCAATTCACGCTGCGGACGGCTATGCACGCGCCACCGGCGATGTAGGGGTTTGTCTCGTGACATCAGGTCCCGGGGCAACCAACACCGTTACCGGCATAGCAACGGCGTACATGGATTCGATTCCGGTAGTTATTTTTACCGGGCAGGTTCCCACTCCATTGATCGGAAACGATGCGTTTCAGGAAGTGGACATAGTAGGAATCACGCGTCCCTGCACAAAGCATAATTATCTTGTAAAGGACATAAAGGACCTTGCTTTCACTGTCCGTCAGGCCTTTTTTCTGGCCCGTACAGGACGTCCCGGCCCGGTTCTGGTCGACCTTCCCAAGGACATTATGCAGCAGAAATTCAAGTTTGAATGGCCTGAAGATGTGTCGCTGCGGAGTTACCATCCGAACCTTAAACCGCATGCTCGGCAGATAAAAAAAGTCGCAAAATTAATCGAGGGAGCAGAAAGACCCTTGATTTATGCAGGCGGAGGGGTTATCAGCTCTGGAGCTGAGGATGAATTGACTTGGCTTGCCAGAAGCCTTGACATCCCGGTGACAGCAACCCTCATGGGGCTGGGCGCCTTTCCCGGAAATGATCCCTTATGGCTTGGGATGCTGGGAATGCATGGCACCTACGCCGCAAACATGGCAGTTAATAACGCGGACCTCGTCCTGGCAATCGGGGCGAGGTTCGATGACCGTGTCACCGGCAAGGTCAGTACTTTTGCCCCTAAAGCCACTCTTGTTCATATCGATATTGACCCCACCTCAATTCAGAAGAACGTCGCCGTACACGTGCCTTTGGTCGCTGACTGCAAAAGCGCATTGTCCGCATTAAAGAGTGAAATGGAAACCAAGATCGATTCCGTAGACTGGGAACTTGCCCATGCTGTTTGGGTAAGACAGGTCCAGGAATGGTCGGAAACTCATCCCTTACGCTACAAAAAGAGTGAGAATGAGTTCATCAAACCCCAGCAGGTCGTGGAAAAAGTCTACGAAATCAGCAACGGGGACGCCATTGTCGCCACTGAAGTGGGCCAGAATCAGATGTGGGCCGCCCAGTTCTATAAGTTTAAAAGTTCAAAATCTTTCCTCTCATCCGGTGGTCTAGGCACCATGGGCTTCGGTTTTCCCGCAGCTATCGGCGCTCAGATGGCCTTCCCGGACAAACTTGTCGTGAATATTGCCGGAGACGGCTCCATTCAGATGAACATTCAGGAAATGATGACTGCCGTCTGTAACAACCTTCCCGTAAAAATAGTTATCTTGAATAACGGCTATCTCGGAATGGTTCGCCAGTGGCAGGAGCTCTTTTACAATCGCAATTACTGTGAAACCTGCATGGATGCTCAGCCGGATTTCGTAAAGCTTGCAGAAGCATACGGAGCCGCAGGGTACAGGATTACTGAAGAAAAAGACCTCGAACCGATACTCAGAGAAGCTTTCGCCAATGGAAAGCCGACAATTATCGATGTTCGCGTGGATCCGGAAGAAAACGTGTACCCCATGGTGCCCGCCGGTGCTTCATTAACCGACATGCTGCTCGTTTAGGAGGAAGTAATGAGACATACTTTATCCGTGACAGTTGAAAACGAGCCCGGGGTTCTTTCCAGAGTTGTAGGATTGTTCAGCGGGCGTGGATTCAACATCGAATCCCTCAACGTTGCTCCCACCCTTGAGGAGGGAGTATCCCAAATGACTATTACGACCTTTGGCGATGAGCACATCGTCGAGCAGATCGTAAAGCAACTGCGCAAGCTTGTTACTGTCATAAAAGTAGTTGATATGGTTGAACATAAGGCCGTTGAACGTGAAATGGTCATCATCAAGGTCAATGCCGAAGATAACAAAAGAGCGGAGATTCTGCGAATTGTGGATATTTTCCGCTGCAAGGTTGTCGACGTAAGCCCGGACGAATTGTCAATTGAAGTTACGGGCGATCACGGCAAGATTGAAGCATTGATCAATATGCTCACCCGTTTCGGTATTAAGGAAATTGCCCGTACCGGAACTGTCGCAATGAAAAGAGCCATACAAGTTTAGGTCAAAAATTTCATAAACATTTCGGCACAGGAGTGCCCTCTGGTTGGCTTTTCTCAGAGCGAGCTGCCGGGAAACTATTCACAAGTTTCGTGTCCGAATTAAAGAGAATAATATCTAGGAGAAAGCAATGAAAGTTTATTATGAAAATGACGCTGATCTTAATCTGCTGAAAGATAAGACAGTTGCCATCATCGGCTACGGTAGTCAGGGTCATGCCCACGCACAGAACCTTCGTGATTCCGGCGTTAAGGTTATTGTCGGTCAGCGTCCCGGCGGACCGAACTATGACCTTGCCAAAGAACACGGCTTCGAGCCCGTAAGCGCAGCAGAAGCAGCAGCACAGGCTGATCTGATCATGATCCTCCTGCCCGACCAGGTACAGGCCGATGTTTACAAAAAAGACATCGCACCTAACTTGAAACCCGGTAACATCCTTGCTTTCGGACACGGTTTTAACGTCCATTTCGAGCAGATTGTTCCCAGCCCGGATGTTGACGTTATTATGGCAGCTCCCAAGGGTCCCGGTCACCTCGTACGCCGTACTTACACCGAAGGCGGAGCTGTTCCCGCTATCATCGCTGTAGATCAGGATGCTTCCGGTAAGGCTTTCGATATCGCACTTGCTTACGCAAAAGGTATCGGAGCAACACGTTCCGGCGTATTGGAAACAACTTTCCGTGAAGAGACTGAAACTGACCTTTTCGGTGAGCAGGCAGTGCTCTGCGGTGGTCTTTCCGAGCTGATCAAAGCAGGTTTTGAAACCCTCGTAGAAGCTGGTTATAAACCTGAAATCGCTTACTTTGAGTGCCTGCATGAGTGCAAACTCATCATCGATCTCATCTACGAAGGTGGTCTTGCCAAAATGCGTGATTCCATTTCCGACACCGCTGAATACGGTGACCTTACCCGCGGTCCTCGCGTTATTAACGAGGAAAGCCGTAAGGAAATGAAAAAGATCCTCAAAGAAATCCAGCAGGGTGAATTCGCACGTGAATTCATAGCTGAAAATATGACTGGTAAGGCACACTTCAGTGCTATGCGCCGCATTGGTAAAGAACACCAGATCGAACAGGTCGGTGGCGAACTCCGTAAAATGATGAGCTGGCTTAAGAAATAAGCTATTGCTCTTTTTAAAATAATCAGGCCCACGTAAAAAAGGTTAATTAATAATCTTTTTTGCGTGGGCCTATTGCTCTTTTATCCTTACTGGGGTATGGGGCTAAGTAGGCTACCGGATATCAGCCGAATATCATAGATTGTCTTTATAGGTATTTAGTTGAGTGGCTGGTTATCTCAGCGGGTTTCTGAGTACAGCATAAGTCGTAAAGAATTTTTTAAGTTCAAGAACGGCGTCTGGTATTGTTTTAAGTTCTAACGTTTTATGGAGTTTTTTGAGATGTCGAAGAACATTTACGTGGGCAATCTTCCCTGGAGCTCTTCCGAAGAAGATGTGCGGGCGGCTTTTGAAGAATTTGGTGAAGTTATTTCCGTTAAACTCATCAATGATCGTGAAACTGGCCGTCCCCGTGGATTCGGTTTTGTTGAAATGGAAGATGAAGGCGCTATTCAGGCTATTGAGAGTCTCGATGGTACTGATTTTGGCGGCCGTAATCTTAAAGTAAACGAAGCTCGTCCCCGTGAACCACGTCCCAGGCGCTGGTAATTTGTTGCGATTTGGTATAAAGCCCCTTTGGGCTGGTGAGAATATGTTGTTCTTACCTACACCATTTTGTACCTAAAGACAGTCTGATATTCCCGAATTTGGGAAAATCTAAAATTAAGCCCGCTGTCGCTGCTGCGAATGCGGGCTTCTTTTATGTAACTAGTTAAGAGTAGAGGAAAAGTTTTGGCTAAAGAAGAAGGCATTGCAGTTAATGGTGTTGTAGAAGAAGCTCTCCCCAACGCTATGTTTCGCGTAGAGCTTGAAAATGGTCATGAGGTTTTGGCTCATATTTCCGGTAAGATGCGTAAATTTCGCATCAGAGTTATGCCCGGTGATAAAGTTACTGTTGAGCTTTCTCCTTACGATCTGACTCGTGGTAGAATTACTTACCGTCCCCGGTAGTAATAACCCGAGATTTCACGATACCTGTATCGATGGAATACCCCATGCGGGGTCGGTCATTATGTAGCCGACCCCGTGGGATGGGGGGATTCCTTTTTATGCTGCTAGTCAGATTTAATGTCGACTAGCGGTGTTCCGTCTATGGCTTCCACCGGATGAACTTTCATTTCGCAGCCGTTTATTTCTGTTATGGTTACAGGATGTAAACCGATTGGGTTGGGTCTATCTGGTGATCGTGTGGAGAATACGCCCCGTATCGGGCGGGATAAATCCCCACGTGGATGAACTTTCTGGCAGCTCCGGTCTGCAGCATGCAACCAGCTCAGCAGTATAATTTTGCTTCCAACAGATAACCCATCCATCGAATCCTTGTAATCTTCCTTGATTTCAACAATTGCTTCCACGCCCCCTTCACATCCTTGCTTTGGGGCATTTTTCCTGTCTTTTATTGTCGAGCGGATATAGCCGATAATTTCCAGTGTTGTATTCATAGTAGTGCTATTGTTGATTGTTGATATTAGTTCCTTGTTAGTTCCTTTATTTTTTCATGTCCAGAATTAGGATAAAAGAAAGCGGACACTCATAATCCTGAGTGCCCGCTTTTTAGCGTGTATTTATACGTGGTCTACAAAAACCAGTCTACAGCCAGCAGGCCGGTGACTGACATGGTGATTGTGTAGGGCAGGGCGAGCATAACCATTCTGCCGTAAGAAAGCCTGATGACCGGGGCAAGAGCACTGGTCAGCAGAAAGAGGAATGCAGCCTGTCCGTTGGGTGTTGCAACGGAAGGAATGTTGGTACCGGTGTTGATGGCAACAGCCAGCTTATCGAGCTGATGCATAACAGCGTGAGCCTGTTCGGCGGCAGCCTGAGGCAGAGTAGCCAGAACGTCGGCACGGGCTACGTGAGGATCAGTCAGTTTATCCATAAGCTGCTGACCAGTCATGCCGATGTTGGGGATGGAGTTAAGCACATGTACAAAGTGCAGTTTGGTTTCGGAAATGTATACGGTCGCAACAAATACATTATCCGAGATGGCGGAAAGAAGACCGTTGGCAATGTAGTAAGCCATGAGCTGAGTCTGTCCCTGCATGCTGAGTACGAATTCAATGATCGGCTTGAATAGTTCCTGAGAGTGAATAACAGCAACAACCGCGAAGAAGACCACCAGCAGTGCGGTAAAAGGCAGAGCTTCCTCAAAAGCAGGACCGAAACGGCTTTCTTCGATGATACCGGTAAAAGCGGTCAGTAAAATGATAACTGAAAGACCGACGATACCGACAGCAGCGAGGTGAAAGGCCAGTGCGGCAATGAGCCAGATTCCGATGATGGCCTGAATGATCAGTCTCAGTTTACCGGCCTGCCCCTGTTTTTCTTCGTTTCGCATTGCTTCTTCAAAAAGAAAGGAGCGGATGTTGCCCGGCAGTGAAAAACCATAGCCGAAAATTTTGAACTGTTCAGTAAGGAAACAGGTCAGCAGACCGACTATCAATACGGGCATGGTTACGGGAGAAACGTTTATAGCGAATGGGATGAAGTGCCAGCCCATTTCATGTCCGATAAGCAGGTTCTGGGGTTCACCGACAAGTGTGCATACGCCGCCCAGAGCGGTACCAACCGCACCATGCATCATAAGGTTGCGCAGAAAACCTCTGAATTCTTTAAGCTCTTCACGGTTTTTGTCTTTAAGATGCAGGTCGGAATCAAGACTGTGAGACCCTTTACCCATCTCGCTGGAAACATATTTGTGGTAAACACTGTAGAATCCGTAGGCAACGGCCATGATAACCGCGGTTACGGTCAGGGCATCCAGAAATGCGGAAAGGAATGCCCCTGCAAGACAGAATAGTAATGAGATTATCTTCTTGGAACGTACATTGACCAGAATACGGGTAAATGTGAACTGCAGAAAATCTTTCATGAAGTGGATACCCGCAACCATGAAGATCAGCAGCAGGATAACTTCAAAGTTATTATGCGCTTCGTGGTATACGGTTTCCGGATTCGTCAGGCCGATAATAATTGCTTCAATTGCGAGCAACCCACCTGCTGGCAGAGGGTAGCATTTAAGGGCCATGGTCAGCGTAAAGATGAATTCCGCAATCAGGGCCCAACCCGCAATAAAAGGGCCGACAGTGACCATCAGTATCGGGTTTATGACCAGAAATGCAATAATAGCCAGTTTGTACCACATCGGGGCATGGCCCAGAAAGGTATTTACAAAAGTTTTTGACAATGGTTGTGTCATCGTTTTTCTCCATTCGCTTAGTCAGTAAAACATATGGGTACTGAAGTAGTGAACCAGGCATATCTCTGTATGTGATGTGATTTTGCCTGGGGACCGAGAGGTGCTTAAAACTTGTTCTGGCGCAGAGCGCGCCGCGTCCATTTCCGAAGCTTACGTGGTCCGGGGCGGGTCCCGCAGGCTTCGGTATGTAGGGGGTGGACAATTCACCTATCCTCAGTAGGAGTTTATATTCTTCTGTTGATTAGATGTCCAGTTATGTTGTCCTAAATTATAGTATTATATGATTTTTAGTTTATAATCAGTGTGACTCTCTCAATTGCTGGGTCATAATTATTATTCAGCTTTGAGTGCTGAAAAAACTTCATTTTCAAATTTAATACATGACACCTGTTTTGATCAGATGCTATGATATGTGCATAATAATCAAGTGACGGGAGGTCATATGGATTTTGAAAGTCTTCTGAGCTTGCTTGCTGTATTGGTGGTTGTATGGATTCTTTTTAAACTTAAGAAAAAGAACAACGGTGTTAGTCGTCGCGACGATCATAATCGGGATGACGATTATTATGATAATGATGACCGGGATGATGATTCCGGCGATTATGATTCCGGTGGTGACGATTCCAGCGGGGACGATTAATTTCTGTGTTTGGATCAAGGTGTATTCAGGTGAAAAGTCTTTTTTGTGCAATTGTCTTGGTTTGTTGTTTTGCTACTTCTGTTCTTGCTTCCTCCCTAGAGGATGTTTGGGGTGAGGTTCATCCTTTGTTGTCCGAAGCTGTGGCGGAGCTGGATTTGCGTGGAAACGTCCCGGACTCCTCATGGAATCCGTTGAAGGAGGATAAGAAGAGTGTTGACGGCAAGATTAATGGTTTGTTGGATGAATGTATCGAAGTTCTGGGAATCTCCGGTATGTCGGAAACCAAAGAAGCTATACGCAAATTGCAGGATGATTCGGCTAAGTGCCGCGAGCGGGTTGCGGAATTAAAGATTGAACGTCTGGCGGCTCCCAAGAAAGTTAAAAAGTGGGAAGTCTGGAAAAAGGATGTCGGTTCCATTGATGAAGAGGTCAAAGATCTTGAAATTCGTCAGGAAGAAAATGAGAAGCAGGTGGAATCTTTGATTGATAAGCTTCTTGTGGAGATGAAGGACATCGGTATGAAGGTGGACCGTGAACAAGTGGAAACACTCGTTTACAGCGTCACCGGCGATGATGATGTGCGCCTTGTCTCGGTTTTCAATAACGTGAAATTAATTACCACCGAGCTGCAGCGGCTTACAGCCGAAGCCAATGAAAATATAGAAATGGCCAAGCGTTATTACGGGATGCATACCCTGTTACTGCGTATTCTCATTAATCTTTATGAAAATTATGAAAATAAGATTGATGATGTCTATCTTGTAAGAATCAAAGAGATCATTACCAAGCAGGAAGAATTGATTCAAAGGACCATAGCAAAAATCGAAAACGAACCGGCCAAATATCGGGGAATCTACAAAACGAACCTCGCTGCACAGGGACTTACTGTGCGTACAGCAAAAATGTATGCGCAATACCTTGGGAAGAACCGGGAGCGGATCGCTGATGCAAAATCCGGTATATTTCATGAGTATGAAGTTGCTTTGAACACTTATGAGACCGTACAGGGTGCTCACAATTTAATAACTTTGATGCGTGATGCCAATGCAATGCTGGATCGTATATCAGAATTGCAGACTCCTGACCTGATTGTATTCCAGAATTCAGAAATGAAGACAGAATTCAGGAAATTAACTACCAAGTTGAACGAACTTAATTAGCTCTTCAGGTGATAAATCCCCGCACCATTTTTTATTGGCGCGGGGATTTTTACGAGTAGCGGTTTTATTCCGGATCATCCTTCAGAAGTTCATAGCCGTCCGCCATCATGGTCGGGATGAAATGGACAATCTCGTATTCGGCTGCTTTTTCCCGTTTGAAGGGATCTTCATTAATGATTTTTTCAAGCTCGTTCAGCGAGATGTTCTTAGCCAGAATAACTCCTCCGGTGCGTGGTACTTTGCGACCGGAGGCTATAAAAATCCCGGCTTCATAATTTTTTTTAAGAAACTTAATATGTTCTTCCAAAAGGGAATCAATATTTTCCAGCGGTTTGATATAGCTTAAATTCAGTATGTACATATTCTGGTCCTTCTGATAGTCTTCTGTTGTGATTATTGTTATTGCTTTATTACTCTTGGTGAAGTTATACGTCTAGTATTTTTCTGTGTTTGTTTCAATGAGGGAACCGGGGATTTTACTAACTGCCTAGGAGCAGAATATGATTTTGTCCCAGAAAAGGGTCGGGGACTTTGTCGTGTTAAGTGTCGGTGATAGTAGGGTCGATGCGAACAATTTTACTGTGTTGCATGAACATGTTTGCGCTTTGGCGGAAGGGGGAAATTGTAAATTGGTGCTTGACCTCTCCTCCGTACTTTTTATGGATTCCTGTGGACTTGCGGGGCTGATTCCTACAGCTCATGAAATAGCCCCCGGCGGTTGCTTTATGCTTACCGGTCTCCACCCGAGACTGGCACAGATCTTCCGGCTTACAGGTCTTGATACCCTTTTTGATATTTACTCCTCCGTTGATGAAGCCCTAATGACCTGAGTTGCGCCAGAATACGGGCTTGACTATGTCTTGCTGATAGTTAAATTACTTGATCACTTCAAATTGCCAAATCTTATATGGAGGATATACAATGCCGTCTTTTGATATTGTAAGCCAGATTGATGCTCAGGAAGTCGATAACGCCGTAAATAATGTGCTTAAGGAAGTTGATACCCGTTATGATTTTCGCGGGGTAAATACTGAGATAGAACTTAATAAAAAGACCAATACCATCAATGTTGTTACCGGCGATGAAATGAAAATGAAGGCCGTACGGGATATGATGATTACTCATTTTACCAGACGTAAAGTCGATCCCAGATCACTTGAATTCGGTAAATTCGAGCCGACCTCCAACGGGCAGCTGAAGCAGGAAGTAAAGCTGAAGGAAGGAATCGACAAGGATACCGCTAAGAAAATCGTGAAGATGATCAAGGGTACAAAAATTAAGGTTCAGGCGTCCATTCAGGATGAGCAGGTACGCGTTACCGGCAAAAAACTCGATGACCTGCAGTCCGTTATTTCACTGGTCAGAGATTCTGATCTGGATATGCCTTTCCAGTTCGTGAACATGAAGAAATAGCCGGATAGAATACATTAAGTATTATAGTACTAAAAGGACTCTTCGGGATTTTTCTCGGGGAGTCTTTTATTTTGTTCCATTTATTTTGCAGTGGGCTTCATAGCTGGCCACCGTCTCCATTATTTCCCGACAGGTGTGTTCGCCCTGCCGGCGGACGAGTTCCGGAGCGGCATTGCAGGCGATCAGGCGGTCCAGTTCCACTTTTTCAGGATAATCATCCAGACATTCTTCTTCCACAGTCAGTTTGTCCGGAACCACATTCAGCTGTTCTTGAATGCGGTATCCAATTGAAGCGCATAGATGATTCAGCGCTGCGATTACCAGTTCCCTTTCTCCTTCTTCATCCAGCATGCTGAAAAGCAGATGCAGCCTGTCCAGAGGATTTCGCTGGTGGTCTTCGTGCTGCGGTGATGAACAGTAGCGGTTGATCTGGCTTTGGCCTCGTGAAAATATTTTTTGCATAGAGGTGGGGCCGAGCACATCGCGCGAGCACTGCATCATTTCCCACGTATGGGTTGCATTATTAGTTCTTTTTGGTTTCATTTTTGTGATGCCTTTTTAGCTTTCCTTTATGTCACGCCTGAAGCTTTGAATGTGTTATTTGAGAATGTGTAGGTTGAACAGGTTAATTTTTCCCCTCGCTTTTCATTCTCAAAGGATTCATTATAAAAACCGTGGATAAGTATTGTTTTTATGTGATATACATAAAACAGGGCTTATTTTCAATAAGGACACTTGTAATCCAACAGAAGCAACGGAGGGAGGGGAGTGAAAAAGGACAAAATAACCTTCAAGAATGTCTTTTTTTTTAAGATAGTTTGACTAGGTTTTTTAATTGTTCTATTATTCTAAGGTTATTTCGCTTATCAAAATAAGCGAAAAAAAGTTTATTGAATGATTCAAATTATGTTGCATAAGTCGTGTAATATAATATAGTTACTAATAAGTTTTAAGCTATCTTAACTTGTCTAGTCATTGTTGGAAAAACCCGGTGGGGTTTAGGAGTACTTTTTACGACCATCTCGACCTACAGAGTCGGATAAATAGTTTAACCACCCACTTTTAAGGAGAGTGACATGAGGAAATCAGCATTACTTCTCATCGCCATAGTCTGCTTTTTCGTTGCGCCTACCATTGCGCTTGCTACCGACCTGCCGAGGGTCATGATTGTCGGGGAAGACGTTGATAAAGATACTGTCCCCCGCAACTCGAGAGTTTTTAAACGAGTCCTTAATGCTATCTCAAATGAGATGGTCAATCTTGGGTTCGACGTTAAAGATGAAACTGCCCTGACTTATATGACTCATGCTCAGGGCCGCATCAGACGTAATGATGCGGAACTAATCCAGATCGCTAAGGATGCAGGTATCGACGTTCTTTGTATTTTCAGCATTTATCCCAATGCCAAGACCAACCAGAACAGCGTAAGGGTTACCGCCCGTATTGAAGGCCGCCTCCTTTCCGTTTGGGATGGTTCCAGACTGGGTAATTTTGAATCTGAGCCGCAGCAGTATCAGCTGGTTCCCAGACCTTACAGCAGAAATGATGTTCTCGAAGCTGTCGGTAAGCTTTCCAAAATTATCGGTTCCGATGTCGGCGCTGTTTTGGCGGACAGACTTGATCAGTACCACCCGGAAGGCGCAAGTTCCTCTGACGCTGGTGGTTCAGGTGCAGGTTCCGGTTCCGGCGTAGGTGCAACTGGGCGTCTTCTTGAATGGACTCTCGTTTTCGACGGTTTCAGTGATGATGATATGCTCGATGTTGAAGATTATATTACCATCTTCACCGGTTACGACAGCCATCGCCCCAAAACGAATGCTCTGAACACTTCTTCACACCATGAAATGTGGTACAAGTCCTCCATTAATTCTTCTCATCTGAAGCGTAATATGGTGCGCATGCTCAGAAAGCTGAACATGAAGGGACGTGTCTACGTTTCCGGTAATGAAGTGAAGATCGTGAAGCAGCATCGCGTTAAGCAACGCAGACAGCAGAGCAACAGTGAATGGTAGGTTTTCCCGCCGTAAAAAAATGAGGTCTGTATGTCCTTCGTAAAACTGTACTCTCAGGTGGGTGCTATCGCGATTGCAATATTGCTGGCCGCCTCCACGGCATTTGCCGTGGAGGCCACCGGCGAGGGAATTGACCGCAATCAGGCGCTTAATTCAGCTTTGCGTACTGCTGTAGAAATGCAGATCGGTACGGCTGTTGCCTCCGAGTCCCTTGTGGAATCCGGAGTGCTGGTGCGTGACGAGATAGTCAGCCATTCAAAGGGATACGTCACTTCTTATAAGGTGTTGCAGGAAGGCGCCACTGCTGATGGCTATGTCATTACCATAGATGCAGTGGTAAACAGCGATCTTCTCTATTCCGACTACACCACTCTTGCAATCCTGCAGAAAATGTCCGGCCTGCCAAGGCTGCTTATCTTCGGTTCCGGGGCCGGTTTCAATTCTGTTCCCCCGCAATCTATGCAGGAATTGGTGCATGATGTTGCACGTACTTTCGGGAAAAAGTTCCAGTTTGAGGTTATCGATTGGCCCATGTCTCGCGCGAAGTACGCTGAGATTGAAGGTTCCATGAATCTGAAAAAAGCCGTTAAGTTTAATAGCCTGCTAAAAGCTGACTACTTGGTAACAGTTGATCTTAAGCTGCCTGAGCATGCCAATCCTGTTATGCATATGACCTGTGTACGTATTTCGGACGGGTTGAAAATCGGTGAAATACGCAGGCCGGTTGAGAAATATGTAAGCCTTTCAGGTAAACCGGCTGATGTATACAGCCGTGCTGTGGAAGCTGCCAAGCCGGAAACCTATTGGGCATCGGTGCGCCTTGCACGTGAGCTGCTGGAAAACATGGAAAGCGAGCTGGATCGAGGCAAAGGCTTCCGTTATACGCTGACTTTTCTGGGATTTCCGGAGCTTTCCCACATTGGAACCGCTCTTGAGGATGTTCCAGGGTTTGTTCGTAAGGAAGTCAAGCGCCAGAACGGGCTGAATATGGAAGTCGCCTACTGGTCGACTTTACGTCCTGAAAATCTGCTTAAGCGGGTTTCTACAGCCTTGAAGGATTTAGGCGTGGAAAAGTTTCAAAGTAGGATTAATGGTAGAAACGTCAGATTTCGCTGGCAGAATCCGGAAGGTTTTTAACAACTGATTTCCGGGCGCAGGGTGAATGGGTTAATTTTACCCTTCGCTTGTATAATAACGATAGTGTAGTGTGCAGGTAAACCATGATTGTCGGCGGAACGCATCCGCTGCAAGGAGGATAACCGGATGAAAAAATATTTAATATTTATGTCGGGCCTGCTTTTGATTCTCTCCCTTGCGGGATGCGGAAAGAAAGTAAAACCCATGTCCATAGAAGATAACCCGGCCCATCATTATTTAATGGGTATGGAGCTCATTGATAAGGGTATGCCCGAAAAGGCTTTTGTCCGTTTTGAGCGGGCCGTGGCTCTTGATGACGAGTACGCACCGGCTATTGCGGGGAAAGCCCTTGTTTACGCCATGCGTGCCGAATCCGAAAGTGATGATAAATACAGCGCTGTTGATGCCGAACGGGCTATTGACCAATTCGATAAAGCCGTATCCGAAGCACGGCGTGACCGGTCTCAGAAATTCAGCGTTTACGTAACCGGTATCCGGGTCTACACCCACATCACAACCCGTGGCTGGCTGCAGCGGGCCGAAGACCTTTATGCTGATGCCAAGCTTATGCTTAAGTATGTAGTTGAAGAAGATCTTCCCTATTATCGCCAGACCGAGGCTGTTCATTATTTTATGGGCGAGGCCTACTTCAAAGGCGGCGAATTCCGCAAGGCCGAGGATGTTCTCGGCGTGGTTTTGTCCGGTTCTCCGGGGAAATGGCATGATAAGGCTAATGCCTTGTATAACCGTGCTCAAAAAATCCTGCGGGCTATGAGCAATTATACCCTTACCGATGTCGCTAAAAAAATCGCGGTCAAGGAAGAGGTTGATCGCGCAGACGTTGCCGCGCTGTTGGTGGATGAACTTCATCTGGATAGACTCTTTGCCGGACGCATTCCCGTTCCCGGAAATGAAATGAAGGCTGAGTTCACACCTGCTGATATTGTGGGACATATGTTCGAGCCGGAAATTATGACTGTCCTCAAATGGCATGTCCGTGGTCTTGAACCCACCTATGATGAACAGACCCGTGCTTATCTTTTTCATCCCAAGAAGCCGATGAACCGTAAGGAACTGGCCTTCGTGCTGGAAGACGTGCTCATTAAGCTGACTGGTGATGAAGAAATGTCCACCCAGCATATGGGACAGAAAAAATCTCTCTATCCGGATGTTGAACCGACTGATGCATGGTACAACGCCATCGTCACTGTGGTTAACCGTAATCTGATGGAAACGGATCTTTCCGGAGCCTTTCGTCCAGATGACAATATGGATGGCGCGGATTTGATTCTTTCCCTTATGCGGTTGCGCAACATCATGAATATTTATTAACAGTGGAGGATAAAGTGAAAAAATTATTACTCGCCCTTACTGCGGTAGTGCTTTTTGCAAGCTCCGCTGTCGCAGGGGAAAGGATTGTAGAGGTCGTAAATGCGGATGAAGTATTCCAGAGGGGATACATTCAGGTAATCGGTGAATCTGAAGCAGGACAGAGCCGTTACCGCGCTAAACGCGCTGCGGAAGTAGTTGCCCAGAGAAGGATGCTTGAAATCTTTCAGGGTTTGCGTCTCAGCGGAAAAACAACGGTCCGCGACGGTATGCTCTCCAGTGACCGTATTCGCACCACCGTTAAGGGAACCCTGCGTGGCGCAGTGCCCTGCGGTGAATCTTTTGACCGTACCGAAGGGTATGCTCGGGTCTGCCTGCGGTTGAATCTGCACGGTAATGATTCGGTTTACGGTGCATTTGACGAGATTATCCGTAAGGAGCCGGAAGCTTTAAATATTCGTAACATTCCGGCTTTCAAGCCTGAAACTCTTCCTGCAATCATCGCTCCGGTGGTTGAAGATAAAAAAGAAGAGGTTGCAGCCAAAGTAGAAACTCCGGTCAAGGAAGAAGCTCCCGCCAAAGTTGCCGAAAAGGTTGAAGCTCCGGTCCAGACCACCGAAACCGCTTCTCAAAAGATTCAGGAAGCTGTGGCCACTCCGGTCGACGGTATCATCGTCGATGTGCGTGATTTTGATTTCAAACCCGCTCTGGTCAACCGTATCCTGACCGATAAGAATGAAGTCCTTTTTGATCCTTCAAAGGTTCTCAATCAGGTCCTTATAGAAAGAGGTTGCGGCGGTTATACCACTGATCTGCAAAAGGCTCGCGCTCTGCTCGAATCTTGGGGCAGCAAGTCTCCTATGGTGCTCAAGGGCAAGACCGTGCAGAATGTGACTGACGCGGTGGTAAGTGTTGATGATGCGGCTACCGTATTCGCCTATGACCAGAAGTATAATCTGCTGGCTCAGGCAAGAGTAGTGTTCGTACTTAAGTAGTAAAAACGGCGGTATTACGGTGTTTCATAAAAAAGGATTCCTCATTGGCGGAATTATTGCGACCATTCTCACGGTTGGCTCCATTGTGCTGATCAGGGTTCATTTTGTGGACGCCGCGCAAAAACTGCTTTCTGATATGACCAACATGGGGGTAGTGATGGAGGATATCGAATTCCATTACTCCCCCCTTCCTTCCCTGCGGGTTACCAACCTGCGTGTCCAGAGCGGTATGGATACGATCCTTATTCCGCAACTGGAAATCTTCCCCGATGTTACTAGTCTTTTAAGCGGTGAAATTAAGCTGCGCCATGTGATTTTACAAGACCCGGATGTAAGGGCTCTTGCACATCGGAAAGGAAGTGATTCCGCTACCGGTACGTTTGAGTTGCCTTCTCTCTTTCCTGAAAAGATCGACGTTGTTTCAGGCAAAGTGCAGTTGACCAACTCCTATCAGGCGGAGCCGCTGACCGTTTCCGCCAGTATGGAAAAGGAAAGTGGCGGATTCACATTTAATGTTCGCAGCGCTTCCATTTCTGAGTTGGGGTTTAAATTTTCCGGCCGTCTGGATATGGCTTCCACCTCACCTTTGAAGCTTAATCTTCAGGCTACACAATGTTCAATTGATCCGGCAGCTTTCTTGGGATTTTTGACCGGATTCGATTACATGTCCAATTCGACCCTTCCCGAGTTGGCAGAGGCCGGTAACTTTGAGACCACAGATCTTGATTTCAGCATAGATAATGCAGTCGGTACCATGGATGTAAAGGCCGGTGGGTTGGTGCTTGATTCCACCAGCGGTAAAGGACTTTTGCTGCATATGGGGCAGGGAGGAACTTTTCAGGTTTCTCTTGATGAGGCGCAGGTCGATGCCGGGGAACTTTTCGCTATGGCCCAAAAGAGTGAAAGAGGTCGGAATGCCACCAGTTCACTGTGCGAATCAGCGAAGT
Source organism: Maridesulfovibrio sp. (assembly GCF_963676065.1). Taxonomy (NCBI): domain Bacteria; kingdom Pseudomonadati; phylum Thermodesulfobacteriota; class Desulfovibrionia; order Desulfovibrionales; family Desulfovibrionaceae; genus Maridesulfovibrio; species Maridesulfovibrio sp. The sequence goes on along the minus strand of NZ_OY780933.1, from coordinate 3,687,670 downwards.
TGAAATCCATTAATCCGCGTGGGACCTTGATCTTTAAAGATGTTTCTCTTTCTACCCCGCCAAGCACTGTGACTAATAAAGGACTTTCCGGGAAGATGACTGTCAGTGCCAAGGATCTGGTACTGGTTCTCGAAGCAGCAGACGGTAAAAAACAGGAACTCAGTATTTCCGAGATTGATGCCGATGTGGAACTGAAAGATGGTAAACCTGTGGTGTCTGTGCGTAGTTTTAATGTCGCTTCGGCAACAGGTGGAAGCTGTGATATGCAGGCTTATATGTCTTTTCCTCTTGATCTTAAACGTCTTAGGTTCAAGGCGGAAGCCCGTGATTTTTCTCTTTTCGATTACATAATTACCTGCGAGGCTCAAAAAAAAAATCCTTTGCGGACCGAGTTTGATACGCAGTTGAATCACAGGGAAACACGAATTTCAGCATCAGGTTATTTCAATACTCCTCGTAACAATCTTTCCGGCTATGAGGCCCAGCTAAAATCCTTAAGTATCCGTATCCCTGAGACAAATACCCCTAAAAGCGATTCTTCAGTGGCAACTTCTGAAGCGACTGAGAAATTTAATTTTGAGCAATTGCTTGGTCGGGACATCAACGGTAAAGCCTCTATTCGTAAGTTTTACTACAATGATTGGCCGTTCAGTGATGTGGCGGTTTTTGTTCATTCGGGTGCTGATCGTGCTCTGGTAAAAGCCAGCGGAAAACTTTTTCATCTTAATCTGAATGCCGATGTCGTTCTGGCTCAGGAACAACTGGCCGCTCAATGCAATATTAAAGGGCGGGGGACCAGCCTGCCCAGCCTGATAGCGTGCTTTGCCAAGGATTTGTCCGTTTCGCTACGGGGCAAAATATATCTCAATGCAAATATGTTCATGCAGGGAAGCAACTCCGGTGAGTTAATGCGTTCCGTGCGTGGAGAAGCTTCGGCTAAAATTGATGACCTGCATATTTTTAACCTTGCCAACCTTGATCCACGTCTGGGATTTTTTATCGACCTGCTTGATGCTGTTTCCTTTAACCCGCAGTCAGGGCAGGGGCTGAATTTCAGTTCTGCACGGTTGAGTGCCGCTTTAAGCGGGAAAGAGATGCTCATCAAATCTTTTAATCTCAGTGGACGTCAATTGCAGGCCTGGGGAGGGGGGAAGTATTCCCTTGATGAGAAACACCTGCAACTGGAGGGGCAAGTCCGTTCCGTTTTCGGTACGGTCAATTCCTTTAATGTGGACAGAAAGTTGAAGTCGTAATTATGATGAACAAGTATCATTCCGTAGTTTTTTTGTTGCTGGCGTCGTTTTTACTGGGGGGGTGTTTTGTTAAAAAAACACCGCAGTCAGTTCAATATGCCGATGAAGAAGCAATCCCATATAAAATTGCAGTTCTTCCAGCGGAATATGTGGACCACTCAGCCAATTCTACAGAGCATAAATCCGTACTGGTGCTGGATGATGATCGTGTTTTTGTTGCGGACATTACCCGCGCATCGATCTCCAACCAGTTGGCGGGTAAGGGTTTTATGCCTCTGCAAAAGGATGTGGTGGACAACACTCTTGCTGAGCTGGGGCAGGATGATGGTTGGCGCAGTATGAGCGATGCGGAACTATGCAAACTTCTGAATGCCGACGGTATCGTCAAGACAGATATTTACAGCGCGGATATGATCAAAGCTCTGGCCTTTGATCTGTTCCAGCTTGACGCGGAAGTAACGATGTATAACTCCGCCGGAACTTTAGTCGGTAAATGGCGGGACAGTGCTTCAAAACGCCGTATCTCCGTGCCTACTGGTGTAGTCGGCCTTGCCGGGACTATTGTGGAGGAAGTTTTTTCTGACCCTATCAGACGGCAGATGCGTATGGTCGTTTACGATTGGGCGTGGAATATGGCGCAGGTTTTGCCGGATTGTCCTAAAGGACCGAAGTTGCCTGAGGTGATCGCTGTTGATACCAACGTTGATAATCGGCTTTTCGGAGCCGGGCAGAAAATTTCTGTACGGGTTGATGCTGAGCCGGGGCTTAAGTGTTCTTTTGATATAGGTGATTTCAAGAAAAATATCCCCCTGCCTCAGACCGCGCAGGGAGTATACGAAGGCTTTTATGTGGTCCGCACCGGCGATAAGTCTGTAGATGATACCCTGATGGTCAGGATGCGTAAGGCAAACGGTGTGGATCGGCTATGGCCGGAATCCGGTTCTTTAATAACTTTGGATGGGGAGTTGCCTCCGGTATTGAAGGAGATAAAATCTCAGACCGGGCGCGATGGAGTTGTGCTGAAGTGGGAAGTTCCGAATGCTGACGATCTGGATGAATTTGTGATCGAGAAAGGATCTGATCCTGTGGGTGATTTTGAGATCGTGGCCAGTACCCGGAAACCTGAATTCGTAGATTCAGATGTAATGCAGGGAACCACGGTTTTTTACAGGGTACGCATCAAGGATAAGGCCGGAAACCTTTCCCCTCTCGACGGCATTACCCGGGTTGTCATGCCCCAATTTGATGAGCGGGATCTCTTCGGCGAGCTTTCCGGAGTTCTGGTTAAGGGTAATTACCGCATCTCCTTTCCGGTGACTGTCCCTGAAGGCGCTGAATTTTCTGTGCAGTCCGGAACAAAAATCCGTTTTGACGGTAAAGGGCGTATTGATGTGCTCGGGGTAATGGATGCCCTTGGAGAGCTTAGCTCTCCGGTACGTTTTGCATCGAACTCCACCGAGGGCATAAAGGTTATGCCCGGTGGCAAGGCGGTACTTTCTCAGTGTGAATTAACCGGATTTAGTAAAGCGCTCACAGCTGCCGGTGGCTATGTAGAAGCTCGTTCTTCGTCATTTAATGGCGGAGAATATGCTGTGGCGGTGATGGAAACTGGTAATTATGATTTCAAGGGGTTGCGTATAAGTAACGCCCGTACTGGAATGCTGCTGAATGCCGGTAACGGAACTGTGCTCCGCTCCAGCATAACCAACTGCACTCAGGGTATTATTTTTAACGACGGTAATGTCGTGATTGAAAACAATAATATTTATGATAATAAAGTTAACTTGAAAACTGCTGGTAAATTGGTGGTCAGTGATAATTATCTAGGGAGCGCTGCAGCTGATAATTTGAAAATTGAGGGTGATGTTCTGGTCAAATCTATTCTGGATGCACCTTACCCACATGGCCGCAGGATTATTCTGGTGGATGATAAAGATATCACTCCCGAAGATTTGCAAAAGAAATTTGCTAAGCTCAAGGAGCGGGGCGTCAGCTCATTTCACGCCCAGCATTATGGAGATGCGTATCAGGCTTTGAATAAAGCGGTTAAGATGAAGGATGACCGTGATGTTTATCTGTACCTTTCTTATACCTTGCTGGCCTTGAGTGATGATATTGCTCTTGCAGAAATATTGGATGAAGGTATTTCAAAGTTTCCTTACGATGTGCGTCTGCATCAGCTTTATGTGCGCTATCTGCTGAACAAGGGAGATTTGAAGCAGGCTCGTCAAGTACTGGATAAAGCCTTGTTGCTCAGTCCTGCCGACAGTAATTTATTGTATATGAAAGATTACCTCGACCATTTGGATATTCCTGCTGATGAGCATGATGCAGAATCCCCTCCGGTGCAGAAGGAGAAGGAAGAGGTTAAGTCAGCTGAAGATGTTTCGGTTAATGAAAGTCTGGGTGAAGTAAAGCCGGAGGAAAATAAAGATGAAAAATAGAATAGCCATAATACAGAAACTTCTTTTTTCAGTCCTGGTTTTGATGCTGCTGATTCCGGCAGGAGCACAGGCCCGCAAGTATTCTCCCGTTGAACTGGAGGATCAGGCTCAGGCCCAATGGCATATCAATTACGCCAGTTATCTGATCGATATAGGTAAATATTTTGAGGCTCTTGAACAGTATGATACCGCCGTTGACTATTCTCCGGTTGCCAAGACAAGAGTAAACGCAATGTTCGGTAAGGCGATGGTGCTTTCCACTTTTCTGGATGCTCCTGAAAAGGCTGCCGATCTTTACCGCATGGTTGGGCGTAGTTATCCAGATTATGCTGATACAGCCCTCTATCGTTTAGGCTTCCTTTACTACCAGATGAATAAATTTGATCGGGCCAAATCTGTTTTTCAGCAGTATCTGCGCTATTTTCCCAAGGGTAAGTTTAAGTATCAGGCCGAAGCGGTCATATCTTCCATGAAGGTAAAGCAGGAACAGAAACCGGAGCAGAAACCCGAACAGAAGCCTGACGAAAAGCCGGATCAGAAGATTCCCGAGAAAATAGGTAAAGAACCCTCGCTCAGGGTTTGTTTGAGCCGGAAGGTAACTTCCATGACCGTGACCACCGGATCAGGCAAAGATAAAATCTGCACTGATGATCTTGGTTGCGAACGTAAGTATAAAGTCAGTTTGTCCAGTAACAAGCTAATTCTGGACGGTAAGGTTGTTTCCGCTAACCGCATTAAATTTAAATCTACCGGCACTCTTAAGGTTAAGTACGGCTCTGAAAGCAAGAAGGTCCGGGGAATTATTGATGTGAGTATCCGCAAGGGTAAACTCTTGATTCTCAATCTGGTCGATATTGAGGACTACCTGCGTTCGGTCGTTCCTGCGGAATCCTACGCCTCATGGCCGACCGAAACCCTGAAGGCTCAGGCTGTTGCCGCTAGAACTTACGCTTATTATCAGAAGAAACATCGCAGCCATCTTTTTTATGATGTTTACGCGGATACTTATGACCAGATGTATGCTGGTGTGGATCGCGAGGATAAACGTGCTGACAAGGCCGTAAAAGCGACCAGCGGCCATGTTCTTCTATATAAGGACAAGCCTATTCTTTCCCAATATACAGCGAACAGCGGTGGCTTTACCGCGGACGCCAAGGCTATTTTTGGTGCAGGCAAGGCATATCTTGTCGCTCATAAGGACCCGGCAAGCTTGAAAGGTAAGATGGCTTCATGGACCAAGAAGTACAGCCGGAAAGATATCGAGGCCAAATTGAAGAAAATCGGTATCTCCGTACCCGGTATCCGTTCCATTACCGCTTTGGAAAGAGGACCGTCCGGCAGAATAGTGAAAGTGCGTATTAAATATAAATCCGGGCATCGCGATCTGCGTACCCGTACAACTCTGGGCAGTTCACGTGTTTTGAAACTGCCTGATATTCTTTTGCAAATTGATAAGAAAGGTGACTCCTATACCTTTAAAGGACGTGGATGGGGTCACGGTGTAGGATATTCGCAATGGGGAGCTGCGGAATTGGGTAAGAGCAAGAAATATAATGAAATTTTAAAATTCTATTATCCCGGCAGCAGCATTAAGCGGCTCTGGTAGATAAGTAAGGCCGTTAATGAATAGAACAGAAAGAATTATCTGGGTTATTTGTATACTTCTGACCTTGACCGTAATGTTCGGGATTATTGAATGCCGGGCGGATACCGCTACCGCATCACAAACCGCCATTGAATCTGAGGTTTACTGCGGCAGGATGGGCCAGGAGTTGATTGATCGCGGGGAATACGAACTTGCTGTTTCCAGTCTTGAACGTTCGTTAAAGGATCACCCCCGCTCGGACTGGCTGTACAGCCTGCTTGGGCGGGCTTATTTTAAGAATGGAGATCTGGAGCAGGCCGAAGCCCAGTTTCGGAAGGCCTTGGACATCAATAAGAATAATCCGGCAGCCAAACGCATGGTGCTCGAAATGCGCAAGACTCAGGATTTGCTTAAGGACCGTGATTTTAGCGAATGGGTCAATATCGCCAAGGAAAGAATTGCCGATCTTGTGACTTTGGTTCTTGGTGTCTGGCTGGGTACACTTCTTACTGGTATTTCCGGGCGTTTTTATCAGCATTTCGTGCGTACCAGTTTCAGGAAGGCCCTTGCGAAAAAAGATTTTGATTATGTCACTGATATTCTGGAAGATTTGCAGATAAAACGCGAAAAAGCGCAGCTGCGGATGCGGTTGCGTGAGCTTTTAAAAGAGTATGACCTTGAGGACGCCAAGGAAATGATTATTGAGTACGTCGATGATCGGGAAATTGAGGATAAGCTGGTTCATTTCCTGGTCCAGATTCATAAGAAATCGCGAGCTGAAAGCTAAAAATCAGCCGAGTTCAGAAATAAATTTTGCTGCACACTGATCCACATCTTCACCGTCCGCTACCACTGGATGGTGGGTGGCTATATAGGCTATCAGGTGTCCTGTGGTGGCCAGCAGTTTCTGAATTTCCGGTTCAATTCCTTTTTTGAAAATTCCTTCAATCATATCACCCTGATGGGTTGTAGAGAATCCTTGTGACTCCAATGTAGTCTTTATAAATCTGATGCGGGCTATGCGCTGTTCAGGAGTTCCGATTCCGCCTTTGAACCGGAAATGTATATGATTGGCTTCAGCATCGGGATCGCATACCGCATCCACTTCCGTAAGATCTTTTTCCGATTTCAGGGTGATATTCATATAGGTGCGGGAAAGAATGGCGTAACCGTCAATGCTGTTTTGCCCTTCCCATCCTGAACGCTCTGCGCCAAGTCCGAACCAGAGTGCCCACATAGGGGCGGATTTGATGTCGTCCGGAGAAATATCCAATTTACCCGCAGCGGTGGAGAACAAACTGTCCGCAAGATTGAGGACGGTGATATCAATGGGCTGGCGCGCGCTTAAATGTTTGGCGCCGTCAAGTCCCAGCCCCTGCTTGCTGACCAGCGAAAACATTTCTTCAATTCCCTTTTCATTGGCAAAGCGCACCAGATCATACATGGAGCGGCTTTTTTCAGGTAGAAACATTTCCGTGTTGCGCGGTGAGATATTCAGGTTGGCAATGTAGGAGAGAGCCTGTTTGATGCGCACAGTCTCTTTCTCACCCTTAAAGGGATAAGATCGCGTCGAAGTGATCATGACCCGGTTACGCAGGTCTGTTACCCAACTGCATTTTTGAGGCTGATTTAACAGTTCTTCGGCTTTAGCTCCCATGGCGGATATCGTTTTTGCCGAATGTGTGGAAAGCGAAGCGTTTTCAGGTTTGCGGAGAATTCTTTGTCCTTCTCTTCTTGAGATCAGATAGGGCGTTGATGAATTCTTGCTGAAAATGGCAGAACAACCGTGCTCCCGGTCTTTGGGCGGAAGATTTGCCGATTCGTGAAGGGTTTCCAGTTCCCCGTAATCATGCAGTTCTTTGAAGGGCTGGATGATTACTGATGCCGGGCTTTCGCGGTCAGCATAACCGAATTCAATGCGGGCCCTGATGGATTCAGCTGAGAATTTGCAGGTAACCGCTTTTTTCCACGCTTCAACCACATTCTGAGCTGCAACCGGAGAGATTGTACACTTGTTTTCAGGCAGGGCATAAATACTTCCCTCCGGTGTGGAGGATGCGGTCAGGGTCAGGTTGCCGCTTCCGCGTGAAGTTTCAAGGGCCGCTATTTCAATTTCATTGGCTATCGCCTCCGGCATTACTCCCTGCATGAAACGGTCTATTATCGTGCGCGAAATCTTACTTAGGTCAGAAATGTTTGTCGTAACCGCAGCTTCAAGAATTTCGTCAATGGCGATACGCAGATTGTTTGCTTCGATGTAATAATTATAAACATCCGAGCCGATTACCATGCCGTCCAGTACCGGAAGACCTGCTTTTTTGAGTCTAGCGAGATCTGCGGCGCAGGCTCCTGCCTTGAATTCATAGTCTATGGCGTCATCAAGTGGAAAGGTGAATGGCTTTGAAATTTCCGGGTCCTGCACGGTTACAGCCATGCGTACATAGAAATTGATCTTGTTATAGTAATCCATGATGTCCATGAACCGTACCGGGTTCATATCCTGAAGATGCTCCAGCATAGTACGAATGTTAATGCCCAGATCTGCGGCCTGTTTTTCAACGTAGGCCCAGTCGGTCACGGTCAGTCCGAAGCCGATGTCTTCAATATGAGAGATTGCCTCAAGGCATTTCTCCTCCAGCTCCATTAGTTTTTTAAAGGAGTTATATCTGCGTCTGAGCAACCGTCCCGGGGGGAAGGTCTCGTAGGTCCAGTGGGTGAAAACATGTCTAAATGCCATAAGTACACACTATATCAGAGAGAACAGTATAAAGGAAGTCCATGCTTACTCTTCTGCCGAAAGGTCGTCGAGTGGCAGTATTACCTTGAATAACGTTCCGGGTCCGGCTGCAGTCGGAAGGTTAAGCTTGTTACGCAATTTACGGGGTAGAGGACTTATGGCCGCGATAGTTCCTCCATGATCCTTGATGATCCCGAAAGAAACTGAAAGGCCCAGTCCGGTACCTTTTCCCACCGGCTTGGTGGAATAGAAAGGATCGAATATGGTATTAAGGTTCTTCGCTTCGATTCCGTGTCCTGTATCGGCGAAGATGGCGGTAATGGTCATGGATGAGATATCGAGCTGGGTGGAGATATGGATGTTGCCTTTGTCTTCAATCGCTTCAAGTGCGTTGGAAAGCAGATTCAGCCAGACCTGTTTCAATTTTTCCGGGTCACCGTGAATTATGGGGAAGCGGTCATCAAGCTCGGTTGAAATCTGTACCTGCTCCAGCTTGAAGGTGTGGCTGACCAGCTGGACCACCTCCAGAATGGAGTTGTTGAAGCACATGGGGATTTTTTCACTCTCTGTCTGGCGGGAGAAACCGAGCAGGTCGGCCACGATTTTGCGGCACACACGGGCCTGCTTTTCGATGATGCCGATGTCTTTCGCAATCTGGTTTTCCGGGTCGAAATCTTCTTGCAGCAGCTGAGCATAACCGAGGATTATTCCTAGCGGGGTGTTGATCTCATGGGCCACGCCCCCAGCCAGTTTACCGATGGATTCCATCTTCTGAGACTGAATCAATTGTGCTTGGTAGTTCTTTAGCTCAGTTATCTCGCGTGAAGTGGAAAGCACCCCGATGATGTTGTTCTTCTGTCCGTATACCGGTACGCGGATGGTATGGAACCAGCGGGTCGGCGATTCGTCAGTTTCCGGCTCGCGGGTTTCCTTGTTAACGGGATTACCTGTGTTAAGGACCATCCTTGCCTCTTCCATACGTGTGGCTGCAATCTCCTCAGAATACAGATCATTATCCGTCAGACCGATGATTTCTTCCTCGCTGCGATTCATATGCTCGGCATATGTTTTATTGACCGCAAGGTAAGTCAGCTGCGGCCCCAGTAGCGAAACAAAATCCGGAGATACATTAATGATAGTTTTAAGCAGTTCTTTTTGCCTGGTCAGGTCCGCTTCGGTTATCTGGAGGTCTTCGATATGGCAGGCAAGGCTCATGCCCATCGCATCAAAAGTTTCAGTCAGCTCCTGAATTTCATCGCCTTTGGGAGGATTGCTGATGATACGTTTGAATTTATCCGTGAGTTTTTCGGTCTTATTCTTTTCTTTACGCAGACTGGGCCCCAGATGGGTGGCGACAATATCTTCAGCATGTTTCTGGAGTGAGCCCAGCCGTAAGGTCAATTGACGGGCAAACTGCGTGGAAATAAGTACAGCCAGCAGCAGAACCCCTCCGGTGAGGGCCATAATGGCGAAGATCAGGTTCTGGACTACGGCGTGAATTCCGGCTCGGGAAAGGCCGATGCGGACTGTTCCCAGTTTTTTGTCGCTGAGAAGAATAGGGGCGGCAAAATCGAAAACACGGCTTTTCCCGGTATCAACTGTCACAATGCTTATTTTATTTCCCATGCTGTGATTGGCACCCTTGAGCTGTACCGGAAATCCATCACTGAAGGTATTAGCCAGAATCCTGTCCTGATCATCCATGATAAAGGCATACACGATCTCGTTGTCAGCTTTTTTCAGCTCATTAACCATTGATCCCAGATTAAGCAGATCTACCGAAAGGAGCGGGTTTTCCGCTCGCAGTGCCAGATTGCCTGCAAGCACTTCACCCCGTTTGCGGGATTGTTCTATAAGCGCGTCCGCAGACATACGGATAACAAAGAGAGCAATGATCAGTGAAGTAAAAGCCACAATCAGGGTTAAGCCGAGATTGATTTTAGTTCTGAAGCGTAAGCGGGAAAATATATCTGTCATTGTGTGTCTCCCTGCTGAGCGTCCGCATCCAGTCCGAGTTTCTCTGTGAGTTTTCTTACTGAATCATAATCGCTGTCTTGCGCCGGAATAATCCCGCGCATACCGGCCTGATAAAGTATGGAAGCCTGCTCAGGATTATCCATTGACATGGCAAACATGCAAGATTTGATCTTATCAATAATTTCTTCAGGAAGCCCTTTACGCGCGGCATAAACCCATCCGGGGTAGGATTCTGTTTCCGCAACTATCCTGATTTTATCAATATTGATCTTGTCGCGGACCACATTCAAAGTACCTTCACGGATAGAGGCAAAATCATATTTTCCGGCATAGACAGCCAGCACTGCCTTTTCCTGCTTACCTCCCGGACCGGGGGCAAAGGAAATTTCCTTGAATTCTGATTCCTTGATTCCGTGCTTGAGGAATAAACCGAGCGGAAAGAGATATCCGCCGGCGGAGAGAGGATCTACTGCGATCCATGTTTTACCGATGCAGTCTTCAATCCTCGTAATGGCCCGGTTGTCTTTACGGGTGATAATCTGCCCCTTGAAAGTGGGGCTGCCGGAAGGCTCGATAATTCGCGCAAATGCCCTAGCTCCGCTTCTGGCTATTTCGACATAGGTCATGGGGTTGGAAAAAGAGATATCAATTTCACCTTTTTCAACCATGCGGCGGTGTTCTTCAAAGGTATCGGGAAATACCTGCCGTATGGTCAGACCCGATTCACGGGAGAGGTAATCGATAAGCTTGCTATGGCGCAGGTAGGATACTTTATGTGAATATTGGGGAAGGTATGCGTAAGTGATGGCCGGTTTCGGCTCGGGAACCCTTATTTCCTCGCGTACGGACATATCGACCCGCACGATTTTTTCTTCCGGTTGTGAACCGAAAAAATAGAGGGCGACTCCGATAAAAAGAAGTATTGCCGGAAGGGAATATTTGAGTTTGAACATGAATTCTCCGCAGAGACGGGGAATATCACTGCGGAGATTTCTTCGTTCGGTGCTAGGCCTTGCTCTCAAGTCCGTTCCCGGCGGTATCAGCCTCTTCGGCTTCACACCCTTGAGCAAGTTCGTTCCACGAAGTCATCTTTCCAGCTTTTTCCGCGTCTTCTGCTCTCAGTTGGTCAATTTTTTTCAGGACAGGTATGTACGATCTTACCTTGGAGAAGCCATAGCGTACAATAATATATGATAAAATAAAAACAAAAGCGTAGCCGAGCGAAATTTCTGTATGAGGGATTGCGTAGAGGTCTATTCCGGAAAAACGCGATTGCAGCCAACCCATAGCAAAAGGAACGGGCCAAAGTGATACCGCGAAAAGTGCGGCATGGGAAAAGAATACTTTTCCGAAATATTCATTTGCCCATTTATTGGCTGATTTGAAGGTTGATTTTTCTTTATGACGTACCGCTTCCACGGAAATATTGTGCATGCGGGTCATTTTGCGGTTCAAATCTGTATAATATTCGCGGTTCCAGATATAAATGAGACTCATGCTGAGTTCACCTGCAACAGTACACCACAAGGCCATGACCGCGGTACCGAACCAAAAAGCCGCAATGGAGGGCAGGCCAATGCGGTAAGGTGCTATAAGCAGTGAATCTATCAGAGGATATATTGACTCGAACATAAATGTCTCCGGGGCAAAGCCCCATTTGGCTGAATGGACTTTCATCCATAAAAACCGGCGCTAAGCTTTGCTTTACATGCCGGTGAAGCCGTTGCTGAAATTCGTTAAAGGATGGGGCTGGGGAAGACAAATTTTATCTTCCCCAGCCGCCGGATTCATAACTTTTTTAGAACGGAGGCAGCAGGCTGTATCCGAGGAATCCTTTGGAGGAGTAGCGGATACCTACGTACAGAGCCAGTACTACGAAGAGGCGTTTGAGCCATACATCCGGGATGTACTTGGAAGTACGGGGGCCGATAAAGGAACCCACGAGGATACCGAGCAGTTCAACACCGATGAGCGGCCAGAATACAGGGGTATCTTTAACAACCATGTAGGTGAAGACGGAGGTGGTCATACCTACGAGTACAGCCAGTGCGGAAGTACCTGCAACCAGATACATGGGCAGACCGGCAACACTGGTCAGGAAGGGGACGAGGAGGAAACCGCCACCTACGCCGAGGAAGGAAGCAAGTGCTGCGATGATGAAACCGCCGACAACCGGGATGAGGGGGTTGAAGGAGAACTCAACACCGTAGAAGGTGAATATGCACTTGGTCGGGGAGAAGCTGATAACCTTAACACCGTTCGCTGCGGTATCAACCTTTCCGCCTTCTTTTTCGGTTTTGATGGAAGCTTCAAAAGCTTTAGCAGCTTCTTTAGCTTCTTTCTTGCCGGCCTGTCCTTTAGGAGTGGTTTCATAGAACAGGTAGCAACCAAGAGCGAGGACAAAAAGACCGAAGAAACCGATGTATGATTTCAGGGAGATTTTACCTGCTGTAAGCCAGGGAACGAGATAGGAACCGGCGATTGAACCTGCGGCGAGGGAAAGACCCAGCGGCAGAACGAGGCGGCCCATTTTGTAGTAGTTGAAAGAGGACATAGCCGCGGAAGTACCTACCAGCCACTGGTTGGACACACGGATGGAGTCGGTTACCAGCTTGTTCATAACCGGGGAGGTCTTTTTGAAGCTGGAAGCATAGTTACCGAAACCGTAAATGGTGATGTGACCAACACCGGCCATGATGCCGCCGAATGCGCCGACAGTAGAGAAAATCCAACCAACCCAGATGGCCCATACAAAGCCGATTATGAGGTTAACGCTGGGTCCGCCGGGAATTCCGAGGAAGCCGGGAGCGAGTTCTGTGTGGATCTGGCCGGCTTCTGCACCTTTAGGGGTGGCATTGATGGCGTCGGCAAGACGGTCTGCGAATGCCGGCTGAATGTAGGCAGCTACCGCCAGCAGCGCTACCGCCAGAATCAGTAGGCTCTTCCGTGATTTAAACATTGTTTGTCTCCTTGAGCGAAAGTTGTTTTTGCTGTGTACATCTTCTGCTTCCTACCGGATGTTGCAGCAACCGGGCCCTTTCAGAAGATATAAACAGCGTCTACCTTTATTGTTATTTATACCGGCTCCGGACAATATGGTGTTCGGAGCCGGATTTGTTCTTGCTTAGTTTTCTTTTTTGAAAATGATCAGCGGACAGTTTTTGCAGACATCCTGACCGGGGAAGCCGTCACCGGGCTTGGTGATGGAGGAGCTTGCCAATTCAATGCGGTCACAGAGTCTTTCAACTACAGACTTGAATTTCTTGCCGGGGATCATAACGTTGATTTCGCCGCGTTCGGTTTTACCGGCGTTGTAGCTGCCGGAGCAGGCCGGAACCATGTTGAATTCCTGCTCGTTGTAAGTATATACGCAACCCGCACAGGCAGAAGAGTTCATGGTTACATTGGGGCGCAGGGGGTGTGTGTCGGTGGCAGCAGCATAGTCAACAGCAAGGTGGTAAGCCTGCATGTTATCTACATAGAAATGAACAACATCCGGCTCGAAGATTCCATCAATGGAACCGAGGGGAGCAACTGCGATGCCGATCAGTCCTTCGGGCATGCGGGGTTTGCTGAGTACAAATTTTTTGGCCTGATCAAGGTCTTTAACGTATTTCGCATGGCCTTTGATTTCGCCTTCGTCCAGTTCTTTCCATGCGAATGCATATTTCGCATTGCCGCATCCGAGGCCGGAAACGTCAGAGTATACAGTCTGTCCTTTCATGCGTGCAGCGATTTCCCACTGGCAGAAAGTCATGGGCTTAATGGGAACGTGGAATTCTGCTTTTTCCTTGAAATCATCAACTGCCGCCTGGTCGAAAAAATATTTAACAGCTACTGGATAATGGTAGAGTCTCATTTCCCGCATCAGCAGTTCCTGCATTTCTTTGTAAGTCATAGCGTCTTCCTCACTTTCATCTTATTGGGTTTTAAAAGTTGTGTGTGATTCCCTGTTGATTGTTCAACTTAGCATTTTTTATTGAAATGTGAAAAAAGAAACAAACTTTTTTGAAATAAAGAAAAAAATAACTTTTTTTCACATTAAAGAACCCTAAAAACACTTCAAGTACACCTATTCTTTGTGATTAAAATCACAATCTTTTTATTTTATATAATTAAATTAATATTTTAAAAACTAATCTCGTAAATGATAATAAATCACTTAGAATCAATTTTAATTTTAGGGAAAGGAGATCGTGAGCTCGTTGTACTTCTTTTCACACGTCATGATTGCTGACTCCATGGGAAAAAATTTACAATTGCCGGTGAAGTAACGTAAGGTTGTGGTGGTTAAAAAAAGTGTAGCTGATGGCTTTTTATATAGGAGAAAAAATGACTAAGTATAAAATTCATCCCATTGTTATGGGGACCAAGCGATTCGATAAAGGTATGATGACTTACCAGCATGATTACGGTCAGCCTTATATCATTCCGATATACAGCTGGTATCTGGAAGGCGGAGATAAGAAGATTCTCGTTGATACCGGTGAAATGCAGCCGATTATTTCAGAAGATCGCGAGGCTGACTTAGGTGGTAAGATTTATACATTTGAGGATGGGCTGGCGAAATACGGACTGAAGCCTGAAGACATCGACATTGTAATCCATACCCATCTGCATAACGACCATTGCGAAAATGATTACAAATGCAGCAATGCGAAATTTTATGTTCATCGTGAAGAGTTGAACCACGTGCATGATCCCCATCCGCTCGATTTCCGCTATCTGGAAGATTACGTTGAGGATGTGGAGGATGCGGGGCAGGTTGTCGCACTCGACGGAGACTATGAAGTGGTTCCCGGCATAAGGATGATGCATACCCCGGCCCACACGCCGGGGGGCATGACCATATTAGTAGATACAGAGGGCGGTCTTGCTGCTATCACCGGGTTCTGCGTAATTATGGAAAACTTCAATCCTCCGCCGGAAGTTCGGGGTATGGAAATGGAAGTGATTCCTCCGGGTACTTCAGTCAATACTTATGATGCGTACAATATTATGCTCAAAGTACGAGATATGGCAGATATACTTATCCCGCTGCATGAACCTTCATTTGCAAAAGTGGATGTGGTTGAGGGGACTTAGTAAGTTTGGGATGAATGTTTTGTAGTATCCCTCTTCTCAAATCGAGAGAAGAGGGATACTATTAAGAATTATTTAGGCTACTTTGTTAAAATATTCTATAATATCAATTGATTTTCCTTTTGCAAGTGCGTCTTTAACCTCTTCTTGTGACATACCAATCTTTAGCGGTGCATCATTTGCTTTTACCTCAATGCGAAGTGCCCCGGCCTGTGTGCACGCTTCCTTCCATTCTTTAATTGCGTCATTTATGTCTTTTTGGACCTCCCCAAAATCTACCTTCTTAACTTCAGTGACAGCTTCTGAGATATCATTTACTGCCGCTGTCACATCATCTTCAAGCTGTTGCCATTCTTTAAGGATAGCCTTGAGATTATCCTCAATGGCTGTTGTCGAGGTTGCCAGTCTATTAAAGTTTTGTGCGATAATATGAAGTGTAGCTACGTCAGCTGTCACCTGATCCATCTGTTTTCCCTTAGACTCGATATTTGCCTTGTCTTCTTTTATCTTTGTTGCATCCAATGCAATGTATACGGTTGCAGCTGCAACAGCAGGTCCGCAAAATAACCAAGCCAAAGCACCTTCCGGGAAGGCTGCTATTGTGGCAATTGTACCTAGTGTAATTGCGGCAGCGTCTGCTATTCCCAAGGCCACAATTGATGCTGAAAGCGAATCAATATCTGAATTGAGATTATCAATCTCTTTTTTTAGATCATCAATCTTTTTTTGGTCTACTTTTTCATCTGCGGTTGCCTTGTCTGCAATGGTTTGAAGTTTACTTGCCATTTGAGGTATATTATCTCCAAAAGTTTTAACTTTTTTGACTGCTTGTGAAATAAAAGTGGTCACGATCTTGAGTTGGGCCTGGATTCCTTTGAGATCGTTATTCAGCATTTTAAGGGCAGTATTATCTTGGGGATTTTTGACAAGATTATTTGCCTGAGTGTTTGCATCATTTAGCAGCATGGTAATAATATCATTATAGCTCAGTGTTTCGTCAGGAATGCAGAGTAGTCTTGCCAGTACACTATTTGTCCAGTCAAGAGCGTAACAGCAGGCTTCTTTATATGAATCGGTAAAAGCTTTCCAATCTGCCGGATACTGATTGAGAGCTGGAAGTTTTGATTGCAGAATACTGCTGATAACCATATTTACGGCGACAACATTTTGTTTATAGGTTTTTTGAGATTGTGCCAGAGCGACAACATTACCGTTAATTGCTTGTGATAATTTCATCATTTAATCTCCTTTTAGCTATAAAATATGTGCTTAGTTATCCTTATTATATCTGATAGTATTTTATATTGTCAATCAGTACGACACTAACTGTAGCCAAGCACTCGAAGAGTTCATGTTCTTTAGCTGATGTTCTTATACTTCATTATGCTCAAAGTACGAGATATGGCAGATATACTTATCCCGCTGCATGAACCTTCATTTGCAAAAGTGGATGTGGTTGAGGGGACTTAAGTGCCTGCTGAATGGTTTTTGTAATTAAATTGTAACCTAATAATTTGCGCATAAATTATTTTCGGTTGTTTTGTTGCAGGCGAATCGGGCGCACTTATGCGTTTTTTTATGAATCCAGAAATTGAAAACGTTTGATGTTGTGATGTTTTTAAAGAGCAGCTGGTAATTTTCACTAAAATGACTTATTGAGAAGAACTCTAAATAAGTATGAGCGCCCACTGTCGTGCCGAGGGGGCCGGTTTCAATATTTATATGTTGTCTTGCAGCAACGGGCGGGTTGAATCCGGTACGGGTTTTAGCGCAGTGGTCGTTTATATAAATGTGTGGTTGCGGAAAGTTTGTGTGGCTTTCCGCCTATGTTGGTTTTTCTTATTGGAGGTGTTAGGTGAATTCATTAGTTATTGCCGGCCTTTGCTTTGTGGGTTACATCGTAGCCTATCATACGTACGGGAAATTTCTGGCAAAAAAGATTTTTCAGGTTGATGAGGGACTGGTATGTCCCAGTTGTGCGCTTGAGGACGGTAAGGACTTTGTCCCTACTAAAAAGGAAGTTCTTTTCGGACATCATTTTACTTCCATTGCCGGGCTCGGTCCCATTGTCGGACCTGCTATCGCTATTATCTGGGGTTGGGTTCCTGCTGTTCTCTGGGTCTTCTTCGGTGCCATCTTTATGGGAGCAGTACACGACTTCGGTTCTCTGGTCGTTAGTCTCCGTAATCAGGGCCGTTCTGTAGGGGATCTTGCTGCCGGGTTGCTTAACCACCGGGTGCGTTCCCTGTTCCTGATAATCATTTTTTTTGAGTTGTTGATCGTCATAGCCGTTTTTGCGCTGGTTATCGCTATCCTTTTTAATATGTACCCCGCAGCAGTCATTCCGGTCTGGAGTGAGGTCCCCATTGCTGTCGGTCTGGGCTGGCTTATGTACAAGAAGGGCGCCGATCATACTATCTGGTCCATTATAGCGTTGATCGCTATGTACGCTTTTGTGGTGGTAGGTGTTTACGTTCCATTCAAAATGCCCGCTATTGCCGGCATGAACCCCATTGTCGTCTGGACCGTGATCATGCTGATTTATGCATTTATCGCATCCATCCTCCCGGTTACCGCGCTGCTTCAACCTCGTGATTACATTAACGGACACCAGTTGTTCGTGGCTTTGATTCTGCTGGTTATCGGTGCCGTTGTGGCTCATCCGACATTTGTAGCTCCTGCTATTGATATGGCTCCTCAGGGCGCTCCGCCGATGCTGCCTTTTCTCTTTGTAATCATAGCCTGCGGAGCAATTTCCGGTTTTCATTCGCTGGTAAGTTCCGGTACTTCCGCCAAGCAGTGCGAAACAGAGCGTGATTCACGCATGATCGGTTACGGTTCCATGCTTATGGAAGCGGCTTTGTCCATCCTCGTTATCGTTTCTGTCGGTGCCGGATTGGGCATGGGGCTGCATACTTCCGACGGTCAATTGCTGACCGGGACCGCGGCCTTCACCACCCACTACGCATCATGGGCTTCTGCTGCCGGACTCGGCGCAAAGCTGGGTGCGTTTGTTGAAGGTTCTGCCAACCTGATGGCCAGCTACGGCATTCCCACCAATATCGCCCTTGCCGTAATGGGAGTCTTTCTGGTTAGTTTCGCGGCTACCACACTCGACAGTGCTACCCGTATTCAGCGCTACGTAGTAAGTGAGCTGGCGCAGGCTTATAAGATGCCTTCATTGTCCGGAGGTATTCCCGCAACCCTGATCGCGGTCGGTTCTGCCGCTGTACTCTGTTTTAACGGCGGTTTTTCCATCGGCGCACTCAAGAAAGGTGCGCTGGCTCTTTGGCCGTTGTTCGGTACCGTTAACCAGTTGCTGGCTGCTTTGGCCCTGTTGATAATTACCGTATACCTCGCCCGTAAGAAGGTTAAAGCCATCTACACCGGTATCCCTATGGTTTTCATGATTGCTATGACCGGTTGGGCAATGGTTTTCAATCTCCAGAAGTTTTATGCAGGTGAAAAATGGCTGCTTTTCGTGGTCGGTTTGATCGTGTTCATATTGGAAATTTGGATGATTGCCGAGACCTATCTGATTATGAGAAAGGTCTACGGCGGAGATGAAGGCACAGCTGGAGCAGCGGAAGGTGCTTAGCATATAGCTTCCTTTTATTAATTTTAAATGTGTGAATCCCCGGCAGCATGATGTTGCCGGGGATTTTTGTTGCGCATTGTACCTTTTGGGCAGAAAAGGATATGATTAGAATATGCGTGTTTTTTGTCAGCGATGCTTTAATTATAATATTTCTATTTTGAATTCCGAACTTGACACACCTGCCGCATTCCTTCATTTCTGCATCGCGGGCTAGACCGTTTTCCCAATATATTTTTGTCCCTGCTTGATTTTTTCATTAAATTCAACAGGCTAAATAAAATATTATATTTCAAACAAAAACAGAGACTATCCAGTATAATTATGAATGTAATGATCACCGGTGCGACAGGATTGATCGGTTCGCGTCTCGTCAGAATCCTGGCCGGGCAGGGGTTCCATATAAAAGCTTTGGTGCGCGATAAAATCAGGGCGGAGAAGCTTGTTACAGAACCCGTCGAGTTTATTTGCGGAGACCTTAGTAATGAAGCAGCGCTTGAAGAGGCTTTGAAGGATTGCAAATATCTTTTCCATCTGGCGGCTGATTACCGTCTCTGGGTTCCTGACCCGGAGGTGATGACGCAGACTAACGTGGAAGGAACCCGGCTGCTGATGCGTAAGGCCCTTGAAGCGGGAGTGGAACGTATTGTTTATACTTCGAGCGTATGTGTACTTGGATGCAATGCTGATGGAAGCCCCGTTGATGAAGATGCTTCCTCCACCGTGACGGATATGATCAGCCCGTACAAGAAATCCAAATTTCTGGCAGAAAAAGTTGTCATGGATATGGTTCGAGACGAAGGACTCCCTGCTGTAATTGTTAATCCGTCAACGCCTGTAGGACCGGGGGATTCCCGCCCGACTCCCACAGGAACCATGGTGCTGAATGCCGCCCGTGATGGAGGTCTGTTCTATGCCGATACCGGGCTTAATGTGGCCCATGTCGATGATATAGCGCAGGGGCATCTGCTGGCATTGAAGCACGGGAAGATCGGGCGCAGGTATATTCTCGGTGGCGATAATATTAGCCTCAAGGATTTGTTTATCATGACCGCACGGATGACCGGCAAGACCGGTCCTAAGTTTAAGGTTCCTCAAATATTGATGTTTTTTGCTGGATTTGTGGGTGAAATGTTTGCCCGGCTGGGATTGATGAAAAATCCGATCGCAACCTTGGATAGTGTACGTATGGCATCCAAGAAAATGTACTACAGCTCCGATAGGGCGGAAAAGGAGCTGGGCTATACGCATAGGCCTGCATCGGAAGCGGTTAAGGATGCGGTGCGTTGGTTTAAGGACCAGAATATGCTGAACTAAACCGTTGATTCCTCCAGATTTTTTTATACTCCCGGCAGCCGTTAGGTTGCCGGTTTTTTTTGTCTCAGTTCGGACGCTTACGGTTTAATTTTATGCGGCATAATCTGCATTTATCCGGTTCTTTGCTTGGCGTTAGCGGAACTTATTGGTAAAAGCGGAGGAGCTGGAAATAAGGAGAAGTCATGCGCGCAATATATTTTGAAGATGGAAAAATTGATGTTTTGCAAAAAGAGAAACCGCATCCGGTTGCCGGAGAAGCGTTGCTGAAAGTGCGACTGGCTGGAATCTGCAACACTGATATCGAGTTGCATAAAGGCTATTATGGATTTGCAGGCGTACCGGGGCATGAATTTGTGGCCGTGGTTGAGGCATGTCCGGATAGGCCGGAATTGGTCGGTAAGCGGGTGGTTGCGGATATAAATTGCCCTGTCGGTCCATATGACGGAGATCGCAGGCATGCACCGGGACGGACTGTGGTCGGGATAGTCAACCATGACGGCGCTTTTGCCGATTACCTTAAAGTTCCGGTGGATAATCTTTTTATAGTTGCTGATAATGTTTCGGACCGGGAAGCTGTTTTTGCCGAGCCCTTGGCCGCGGGGCTGGAAGTGAGCCAGCAGATTCACGTTACCGGCGATATGCGGGTTATGGTTCTGGGCGACGGTAAACTGGGTCTGCTCACGGCGCTTGCACTTAAAATTTATAATCCTCATGTCCTGTTGGTCGGTAAACATGAAGACAAGCTTGCTATTGCGGCAGCTCAGGGCGTGAAGACCCATCGCATTAGTGAGCCGGAAGAATTGACCTCTTTGGCCGGTCGGTGGGATAAATTTGATCTGGTTGTGGAAGCTACCGGCAGCGAAAACGGTATCGGTTATGCTCTTGAGTTTGTTCGTCCAGAGGGTACCGTGGTTGCTAAAACGACTTCCCACCTGCCAAGTTCCATCAATCTCGCCAAGCTGGTGGTGGATGAAATTTCAATTGTGGGTTCCCGTTGCGGTGATATCGGTCTTGCTGTGAACGTGCTTGAGCAGGGCATGATCGATGTAAGCGGGTTGATTGAAGCGGAATACGATTTTGATGATTTCAAGCAGGCATTTGAGCACTCCATGCGTCGTGGAGCCAAGAAAGTTTTGGTCCGAATGTAGCTGGAATTTTGTTGGACCTCTTTTTGCATTTGTCTCGAAAGTCCCTGTTTAGACCCGTCAAATATGAAAAATTGACATATTTTTGACCCCTCAACTTTCTTCAAGGATTGATTATGAAAGTTTACGTAGGAATGAGCGCAGATCTTGTCCATCCCGGCCATATGAATATTCTCAATATTGCAGCATCTTATGGAGATGTTACCGTTGGATTGCTGACCGATAAGGCTATCGCCGGCTATAAACGTCTCCCTTTTATGACATATGATCAGCGGGAAATGGTTATTAAGAATATCAAAGGGGTTTGCGAAGTAATCCCTCAACACACGCTTGATTACGTAGAAAACCTTGAAAAAGTGCGTCCTGATTATGTTGTCCACGGAGACGATTGGAAAACAGGGCCGCAAAAGCAGACTAGAGAACGGGTCATCTCCACAATCTCCCAGTGGGGCGGAAAGCTTATAGAACCTGCCTATACCGAGGGAATCAGCTCGACTCAGCTGAACGGGATGCTCAAGGAAATCGGTGTTTCACCCGTGACCCGGCAACAAAGATTGAAGCGCCTGCTGGAGAATAAGAAAATCGTACGGACCCTTGAAGCCCACAGCGGACTCAGCGGACTTATCGTTGAAAACGCGTCCGTCAAAAAAGACGGGCGGTCAGTGGAATTCGATGCTATCTGGGAAAGCAGCCTTACTGACTCAACAATGAAGGGCAAACCCGATATCGAAGCGGTTGATACCACTTCGCGTCTGCAGACAATCAACGAAATTTTTGAAGTTACCACAAAGCCCATGATTTATGATGGGGATACCGGGGGCAAACCGGAACATCTGGCTTTTACTGTCCGTTCCCTTGAGCGTTTGGGAGTTTCCGCCATTGTTATTGAAGATAAAGTAGGGCTGAAAAAAAATTCCCTCTTCGGTACCGAAGTAGAGCAGTATCAGGCTTCTATTGAAGATTTCTGCCACAAGATAGAAACCGGTAAAAAAAGTCAGGTCGGTAATGATTTTATGATTTTTGCCAGAATCGAGAGCCTGATTTTCAATAAACCCGTAGACGATGCGCTGGAAAGAGCCGCAGCATACCTTGATGCAGGGGCGGACGGTGTCATGATTCACACCAAGAATAAATCCGAAAAGGATATACTTGAATTCTGCCGCCGTTATCAGGATGCAGGGCATACAGCGCCCATTATAGCCGTTCCTTCCAGCTACAATAAAGTATACGAGGAACAGCTCATTGAAGCCGGGGTGAAGATTGTAATTTACGCTAACCACCTGCTGCGGGCCGCTTATCCGGCAATGATGGAAGTGGCTAAGGAAATTCTCCGTAATGAACGATCTTACGAGTGTAACGATACCTGCATGAGCATCAAGGAAATACTCGAACTTATACCCGGGACAAAATAATGATTGATCCCCTGTTCTTCCTTAAAAAGTGTAAGGATAACGGTTTCAGCACATTTTACGGCGTGCCGGATTCCACACTCAAGCATTTCTGCACAGCCGCAACGGATGATAAGGAACTGCATCATACCATATGCGTAAATGAAGGCTCGGCCATCGGCGCTGCCATAGGTTATCATCTGTCCACATCCAGGGTTCCGGTCGTGTACATGCAGAATTCCGGAATCGGTAATGCCGTTAATCCCTTAACTTCATTGGTGGCTAAGGAGATATATTCAATCCCGATGCTGTTGATCATTGGATGGAGGGGAGAGCCGGGAGTTAAGGATGAGCCGCAGCACAAATTTCAGGGCCGTATCACCCCGCACATGCTGGAAGGGCTCGAATTTCCGTATTCGATTATTGATAAAGATTCGGACATTGAGAGTGAAATGCATAGGGCGGACCTTTTTTTTAAGGAGCATGATGTTCCATATGCTCTGCTGGTGAAAAAAGGTGCTTTTTCAGAATATGTTTCCCGGTCTCCAGAGCGTGAGCAGTATCCGCTAAGCCGCCAAAGAGTGATAGAATGCCTGACTGAGGCGCAGCGCAATGACGATGTTATTGTTTCCACTACCGGAATGGCTTCAAGAGAGCTTTTTCATATCAGAAAAGAGAATAAGGCCTCTCATTCTACTGATTTTTTGACAGTGGGTGGCATGGGACATGCGTCCTCCATAGCGCTCGGAGTGGCGCTGGATTCGCCGCAAAAGCGGGTTGTCTGCCTTGATGGTGACGGTGCTTGCCTAATGCATCTAGGTTCCCTTGCGACGATAGGTTCCAGCGGGATAAATAATCTGCTTCATATTGTTATCAATAACGGGGAGCATGGTTCCACCGGCGGACAACCGACAGTTTCCCGGAAAATAAATTTGTGTGAAATTGCCAAGGCCTGCGGTTACCCCTCCGTTATTCGGATTACGAGCGAGGAAGAGCTGACCTCCGCTTTAGCACAAGCTGACGGGCTGTGTTTTCTGGAAGTTATGACTAATAATCATAAGTCAAAAGAGATCGGCAGACCGACCAACACTCCGCTGCAAAATAAAAAAATGTTTATGGGTAATTTCTAATGGTCGCTTTCTTCGGAGAAGGCGGTTTTGGGCTACTGCTGGATGAAATTAAAAAACAGCAATATCGAAAGATACTTGTTGTAACCGGGAGAAAATCTTTCGATAAATCCGGTATGAAGAAACAGCTCCTTGCTGAATTACATGATAGTGAACTGCATTTTTTTTCTGATTTTTCTCCCAACGTGAAATTTGAAGAAAGTGTTGCCGGCTGCCGGAAAGCTGAATCCCTGGGAATTGAAGCGGTTCTAGCCATCGGTGGCGGTAGCGTGATCGATATGGCAAAGATCATTTCCCTCATGCCGAAAGACAGTGCCGTGCTGAAAAAAATGATACTCGGCCGGGAGGAGATAACCGGAACTATGCCGCTTTATTGCGCTCCTACAACTTCCGGGTCCGGCAGTGAAGCCACCCATTTCGCTGTTATCTACATGGACGGCAAAAAATATTCGCTGGCGAGTCATTCTCTCCTGGCTGAATCTGTTGCAGTTGATCCGCGTCTTAGCTCTTCCATGCCGCCCTATCTTACCGCTTGCTCCGGGTTCGATGCCCTCAGTCAGGCCATAGAATCCTTCTGGGCCGCTGCGGCAACGGATAAGAGCAGGGAGTACGCTGCAAAGGCGATAGCACTTATCCTTCCAGCCCTAGAAAAAGCTGTGAACGATCCTTGCGCGCAGAGCAGGAACAGCATGGCTGAGGGCGCGTACTACGCGGGTAAAGCCATCAATATCAGCAAAACTACCGCTCCCCACGCATTTTCATATTATCTTACATCTGTTTTTAATCTTCCGCATGGACACGCGGTGGCTATTTTTACAGGCGTGTTTTTCAAGATCAACAGTGAGAAAATCCCACCGGAGCTGTACCGGATTATGGGTTGCCGCTCAGCTGATGAGTGCTGTGCTTTATGGTATGTAATGATGGACAGGTGCGGGCTGGAATACCGCATGAAAGGGCTTGGTATACCTGAATCTGAATGTGAAAAGATTGTTGATTCGGTTAATCTGGAAAGGTTGCGGAACAATCCAGTGAACCCCGGCAGGGAGTTTTTCATTCAGCATTTAAAAGAATTTTACGGGTCGTTCTGACTACTTTTTGAGAGTCATCAAGAGAAAGCCCTCCATCCGAATATACTCGGAAGGAGGGCTTTTTTATTCAATCTGCCAGCTAAGACGGCTAAATCTAGGCAAAAAGTTTAGCTGGCCTCTGATTTATTTTAGTTTGAAACGGGTTTTCCTATAAATCTTACTGTTGCCAGTACAGCGAGGATTCCCGCGGGCAGTACCAGCATTACAGGCATTCCAAGCCCTGCCGGAATATATCCGAAGACGATGGATATGATTGCAACCGGTACGGCGTAAAACAGCTGAGTTCTGGTGTGGTCGATGTGGTCACACGCGGAACCCATGGAAGACAGGATAGTTGTGTCCGAGATGGGGGAGCAGTGGTCACCGAAGATGGCACCGGTAAGAACCGCACCGATGTTCAGGATTACGTAGCCCTGTTCCGGTACCAGCGCGAAAGCCAGCGGGATACAGAGTGGCATGAGGATACCCATGGTTCCGTAAGATGTTCCTGTTGCGAAGGATATGATTGATCCCATTATGAAGATAATGGAGGGCAGCAGAAAGGTCGGGATGGTATCAGACAATACGCTTACCAGATAAGCAGCAGTTCCGAGCTCTTTGATGATTCCGGAAAGGGACCAGGCCAGCAGCAGGATTACAGCTGTGATGTTCAGGGATTTAACACCCTGTACCCATGTGGAGAGTGCTTCTTCCACGGACAGAATGCGTTTACCTATTGCAATTACCAGCGCCACAACACCGGCAATGAGTGCAGCCTGAAAGAGAACAACGGATGCATCGGAAGCACCGAATGCTTCACGGATAGCTAAAAAGCTAGTGGGAGCTTCTTCGAAGATCTTTTTCAACGCAGCATTGTCACCACCCATTATCCCGTTGTAGCCGTTGAAGTAAAACCCTAGAAATGCAGCAACAATCAGGGTGCCGATGGGAATAATTGCATACCAGATGCTGGGTGTGATATTTTCAGCAGGCTCAAGCTCAGTTGCTTCGTCGGCGACCATTGGTTTGGCCTTGTCATCAAGGAGCTTTCCGGTTGTGCGTGCGCGGTGTTCAGCTTTATACATAGGGCCGAATTCGCGCATGAACCAGATGGTTGCAATGATGAAAACCAGAATGAGAATATTATAAAAACGGTAAGGAATGGTTTCCACAAAAACGCCGTAGGCATTCATTGTGTAGCCGATACCTTCGAGACCATCCTGAATCAGGCCTACTTCGTAAGCTACCCAGGTTGAAATGAGGGCGATACCGGCTATGGGTGCGGCTGTGGCGTCAATAATGAAAGCCAGTTTTTCGCGTGAGACTTTCATTTTATCGGTTACAGGGCGCATGATCGGGCCGACAGTGAGTGAGTTGGCATAGTCATCAAAAAAGATGAATAGGCCGAGCAGCCATGTTACGAACTGGGAGCTTCTGGGGCTTTTGGCTTTTTTAGCCAAAGCGTCGGCAATAGCCTTGGCGCCGCCCATTTTAGAAATAAGAGCAATAAGACCGCCGATAGCAAGGCACTGGAGTACGATACCGGCATTCCACGGATCAGCCAAAGATCCGAGAATTTCGTTGGAAAGACGCAGGAATCCGCCGACGAATCCATTGTAGATGTCCATTCCTTTGGCTTCCAGCATAAACGCACCTGAAAAAACACCTATAAAAAGTGAAAGGACAACGTTTTTGGTAATGAAAGCCAGAATGATAGCCACCAGCGGCGGAATAAGTGTAAATAAACCGAATAGTTCAGCATTAACTGGCCCGAGGCTGGAGTCAGCCGCAAAGGCCGGCTGACAAAATAGTGTAAATGCCGTTATAAATAAAAATAGTCCACTCCATTTGCGCATATCAAATTTCCCCCTTGAAATATTTTGTGTCGCAAAAAATATGATCTGCTGAACTACTAAAATTTTGACATTAATGCAAACTTGATTTGGTATCTGGTTAATTTTCCTTGATAAAATTCTGAAATGACAGGGGTTAAGAGTATAAAAAGGGAAAAAAGTAACAAATAATGGCTTTTAAAATTTTATGGAAGTCGCGTTCTTATTTAGTTTCGGAGTAAAAAGTCCCATTGTACCCTGTTACAATTTGGGTTATGGACTTGCGTGTACAGACACCATTGATAATACGAAAAATGCACAATCCTAAATAAAGTTAAAAGGAAATCAGATGTTTTCAAAAAATAAAGCTCTCAAAAGCATATTTGATTCCGGTATTGATGAACTTTGCAAGAGCGAAGGACTCTCGAAAGAGACCATTATTCAGGGCATTGAAGACGGGACTATGGTTCTGCTTGGGAACCCCAATCATAAGAATGTTACCCCTACCCTCATTGGGCAGCCCGCAAAGGTTAAAGTAAACGCTAACATCGGAACTTCTCCTTTTAAGAATGACCGTGAAAAGGAAATGAAGAAGCTGGATACAGCATGGAAAGCAGGCGCCCACGCTGTTATGGACCTTTCCACTGCCGGTGATCTGGATGGAATCAGGACCGATATGCTGAGTAGCTGCCCCCTGCCGCTGGGTACCGTGCCCATTTACGCTATGGCGCAGCAGTATGTTGCACGTGACGAAGATCCCGCTGGTTTTTCCATAGATGAACTCCTCGCTGAAGTTGAAAAAGAAGCTGAGCAGGGTGTTGATTTTATGACTCTGCATTGCGGACTGACCCGTCGTGGAGCTGAATGGGCCACTAACGGTGAGCGCCTTATGGGTATCGTTTCCCGCGGCGGTTCTATTCTTGCCCGCTGGATGCGTGATCATGATGAAGAAAATCCGTTGCTCACAAATTATGATCGTCTGCTTGAAATCTGCCTGAAGCACAACGTGACCCTCAGCCTCGGCGACGGTCTGCGTCCCGGTGGCGGTGCAGATGCCGGTGATGCCGCACAGTGGGAAGAAGTTCTCATGCTCGGTAAGCTTGCTAAACGTGCCCATGAATACGGCGTGCAGGCAATGATCGAAGGCCCCGGTCACGTACCCATGACCCTCGTTGAAACCCAGATCCGGGGTATTAAGGCTGCGACTTACAACGCTCCTCTTTACGTTCTTGGACCTCTGGTAACCGACTCAGCTCCCGGCTATGACCACATTGCCGGTGCCATCGGCGGTGCTATCGCTGTATTGAACGGAGTTGATTTCCTCTGCTACCTGACTCCGGCTGAGCATTTGACCCTGCCTGAGATTGACGATGTATGGAACGGCGTTAAAGCTTCCCTCGTAGCTGCACAGTGCGGTGAAGTCGGCCTTGGCCGCAAAGACGCTGTAGAGCGTGACCGTGCAATTTCCAAGGCCCGTATGGACCTTGACTGGGACCGCATTGCCGAACTGGCAATCGACCCAGCTTTGGCTTGTGCCCGCAGGAAAGATCATAAAGATGAAAAAGAGTGCGCCATGTGCGGAAAATTCTGCGCAGTACGTATGCTTTCCGAATAAAATACTGACAAAAGAATAAGAGCCGCTCTGTACACGTTAGAGATGATAATGGCCCGTAACACTGCTGGTGTTACGGGCTTTTTTTATGTAGACTTATATCGTTTTTATTAAACAAATGTTTAAGTCGGGCTTTGCCGGAGGATTGGCGATGTTGCAGTATGTTAGAGATCCTATGAGCGGATTGACTCATTTTGTTGGCTTTTGTCTCGCAATTATCGGACTTGTCATGCTTCTTGCGGCTTCCGTGAATCCTACAAGTGTGATGCACGTAGTCACGTTTTCCGTCTTCGGCGGGGGGATGATTCTGCTTTATCTGGCAAGTACTTTGTACCACTGGCTGCCCCTTTCCAAGAGGGGGATAATGTGGCTGCGTAAGCTGGATCACTCCATGATCTATGTCTATATCGCCGCGACTTATACGCCGATTTGTCTTTTGGGGCTCAAGGGAGTGTGGGGCTGGTCGTTATTCGCAGCAATCTGGACAATGGCTGTAGCCGGGATAATAACCAAGATGATCTGGCTGGACGCGCCCCGATGGCTTTCTACCGGTTTTTACCTTGCCATGGGATGGCTGGTTATTGTAGGCGCTTATCCTTTAGTTAAGGCTCTTCAGACCGGAGCCTTGCTTTGGCTTCTGGCCGGCGGAATCATGTATTCGGTAGGTGCTGTTATTTACGCTTTGAAAAGACCTGATCCATGGCCGGATTTTTTTGGATTTCACGAGATATTTCATGTTTTCGTCATGGCCGGAAGTTTTTGTCATTTCTGGGTAATGTATGAATATATTACCGAATTGGGGTGGTAGATCAGGCTGAGAAATGATCAAATCCTGTGGCTGTGTATTCTTTTCCGTTAAGTGTAATCCTGCTGTCGGCGGTGACTGTTCCTATCTTTTGCAGGCCGGGAATTGCCGCTGCCAGTTCTGTAAATTCCTCAGCAGAGGTCGCTCCGAAAAGAGCATAATCCTCGCCTCCTAGAAAGGCATGTTCCGAGGCAGAAATAGATTTTGATTTCGCATAGCGGATAACCTCTTCATGCAGTTGTGATTCCGGCAGTGAAATGTCTGCGCCTGCATTTTCTTCGCAGCAGCGCAGAAAACGGGGCAGGTCGCGGGCCAGACCGTCTGATAGATCCATTAGTCCTTTCACGTGTGGTGACCGGGCCAGCTGAATACCGGCGTTTACTCGCATTGGCGGACGAAGGTGGTGAGCTGTACTTTGCGGGAAATTCCTGATCGCTTCAGCCGTATTTTCCTCCAGGGAAAGTAACCCGGTGCGGGCCAAACCGGCCGGTCCATGCAGAAACAATACGTCTCCCTGTTCAGCATTTCCGCGTGAAAGAAAGCGTCCGCCGGCAGGTTCGCCCCAGACCGTTACGGAAATCCCCAGATATTGTCCTCCGGAAAGATCGCCTCCAGCCAGAATCAGTCCGTTTTGCTCTGCAAGGATGGACATGGACTTAAAAAAAGGTTCCCAGAATTCGCACTCCAGATCGGGGGGAACAATCAAGCCTAGAGCGAAGCCGCTTGGCTGTCCGCCCATGGCCGCAATATCACTGATGTTGACCGCTAGGGATTTATAACCGATGTCTGCCGCGGAGAAATATGATCTCCTGAAATGTATATCTTCCAGAAATAAATCTTTGCTGATGCAAAGGTCTTTTTCTGTTCGCAGGATGGAACAATCATCGCCGCGTCCGAGAGTGACGTGCCCGTTCTCGGACGGAAAGTATTTATCTATTAACGTCAGAAAGTCCTGCTCAGAATTTAATTCAGTCATAATTTGCCTCCCCT
Source organism: Maridesulfovibrio sp. (assembly GCF_963676065.1). NCBI lineage: Bacteria > Pseudomonadati > Thermodesulfobacteriota > Desulfovibrionia > Desulfovibrionales > Desulfovibrionaceae > Maridesulfovibrio > Maridesulfovibrio sp. The sequence goes on along the minus strand of NZ_OY780933.1, from coordinate 3,657,714 downwards.
TTTCCAAAAGCGCGAATCGCCTCAGCTATAGCATTTCAACAAAATCTTCGACAATGACCTTGGGACCGAAGCCGGGGAAATTGATGCGCAGCTTATTCGGCTCTATGTATTCGATGATTTTACCGCGCCCGAATATTTTATGCTTACAATGTCCCATTTTCATGGGCGGTGTTTTACGGGCAGGCGAAGCAGAGGGGGACTCATATGATTCAGCACGCACAGGCGTATTTTTCTTGATATTCATGCCGCCGGAATATGATTCCTGCAATTCTTCAAAAAGTTCCGGATCAAGTTCACGCAGGAAGGGGCTGGGTACAGCTGGCTCGGAAAAGTCAGTGTTTTTGCGGTTGATTGAAGCCGGAGCGCACATGATGAGTTCCTGCCGCGCACGGGTACAGGCCACATAAAGCAGGCGGCGCTCTTCCTCGTACTCATTAGGCTTCTGCATTGATTTGCGGGAGGGAAACCTATCTTCCACAAGATCTATGATGATAACCGCGTTCCACTCTAGCCCTTTAGCGGAATGAATGGTGGAAAGGGTGACTACATCCTCAACTTTTTCTTCTTCGTTATGCTGGTCCGGGTCAAGGCAGAGATCGGTCAGGAAAAATTCCAGATCATCGTAGTTGGATGCAATCTGGCTGAGTTGTTCGATTCCGGCCTCACGGCGCGGATAATCGTCGGGATACTGGGCTACCAGCAACGGTCTGTAGAGGGGGACGATGACCTCAAGACAGGTTGAGGGCGAAGATTTTTGTTTACGCAACCCATCGAGATCTCGCAGGATGTCCTTCAGCAATTCATATTTTTTAGTGAATTTGCCCAAAGCCTTCTGATCCGCTGATATTACCGCATTGGCGATTTTGGTTGCGGTTTTAGGACCGACACCTTTGATGTGTCCAAGGGTGCGCTGCCATGCGATGATGTCCGCCGGATTGCTGACCAGACGCATGAAGGACAGCACGTCTTTTATGTGAGCCGCTTCGTTAAATTTCAGGCCGCCGTATTTTTTGAATCCCACCCCGAGCCTTTTGAGCGCAACTTCGAGTCCGTAGCTCTGGTATCCGGCGCGGAAAAGAACGGCAACTTCTTCAGGACCGTGTTTTTTCTGTAATTCAATGATTCGGTCCAGCACTCTGTTGGACTGGCTGAAATCACTGAGCGGAACCATAAGCTGGGGCTTGTTTCCCCATGTCTGTTCGGTAAAGAGCTTCTTATCAAATTTGATTTCGGCCCCATCCAGAATGGCGTTGGTCAGATCCAGAATAGGCTGGGTAGAGCGGTAATTCTGCTCCAGACGTACCATTTTAACATCTTCAAAAATATCTGGAAATTTAAGGATGTTGGTGACGTCAGCACCACGAAAAGAATAGATGGACTGGGCATCATCGCCAACCGCCATGACATTTCCGTTCTTGCCTGCCAGAAGCTGAACAATACGGGCCTGCACAAGGTTGGTATCCTGATATTCGTCCACCATGATGTACTGATAACGGGAGCGTAGTGAATTGCGCAAAAATTTGTCTTTTTGCAGCAGATCTTCCAGATAGAAGAGCATGTCGTCGTAGTCCATCAGGCCGTGCTGTTTTTTATAAACAGCATACTCATTGGCTATTTCTTCAATCTCGGAAGCGTATGTGGCCAGATGAAAAGCTTCGGAATTAACCAGCGTATCGATGGAAACTTCTTTGTTTCGCGATTTGCTGATCATATCAAGCAGAGTTGATTTTTTGGGATACGAGCGGTCGCCCTTTCCGAGTTTTAAACTGTCTTTTACTTCTTTGACCGCCGCTTCGCTGTCGCTGCGGTCCATGAGGGTGATGCCGTTCGGAAAGCCGATTTCATTAGCGTTCTGGCGCAGGACTGAATATGCGAATGCGTGAAATGTTCCGCCTTGTGTGCCGTTAAGAGGCCTGCCCAGAATCAGCTCGGTCCGCTGCAGCATTTCTTGCGCTGCCTTGCGGGTAAAGGTCATCAGCAGGATGGATTCGGGCGGAATTCCCTGCTCCACCAGCCAAGCCAGACGGTATACGATTGTACGTGTTTTGCCGCTTCCCGCGCCTGCAATTACCAGCACCGGTCCCTGAGGATGTGTAGCAGCTTCATACTGAGCGGGATTTAATTCTTTTTTGAAATCGATCATATTGGATGCCTTAGGAGGCTAAATGTTTTTATTTAAAAGCGCGATAGCGCATCTAATCAATCTGGCAGACAGATATTAAACCAGTCAAGTATGATTTTCCCGGTCTGGTGCATACTTCTTATCTGCTGGCCGTCGGAACTATAGAAAAATGCATCATTTACAGTATGCGTCCCGGTTCTGCCGTGGAAGCCGAAGATTTCCATGCGGTCAAACTTGGCCTTGAGGTCGAAGCCCGGTCTGGCGGTGCAGATCAGGTCCGGCGGATTGCCAATCGGATTCTCGCCGTAAGCTTCCTCTTTAGTCAAGACTTGTGCCATTACCTGCTGACCGTTGAACTTAAGCTTCATAAGCTTTTCGGCGATTTCAGCCGTGATAATCTCGGCCTGTTCCGTATCAACCTGCCCGCGCGCAAATTCAGATGTATGGATATATATTCTTCCGGGGTCAAGGGCAAATGCTTTGCTGTTTGCTGATATTACCGTGGAATCCCATTGGCTTTTGGCCGGACATGTGTATTCAAGATAACCGTGCTGAACCAGAAAAGTGTTTAGGTCTACTTCAGTTTCAAGGGCGGCAAAGCCGTGGTCGGCAAATGAAATAAGTTTCTTTTCACCCGGCAGGGCCTCGAATTTATCGAGCACCAAACCGATTGCCTGATCCCATTGGCACATGAAATCCAGAGCTTTCGGGTACAGGGGATGGTTTTCGTCCTCAAAAGCCGGGTAGAAGAAATGGAAAAGGCGGTCCGTCTCGGTAAGGACGATGGTGAATAAATCCCACGCAAGATCGTTCCAGAGCATTTCGAGCGCGTTCAGGCGGCCTTTAAGGGTATGAGCGACCTGCTCGAAAAGATAGTCCGGGGCCATGATTCCACGGCTGGTATCTGCTTCCAGCTGGTATCCTGAATCGCGCAAAGGACCGATTAGAAAGGGCGGCTGCACTGCCTTTTCAATGGAGTCCGCCACAAAACCGGAAATAAGCATACCCCGCAACGGCTTGGCGGGGTAGGTGTTGGGCAGATTGATAACCTTGCTGACCAGTCCCTGCTCGCCCAGTGCATCAAAGACAGTCGGACAGAGTACCTGCTCAAAGTTGTTGATCGAGAGCGTGTAATCCTGCGGATCAATGGACGTGAAACCGTACAGGCCGTGTTTTTCCGGTTTTCGGGCAGTGAAGAAAGATGTCCAGTTTACAGGCGAGAGTTCCGGCAGTTCAGCGTTTATGGGGCCGCATTTCTCGGCAATTCGGGAAAGATTGGGAAGTTTCTTCGCCCATTTCAACGCAAGTGGGGCCGGAAGTCCATCCAGCCCCAGTACTACGAATCTTTTTCTTTCTGTCTGTGTAAAAAACATAAGGATGCCAAAGAAATTTTAGTCAGCTTCGCCGTTTTTGAATCTAATATACGGCCCCCAATTAAAAACTATTAAAAGTTTTTGGGGGTCTTAGCCCTTTTTTAAAAAGGGCTAAGCCGCCGGAGGCAAAATCAATTGAATGGAGAGCGCTAAGCGCATCAACTCAAAACAAATTTATAAAACCGTAATCTCGTATTTTTTCATAAAATGTACGGGATTATAAGATTCTTTGGCTTTGCGCAGTCCCGGTTCGCCGAGGTCTTGTTCTCTATTGACGAATTTTTTGTCGCTGGCTGTATTTTCAAGGAACATCTGGTTTATGGCCTGATATACGCCCTTGAAGTAGGTATTTCCTTTTTCAAAGTGGATAACGATGTCGTCATCACCTAATGATTCGGCGATGGTGTAGGCGATAATGCGATTGTCGATGCGCAGTGTGCCGCCGGTGAGGTTGTGGATGGTGTCCATTTCCTTAAGAACTTTGGCGATGGCTGTGTTTTCCGCTACCAAAGCAGGAGAGGAGTTGTTTTCTTCCTGCCAGCGATACCATTCAAGCTGCATCTCCAGTACTTCTTCCACGCAATCCGGGGTGATTTCACGGTATTCGTAGTCGTATTTTTTCATGAACTGACGGTAGAGATTTTTCTTTTTATGAAAACGGTTACCTCTCAATTCAATGAGTTCCTGAACGGAATAGACGTAATCGAAATGATCGCGATTTTCGGTTATTTCAATCTTATCACCGAAGATATCTTTAAGATGTAATGCCAGTTTTTCCGGTATACGGGTGAATTTGGTGCCGGAAGTGTTCATGAGAGAGCATTTTTCCCAGTCAGCACTGAACCAGTCGCCGATGGGAGCCCAGTTAATAATTTCTGGCTTGGTCTGGCGCACATGGATCAAACCGGAATCTCCGCACTGGAGTTCAAGACCGTAATGATCGGTCCAACCCCAGATATTGGCGAAGGTGTAGTCGGATGTATGTTGTGGACAGGCCGCGAGAGCTTTTTCAAATTTGTCCTGACATTCAAGGGTAATTGTTTTGAATTTATTAGGCATTACTGGTCCTTTTGTTTTTTTTCTTGATCATGCTGAACTTCTGCCAGTTTTTGCACGAAAATGTGTAAAAGATTATAACAGCCTGTACCCCCTGCGAGATAAGCATAGCCATCCAGATTCCTGTCGCTGAATGCAGTACTTCGTGTCCAAGCACATAAGCAAGCGGCAGTCTGCAACCCCAGACTGTGATGGCGAAAATGAACAGGTTGTAGATTGTTGCTCCTGCTCCGTTTAAAGCCCCGGCCATAATCATGGAGGTCAGGGTAAATGGGATAGCAAGCATGTTATAGTAAAGATAGTTTACGGCTTCATCAAGTACCACCTGATCAGGGGCAATGATGGAGGTTACCGGATAAATGACCTGCCAGAGCAGTAAAGCAGTGACACTCAGGAATCCGATAGCCAGAAATAGTATTCTATATCCGAATTTCTTGGCTTCTTCAGCTTTGCCGTCTCCAAGATAATGACCGATAATGATGGAAGCAGTCATGTTGAAGGCGAATGCGGGCAGAAAAAGAATCGATTCAATTCGGATGCCGGCGGTCATACCTGCCAGCGCGATAATGTTATTCTCGGGCAGACTGGCGGTAATAGAGTACAGTACCATGTAACCGGAATGCCAGACCAGCTGCATCAAACCGCTGGGCCATGCGACTTTAAACAGATAGGGAAAAGCGCTCTTCATCCAGCGGAGCGGGGCGAGGCTTTTACGCCGCAGATGTCCCATGCGGATCAGGGTGATCATGTTGAATATCGCCCCGGCAGTAATCGAACCGAAGGTTGCCCATGCTAATCCTTTATATCCTAAATTCGGCAGACCCCACATGCCCATACCGAAGCCAAGGTCGCCGATGGTATTTAGTACGGTGACGATAATCATGCTGTACAGTGGCAGAAATACTTTTTTCTGAGCTCTGAAAATGGCATTGGTAATGATCAGCATGTAATAAAGAGGTACGAGATAGAGGAAGACCTCGATGAAGTATTCCATTACATGCTGCATCTGCTGCGGTACCTGCAGTAGACTTAGGATGCTGTTACGAAAGGGGAAACCGAGAAGGAGTATAAGTGATCCTAAAATCGCACTGAGTATGATGCACAGTCCTATATAGCGTGTTGCCCGCCGATGCATGCCGGCGCCGATTGACTGACTGATGGCAGCCACAGTTCCGTTGGCGGTAGCAGTTGCGATAACCAGAAAAAAGACCAGAGATTGGCTTATCATGCCCATGGAAGCCTGAATCTCACGACCAAGTTTGGATGCAACCCAAACATCGACAAGGCCGATCATCAGGTGAAATAGCATCATTAGTATTTGCGGCCATGACAGGGTCCATATGGTTCTATATGGAGCGTTGGTCATGTCCGTTGTGGTTATATTCATAAGGTGGAAATACTCCGTAAATATTTGAATCGTAGACAGTCTTATATTGCAGATTAGCTGCAAATAAATCAGCAGAAAGGTGGATTCGGCTGCGGAGCTTGGAGTTTAGTTACAGTTTCAGGAAAAGCAAGAGTTGGGTGGGTATAATCTGATTTTTGTGGCAACTTGTTTTTTGGAAGTGTAGATTTATTCTTGTAACTCTGAACCGTATACTTTGTGGCCTGCTTTGTTTATGCTAAAAAAAACATTGGATCAAAAGCAAGTTGTTAATATTCAGGAGGGTGGTTGATGTCGAGTGATGAAATTTTTTGTCCTAGAGTGCGGTTGAATCTCTGGCTGGAAACAGAGGACGGTATGCTTTTCGGACTCGGAAGGGCGCAACTGCTGGAGCAGATTGAAAAACAGGGCTCGCTGAACAAGGCGGCAAAGGCACTCGGCATGTCCTATCGTGCGGCATGGGGCCGACTCAAGAATACTGAGGAAGTCCTTGGCGATTCTCTCGTGCTCAAGACCCGTGGCCGCAAAGGATGCAGCCTGACTCCTCTTGGTGAACGAGTGTTGGAAGATTACCGTCAATGGGTGCAGGAAGTGGAGAATTTTGCTGTAATGACTGCCCGTAAGTCCTTCCCATGGAATATAGCTTCTTATGAAGAGGACATGGAACGGATCGCCCAAGAGAAAAAGGGGAAAAATTAATGCATTTCTGTTCGAGATTTACGAAAAGAAATTTGTTGATCTTAGTTCTCGGGGCTCTGCTCTGCCTGTCATGCATAGCCTGCAAAACAGTTGAAACTGCGGGACAGATCTCAGTTTCTGGTACGGCCACTAAAGGTGGAAGCAGCAAGTAGTTCCGATTTTATTCTTTAGCGAAATTCAGAACACCCCCAGTTCCGTAAGGAGCAGGGGGTGTTTTTATTCTGATGGGCGATTAACGGGGCCCTTGCAGTTGACAGTGTTAGAGCAATTTCAAGCTTCCTAATTCAACATATAATCGAGAAACTTGTCATCTGCGGGACGGTCGGTGTTCTGGTTATTGGTGTCAGGTTTTGAGTTATCGGGAGCGCTATTGTTGTTGTCCGGATTTGTATCCTGCTTGTATTGATGCGTGCTGCCTGAGTTGGGGGATCCCGTGTCATAATCGTTTTGATACGTGCCGAGAGGGGGCGTGGCTTCAGGGCTGGGTTGGCGTGTGCAGCCCGGTCTGTTTACGTTGATAGTCGGGTTGATATTTAAATTGGTATCCGGGTTGATATTCTGACTGATGACCGGACCTGGTCCCTGCTGGTTCTGGTTGTTGGTACTTGAATAACCTGAATTAGTCGGTCCTAAAACGCCGGGGTAATGCCATGCGTTCATGGCATTTCTCATTTGAATTCTTACCCGGTCATGGCCTTTCATTGCGTATCCTATGAAGATATAGTTTGTTCCCCTGTAGCGCGAGACTACAAGGTAAGAATCGTACCATCTTCCATCACGATCCCAGCCGGAAAAAAATCTGAGTATTGCCGGATAGCCGGAAACGTGCCCCGGCTGCTCATTTAAAAATCTCTGGTACGGCAAACCTTTATTTTTCAAGTTCTGAGTCCACTTGTTAAGTTCTGTAAGTAGCGAATCTGAGGTACTTTTCGAGTATAGCATAATTACGGCGTCATTTGTCGGCGGAGTGCATTGTTTGAGGAGGTTGTTGACGTCCCAACGTAAAATGACTGCTCTGGATCTATTCCAGTCAGAAGGGCATTGAAGGCCATCGGCCATGTTTTGGGCGCTGGAAACCGGCGGCAGTAGGAAGGTTGCCAAGAGTGCCAGAAAAAATAATTTTATTGCCTGTTTCATTTGCTGCCTCCTTTATAACGGGGTTATTCCTGATTTAGTATATGCCACTCTCAGGAACAAAGACAGCCTTTTTTGTTTTGCAGCGCATACTAGAACACCCCCGGCTCCTTACGAAGCTGGGGGTGTTCTGTATCTGAGGGGTGAGTGGTAATTATCTGTAGTAGAGATTGCGTCCGCCAACTGTCAGGAAAGCCTGATGCAGATTGCGGCGGATGTCGCGGCGGTCCCAGATGTCCTGAATATGACCTCTGGAGAGCGCGTTGTATGCGGAATGGTAATCCGGTGGAATATCCATGCCGGTGGTTTCCTTGATAACACCCGGACCTGCGAAGCCTATACGCGATGAGCGTACAGCGTACTGGTAGGGTGAGCAGCCGAGGAAACTTGCAACAGGACCGGCGTAGGAATTGGTATCGTAAAGAACGATATAAAGCCCGCCGGACTCAATGTAGCGGCGAACAGCCATGGTTACGCGCGGCATCTGGATCAATCCGTTGGTTCCTTCCTGAATACGTATTCCGGCGGTACCGTGTACATAGGCCAGAAAGGGATAACGCTTTTTACCCGCAAGTTCGAGGGCGCGAATGAATTTTTCACCCTCTGCAGCACCTACTGAGCCACCACGGAAGGGGGCCACTAGAGTTGCACAGGTCACCTTGGTGTGCTTGATAGCGCCTTCAAAAGTGATGCACCCGGACTGCAATCCGGTTTTTGCTTTGGCTGCATCCAGTCTTTCCTGAAAGTTGGGAAAGCCGGTTGGGTTTGCGGAGCAGATGGATTTATTAAATTCGCGTACGGTTCCCCAGTCGAAGAGGTTCGCCATATACCAGCGGTATTCCATGGGAAAGTGGTGTCCGCAAGTGGGGCAGACTCCGGCGAATTCGTCGAACAGGTCGCGGGACCAGATTTCGAGACAGCCGTTCTTTTCCGCATTCGGACAGGTTATTTCCCTATCTTCACTGGCCCGTGGGCTGACATAGTGACGGTAATCGGACGGTGGAATATCCGGTTCCGCGTCTTCGGAAAGTTTTGTCAGGGCCGCTTCAACCTCTGATACATTCTTGGTTCCCGCTCCCATTTTTCCGATGACCATATGTTTCAGCTTGTCGAATTTATTGGTTACGACATGCATTTCGTCTTTGGCTTCATCGGCGAGAGCCTGAATTTTGGACTGGTATTTCCTGATCATGTCGTAGCGAACAGTGGAGTAAGCTGCGGCCATTGCATCAACTTTTGCGGAGTTGAGTTTTTCAAGGAAGGATCGTTTGTCTTCGAATGAGTCCTGAGCCATGCGGCGATATTTTTTGTAACGCTTCCAGATCAGTCTGTCCTTGGCATTGGGACTGATATGCCAGCGAACGAATACGGATTCGTCGGTGATATCCTTTTTATTCCGGTTTTTGATGGCAGCTTTACTGAACAGGCGCAGGCCCTTGACGCTCAGTACTACTTCATCTGTTGCCCGGATAACTTCCGCGCGTACCATCTTGTAAAAATCAAAATGCTCAGGGCGCGCACCTAGTGCCGGTTCACGGATAATACCGTCTATGTAGCCGAAGCGCAGGTTGTCGTCGGCTGTGATACACTGGGACTTGGCGCAGGTTTCAATAAGCTCGGTCGGCGCACGCTCTCCGCCACGGATGCGGCCTTCAATTGCGGCGGCACCTTCAGGGGAGATAACGGAGTAGTATCCATGGGACAGCATGAGCCGTTTGTCTGCCATGGCAATGGCTTCGGCTCCACCGGAACCGCCCTCGGAAATAACGGAGACAATCGGAACTTCAAGGCCGCCCATTTCGTATATGTTTTCCGCAATCTGCTGCGCTGCACCGGGGTAGTCTTCTACCGGGAATGAGCCGGGAGTGAATACATAGGTGTGAATGGGGATGTTCTCGCGTGCGGCAACCTTCATGTAGCGCAGGGCGTTGGCATTCCCCCAGGGCTTGATGCAGCCTCCGTTGCGGAATTCCTGACCATGGCCTTTTTCCTGACCGACAACCATAACCGGCTGGTTGTGGACTTTCTTGCCCACGCGGCGGGTTATATAGGCCCGCGCAATGACCATGCCGGGGTCGATGCTCATATCATCCTTGCCGCCTACGACTGTGTAGTTGTCGTACACATTTTCAAGAATGTCTTCGAGGCAGATTCTTTCGGAATGACGGACAATGCGAACCTTGTCCATGGCGGACAGGGTTTTGTCGATGTCTTTTTCCAGCACTGCGAGGCTCTCATCATAAGTGTTGAGTTTATCCCACAGTTCTTCCTGAGTTTTGTTAATGCTGGTTTCCAGGAATGAATCAAGCTTGTTGGCGAAAGCAGTAAGGCGTTTGTCCTCGTTGTCACCGAGAATGTCACGCGCATACTGGACCCGCTTGATCAACCCGTCCAGTTTTTTTTCTATATCCATAATGTATTACTAGAATTCCAGTATGTTTGTTGATTTTTTGGCCAGAAACTTGAGGTTGGACTTTAAGGATACTTCCTTTCTGTCCTTGCCTTTCAGGACGAATTCATCAAGGAATTCCAATCCGCGTTTCTTGGATTCTTCAAGATCCTTGCCCCAGATGATGGCCAAAGCCAGGTTGGGGTCAAATTCTGTGGGAATCTGATAGGGCAGGTCTTTGGGGATATGGGTATGCATCTTGAGCCATGCATGTTCGTCCCATTTAAGTTCTTCAATTTTACCTGCCCATGGAGCGAATTTTTCATCGGTATCTTCAGCGATGATTCTGTATTCGATTCCCACGCCTTCAAAAGTGATGTCGTCCTGAGTGTAGCCCATGTCGTCACCCAGTGCGAGCCTGATCTGTTCTTTGATCAGGTTGACTTCCGGGTTGCCTTTGATGCGGGAAATTGCGGCTGAGACACCGTTTTCAACCTGAATGCGGGTGTTTACTTCCATAAGGAAGGGCGCGCCCTTAGGGGTAACAATCCATTCCCATGTTCCCACGTTGTCATAATTGATTTCGCGGGCCATGTTCAGGGAGTGTTCCACGATGTCATCGAGGACTTTTCTGGCGTCAAAGGAATAGGCAATGCTGTCGGGACAGAATCCGGGGGCAACTTCGATCCTTTTCTGGCGTCCGGGGCTCTGTACGGAGCAGTTCCGGGTGCCGAAGTGGACGTGCCTTTTGCCGGATCTTTCAGATACTATCTGCACTTCGAGATGATTGAAATTGAAGATGCGCTGCTCAATGAGAACGCCTTCGTCATTGAAGGTACGCAGGGAGTAGTTTCTGATACGGCGGTAAACCTGACGGAATTCTTCGATGGAGTATACTTCATCGATACCCATTCCGCCGCCGCCGGCAGATGCTTTTACGAGGACAACGGGGTTGCGTACTCCCTGTTCCTGCTGGAATTTGAAGAGATTGGATGCGATTTCTTCCGCTTCCAATTCATCGTAGATGGCCCGGTCAGAACCGGGAATGGTGGGGACATCGAGTTTTCGAGCCAGACGTTTGGTATTGATTTTATCACCAAGGTCACGGATTACCCACCATGAAGGTCCGATGAAGGTCATGGGACGGTCCCGTTCGGTTACCCTGCGTGCGAACCGGAAGTTTTCGGAGAAAAAACCGTAGCCGGGATGAACCGCGGTACACATGGTCTCGTCCGCAACGGAGAGGATATCTCCTGCGTCGTTGTAAGACCTGATCTTGTAGATCGATGCCTCACCGCCAAGTTCTCTGGCAATGGTTATATGTCCGGAATCTTTATCCTCTTCTGTGTATACGCTGACAAAACTGAGCCCGAGATCTTTACACGCCTGCATGATGCGTACGGCGATCTCGCCTCGGTTAGCAATAAGTACTTTATCTGTTTTGGGATTCAAAATGACTCTCCTGAGTCTTTCTGGTTAGTTTTAATATATTATGTTTGCTGAGTTGTTTTTTTCAAAAAATACGCAATCGTTTTAAGCCAAATAAGGCTTCTGTCAAGTTAAATATAACTGACACTTACGTAGGTATAATAAGGCCTACCCCGATTTTAGGGTCGAAATTACAACCGGTAAGATGCGTTAGGATAGTGGTTTTGTTGAAAGTTGACTTTTAAAGACTGTTCCTCTTTTCGGTATGAACTCCGTCAGAATTCATTTCAACGTGATGAGATAAAACAAACATGCCTTCTTAGTCAAACTCCTGCGTAAAGGTGCAAGTTTTGTTTTTATAAAAAAAATCCCGCATTTTATTGTAAAAATGCGGGATTAAAATTGTTTTCGCAAAATAACTAAATTAGTCCGAAGCTGATCATTCCGAGAATATCTGTGTCATCGTCCTGCGACGCTGCGGAAGCAGATGTCGATTTGGCTTTTGCGGATTCCTTTACAATATTGTCCATTGCATTCCGTTTCTGCTCGTCCGGGATATCCAGCTCCGCTACAAAAGTTTCTGTTTCAGAAATTTTGTCAGGAGTGAATTTATCCTGCCATACGGACATGCGTGTGTAGGTGGCGATGTGTTCAAGAGCTTTTTGGGAATTGCCGAGTTCCTTGTAAGCCCGGGCCAGTTTGCGATGGGCCAGTCTTATATGACCTTGGTCCAGTTCAAGCTTAAGGCCCTTGTTAATACTTTCTACGGCTTTTTGATACTTGCCCTCCCGAAGATAGCAGTCGCCGAGCATGATGTAGCTGGGGCCGTATTCCGGGTTGCAGTCGATGGCTTTTTCAAAATAGACCGAGGCCGCTTTATCCTTGTTGAGCATAAAGGCGACAGTTCCGGTCTGGTGGAGTCCGGCGGCTTCGTTCTTGGTGCCGCATCCTGTTAGCAGGGCTGCGATAATCAGGGGCAGGCCGATCACGGTTGCCTTGGTCCTGATACTGGTAAATATTTTGTTCATAGTTTTTTTAGACAGTAATTCTGTTTTTCCCTAATCAGGGTTTTTGAATTGTACTTTCACTTCGTGTAATGCCCTAAACTTTTCGAATGAGCAAGCCGGATCGGTCCGTAATTTTCAATTCTACGGGTTAAAATTGTGCAGCCTGAAGCTCTAAATTTGTTGGTGTCTCTATGATTTTAGGCAATTAACTGATTTTGGGCAGGTCATCCCAGCAGGTGGTGTAAGCGGGGGATTTAAAATTCCTGTTCATCCTCCATGGTTGCTCAAGACCCTCGGATGCGTAGCTCAGGGTGTGCCTACCGAAGCGGGTGTTGGCAGAATCGAGCAGATTCATAAGCTTGTCCTTTCTGGTTGCTTCTTCTTGGCTGTTCATTTCCAGCAGGTTGCACTGGCGGTTGAATTTTCCGCAGAGATCGAGCAGGACAACCCCGGTTTTCTTGTAGCTGTAGCCTTCTTTATATATGGAGCGAATGCATTGCATGGCTGTGCGGGTCAGTTCCGGGGTAAAGTCTGTAGCAATCGAAAGCATGCGAGTAGCGGAGTTTGAGTACTGCGGACGGTTGCTGAAGCGATTGGTCGTCAGGTAAACCATCACCCCGCCCGCAAGCGATTTCTGCTCGCGCAGTTTTTCTCCTGCGCGGCTCATATAAGCAGCCACGGATTCTTCAAGCTCGGATAGCGCCGAAACCGGTTGTCCGAACGAACGGGACGAGCAGATTGTTTTTTTGGGTTGCGGGGTATTGTCCAGCTCAAAACACGGAATCCCTCTCAGTTCAAAGGCCGTATGCAGTCCCGTTACGGACATGTTCTTTTTCAGCCATAGATTGGGCAGATCTCGGAAGGCGCGTGCAGTACGCACTCCTCGGTCAATCAGTCTTTTCCCGTGCCTTCTGCCAATCCCCCAGACATCGGTAACCGGAATTTTTTCCAGCAGCAGGTCCATATCCTTTCTGCCGCACAGACTGAATGCTCCTTCCATCTGTTTGTGTCTTTTGGCGAATCTGTTTGCAAGCTTAGCCTGTGTCTTGGTGGAGCCGAAGCCTACAGATACGGGAATACCGGTCCATTTGAAAATTCTGGTCCTAAGTTCCTGCCCTATGGAGGGCAGATCTTTGAGCATACATGCCGGTAATTCAAGAAAAGATTCATCAATGGAATAGACTTCAAGGTTCGGGATTATTGATGCGATGGTAGAGGTCACCCTTTGGGAAAGGTCTCCATAAAGGGCATAGTTGGAGGAAAATACCTCGACATTGTTCTGCTCAAAAAAACTTTTGTATTTATATGCCGGAGCAGCCATGGGGATATTTATTTCCTTGGCTTCCTGAGAGCGGGCTATAACACAACCATCATTGTTGGAAAGAACTACTACCGGGCGGTTTTTGAGTTCCGGCCGAAAAAGCCTTTCGCAGGAAACGTAGAAATTGTTGCAGTCTACCAATGCAAAAATTCTCATCAGACTGCCTTGTGAATGATGTAGGTGACGACCCCCCATATTTCAAAGGATGTTTCGGCGGTAATTTCCAGCGGGGAATAGCCCGTATTTTCCGGGATAAGAAACAGCCTGTCCTTTGCTGTTTTAAGTCTTTTAACTGTCAGTTCACCGTTAACTTCCGCTATTATGATGGAATTATCGCGTGCTTCCAGAGAACGGTCCACGACCAGAATATCCCCCTCTTTTATATTGGCAGCGAGCATGGAGTCCCCGTAGGATCGTACAAGAAATGTTGCCGCTTTATTGCTGATTAATTGCTCATTAAGGTCCAGTTTTTTATCTATATAGTCGTCAGCAGGAGAGGGGAAGCCTGCTATTATTTCGGACAGCAGTAGAGGCAGTTTCAGTCGACAGGTGTCTTCCGGTTGGAAAATTTCAGCGCAAAAATGTTTCATGTTTACTTTGTATTTACTTTTGGCTCACAATGTCAATCTTAAATAAACAATATGTGTAAAAAACCTGACCGCGTCAACAGTCAGGTTTTTGATAACTATCCTTTATCAATGAACATTGCCACCATCTGTCCAAGTACGGCGTCAGCTTCGTCATGCGGGACCTGACAGGTTCCGACCTGCTTATGCCCGCCGCCGCCGAATTTGAGCATCACACTGCCTACATCTACTTTGCTGGTGCGGTTTAAGATGCTGTGCCCCACGGAGAAAACAGTGTTCTGCTTCATCTTTCCCCAGATAATCTGGATGCTGATATTGCATTGCGGGAACATCGAGTAGAGGGTGAATCTGTTACCGGGGTAGATCTCATCCTGCTCACGCAGATCCAGGATGGCTACATTGCTGAACATTTCGGTCCTTTCCTGCAGCATCTCGCGGAACTTTTTGTCTCTTTTAAGGTAGAGATCCACACGTTCCTTTACATCCGGCAGGCTGAGGATTTCATGGATGGGCAATTCACGGCAGTAATCGATGAGGTGTTCCATGAGTTGATAATTGCTGACATTGAAGTGCCTGTACCTGCCCAGACCTGTTCTCGGGTCCATGATAAAGCCGAGCATGATCCAACCTTTCGGGTCGGCAATCTCTTCCGCGTTGAGGTCTCCGCTGTCCACCTTGTCTACATAGTGGAGCATTTCGTCGAATTTATCGCCGAATTTTTCATGACCACCGAAATATTCCCAGATAACGCGGGCTGCACTTTTAGCCGATTTGGACATGCCTTTGTAGTCCATCGTCATGTCGAGGCGTTCATCCTCACTGGAGTGGTGGTCAAACCAGTAGCCGCATCCTTCGATGTACGGAACGTTGGCGACGATGTCGTTTGGGTCGCCGGGGTAGCGTCCGTCCTGCACATCTTTGGGGTGAACAAACATCCAGTTGTCCATGATCCCGATTTCTTTAAGCAGAACCGCACAGGCCAAGCCATCAAAGTCTGATCGTGTCAAAAGCCGCATTAAACTCTCCGTATTCTGAGAATAATTATTGAAAGCATATTAATAATTTTTGCAATACTTAATTGAAATCGAGCCTAATTACAATCCCATTTTAATTATAGATTGCCTTTGTTTTAAATTTCTAAAGCAATTATTTAATAACCAGTACCGGGCAGTCGACGGTATGCAGCACTTTATGAGTTACGCTGCCTACTACCAGACCCTCAAGGTCGGACTTACCCTTGGAGCCCATAATGATAAGGTCGCAATGCTCGGTTTCGGCAACAGACTTAATGGATTTTGCAGTGGAACCGCCGAGTATTTTTTCTTCATAGCTAATGTTTTTCCCTTTCAGCAGGGCAGTCTTCTTTTCAAGAATTGCGTAGGACTCGCGGGTGGCGTTATCGATTGCTTTTTGAAAGTTGGGCTCACCCAGTCCGGTGGGAACAGGGCGGTGGCAGTGTAGGAGAATAAGGCTGGCACCGGATACTTCCGCGAGAGCGATACTATATTTTACAGCGTTGTCGGAATGTTTGGAGTCATCTACAGGAATAAGTATTTTTGAAAAAATCATGTCGGGTCTCCTTTGGGACGGTTTATGAGGATATTACTGTAAGCTGCGCTTTGCTGCAACTTTCTCTATGTAAGCTTTTTAAAAAGTTCAGATTTGAGTATGGCTGAACGACTGACCAGTGAAAAAAAATGGCAGTTTAAGCCTTTTTTTATTGCTTAAATAGGGGTGTTTTGGGTGTTTTTTATTGTTTTTATCTCAATAAAACAATGCTTTATACATAAAAAATAGCATAAAATAAAAAATTTTCAAAAACGGTTGACAGGAGACCAAACTGAACGTAGATACTGTTTTCAGTTGATGTCGCTCTGACGAGTTCAGAGTGGATGTCTGCAAAGGCTGGTGTAGCCTTCAGGTGTAGCAAGTTTCCTGCTCTCGAAGACTGTAGGGGTTTTCGGGGGAAAGTTTGAAAGCTTATCCTGATAAAGTTGGATGACGATTCAGCCGCATCAGCATTTTGTTAAGAACTACTTTGGCACAGCACGGGGGGAAGCCCGCATCTCTCCCCGGGTAGTACGGACATCAACTTTGGTCGAATAAAACTTCAAATGTGCGGAGACGTTCCGGATACTTGGTTTTTAACGATCAGCTTAGTAAAACACCTTCCGTTTCCATTCCTTAAAGCATAGGCCCCTCCCCACCGGAGGGGCTTTTGTTCTTTACGGCAAAGGTGAGTGGGTATTGGTTCTGGGGAAGTTAGGAAATCATTGTGCGTAAAGGCTCCAGTTAGGCGTGTGACCTCTTTCAGAGTTGACCTTTGCGTTATTTTGCGTGTAAAGATTTTTGTGTCGATAAATTTCAACAAATTGAAATAACGAGACTTTATAATGACCAAAAAGGATACAGTTTTAAAGGCGGCCAAGGAGCTCTTCGGTGAGTTGGGCTACAGTGGTACGACCTTCAAGAAAATTGCTGACCGTGCCGGAGTGGCTGTGGGGCTGCTTTCTCATCACTACGGGAATAAAGAAAAACTTTTTCGCGCGGCAGGTTTTGATGTGGCTGAACGGTTGACCCGGACCTTGCAGGATGAAGTTGTACAGGCTGAGAATGGTTTTGAAGCTGTTTATAGATTCGCTCGTTGTTATCTCGATTTTTCGGTCAATCCCGATGAAGATTTTCTGGTTCTGATCAGGTGTTCGCCTTACAGTGACCTGAAAACCGGTGAAGATCGGGACGCCATGGTTCATAAATTTGTTCAGATCCCCGTACTGCTTGAAAACTGCGTCGCACGAGGTGTGCGTGACGGCTCAATTCCGAATCTGCCTGTGTCCGAAACCGCATCTGTAGTCCTTTGTAATCTTGTCGGCGCGGTCAGAACGAATCTGCTGACCCCTTACAGTCCGCCGAGTCTGTATCAGGAAATTCTTAATTTTATCAGCAGAGCGCTTAAAGCGTCATAAATATAAGATCGAATAATATTATTTTTGTTGCCCCGGACGGTTTTAAACTGTCCGGGGTTTTTTTGTTTGTGCTGCAATGATGCGAGGGAGTTGTGGACAAAGTGCGTGACACATGGTTTATTGTACATAAGTCCAAAGTAGTTACATTCAGCTTTATGAGAGGGACCATGCGTGTAGTAATAACCGGAGGAACCGGATTTATCGGGAAAATTCTGAGCCGTGAGCTGGTCGCAAAAGGATATCAGGTGATTTGCCTGACAAGATCCAGCCGCGCTTCTGAAATTTCCGGGGTGCGTAATGTTGTCTGGGATGGTGAAACTTCCGCGGGATGGCTGGAATATGCCGACGGTGCAACAGCCATTGTAAATCTTGCTGGAGATAATATCGCTTCCGGACGTTGGAACCCTGCTAAAAAGAAAAGTATTCTCGAGAGCCGGGTGAATGCGGGCCTGGCGGTGAGTGAAGCTGTAGCCAAGGCGAAAGTGAAACCTCAGGTGGTGATTCAGGGGTCAGCTGTCGGATATTACGGTAACTGCGGTCCTGAACCGGTCAATGAAAACTCCTCGAAGGGGGACTTGTTTCTTTCCGATGTAGTTGAAAAATGGGAAGCCAGTACCGATTCCGTGGAGCGGCATGGCGTGCGCAGGGCGATTATACGGACCTCGATGGTTTTGGGTGATGGCGGAGCACTTGCGAAGATGATGGGTCCGTTCAGGTACGGGGTCGGCAGTTATTTAGGGCATGGGGGTCAGGGCGTTTCGTGGATACATATTAAAGATGAAGTCCGGGCCATACTTTTCCTGATTGAAAATAAAAAATGCAGCGGAGTATTCAATCTCAGTTCCATTCATCCGGTGACTTTCAATAAATTTGCTGATTCCCTCGCGGCTGTGTTTGATAAAAAAGTCCGGCTGCGGGCGCCTGCTTTTGTGCTGAAGCTGGTGCTGGGGCAGATGGCTGAAGAAGTCCTGCTGGGTGGTCAGTTTGCTCTGCCTGTAAAACTTATCGACGCCGGATTCAAATTCAATTTTACCGAAGCCAGAGATGCTTTGTGTGATATTATAAAGTAATCAAGTCGCCCGGTACGTGCGGGCGTGGATTACTTATTCCACTTGCGCGAATATTTTTTCTTTTTACCGGATTTACGCTTGGCCCGTTCAGCCAGTTCGGAGGTGTTTTTCTGCGCTTCTTCTTTGAGTTTGAGGTAATTTGCCAATCTTCGTTCGGTTATGGTTCCGTTTTCAAGGGCTTCGCGGACAGCGCATCCCGGTTCCCGTTCGTGGCTGCAATCTGAAAAACGGCAAATCTCTTCTGCTTCCACTATCTCGCTGAAAGCCCTGTTTATGCCGGAATGGCAATCATGCAGCTGTAATTCGCGTATGCCGGGTACATCCACAAGCAGCGTTCCGGATTCCATCACGTGCAGGGAGCGGGTGGTGGTTGTGTGGCGTCCTTTATCGTCTCCAAGGCGGATAGATCCCGTCTTCTCTTTTTCCGTGCCGTTAATCGTATTCAGCAGGGTGGTTTTGCCTACTCCCGAGGAGCCAAGCAATGCGATTGTCTCTCCGGGTTTAAACCATTGCTGCAAACACTTTACACTCTGCTGGTCTTTGCCGTTGACGGTTACTATCTGCAAGGATTTGAAGAGGTGTTCGGCTTGTCTGCGATATTCCTGCGCTTCTTCGGTCAGGTCTTCCTTGGTCAGGACCAGTACGAAATTTATACCGGCTTCAAGGGCAAGTGATATGTACCGTTCAATGCGGTTCAAGTTGAACTCACTATTGCAGGAGGAGACAATGAAGAGTGTATCGATGTTGGCGGCGATGGGTTGCAGCTTAATTTCCTGACCTGGTGCCATCCTTTGCAGCAGACTGGTGCGTTCCAGCACTTTCACCGGGACCATTGTCTTACTGTCCATCAGCAACCAGTCGCCTACGGTAGGTTGTTCGTTCAGGCTGCCGATGCCTTTTCCGGCGATTTTCAGCAGCATTTCTGATTCTCCGGTGGAGACTACCAGATGTCCCTTGTGGGTCATGGTCACTCTTGCAGGGATCAATTCAGTGCTATTTTCAACTTCCAATTGATCCTTGAAATGTTTTTTCCAGCCCAGTTCATCTAGAGAATAATGTTTTTGATTCAAGTAATCCTCGATGGTGAAGATAGTGGTTAATGTGTTTACCGCAATTCATAAATCTAAAATACAATCGGCCATCAGACAAGAGCTGATAGTTGATATCGCTGAATTAGGCAATAAGTACCCTTGCGTTGTTCCGTGACCCTTCCATTGTCAGCAACGGTGTGTTAATTAATAACTAAGGACTGATATCCGGTTGCTGAACCAGTTGAACAGCGGGAGTGGAGTATGAGCAAAGAAGTCCGGGACCTGATCCAAGCGCATATGCCTGATTACAAGAGTTCCCGTTTCGGGAATCTGTATACGGATACCACGGAATTCATGAATATTGATTTCAGCGATGTTATCAAGCTTGGGGACGAACATTTTTTTGTTTCAAAGAACGAAATGGAGCGCCGTTTCGGCCTCTCCGATCCTAAGTACTGGGTAAAACGATGCAAGCGGCTTGAGAACGGTCAGCCTCAGATCCTTAAGCTTGTTTTTTATGAGAATTTTCCCATGAATATCGGTCCCTTCAAGATCGAATGTTACCGCAGTCCCCGTAAAGAAGCCCGTATCCTTGATCTCGTCCGTGGAGATATGCGTTTTATGCAGGGCTATTCCGAAAATGATTCCGTGGGGAACAATGTCCGTGTTCTGGATATCATACGCGGCAAGCGTCTTGATGTCTGGGTTTATAATATTTCAGTGGATCATCGGACTTATTTTCATGAATATTTCCCTGATATCCTTGAAAAATATATCGGAGCTTGCGAGGCGATAAAATTTTTGCACGATAACGATGAAAAGCACGGTGATATCCGGCGTGATCATCTCTGGGTGGAGTATGATACCGGGGATTATCGCTGGATCGATTTTGACTACGCATTTGAGCTTTATGAGAATCCTTTCGGTCTCGATGTGTTCGGTCTCGGTAGTATTCTGATCTATCTGGTCGGTAAGGCTAATTTTACTCCCCAGACTGTGCGTGACCATGGAATTGATTTCTCCAGTCTGTCTTCCCTCACCTCCGGGGATTATTCTGTGATCATTGGCAACAGGATCGTGAATCTGCGCAAGATTTATGAATATATTCCCGCTTCATTAAATAATATCCTTATGCACTTCTCCGCTTCCAGTTCGGTCTTTTATGAGAGTGTGGATGAACTTTTATTCGATATGAACAACTGCTTGAAAGAAATACGCGCTTTGTGAGTAGGAGCGTGTCCATTAAAATGCAGGAGGTATACCGCGATGAAAAATATGAAAATGCTGATTGCTTTTGACGGTTCGGAAAATTCATTTAACGCGATCGAATATGTGGGCAATATTGCCCGTCATTGTGCCGGGTGCGAGATTGTGATTCTTTATGTTGAAAGGTTGCCGGATAAAGATCTTTTCAACGATGATGCATCCTGGGAAAAGCAGTGCGCCGAAAATGAGCGGTCCATGAAGGAAAAACTGGCTGAGGCTGCCAAGACACTTCTTTCCATGGGGGTTCATCCCGAAGAAGTGAAGACGGAATATTTTGCCAGTTGTAAATCCCCGTTTCATGAAACAGATATTTGTTCCGTTGGGCGCAGTATAGGGATGGATATTTTACGTATCCGGGAAGAAGGCGAGTTCGGGACTATTGTTATAGGCAGGCGCGGTGTAAGCAAGGCCGAAGAATTCCTGTTCGGTTCAGTTTCTACTAAAGTGGTCCAGTCGGCAGTTGGATGTACAGTGTGGGTGGTGAATTAATTATCATTCGGATTGTATGTGTGAGGACTGTATGCTGAATAAGGTTGGTTTATTTTTACTGATTGCGTTGCTTTGTTTCGTCTCGACTGTTCAGGCAAAGTCGAAGGTTTTGTTTATTGAGAGTTATCATTCCGGTTATTTATGGGATCAGGAGGTCCGGTCCGGTCTAGAATCAGTTTTGCAGGATAAGGTTGAGCTATATAATTTCCAGATGGATACGAAGCGGTTGGGAACTACAAAGTATGGTGAACGCGCACTTAAGGCTTGGCAATATTATTTGAAAGTGAAGCCGGATATTGTTGTATTGTCAGATGATAATGCCATGTTTCTTTTGTCTAAATGGTTACTGGAGACAAATACCCCTGTTGTATATGTAGGCATCAACGATAATCCACGTAAATATGCTCCTTTAGGTAAAAATATAACAGGAGTACTTGAACGACCTCTTTATAAAAGAACAATTAAGTATTTGAAAGAAATGTTGTCTTTCGATAATGAGAAAGCTCTTATTCTGATGGACAACGGAACTACATCCAGCGTTTTCAGACATTCTGTGTTTGTAGATAGGGATAGCATAGTTATAGGCGGTGTTCAAACCGATGTTAAATTATTTACCGATTACGATAAGTGGAAAAATGCAGTTAAAAATGCCGCCAATGACGGTTACAAGGTTATAATCATAGGTTTGTATCATCGCTTGTTTGATAAAGGCCGTAATGTTGATGGCGAAAAAGTGCTCTGCTGGACCTCGGAAAATTCCCCTGTACCTGTTTTTGCTTTTTGGAAAATGAGTGTCGGCGAAGGAAGGGCCGTTGGCGGATTAGTACTGAGTGGTGAAGCGCAGGGCCGTGCCGCTGCGGAAATTGTATTGAAGATTATCGGTGGTAAACCTGTTAATTCCATAGCGCCTGTTATTCCGGAACAAGGGAGTTTTATCTTTAGCCAATCGGAACTCGACAGGTGGAAAATAAGGCTGCCCCGCGATATCAGGAAGCGGGCCCATATTGTTAAGTAATGATACGGTAATGTCTCCATTGGGTTACGATGTGTCTTTACTGCTTGACCGTCTGTGAAAGCTTATTTACAAAAGTTTACTTTTTGGCGAAATAGCAAAGCAGGTGAATGATGGATAATAAGTTGAATCTTCTTTTTTTGTGTACAGGCAATTCCTGCCGTAGTCAGATGGCGGAAGGGTGGACCAGGCACCTGAAAAGTGACCGGATTAATGTATATTCCGCAGGGATTGAAATACACGGCCTTAATCCGGCTGCGGTAAAAGTTATGAAAGAAGCCGGAGTGGATATATCCGGCCATAAATCACAGCATATTGATGAATTTAAGGATGTCCCTATTGATATTGTAGTTACGGTCTGCAATCACGCGCATGAGACCTGCCCTTTTTTTCCCGGTGGCAGCAAGGTGGTTCATGTGGGCTTTGACGATCCGCCGCAAATGGCGAAAGAAGTCGCGCAGAAGGGTGGCTCGGCTGAAGATCAGCTGGATTGTTACCGCAATGTCCGGGATGAAATCATGAAGTTTGTGGAAGCTCTGCCTGAAGGTCTGGTTGAGTAAAAAATATTATTGTAGTTCAATTTTTAGAATCCCTCTGCTGTTCAGCCGGGGGATTCTGCTTTTTGGTATTGCTAATTTCGGGTAAGATACAGGTATAAAATTTGAGCCTAAGATTAGTGTTTTTTTGCTTTTTGTCGTTCTTTGGTCTCCTTTGATTCTTTGATCAGCATTTTCATGTTGTCTTTTTTAGTAAATCCGTAATAAAAAGCATTTTGAATAAAGTGGATCACAAAGTGGCTTTCGAAAAAGCAATAATTTTTTTACAAGGCGGCAGGCGAGATGGAATCTTTGCGAGAGTTGTACCGTATCGGAGTGGGACCTTCTTCCAGTCATACAATGGGACCGCGTATGGCTGCAGAAAGTTTTTTGAAAAATCATTCTGATGCATCCCGTTTCAGGGTGACACTTTTTGAGAGTCTTGCCGCAACAGGTAAGGGCCATCTCACTGACTGGGCCATTATAAGTGTTCTCGGTGAGGAAAAAACAGATTTAATCTGGAAAGCCGAGGATAAAATGCCCGAACATCCTAACGGAATGCGCTTCGAGGCTTTGGATGATTCAGGGGCTGTTCTCGGAGAATGGAAGGTTTACAGTGTCGGCGGCGGAGCCATTCGTGAAGAAGGTGCGTCGTTATCTTTATCCTCTCCAGTTTATGATTTGGCGACAATTACCGACATCATGGCTTATTGCGCTGACAAAGGTATTTCTTACTGGGAGTATGTGGAGCGTTGTGAGGGACCGGAAATCTGGTCTTTCTTGCGCGAAGTATGGAAAGTGATGGAAGAATCACTCGAGCGCGGTCTCGATGAGGAAGGAGTCCTGCCCGGTTCCATCGGGTTACGCAGGCAGGCTAAATCCTATTACCGGCGTACAAAACTTGCCGGGCCGGAAATGCAGTTTACCGGGATGACTACAGCCTATGCTCTTGCTGTTTCCGAAGAAAACGCTGCGGGCGGGGTTATCGTTACCGCACCTACCTGCGGGTCCTGCGGTATTGTTCCGGCTGCTCTACGTTATCTTAAGGATATTCAGGATCTTAAAGAGAACGATTTGATCCGTGCCTTGGCCACTGCCGGGTTGTTCGGCAACGTAATCAAAACAAACGCTTCAATATCCGGAGCCGAAGTAGGCTGTCAGGGTGAGGTCGGTACGGCCTGCGCCATGGCTTCAGCCGCGGCTACCCAGCTGATGGGCGGAACTCTGCGCCAGATAGAATATGCGGCGGAAATGGGGCTTGAGCATCATCTGGGATTGACCTGTGATCCCGTGGACGGTTTGGTGCAGATTCCATGTATTGAACGCAATGCCTGTGCGGCGACCCGTGCCCTTGCCCGTGCCCAGATGTCCATCCTTTCTGATGGCTCCCACCGCATTCCTTTTGATGAGGTAGTGGAGGTGATGAAAGAAACAGGTCATGACCTGCCCAGTCTTTACCGTGAGACTTCAGGCGGCGGACTGGCCAAAGTATATAATGATCGCGCGAAGTAAGGAGTCCATTTTAGTATAAATGACAGGCTACCTTGTGTTCGCTTTCAGTCTCTTGCAGTTCCGGTTTGGTCCGGGAGCAAATTTCCATGGACTTAGGGCAGCGAGGGTGAAAGCAGCATCCGGGGGGAGGTGAAATAGGGCTGGGCATATCTCCTTTAATAATTACATCTTCTTCCTGTCTTTCCGGATCAGGAACCGGGACAGCTTCCAGAAGGATTTGAGTGTAGGGATGCTGCGGATTTTTATAAAGTTTTTCAGCTGTGGTGATTTCTACAATCTGTCCCAGATACATAACTGCGACCCGATCACTGATATGACTGACCACTGAAAGGTCATGGGAAATAAAAACGTAACTCAGTCCGAATTCACGTTGAATTGATTTAAGCAGGTTGAGGACCTGCGCCTGTACGGAAACATCCAGTGCGGAAACTGGTTCGTCACAGATTATCAGGTCCGGGTTCATGGCGATTGCCCTTGCTATAGCAATACGCTGACGCTGACCGCCGGAAAATTCGTGAGGATAACGTTTATAGTGTTCCGGGCGTAAACCTACCTGTTCCAGCAATTCTTCCACCCGTTTCTGTATCCATGATTTGTCGCCTGATTTATGGATACGCATGGATTCGGAAATAATGCTTCCTACTTTTTGGCGTGGATTGAGCGAGGAATAAGGGTCCTGAAAAACCATCTGAAGCATGGCTCCGCGTTCGATTGCGGTCCACTCGTCAAGTTTGCGGTCTTTAAAAAGTATGCTGCCTTGATCAGGTTTTTCCAGTCCGGTCAGCAGACGGGCCAGAGTTGATTTGCCACATCCAGATTCGCCGACCAGCCCGAGCGTTTCACCTGTTTTCACCCCAAGGGTGACTCCGTTTACCGCTTTTACCGTAGCCTTGGACATGGACAGTAGTCCGCCGCTGACAGGGTAGTGACGTTTGATGTCTTTTATTTCCAGTATGTTATTGCTCATTATTAGTCCGTAAGTCTATGCGTGCAGCCAGCAGCGCACCTGTCTGTTTTCTATATTTAGAAGACGTGGTTTCTGCTCTCGGCAGAGGTCAAAAGCCCGTTTACAGCGGGGATGGAAACTGCAACCCTGCGGCAGGTTTTGCAAGGCTGGAACATTACCGGGAATGGGGGTGAGATCTTCCTTGCAGCCCAGCCTAGGTACGGAATTGAGCAGTCCTTCTGTATAGGGGTGCAGCGGTTCTTTAAACAGCTCAGAAATGGAAGCTGATTCCACAACCTGCCCGGCGTACATGACCGTTACCCGTGTTGCCACACGCGCCACAACGCCAAGATCATGGGTTATGAGCATCAGCGAACCGTTCATTTTGTGCTTTAATTCATCCAGCAGCCTTAGAATCTGGGCCTGAATGGTAACGTCGAGTGCTGTTGTCGGTTCATCCGCAATGAGAATTTCCGGCGAGCAGACCAGCGCCATGGCGATCATTACCCGCTGACGCATGCCTCCGCTTAGTTCATGGGGGAAATTATTAATCCTTTTATGAGGATTGGGAATGCCGACCAGCTTAAGGGCGTCCACTGCTGCTTCTAGAGCCTGTTTCTTATCCATTCTTTTATGCAGGCGCAGTGTTTCGCTGATCTGATCCCCGATTTTGAAAACCGGGTTGAGCGAGGTCATGGGTTCCTGAAAAATCATGGACAGCCGGTTGCCGCGAATTTTCTGCATTTCCTCTTCGGATAGCGTCACAAGATCCTGATCGCGGTATATCACCTGCCCAGCCGTTATACGTCCCGGGGGATCGGGGATAAGACCCATCACCGAGAGGGATAAAACCGTCTTGCCGCAGCCTGATTCACCGACAATGGCTAAAGTTTCTCCTTGCCCTAAGTCCAGACTGGCATTATCCACAGCCTTGATGATCCCGCCCGGAGTGGCGAAAGATGTAGTCAGATTCTTGATTTTTAAGATTGGTGCGGTCATAAATGGTGAGTTATGTATAAATTTACAGGATCGCTAAACACATTGGTTATTTATTAATTGAGATAACTGAAAAATACAATCGACTTTGGAGTAATATACGTGGATAAAATCGCAGTAATCGGTGGTGGATTGGCCGGGTGTGAATGTGCAATGCAGCTTGCGAAAGCCGAAGTTCCGGTAGTTCTTTTTGAAATGAAGCCTGAGAAATATTCTGAGGCCCACCATCTGTCCGGTCTGGCTGAACTTGTTTGTTCCAATTCCCTGCGTTCCGGTGAACTGAATACCGCCATCGGAGTGCTCAAAAAGGAAATGGAAGCGCTTGATTCAGTGCTGATGAAGGCGGCTATGCAGGCCCGTGTCCCTGCCGGTTCCGCCCTTGCCGTTGACCGCGAGGTCTTTTCCGGCCTTGTTACCGAAGAAATCGAGAAGAATGAATTCATCACCGTGGTTCGCAGGGAGATTACGTCCCTTGATGACCCTGAGCTCGAAGATTTTTCAAAGATCGTTGTCTGCGCCGGGCCTCTTGCATCCGAAGGGCTTACTGAGAGCCTCATCTCCAGAATCGGTGAACAGCGTTTATATTTTTACGATGCAATCGCGCCTATAGTCAGCCGTGATTCCGTGAACATGGATGTCGCCTTTTACGGTTCACGCTACAAACCTGAGGATGATGATTACCTGAATTGCCCAATGACCGAGGAGCAGTACAATTGTTTCATCAAAGAACTCAAAGAAGGCGAGCGGGTGGTTCCCCGTGAATTTGAGAAGGAAATCCATTTTGAAGGCTGTCTGCCTATTGAAGAAATGGCTGACCGCGGCGATATGACACTTGCTTTCGGTCCGCTTAAGCCTGTTGGGCTTATTGATCCGCGCACTGAAGAGCAGGCTTACGCCGTTGTTCAGCTGCGTGCCGAAAACAAGGAAAAGACCGCGTTCAACCTCGTAGGATTTCAGACTAAACTTAAGTACCCGGAACAGAAACGTATTTTCCGTATGATTCCGGGTCTTGAAGATGTGGAATTTCTGCGCATGGGCTCCATTCATCGAAATACTTATGTAAATGCCCCCGAAGTTCTGGACAAAAAACTGGCGTTAAAAGCTGACCCTCGTATTCATCTTGCCGGACAGATTACCGGTGTGGAAGGTTATCTCGAATCAGCGGCCTGCGGCCTCTGGGTAGGTCTTATGCTTGCCGAACAGATCAAGGGGAAAGAATTACCCGCACCGCCGCCGGAAACATCCATGGGTGCATTACTCGGACATCTGCGTGAAAAGAAAAAGAATTTTCAGCCATCCAACGTACAGTTCGGATTAATGCCTGCCTTGAAAAAACGCGCACCGAAACGGGTTCGCAAAGAATTGTATGGCAAAAGAGCAATGGAAATATTTGAAGCCTGGTATCAGGAAAATATAAAATAAAAGCTTAGGCTATCTGTTTTTACCTGACGGTCTCCCATTACCTGTAGTGAAGCTTATTAAAAGTTTTTGAAGGGGTGGGGTCTGGGGAAGTGAAATTTTTGCAAAAGTTTCCCTTCCCCGGCCGCCGGAGGCATATATGACTCAAAAACATCCTTTTGAAATTAAACCGAACCGGACATTGCTGACTCTGGCGATTCCGGTTCTTTTCTCTATGGTCGCCGAACCTGTTACCGGACTTGTGGACACTGCCTTTGTCGCCAAACTAGGCCCGGAAGCTCTTTCTTCACTGGGTATCGGAACGATGGTTTTCTCGTCCGTATTCTGGATTTTCGGTTTTCTGGGAATCGGTACCCAGACCGAAGTCGCTCATGCTTTAGGCAAGGGCGATATAGAACGGGCATCATCACTCGGCTGGATGGCGGCGGGTATTTCAGCTGCGGTAGGTTTTGCTCTGATTCTTTTCGTTTATCCTTTTTTGAGCAATATAGCGTCATTAATGGGCGGCGAAAACAGTGTTCGGGATCTGGCTGTAGATTACATGCGCTATCGGCTGCTGGGCGCTCCGGCTGTGTTGGTGGTTCTGGCCTGTTTCGGATCTTTGCGCGGATATCAGGATATGAGTTCCCCGCTTTGGATTGCCGTGGGCATGAACCTCATCAATGTTGTGCTCGACTGGTGTCTTGTTTTCGGTACGGGACCTTTCCCGGAGATGGGCGTAGGAGGAGCAGCGCTGGCTAGTGCTGTCAGCCAGTGGATAGGCGCAGTCTGGGCGGTGTTGGTAGTTCGCAAACATTATGGCTTCAATACCGGGTTCAGAATTGCGGATGCCCGCAGGCTGTTTGTTATCGGCGGAGATATGTTTGTGCGTACCGGGTGCGTCTGTTTATTTCTGCTGCTTTGTACCCGCTTTGCGACCAAGGCCGGAGCTGAATCCGGCGCAGCGCATCAGGCTATCCGCCAATTTTATGTTTTTCTGGCTCTTTTTCTGGATGCGTTCGCTATCAGCGGCCAATCACTGGTTGGCTATTTTGTTGGTCGTGCGGAACGTTTAACGGCTCGGAAGGTTGCCGCACTCGTCTGCAAATGGAGTTTCGGTACCGGGATTTTGCTGACCATCATAATGTATATTGGAAAGCAGCCCGTTGAATGGCTGCTGGTACCGGAGGAAGCTGCCTCTGTTTTTGCTCCCGCATGGTTGGCGGTCACTTTTTTACAGCCCATAAATTCGCTTTCCTTTGCCACAGACGGAATTCATCTCGGAACCGGTGATTTTCGCTATTTGCGTAACGCCATGCTCGCGGCTGTTCTTATAAGTTCCGGTGTTCTTGTTGTCGTTGATTGGCTTCAACCACAGCATATGCTCTTCTGGATCTGGATAGTGGCCGGATTGTGGACCAGTTTACGGGCTCTGTTCGGCATGATCCGTATCTGGCCGGGGATCGGGAATGGGCCGCTAGCTTTAAACTGATATTGACAATATGAGTTAACAATCATATCAAGCCCTTGCCTGAGGCGCTCTCGCGAGCTTAATAGGGAACCCCGTGAAAGTCGGGGACGGACCCGCCGCCGTGAGTCCTGAGTTGCTTAACCCCGTTAGACCGGACCTTGTCCGGTTATGCGTGCCACTGAATTTATTTTCGGGAAGGCCGGGTAAAGTGGGACGAGTCGGAAGACCTGCCCAGGTGCAAATCAATGTTTATTCTGACGGATAACGGGGCTTTTATCTATCAGAAACAGTTGCGCATGTACGTACCTGCGTGCTTTCCTATTCCCAAAGCCCCCCAAATTTAAGGAGACTGCTATGCAGTACCGTTTTGGGGACAAATCCAAGTTCATCCCCGCATTTCTTCTGGTTTGTTTTCTTCTGATTCCTTCACTAGCTCTGGCCGGTCACGGTGAAGCTAAACCTGTTAAAAAAGGTATACTGCTCGCTGCTTTCGGTTCCAGTATGCCGCAGGCCCATGCTTCTTTTGACGCCATCGACAAGGCTGTTAAAAAGGCTTTTCCCGGTGTTCCTGTCCGTTGGGCCTATTCATCCGCTATTATCAGGGGGATTCTGGCAAAAGAAGGCCGTAATATCGATTCCCCGGCTATGGCTATGACCAAAATGATGGAAGAAGGTTTCACCCATGTTGCCGTGCAGTCCCTGCATACAATTCCCGGTGAAGAGTTCTGCGGAATTTCCGAAACAGTGAAAGCTTTTGAAGGAATGCCCAAAGGCATAAGCAAAGTCACTGTAGGTAAGCCCCTGCTTTACTCCAATGAAGACATGCAGCGCACAGTGAAAGCAATAATCGCCAATATTCCCAAGGATCGTAAGGCCAAGGATGCTGTAGTGCTCATGGGACACGGCACCCCGCATGCCGCGAACATCTACTACCCCGCTTCTCAGGATTATTTCTCAAAAGTTGATCCTATGATATTTGTAGGTACGGTTGAAGGTACTCCTACCCTTGATGATGTAAAAAAACTGCTCAAGAAAAGTAAAGCCAAAAAAGTCTACCTCATGCCTTACATGTCCGTTGCCGGTGACCATGCCCGTAACGATATGGCCGGAGATGAAGATGATTCATGGAAATCAGAGCTGACCAAGCAGGGCTACAAATGTGTTCCCGTATTGAAAGGGTCCGCTGAATTCCCTCAGGTTGTGGACATCTGGGTTGACCACCTTAAAGTTGCTTTCAAACATCTTGGTGATCATTAGACCCGGTGACCTTTGTCTCGGTTAATTATTAATTAAAACAGGTGGTAATTATGGAATTTTCAGGCAATAGGAGGACACAGGCTGTAATAATCCTTGCTGTGCTTGTGCCTGTTTCCATTTTTGCCGCCTGTCTTTTCGGGGCTTACAATGCCGAACCTGCGCAGGTTCTGGCGGTTTTTAACTCTGCCCTTGGAATCGGAGCCGTGAAGGTCGAAAAGGCTCTGTCTTTTATCATCATAGATCTGCGGCTGAGCCGGGTCTGCCTGTCATTTCTGGTGGGCATGTCGCTTGCTGTGGCCGGGACTGTTTATCAGGGAATTCTGCGTAACCCGTTGGCCGATCCGTTTACTCTAGGAGTGAGTAGCGGCGCTGCTTTCGGAGCCAGTCTGGCTATCTTTTCCGGTTCCACCATACTAGGTGCGCAGCTCTGGAGCAGGTTCGGGAATATGTTCCTGCCGCTTGCCGCCCTTGGCGGAGCGATGGCAGCTCTCGGTGCGGTGCTCATGCTGGGCCGTATAGGCGGAAGATTGCGTCGTGAAACCATGGTTCTGGCCGGCATTGTAGTGGCTACTTTTCTGTCTGCTTTGATTTCACTGCTCAAGTCCCTTGATGAGGATTCCGTAACTTCCATAGTCTTTTGGATTATGGGCAGTTTTCAAGGTCGTGGATGGAGTCATGTTCAGCTTTTTCTGCCGTATTTTGTCGCGGGGATGATTCCGCTGGTTTATTATTCCCGGGAGCTTGATATTCTTTCGCTGGGGGAGACTCAGGCGCGTCATCTGGGCATGGATGTTTCCAGAGTTCGTATGGCCTTGCTTGTCGGGTCCGGTCTTTTGACCGGAGCGGCGGTGGCTGTGTCCGGGATTATCGGCTTCGTAGGGCTGATTGTTCCTCATCTGGTGCGTATGTTTCAAGGCGCGGAGCACAGGCCGCTGCTCGTTTCATCATCCCTGCTGGGTGGGTTGCTGCTGGTTTGGTCCGATGTCATCGCCCGCTCGCTGCTTACCGGCGGAGAGGAGCTGCCCGTGGGGGTTGTGACCGCTCTGCTGGGTGGACCGTTTTTCTGTATTGTTCTGCGTTCCGGTTTTAAGGGAGGCAGCTCATGATCAGTATTACGAATCTGCGGGCAGGATATGCAGGGCGTGAAGTTCTGCACGGGCTGAACATTGATTTCACCGGCGGTTCAATGACTGCGGTCCTCGGACCTAACGGCAGCGGCAAGACAACTCTCGTATCGTCAATTTCAGGTGTCCTTAAACCTTTGGACGGCTGTGTTGAAATTGAAGGCAGGCTTGTTGATTCGTATCATCCCCGAGAATTGGCCGGTTTAATGGCCGTTCTGCCGCAACGGGTTGACCCGGTTTTCGGGTTGACCGTTAAATCAATGGTGATGATGGGACGCTATGCCCATGGTTCCGGTTTTTTCGGTTACGACGCGGAGGATGAAAAAATCTGCGCTGAGGCTATCAAACAGGTCGGAATCAGTCATTTGGCTCAGCGGTCGGTGGTCGAGCTTTCCGGCGGTGAATTCCAGCGGGTTCTCATGGCCCGCACGGTTGCCCAGCAGGCCCGAATAATGGTTTTGGATGAGGCTTCTTCCGGGGTTGATGTTGCCGGTAAGATTGAACTTTTCGATCTTCTGAAAAAAATGAACCGGGAAGGGGCGGCCGTAATCTGCGTGATCCATGACCTGAATCTTGCGGCGCTTTATTTTGAACGGCTGGTTTTCCTGTCCAGGGGAAATGTGGTTTTGGACGGTTCGCCTGAGGAAGTAATCACAGAGGAGAATATTTCAAATGTATATGAAACGTCCGTTGCGGTTGTTCGGCATCCAAAGCTCCGTGTTCCGCAGGTTCTTTTTTCTCCTGCTGCTGATTAGCTTCGCGGGTAGCGTGCAAGCCGCGGTTTCCGTAACCGATGATTTTGGAAACGCGGTCGTTCTGCCGAGTCCGGCGAAACGCATTGTGGCTCTTTACGGTTCGTTCAATGAAATTTTATACGCCATGGAGCTGGGGGACCGTCTAGTTGGGCGCACCGCTGCGGACCATTATCCGGCACAAATTGCAGACTTACCGTCCATCGGCACCCATATGCGGCCTAATCCTGAGCTTATCGTCGCTCTGAAGCCGGATCTTGTATTGCAGATGGCCGGGCGTTCACAGGCGGCAACGGCCCTTGAACCGCTCAAGGAAAGGGGCATCGCCTGTGCGATGTTTAAAGTATCTTCTTTTGAGGAGATGTTTTCCATGGTGCGCAGACTGGGAGTTTTAACCGGAACACCGCAAGCAGGCGCAAAGCTTGTGGATTCAATGAAATCGCGGCTGAGCATAGTTGCCGGGAAGTACGCTGAAGGTTCCGGGAAAAAATCGGTTTTTTTTGAAATACGTTATCCCAACCTGCTGGCTGCAGGGCAGGGATCGATAGTTGATGATATTATCCACCGCGCCGGGGGTATTAATTGTGTGCGTAACAGTAAGAAGATAGTTCGTATGGGCGAGGAAGAACTGATGCGGCTCAACCCGCAAAACTATGTTTATCAGACCGGGCGCATGAATCCTTCGCCGGTAAGCCCGGATGGGCGCTCCCATTTCAAGCTGATTGATGCTGTTCGCAATAAAAGAATTTTGAAGGTGGACGAGTCGGTATTTTCCCGGCCCGGTCCCAGAAATGTGGAAGCCGTAGAGATTCTGGCGGATTTCCTGTTTAATAACAAAGAGAAGTAAATGAGCAATTCTGGAAAAATATATGGAATCGGGGTCGGCCCCGGTGATTCTGATCTGCTGACCGTACGTGCAGTACGTACGCTTGAAAAAGCTGATGTGGTTTTTGCCGCGTCTTCCACCAAGAATGAATATTCGCATTCGCTTGAAATCGCTTCTGAATTTATACGTGATAACTGCGAAGTGGTTAAGCTTGGTTATCCCATGACCCGTGATAAGAGCGTTCTTAAAGAGGCTTGGGAAGAAAACTGTCGCATAGCGGTTAAGCATCTGGAGGGCGGTAAAAATGCTGCGTTCCTGACCCTTGGTGATCCGCTGATTTATTCTACTTTCGGGTACATGATGCAGACTATGAGACGTATCTACCCTGAAGTTGAATTCGAGGTTATCCCCGGTATTACATCCTATCAGGCTGCGGCTGCAAGATCGCAGCAGGTGCTCGTGGAATCCGGTCAGAACCTGCTGCTTACATCCGGGGTTGCCGATCCAGAGAAGTTTGCGGATTCCTTGGAGAGCGTGGACAATGCCGTCATTCTCAAAGCTTATCGCAACTTTCCTGAACTGCGCGATACAGTTAATAAAATGGATAAGATGGATGTAAAATTCTATACCCGCCTCGGCCTTGAAGGGGAGGCAATTTACCCGGACATCAATGAGGTCCCGGATAAAACAACTTATCTTTCACTTATGTTGCTGACTGCCAGAAAGTAGACGGAAATTTTTTGCAGCTAATTTAAAAGGGCCGTGAATCCAGCTGGATTCACGGCCTTAATTTTAGCTTTTTATGATTGGTGTTCCTGTCTCATGCAGGTCTTTTTGCAGCAATTCGCGCATGCGTTTGCTTATAGGTCCGGGGCGGACATCATGAATAGGCTTTTTATTAAAGCGGACAACCCCAACAGCGTCGATGGACGTGCCGCAGAGGATGACTTCTTTTGCCAGCAGGATGTCATCTTCGGAGATGGCCCTGAAATCCACTTCAATCTCATCTTCAATAAGCTGGATGGCGCGGGCAATGGTGGTTCCGGCCAGAGAGTTGGTGAATTTAGGGGTGTATAGCTTTCCGTCCTGACTGACTATGCAGACATTTTCCGTGGCTCCCTCAGCGAGGAAATTAAGGCTGTCGAAGCAGAAAGGCACATCGAAACCTTCTTCCTTGGCATTGATTTTCATCAGCACGTTGGGCAGGTAGTCGATGGATTTGATTGTTGCCAGATATGGTTGTTTGGCTGGAACTTTGCTTCTGAAAGCGGTTACACCTTTTTCAAACCATGCATCGGGTCTGGGCTCGTGTTTGTACACTACGATATAGAGTGACGGGACCGGGCATTCATAAGGATCAATGCCGAACCCTCCGGGACCGCGTCCCAGCAGCACTCGTACCAGACCGGATTCAACACCTGAAGCACCAGCCACTTCCAGAATGATATTGCTCAGTTCGTCCCATGAGCAGGGCGGTTCCAGATTGATTGTCCGGGCGGAACGCTTCATGCGGCGCATGTGCGGTTCAAGCTGGTACAGTTTACCGTCCACGAATTTCATGGTTTCAAACACACCGTCACCGCGATGGACAAGGTGGTCATCCCACGGCATGAGCATGAGTTTGGGATCGGTGCAGACCAATCCTATGCGGTGCTCATAAAATGCACAGACTTTTTCAGTTCCCGCACGCATGGCCGAAAGCATGGCATCAATATATTCATTACTGTCTACTTTTTTAATCAATTCCGGACTCCGTAAATTTATCTATACCCGTTAGGGGAGCATAACCGCCATAAGCTTCGGGAATCCCACTTCCGCAAAGCCCGGATACATTATCGCCAAAGGGCGTGATTTCGCAAGTAGGGAATGCATAATAAAAAGCGGTGAAGTCGAGATACAACTTCACCGCTTCTGCTTTTTACGGAACTTATATAAAGTTTCGTGCTGGTCTTATTTTACACGGACCAGATCACGGGCAATCAGGGTCTCGGCGATCTGTACTGTGTTGAGTGCTGCGCCCTTACGGATATTATCGGAAACGATCCACAGATTAAGGCCGTTCTCGATGGTTTCATCTTCACGGATACGTCCTACGTAAACATCATCTTCGCCCGCGCAGTCGATAGCCATAGGATAGAGATTCTTTTCAGGAAAATCCATTACGGTTATACTGGGGAAATTGGAAAGCAGGTTGCGGCATTCCTCAACTGTTACTTTCTTTTCAGTTTCGATGTTAACTGATTCGGAGTGGCTGTAGAAAACAGGCACACGGACAGTGGTGGCTGTCAGTTTGATGGAGTCGTCACCCATGATTTTCTTGGTTTCGTTGACCATCTTCATTTCTTCTTTAGTGTAACCATTATCCATGAAAACATCGATGTGCGGCAGACAGTTGAAGGCTATCTGGTGCGGGTATGCACTGGGGATAACGTCTTTACCATTAAAAAGTCTGCTGACCTGAGTTTCCAGTTCGGTGATGGCTTTCTGTCCTGTTCCGGAAACAGCCTGATAAGTGGAAACTACAATGCGTTTGATCTTCGCGGCATCGTGGATGGGTTTCAGCGCAACAACCATCTGGATTGTGGAACAGTTGGGGTTGGCGATGATGCCGGGATGCCAGTCAAGATCTTCCGGGTTGACTTCAGGAACAACGAGGGGAACTTTGGGGTCCATTCTCCATGCACTGGAGTTATCGACCACAACGCAACCTGCTTTGGCTGCAAGGGGAGCGAATTTTTCGGAGGTACTGCCGCCTGCGGAGAAAAGAGCAATATCGAAACCTTCAAAGGAATCTTCTTTCAGCTCGATAACGGTCAGCTCTTCACCTTTGTAAGGAACTTTGGTTCCGGCGGAACGTGCGGAAGAAAAAGGTACAACTTCGGATGCGGGGAAGTCGCGCTGCTCAAGAACTTTGAGCATTTCACGTCCAACCGCGCCTGTGGCTCCTACAACAGCAACTCTGGGATTTTTGGTACTCATAGCTAAACCTCCGTATTCTTAACCCGGACCATCGGCAGTCCGGTTTGTATGTTATTCACACTCGGCAATAATATGGATTGCCTATACAATAGCCGTATTAAAATTTGAGAGCCTGACCTATTTCAAGGCATGCCTTGGCTCTATTCAAGGTATAGAGATGAACTCCCGGTGCACCTCCGTCAAGCAGTTCCTGAGCCTGTCTGGTAGCAAACTCAATGCCCAGTTTGTAAACTGCGTCATCGCCGCCTTCTTTGTGTGCTTTTTCAAGAGCGCTGAGAAATTTTCCGGGAATGGCCGCTCCGCACAGGGAAAGAATGAATTTCGCGGATTTGAGGCTCATGATGGGCAGTACTCCGGGTACTACAGGAACGTCAATTCCCATGCCTTTAAGCCTGTCACAGAAATCAAAATAAACCCGGTTATCAAAAAAGAGCTGGGTGATGATGAACTCTCCACCCTGGGCGATTTTGTACTTCATCCATTTGAAATCTTCTTTGATAGAAGGAGATTCCAGATGTGCTTCCGGGTATCCTGCCACGGCAACTCCCACGCCGGGATGCTCACGTTTTACGTAAGTAACGAGGTCGGAACCATGCTTGAAAGTCTGGGTGTTGAAATCAAAATCCTTGTCGTCCGCCGGGGCATCGCCACGCAGGGCAAGGATGTTCTCAACACCCGCTTCCTGAAGAGCGGATACAAATTTACTGATGTTTTCAGGGCTGGCACCAACGCAGGTTAGGTGTGCGAGAGGCTCAATCGCCGCATCCTGCTTCATTCTTTTGACAATTTCAAGTGAATTGTCTTGAGTTCCGCCACCTGCGCCGTAAGTAACAGAGGCAAATAGGGGATTCAGTACTTTGAGCTTGTTCACTACTTCAAAGAATTTAGGCCACGATTCACGGTCCTTGGGGGGAAAGAATTCCAGCGAGATGAACTGTTCGTTTTTATTTATTAAATCGATAATCTTCATGGTGTCTCCTGTGTGCCTCCGGCGGGTCTGCCGACAGCCTCTCCGAGGGCCAGTGAAAATTTTTGTAAAAAAATTCTCTGGACTCATCAAAAACTTTTAGTAGGGCTTTGCCACTGTTGAGTAGCAGACTGTGTGAGGTTTTCATTTATTACGGAGAACGCTTTCACGTTCTTTCAGCATTTCAAGGATTTCGTAATTGACGGGCAGGAATTTAACATCGCGCATGGCGGTCAGGTCAAACCATTCAAAACGTTGATTTTCCAGTGAAGCAACTTGACCGGTAAATTCCCAGATGTCGAAAAAATTTAAGTGTACTGTATATTCGGGGTACTCTACAGTTTTTTCTATCCAGAAGTCAAAGCTTGTAGCGGTTATACCCAGTTCTTCCTGCAATTCGCGGATAAGGGCATCGGCCAGAGACTCATCCTTTTCGACTTTGCCGCCGGGAAACTCCCACCATCCGGCGTAATCCTTGCCGGCAGGGCGTTCAGCGGAAAGAAAAAGCCCGTCTTTCCAGATGACTCCGGCTACAACTTCGATTGGATTTTTTTTGGCCATTATCGTGCAGAGTTAACAAACTAAATAGTTTAGATTGTTAAAATTTTTTGAAAAATTGATTACAGGGAAGCACCTTAGTTATCTTCCAAAAGTTGCTTTTTGCGTTCTTCCAGTTCGGCAATTTCTTCTTCGAGAACGGCCATCTTTTCCATCAGTTCGTCGGCCCATGAGCAGGTTTCAGTGTAGCGTGAATTCAGTTCCACCGCTGCGGCGCCGTCGTTATACAGTTCGGGATCGTTGAGCTGTTCTTCCATGACCGCCTGATCTTCAAGAGTCTTTTCGAGATCTTTTTCGAGTTTTTCGTACTCTGCGGTCTTGGGCTTTAATTCTTTATAAAGAGTGTTGCGGATTTCTGCCTGTTTCCGCTTATCTTCCTTGCTGAGCTTGCGCTTGGCAGGTTTGTAGCTCTCGTCTGCTTCGCTTTTTTCCGAACGCTCAGCTGGAGCCGCGAGCGTTTCCTTACGATGTTTATCGTATTCATTAAATGAGAAGAAAGTTTCAATGCCGGAGTCGGTCAAAGCCCAGATTTCATCTGCAACTTCACCTAGCAGGTAGCGGTCATGCGCAACAAAGAAAAGAGTTCCGTCATAATCTTTTAAAGCTCTGATCAACCCTTCGCGGCTTTCTAAGTCCAGATGGTTGGTAGGTTCGTCAAGAATGAGCAGGTTGGCCCGCGAAAGGAATAGTGAAGCGAGAATCAACCTGTTCTTCTCTCCACCGGAAAGAGCGGAAACTCTACGTTCGAAGTATCCTTCGCCAAGCAGGAATAGTCCCAGAACACTTTTCAGCTGTTCTTCGGTTGTATCAGGGTCGCACAGGCGGCGTATTTCTGAAAGAGCAGTTGCTTCTTCGCGCAGGATCTCGCTTTGGTGCTGGCTGAAATAGGCCATGGATGTGTTCTGTCCAATCTTGGCAAAGCCCGAATTCGCTTCCAGCTTACCCATAATTACCTTGAGCAGGGTTGATTTACCGGCTCCGTTGGGTGCGGCCAGAGCTACTTTTTTTCCCCTGAATAGTTGAAAGTTGAGCAGGGGCCATATGGATGGCGGTTTACCGTCATAGGAAAATTCGAGATCAACCACGCTGATGGCTGCTTTATCCCCACGGGAGGTTGGCGGCAGACGGAAGCTTAAAGTCCGGCCGGAACGGTTGAGATCCGCCTCTCCCTGAATCTTATTCAGCTCCTTGGACATCTTCTCAACTTTTTTGATCTTCGACTGAGCCTGCGCTGCCTTACGGGCTTTGACCCGGAAGCGGTTGATGTATGAGTTTTCTGCTTCAATACGTGCGGAAAGCTTGGCGGCTTCGCGGCTCCGCTGTTCTGCGTTTTCGGCCTGCCATTTCAGAAATTCGGTGAAATTGCCGCGTCGCACCGTAGGGCGTCCGGACCCGAGAAAGAGGACATGCGTGCCTACTTTATCAAGAAAAATACGGTCATGCGCTACATAAACCACGGCGCCGCGAAATGAGAGCAGGTAACTTTCCAGCCATTCCACAGCTTCAAGGTCAAGGTGGTTGGTCGGTTCGTCAAGGAGCAGCAGGTCCGCACCCTGAAGGAGGACGCGTCCCAGTTTAGCGCGTTCACGCCAGCCGCCGGAAAGTTCCTTGATTTTGCTGAGCATAGCGTGTTCGGAAAACCCCAGTCCGGTCAGGATGGTGCGGGCTTTGTGTTCGGGATTATAACCGAACTGGTGTTCGAGTTCAGCCTGTTTTTCGGAAAGCCTTTCCATAAGAGCCTGATCGTTCTTCTGGCCGGCTTCTTCCCATTGCGCCCAAAGATTATTCCATGAAGGCAACGCGGAGAGTACCCAGCTGAGCAGGGTGTTTTCGAGTATTTCACCGGTCAGTTCCTGAGCCACATAACCGAGTCGCGCACCCTTGGAAATGGAAAGCGTTCCTGCATCCGGTTTTATCTTTCCTGCAATGAGTTTAAGCAGGGTGGATTTACCACAACCGTTCGGTCCGGCTACGGCAAGACGCATTCCGGCGTTCACTTCAAATGAAAGATCGCTGAAAAGATCTTCCCCGTTATAAGATTTTTCTAGTGATGAAATAGTTATTCTGGGCATCGTTTCTCCGGGCGGGGCTGTCACCCTATCATAAAGGCAGAAATTTAAAGAAATGTCTTATATAAATACACAAAACGTATAAAAAAACGTTTGGTGGTCATGGACTGAGTAAGCGAAACAAATTATATGGATAGGGCTCAGAAAGCAAGTGAAATCAGTTGATAGTCAACGCCTCGTATACGATATTGTTTATTTATATTTCTTTAAAATTTTATCGACAGTCCCTTTGCGGCGAAGAATAGACATACCCTTGGAGAACTGCGAAAAAACACTATGGGCTTGCGGGTTGAGATTGGAGACCATCAGTTTGAGGGGAACTTCATACATAGGTGTTTTGGTGTGTCTGATTTCGTCTTTTTTAACTGAAAAATTTTTCTTCAATTCTTTTTCCGCAACCAGACTATTAATAGGAAATAATTGAAGCCGGTTCATTAATAGCATTCTCAGTGCGGCGGTGTTGTCCTTTACAGCGGTTGCAGGTACATTGTTTTTTTTGAAAAATTCTTGATGAACAAATCCGTTTAGTGTTCCAATTCTATATTTTCGCAGTGATTTATAGTCGGTAAAGTCAAAATCTTTCATGTGACGTTTTGAATAATACAGGTATGTACGTTCAGTTAATATGGGCTTTGAAAATAAAGCAAACTTTTCACGTTCTGCTGTTTGAACATACGGAAATGCAACGACATCCATGCCGCGTTGGATCATTTTTTCACATCTGGCCCAAGGATAAAACGTCAATGTGGTTTCTATTCCAACAGCATCGAAGGCAGCCCGTACTATTTCCGTGGTTATTCCCGGCTTTTCAGGGTCTGAACTTGAATATGGCTCCCAGTTCCCTGTTATGAGTTTTAGGGAAGACGCGGGGCTGATTTCCGGGTTCAGCAGGAAGAATATTGTGAATAGTAAAGAGATACAAAAACGCATGACTTTCCTTTTCGGTTTAATATAATTAGATGTCATTTTTTAGTGTTTATGTCGATATTGTGGAGAAACAACTAAGTTGGAACAGTATGTTTTTTTGATTGCTGGCTTTTATATTATCTTATCTATGGCTTTGAGTATAGTTATTGTAGGAGTGGTGTTTGACTGATGAGTACATGGTATGTCTATCTGCTGCGGTGCAGCGATAATTCTTTATATTGCGGAGTAACCACTGATCCTGAGCGTCGGCTGAAAGAGCATAATTCCGGGACCGGAGCGAAGTATACCCGCTGTCGTCTTCCCGCCGCTATGGAAGTCTATGAAGCCTTTGCGGACAAGCGTGCTGCCTATCGCGCTGAATATGCTGTTAAGCAGAAACGGGCGGAGCAGAAAGTGGCATTTCTTAAGGACTTGGCCGCTCAGGACGAAGCTTCAACTTCATCCTGAAGTGCGGTTTTGGGGTGCTTATAGATAATCTTCCGGTTTTCTGCACATCTCATCGAAAATTTTGAAGAAATCTCCGAAATGTTTGCCATCCATCAGGCCGTGAAGAGCTTCCGCCGTTACGGGCATAAATTTTCTGCCGGATTCGTTTTCTGTGATATGTCCGAAAAGAATTCTAGGTACTGAATCCACATTGCAATCGCCCCATGGATTGCTGGCGGAAGTGAAAGATATCCCGTTTACCACGCTGAAATAGAACAGGTTCGGTTGTTCTCCACCCGCAGGGGTGAGCGAAGGATTTTCGTCCGCAGATTGACGGGCGCTATCGATATTTGCCGAGGTCTCTTTAAAGTCGCGCCCTAACCTGCACAGGCAGTTGGCATGCAGGTTTCTTCCTTTTGGAATATAGGTGAAAGCAGGGTGGATCACATCATAAATGGCGGGTTTACCATCGACGATGCGGGTACGCAGTTCTGGTATTTTATTTCCCGCAAGGGTAGCCAGATAATAGAGCATATCCGAGAAACGCAGCTTGTCTGATGTCGTATTTTGATTCTTACGGTAGGCAAGCAGTTCAGTTACATCCTGCTGCACGGTGAAGCCGTATTGACTGTTGCGCATGGACTGGAAGAAATTAAAATGTTCGGCCCGTTCCCATTTTTCCATGTCCAGAAATGTTATTTTGCTTTCAGTTGTTATATTTTTATCTTTCATATTAGGCTCTTATATATAAAAATTAAGATTTTGTTTCAAAGTGTCTGGGGCAGCTATAACCAAAGAACGGGTGGGCTGCAAACTGTTCAACGCGGATTCAAAAAAATCCCGTTCAGGCATTGTCACAGCAGGCTGTAATGACATACATAATTAATATGTCAAAAAGATCTTATACTGTTGAGCCTGTGATGGATCAGGATCGTGTTGCTGATGTACGTATCCACATTGAGGGCAAGAAATGGCATCTCTGGGGGCGCAAAGGAGCCGAGCGGGAACGCGGTCTTGCACAATCCACAACGACAGGAAGGCTACCGGTTCTAATCGGTGCGGGCCTTGGTGTTTGCCTCGATGAATTGCTGAAATCAGGGCCGGTTGCGGTGTTGGATAATGACCCGTTGATAGCGGAAGTTTCCGGTGCCGATAGATTTCGTAATCATCCGCAGGTAACTTGGCTGAGTGGCGAACCGGCGCGTGTTCTGGAGCAGGTACGTGATTGGCGTGCAGCTAATGGCAATGTTCCCCTTGAGCTGGTGAAGATTCCTTTATATCTACGGCTGGATCGTGAATGGTATACCTCCCTTGCAAATACAATTGCGGATGAAAAAGATTCCGCGCCCGTAAATTTCTGGGACGAGATGGCATATCCCAAATTCCGTAATGCAAAGCCCAGAGTACTTTTTTTCCACCGTCCATATTTTTTGACCGCTGAAATAACCTCAGCCCTTGAAAGATTGGGTATAGAATTCCGCAGTGTTGATATTGGTATGGGCGATACTGTACGTGAGGGATTCGTTGAAGATCTGCTGCGAACCGTAGCCGAATTCAAACCAGATTTCGCTCTCACAGTGAATCATTTCGGTGTTGACCGGGAAGGTAAACTGACCGATCTGCTGCTTAAAATGAAGCTCCCTCTGGCTTCATGGTTTGTAGATAATCCGCATCTCATCCTTTATCGCTACACTGATGTCTTACCGGATTTAACCGCCATATTTACTTATGATGCCGGCAATCTTGAGATCATGCGCGGCAAGGGGTTTGATAATATTTTCTACCTCCCTCTGGCAACGGATGTGAATCGTTTTAAGCCCGGTTTCACAGGGCCGGCTGAATGGCAGGCGGATGTCTCATTTCTTGGCGATTCTATGGTTCATGCTGTTGATAAATACTTGAAGCTCAGTGAGTTGGATGAGGACTTACAGAAAAGGGTTCCGAATTTGGCTGAAGAATTCGGTAATCGGGCTGAACTTTCCGTAGAGGAATTTTTACGTAATCTTCATCCTGAACTGCTTAAAAGGATGGAAGATTTTTCTACAGATGAGCATAAGCTTTCTTTTGAAGCCTTGATCACATGGGTATCAACCCGGAGTTATCGCCTTTCCTGTGTGCGGGAATTGCTGCCGTTTCGCCCGCTTATAGTAGGAGATGAAGGCTGGCATGAACTTTTAGGGAAAGGAGACTGGCGTTACCTGCCGTCCCTCGATTATTATAAGGACCTGCCCGCTTTTTATCCTATGTCC
Organism: Maridesulfovibrio sp.; assembly: GCF_963676065.1. Taxonomy (NCBI): domain Bacteria; kingdom Pseudomonadati; phylum Thermodesulfobacteriota; class Desulfovibrionia; order Desulfovibrionales; family Desulfovibrionaceae; genus Maridesulfovibrio; species Maridesulfovibrio sp. The sequence continues at coordinate 3,614,387 of NZ_OY780933.1, read as the reverse complement.
AGAGTTGCTTTCAATTGTACCAGCAGACAGATGAAAGGTGCGGTGAATCAGCGGGTTTTTGATGTCCCGGCTTGCGGAGGCTTCGTCCTGACCGATTATCGTGAACAAATGGAAGCTCTCTTTGAACCTGACAGCGAAATTGTTTTTTATAAAAGCAGGTCGGAAATCGGTCCGAAGTTGAAAAGATGGTTAACGGATGATGCGGGACGGGAGAAAATAACTGCTGCCGCCCGTAAACGGATAATGGCTGAGCACACTTATGAGCACAGGCTCACTGTTTTGCTGGAAAAAATGCGTCAAACATTCGGATAAGGGGTAAATTATGTCAGGTAAATTCTGGGGGTTTGTGGATACAGCTTCTCGCTACAGGCTTCTTGTGTCCGGTCACGGCAAACCTCATCTGATGGAGACCGCCAATCTTATTATCAATAGCGCGGATAACAGCCGGGAGAAAAGCACACTAATTGATCTTGGCGTGGATATGTTCCTCGCCGCATGGGAATCCAGCCCTCTGGACGGGCAGCTCGCATCCAATCTTTTGGCTATTAATAAGCAGCTTAAGTTTTTGCCTGCACCATTAGTGGAAACCATGTCTTTAATTGCCGCAAACAGTATTGTTCCTGAAAATCTGAATTATCTGCAGCGTCTTTTAGCCAAGGACGATAAAGATAAGCTGCTTGGTTATCTTGCGGCGCAGACTGAGCGGGAACCGGAAAACCTTTTCTGGTTGTCACACCTGCTTGATCTGGCCTTTTTTTTGGGGCGGCATGAGGTTGCGAGTGCTGCTTTAGCGCGGGATTGGCCTTCATCTATGAATATGGTGCTGAATAAATATTCCGGTGATATAGCTTTTTGCTCCGGTGATTATGAGCAGGCTGAAGCCATTTATTCCGATACTTCTGAAGGTGCGTTGATCTTAGGGGAAAACCTGCTGCGGCTGGCTGAAAGTGTCGACAGGATGGGCAGGCGGGAAGAAGCTTTGATTCTCTGGCGGGATCGCATGACGGCTCGTCCATGGCAGGTAAATACATGGTTCAAAGTCCATGACCGGTTGCTCGGTGTTGACGGCTCCAATAAACTGGACGGTCAGGTTGCCGTTTGTCTGTACACATTCAACAAAGCGGATGATTTTAATGAGACCATGACTTCACTGGCGGAGTCCCCTTTAGATAACGTCCATATTTTTGCTCTTGATAACGGTAGTTCCGACCATACTTCCGAAGTTATGACCAGTTGGAAAGAAAAGCTAGGGGAAAGGTTCAGCCGCATAGACCTTCCGGTTAATGTGGGAGCTCCTGCGGCGCGTAACTGGTTGAAAAATATGCATGAAATTAAGCTCTATGATTATGTTGCCTATCTCGATGACGATGCGTCTGTTCCGCCTGACTGGCAGAATCATTTCAGCGCAGCAGTTGAATCCTATCCTGATGCGGGGGTCTGGGGATGCAAGGTCGTCAACGAAGATCAGCAGGAAGTTATTCAACATGCCGACCTGCATCTGCGTGAGACTCCGGCGGAATTTGAGGATAGGGTCCGTAATTTTGAGTTTGCTTATCTTGATCCTTATAATCAGGATCTGGATTACGGGCAGTTTGATTACTGCCGCCCATGTGTTTCGGTTACCGGATGTTTTCATCTTTTCAGGCAGGAGGTGCTGGGGCAGAGTGGTGATTTTGATTTGCGTTATTCACCCACGCAATTCGATGATCTGGATCATGATTTGATGCTTGCTGATATTGGCAAAACCGCTGTCTATCAAGGAAAATTGAAAGTTTTGCATAAGCGTCAGTCCGGTTCAGTTACGACGGTAAGCCGTGCAGCCAGAGGAAGCGGTGCAGGAAATGTCCTAAAGCTGGAATCAAAGTATGAAGCACGGAATGTTTCTGAAATTATTGAGAGGGACATTGGTCGGCTTGAAGATGATTTCACGGAGAAATCGCTAAAAGTAGGCAATGTAATGAAGAGTCTGTAGTAATTTGTACAAGTGTTGTTGTATCTAACATTGTCTGATAGTCTTTTTGAAAAATTATACAAGGAGTTGGATATGAAGAAAATCTTTATCGCTGCTTTATTGTGCGCAGGACTTCTGGTCTTTGCCGGATGCGGAGCTGATCATCACACAATTACCATGACAGACGGGTCCACGGCGGTAAGTGCGGGTGCTCCCCAATTCAATAAGGACTCCAACACATATACTTACGAAAATCTTGATGGACAGCAGACTATAATCAAGCGCGAAGACGTACGGCAGATAGAAGAAAATAACGATTAGTCTTTTTCGGGTAAATATTGGACAAGCCGGATGTTGCACCCGGCTTGTCCATAAAATTAGGCTTCCTCAATTTGCATTTTGGTCATGAAATCATCAAGATCCGTTGCAAGTGAGGCCAGTTCTCTTACAGCCTCGGAAACCAGATTCATTGAATCCGTCGTTTGAGTTGCTATACTGTTTACATCTTCAATCGCACTTGTGACTTCTTCACTGGCTGCGGACTGTTCTTCAGCCGCGGTAGCTATTCCTGCGACCTGACCAGCTGTCGTCCGTGAGAATTCTAATATTTGCTTAAGAGCCGCATCAGCTTTGGTGCATAATTCTGTGGCTTGTTGGATGCTTAGCAGGGTATCTTCTGTTGCCGCGGTACTTTTTTTGGAACTGCCCTGAATGGCATCAATGTAATTTTCGACTTCTTTGGTGGCAAGCATTGTTTTTTCGGCCAGTTTTCTGATTTCGTCAGCCACAACGGAAAAACCGCGTCCGGCTTCACCTGCCCGGGCAGCTTCGATAGCGGCGTTGAGAGCCAGCAGGTTCGTCTGGTCTGCAATGTCCGAAATGACCTGCATGATCGTGTTTATGCCGTTACTGTGAGTTTCTAGTGTGCCCATTTCTTGCTTGAGGTGGCTGGCCTTCATATTTACTTCATCCATAACTCCGATGACATTTTCTACAAGCCCGGAGCCGTTATTTGCGGTCTCCTGAGTCTGAAGGGCCATGCTAGCTGCATCACTGGAGTTTCTGGAAACTTCAAGGATGGAGGCATTCATCTGCTCCATAGAAGTAGCAACCTCTTCGGTTCTGGCTCGTTGCTCATGGATTCCGCGGCTTGAATTTTGAACTTCGGAGCTGATTTCCTCGGATGTATTGGCTAGTTGCTCGGAAACCTTGCTCGCATCTGCTACGCCCTTTGATATTTTTGAGTTTTGCGCAGTGATGAAGTCCTCTTTCAGTTTGATGTTAGTGAAGTCCATGATGGTTGTGAATCCGCCAAGAAGGTTTCCCCTGAAATCGAAGATAGGTGAAGAAGCAACCGAAATATATTTTGTTGTTCCTTTGCGGCCGTCAACCTGGCCTTTGACAAAGAGTTGCTTTTTCTCCTGCATGCATTTTTCGGAAACGGTTTCCTGCTTTGAGCCATAAAAAAAGATGGAAAAGTCCTGCCCGATAAAATCTTCGGTCTTACCGTCTTCTTCGATCAGTCTTATAATGCTTTCATTCAGCCAGCGGATATTCCCGTCCGGGCCCACCACAACCATGGGAGTCATGATGTTTTCAAGCATTGATTCGCTCATGCCGACTGTTTCGTTTAGCGTGTTGTTTAGGCCTTCTATTTCAAAGGCAAGATTTCCCAGTTCTGCTATGTAATTGTGATGGGGTATGGGGCTGTAGTCTCTGTTTGAGAGTCTTTGTATTTCAGTTGTGAGTGTTTTTATGGGAAGAATTAGGTGACGTTGTATGATTATACCAAAGCTCAGCATTAACGTAATCGAAATAACTATGATAATCATTACGATTTGGCTTTGAGCAAATAATAAGCCAGTGCAGAGTAGAAAAATAATTGCCGCAATACTTGCAAAAAGACGTCCGGTCATATCCTCTCCCCTTAGTCAAAGTTTATGCTAAACATGTTAGCATATTCAGTGCCATGTGTTTGCTGTGAACCGTTAATAAGATACCGAACTTTATTTGTGTTATTTTAAAGGTTTAAAATGAGTCGAAATGCTACATTCTTGTTACATCTGTTTTGCATACTAATTATTGTCTATTTATTTTAGCATGATATGTTGTGTCATAAAGATACAACATTGAGAAAGAAGCCTTTAAGCCTCATTCTCAATGTTGTATTTATATATTATCTATTCCATTGTGCTAGATAATTTATCAAAATAGGGGCGAACTACTTCCACATCTTCAGCCGGTGCGTTCATCATGTCTTTGGCTGTCTTCATGGCTGAAAGCATTTGTTCTTTCATCATTTTTTTCTGTTCCGGGGGCAGGTTGGGATCTGCCTCCAACTGGTTCAGTACTGCTTCCATTTCTTTCATGCTGACATTTCCTTCTTCTTCCATAGCTATGCTTGCAAAAGCTTTTACGACTCGCCCGGCCATTTCCGGCCATGTTTTTTCTGTAAAGCCGTTTTCCTCAATTACTTTTGCTGCTTGAGGTGTATAATTATAGAGCATTGCGAATTCTTTGTTCAGTATTTCAGGATCAAAGCTTTCTGTATCCATTTCACCGGATTGCTCTATTTCCTCTTCCATCTGATCCATGAGGGGATCAAGTTGCTCAAGTGTTTTAACTACCCTTTCTACTTGATCTCCTGTCAAAGGAGCAGCGGCATTGGCTGTGAATACACAAAGGCAACTCAGTATTAATAGCGCAAGTGTTTTTTTAAGCATTTTTACTCCAGAAAAAATGGTGATAATTACAGAGGAATATAAATTAAATATTATGGAAATAGTAGCAAAAAATGAAAGGTCCCCATTTCTTTTGAAACGGGGACCTTCCTAGGCTTAAGGATATGGTGGCAGTAATTGATGTTTATTTGATGAAGAGCATTTCGGAGTAGCTGGGCAGGCACCAGAGGTCGTCTGCGACGATGTCTTCGAGCTGATCAGCGTACTTGCGAACTTCGAGCATTGCGGGAAGAGCAGAGCTGCAGAGGTATTTAGCTTCTCCCAAAACATCATCCTCTGGTTTTGCTTCCATTACTTTGTCAAGTTCGATGGTAGCAGTCTGCATTCCGCGAAGCTTTGCAGTCAGGTCTTCAAGAGTACCGGTGGTGAATTCTACGTTGATTGCTTTCATAGCAGCGCAGGTTTCAGCCAGCTCTTTCTGGTAGCGAACAGCGCCGGGAAGAATGTGAGTCTTGGCGAGTTTGGATACCAGTGCAGCTTCGGTAACAATAGCCTGGCTGTACTGTTCAAGGTAGATTTCAGTACGGCTTTCAAGTTCTTGTTCAGTGAATACACCGTATTTTGTGAACAGGGCCACTGATTCAGGAGAAGAGATCTCAGGAATTGCGTCAGTGGAGGTACGAAGGTTGGGAAGGCCGCGTTCTTCGACTGCTTCCTTGTGCCATTCTTCAGAGTAGCCGTCGCCGTTGAAAACAATCTGACCATGGTTATCCATGATGTCTTTGATCACTTTGTTTACAGCGTCGTTCAGTTTGGACTCGTCACCGCCCATGATCTTTTCCATTTCATCAGCGATGAAATCAAGAGATTCAGCGAGCATGGTGTTCAGGGCAACCTGAGGGCCGGCGATGGAGAGGTTGGAACCTACTGCACGGAACTCAAAACGGTTACCGGTGAATGCAAACGGGCTGGTGCGGTTACGGTCACCTGCATCTCTGGGAAGCGGAGGCAGAGTGTCTACGCCGGCTTTCAGGAAGCCAGTGGAAGTGGGGGTCGGGGAATTTCCTTCCTGAATCTTGTTAAGGATTTCGGAAAGCTGATCACCGAGGAAAATGGACATGATTGCCGGCGGAGCTTCGTTTGCACCAAGACGATGGTCGTTTGATGCACTGGCGACTACTGCGCGCAGGAGTTTGCTGTTTTTGTGTACAGCGCGGATTACAGCGGCGCAGAAGATGAGGAACTGAGCGTTTTCAGTGGGGTTTTCGCCTGGATCAAACAGGGAGCCGTGACCGTTGCAGCTGAGGGAGTAGTTAAGGTGTTTACCGGAACCGTTGATTCCTGCAAAAGGTTTTTCATGGAGCAGGCAGGCCATTCCATGTCTTTTGGCGACACTCTTGAGTGTGGTCATGACCATCTGGTTGTGGTCGGTGGCAATGTTGGCCTGTTCATAAACAGGAGCAATCTCAAACTGGCCGGGAGCAACTTCGTTGTGACGGGTTTTAACCGGTACACCAAGTTTGTAGAGTTCATGCTCAACGTCCATCATGAAAGAAAGCACACGACGGGGAACTGCGCCGAAGTAGTGGTCATCAAGTTCCTGTCCTTTTGCGGGCTTAGCACCGAAAAGGGTTCTGCCGGACATCATGAGGTCAGGACGGGCAAAGTAGAAGTTGCGATCAATAAGGAAGTATTCCTGTTCGGGGCCGGCGTTGGAAACTACGCGGTTACCGGAATCGTCGCCGAAAATTTTCAGGATACGCTGTGCTGATTTGTTGACGACCTGAGTTGCCTTGAGCAGAGGTGTCTTTTTATCGAGTGCTTCACCGGTCCAGGAAATGAATGCGGTGGGGATGCACAGGAAAGTTCCATTGGGGTTTTCAAGGATGTAGGCCGGGCTGGTTACGTCCCATGCTGTGTAGCCGCGTGCTTCAAATGTTGCGCGCAGACCACCGTTAGGAAAGCTGGAAGCATCGGGCTCACCCTGAATGAGAAGTTTACCTTCAAATTCGGCAATGCAGTTACCTTTACCGTCGGGAGAGATGAAGCTGTCGTGCTTTTCTGCTGTCAGGCCGGTCAGGGGGTAGAATACGTGTGTGTAGTGAGTTGCGCCTTTTTCCAGAGCCCATTCTTTCATTGCGTTTGCAACGGTATCGGCGATGGAAGGATCGATGGCAGCGCCTTCTTCAATAGTATTTTTCAGGGATTTATAGACCTTATTGGGAAGTCTTTCCTTCATTACGTTGTCGTTGAAGACGTTGCAGCCGAAGAGTTCGGTGGGTTTAGAATCGGCAAAGCTGAAGGACGCTTCGGGGGTAGAGTAATTGGTCACTGCAGTGATCGCACCCTGACGAGAGGTGTTTGAACTCATTTGAAAAAACTCCTTGAATAATTTTTATTGGTGATCTCCGCTCGGCGAAGAATTTGGGCTTTCATCAAATCTTATTCGATGTAAGCAGTAGGCATGCCAGAAATATTTTATTCATTATTTTTAATGTCTTGGCTCGGTAGAGGAGAGGCTGAGCAGCCTATTAACTTACAAAAATGTAGAATGCTCCAATCTGAAAACAAAAGTTTGTTACAAAAATGTAATTGGTATTTGTGAGTCTCTGGTTCTGCGTGATTTTGATAACAAAATTGTATATTGTCAAATAGCTTAGTGGGGTATTTAGTAGGAATCAGCTGCATTTCGTAAACAATGTGTTTGGGAAGGAAAGTACATTATGCGTTTTTTTTATTAACATACCTACATTAATATATATGTGTTGTCAGCTGCTAATTTGTAAAAATAGTATAGTGCGAATTTGAAACCGAAAGTTTATTTTGCCTTTTTAAATAAAGATATTTTCCGAGGACCGCGTAGCTTCCTGCCTCCCCTATTTGAAACAATTCTAAAATATATTCCCAATTGATCTAATTAAATTGATTGATTGGATTCTTGTCAGGTGCGGTTATGTGTTTATTTCAGGAAACTTCAAGCATGTATTTTTTGAATTTCCAGTGTTTTTTATGGCCTGTCTGAAAGGTTATTACTTTTTGTCAACACGTTACCTGTCTTAACTGTAGGGGCAGATATATCTAAAAGATAATGCTAATTAAATTTATAGCCGCACTCTCCGCCGAGGGCTTTAATGTCATCGATGTCGTTCTGGTTGATGGGAAAGAGTGAGCATACGCGAGGACGGCCTATGCTGTATATTCTACAAAAGTTGTGACGAGCCAAAAGAGGGCATCTGTATGCAAGGTTACAACATATGGCGCACTGGCGGCATGAGCCTGATCTTCGTGTCTTTTGGCGTTCTATATAGTCATGCATGAAAAAAATAATGAATTGACGACGAACTTTTCCATAAAAAATTCGAATTCTAAGCAATATGGCAATATAAATGTTATTTAAGTGTCTTAGAATGTGATTCATCTTGTCTCTCCAGATTTTGATATATTGTTTTGTATAGCATTGGCTCCTTTTTGTTAAGTAACAATTAGAGTTTATCTATATAATCCTTCATATATTTTCTCCGTTCGGAGAAGTTTTGGGTGTTTTTAGCCCGTTTTGCTGTAACCAATATTATTTAGTGCATTCATCTAAGCTCTGCTCATAGCAATAATTGAGCATAAAAACAGATAAGCGAATTGAGCTCAAGAATGCTTATCTGCGTTTGGGGTTAATTCGTCGACCGAAAACGATTGATTATGAGTTCATTTCGCGTGAAAAAGTGAGGCGATATATTTGTTATAAATAATGCGTGTGGTTGCAGTTATTTGGATATTAATCTGTGTCTTATATTAGTTAATTGTAAAAAAAATCCGTATAAAATGCGCGTAATCATAATCTGTTGGCTTTGTTTTGTGTTTTGATTAAATTTCTAATCGCGTAATATGCTGCCAATAACTTGAATTTAGTAGAGGAAAGTGCTAAATTTATTTAGTTCGGCAAATAATGTACTGATTATGTTCCTGTTGTTCGGTCTATCTTCATTTTTCTGATGAAGATTTTTTTAAAATGATTTTCAGTCTTGGAGGATTAATGAAAAAACTGTTTACACTCATGGCTGCTGCTATGATCACAGCCACCATTGTCGGAACTGCTTTTGCGGGTAAACTTACCGTTGCTTGTGACACCAGCTTCCCTCCTTTTGAGTTTAAAGATCCCGCTACCGGAACTCATACTGGTTTTGATGTTGAACTCTGGGATGCCATTGCCAAAAAAATCGGTGCTGAATATGACCTGCAGCCCATGGATTTCAACGGAATCATTCCCGGTCTGCAGTCCAACCAGTTGGATGTAGGTATCGCAGGTATCACCATCAAGCCTGAACGTGCTAAAGTTGTTGATTTTTCTGATGGTTATTATAATTCCGGTCTGCTTATCCTTGTTAAGAAGGACAACAATTCCGTTAAGGACATTGCTGACCTCAAAGGTAAAATTATTGCTACCAAACTCAGCACTTCTTCCGCTGACTTCGCTAAGAGCGCAAACGCAAAAGAAGTAAAGCTTTACCCCAACAATGACGCTATGTTCATGGAGCTCATGACCGGTGGCGCTGATGCTGTTATTTTTGATTCTCCGGTAATCGCTGATTTCATGCGTAAGGCCGGTAAAGGTCAGGTCAAGGTTGTAGGTCCTCTTTACAACGGCCAGAAGTACGGAATCGCTTTCCCCAAAGGAAGCGATCTTGTAGCCAAAGTTAACGCAGCACTGAAAGACCTGCGTAAAGACGGTACTTATCGTGAACTGTATGTAAAATGGTTTGGTACTGAGCCTAAATAATAAATACAACTATTCTATATGTTCAAAGGGGCGGCCTGAGTGTCGCCCCTAATTCTTTTTTAAACAGGGGTCGTAATGGCATTTGCATTTGACACTTCAGTTTTCTGGGACACTTTTCCCATGCTCATGCGTGGTCTCAAACTTACTGTTGAGATCACTGTCGGTGGTCTTTTTTTTGGTTTTCTGCTTGGAAGCGCAGCTGGTCTGATGAAGCTTTCCCGTAATTTTTTTACCCGGAAAATTGCAGGAGTTTACGTCGAGACCATCAGGGGAACTCCAATGCTGGTACAGGCGATGTTTCTTTATTACGGGGTTCCCATGGCTATTGGGATGCGTATTCCCCCTATGACCGCCGGTATTGTCATTATTGCCGTTAATTCAGGTGCTTATATCGCCGAGATTGTTCGTGGTGCTGTTCAGTCCATCAATTTGGGGCAGGTCGAAGCGGGAAGGTCCATCGGACTTACCAGCGCGCAGACTATGCGCTATGTTGTTTGGCCGCAGGCTCTCAAACGCATGATACCGCCACTTGGCAACCAGTTTATAATCAGTCTTAAAGATACCTCGCTGCTTATGGTTATCGGTGTAGGTGAGCTGATGAGAACCGGACAGGAAATCACATCCGTGAACTTCCGTGCCTTTGAAGTTTACCTCGCGGTTGCCTGTGTTTATCTTGTTATGACCCTTTCCATAGCGTTCGTAATGCGTCGCATTGAAAAAAAGCTTAATATTTCCCGGAGGTAATGAAATGATTGAGATTAAGAACCTTCATAAGTGCTTCGGGAAACTTGAAGTTATCAAAGGGATCGACCTCAAGGTTGAGTCCGGTGAAGTTGTCTGTATTATCGGGCCTTCCGGGTCCGGCAAATCCACTGTTCTTCGCTGCATCAATAAGCTTGAAGAACCCACTTCCGGCACGATTATCGTAGACGGTCATGATATTATGTCTTCATCGACCAATATTAATGAAGTGCGTACAGAAGCCGGTATGGTTTTTCAGCAATTTAACCTTTTTCCTCACATGACCATTCTTGAGAATGTGACTTTGGGACCTGTTAAGGTCCGTAAAATGGGTAAAAGCGATGCAAATGAACTGGGCCTGAAGTTGTTGGATAAGGTCGGGCTTAAAGATAAGGCTCACAACTATCCTGAGCAGCTTTCCGGTGGCCAGAAACAACGGGTCGCTATTGCTCGCTCTTTGGCTTTGCAGCCTAAGGTTATCCTTTTCGACGAGCCGACTTCCGCCCTTGATCCCGAGCTTGTGGGGGAGGTGCTTGAAGTAATGCAAAAGCTGGCCAAAGAAGGCATGACCATGATTGTTGTTACTCACGAAATGGGTTTTGCCAAGGAAGTTGCTGACCGTCTGATCTTTATTGATGAAGGAATCATACAGGAAGAAGGCGACCCCACAGAGGTTTTCGCCAACCCGAAGAATCCTAGATTAAAAGATTTTCTCGGAAAAGTTGTTTCCCATCTTTAGGGAAACATTATGTATCGATTTTTAGGGCAGTCTTTTGGGACTGCCTTTTTTTTGTCATTTGTTTTTGTTGAATGGGTTGACGTATTTGTTTCTTTGCTAAATAAGTGTAGTATCTCAAAATATAAAATATGGGAGGCTATTTGATGAAGAAATTTCTTAGTTGCAGCATTGTCGCTCTTGCATTTGTCCTGATGAGTTCTTTCGTTTTCGCTGACGGATGCCCTGAACTGCGTGGAACATGGGTAGGTACTGTTAAAATGATTGCCAAAGATGGCACGGTAAAGGAAAATAAAGCTGTTTTCGTAATCAGAAAACAGGACGGAAACCTCTTTACCGGTGAAAAAGCGTGGTTCGCAGCGAATAAGGAGAATCTCATTACCGAAGGTTTTAGCGGTATTGTTGGCGTAGATGGTGTGAGTCTTTATTTTGCTGAGCATGAGGATGGATACACTTTCGGTTCTTTGACTGGAAAGGAAAGTATGTCTCTTTATTATCTCGAGAATGGACGCAAGGCAAAGGTTATCTATTACAATATGAAGAGAGTCCACTTCGCCCGCGCGTTTGTGGATATTGATAAAGATGGTAGCAAAACTATAATTCGTTCCGAAATTGTTAAGGTTTACCCTATGAATGTTGAGCGGATTATGCGTGAAGCAGATGCGAATAAGGACGGTAAGTTAAGTAAAGATGAATGGGAAGAGTGGAAAAAAAATCAGTAAATAATCCCGGTTGATTTTAATTGTGAAAAGCACGGACTCAGGTCCGTGCTTTTTTTTGCCATTGGTAAAACAATCCTCTCATGAAGTAGGCCTGATTAAAGTAATCAAAGCTCTGGGGTTAATGCGGGGGCTCAGAAGCTGATTTTCAGAACTTTAGGCTGATTAATTTTGCACGAAGAATTTACGTTCAGCATCATTCAGGTAAGGGGAATCGAAATCTTTTCCGAAATATAGGTTGAAAACCATCATGTACACTTCATGCCTGCGGTTATGGTCGTTTGCGGTGTGCATCAGCGCATGGCATTCATTTGCAGTTGATAGCTGTTTCAGCTGTACCTGGTAAGGATGGCTGCTGAAGTTTTGAGTTATGATTTTCAGTAGTTCCTTAAAGTCTGCTTCCGTTCTGTTGAAAACGATAAGTACCATTTTGCATGAATGCCAATGGTTATTATCCAGCATGCGGCTCAGGGTATAAGTGAATCCTTCTTCGCACTGCCAGCTAAGGCATTTACCTTTGAAGGTAGCTTTGCTGTATATAGGTACATTGAAACCTGTTTTGCCGGAGCGATAGAAAATATCCTTATTATTCTTGCCGACGAAATGGGTATTAAGGTTAGATACTAAAATATTACGCAGATCCAGATCATTGTGCACGCTGTAGATTGCAGGTGTTCGTTCAAAGGTTTTGCCTGTATGGCGTAAGACTCTGATTATTCTGCTGAAAGCATCTTCTGAAATTACAGGATTTTTCAGAGTTGTTGGTGTGGAGTCCGAATTTGTATAGTCGTTGAGAATATTGTCTGGGAAAAAGTCTGTGGCTCCTTCTCTCGAGGTGAAGCAAAGTTCCACTATATCAGGTCGATCGCGTCTTTCCGCGATAGATTCTACTATCTTGTTGCGGAGTCTTTTCTCAAACATGGCTATGTCCTGAGCCTGCCATGAAAGGTATTTTTTTATCTTTGTGAAATTGCTTTTGAAGTGGGCTTTAAACGATGCGGGATCGGAATAAAGAGGACCTACATAATCTTTTACGATGCGGTCTCCCTTAATAGTAAAGCTGGGACCGCCGTGTTTGTAATTCATGCTCGGCCTGCTTACCAGAAGTCTTTTGTCACCTGAATATGGAACTTCTACCTGAACTACTATCCCTTCTTGTAAATCTGGTGGATTTTCTCCTTCAACCGGGAAATAAGGCTTGCCTGACGGGGTCATCTTGCAAGTTGAAATGGTGTGCATCCGAATATTTTCTTCGTCAAAAGTGATTTGCTCAACTGTGTTGAGCTGAACCAGTTTAGCAACAAGGTCAGTATCGGAAGTGGCAAGAAATTCCTTTTCCGGTATAGCTTCAACCTGCGGCATAATGCTGTTGTATATATTCTCAAGAATAATACTTAAATTACAGCTATTAAATAAGTTGTTTTTATGCTCTTTAACCATGTTCTGCCTCCTATGAGGCAACTTTTGACCCTTTTTTTGTGTTATTCTATTTAATGCACGGATTATACCAGAGATAGTGCTGTGTTGATAGAGAAAAAAGCCCCCATTTTAATCTAAACGGGGGCTTATTGCTATATTTTATTCTTTGATCTGATTAAAGTATATTAACCTGACGGTTCTATAGTGATTGTGTTTTTGCTCATATAGTTAATTAAATTAATCCATAAAGAGGTCCACCGGACGCTGCCAGCGCATCCACCCGCTTTTCTACTTCCGGGTCGGGATCAAGTGGCGGTGCTTGATGATTTTTCATTCTGGCATCGATGATAAGTGATTTTTCAGCTCCCCAGTGTTTCGCGTCAGTGAAAGCTCCGGCCCCGTAGATATCTGTTGCCGGGTCGGAGCGGGTGAAGGTTACCCAAAGGAAGTTTTCCCAATTTTTGGCTGTGAAGTCGCTATCGTCTACCACGACAATCATGGGGAACCCTTCGATTTCACGGGTATGGTTAAGGATTTCCCCAAGCTTCTCCACTTGCCGATCCTGTTCTCCGCGTTCTGATTCGCTTTTGCGACCTTTGATAATCATGATGCCGGGGGCGAATATCTTTGCTTCCCCAAAACCTTCGGGCAGGTTGGGCAGTTCCGGTAATTCTGTGGCAAGTTCACGTTTCTTTGATCCGGCAGCGGCAAATATAAGTTTTGATCCTTCATTGAATCCTGCGCCGGAGTAGTCAAGGGTATCAATGGTCGTACGGGTGATAAAGTGCAGATCCCTTCTGAGGTCGGCACGTTCCAGCATGTGCTTGAAAAAAATGGGAATATTATGGCAGTTCTCGCCACGTTGCATGTCTTCCTTCGCACCTATGAAAAGGTATTTTGCCAGTGCGGTCTGGGTATTTCCCAGCAGGGCCATGGCGTTGGTCAACAGTTCTTGCGGTTGGCGTTCCTCCGCGTAGGGGACATAACGCTCGCTGCCGACAGCCAGCAATAGCGGATGTACTCCGGCCACATCCACAGCGTGTACTTCATGGACTCCGGTGAAGACGGACGGCACCAGTTCGGAGGTTAGCTCATGGATGAAATCACCGAACATTGTATCTTCCTGCGGAGGACGGCCTACAGAAGTGAAAGGCCATATCGCGTCGCTGCGGTGGTAAACCTTATCTACCTTGAGAACCGGAAAGTCATGGGTCAGGCTGTAGTAGCCGATGTGGTCTCCAAAAGGTCCTTCGGGCTTTTGCTCATTGCTGATTGTGCCGCAGATGCAGAAATCAGCTTCAGCCGGAACAGGCAGTCCATTGGGGCGCATAACCATAGGGATACGGTGTCCGCCTAAAGCCCCGGCAAAGAAAATTTCCGCAATACCTTCAGGCAGGGGCATTACCGCAGCTATGCTCATCGCCGGTGCACCGCCTACCGCAATATTGACCTTTAGCCGTTTTCCATTTTTAAGGGCCTGAGCATGATGATGCCCGATGCTGCGGTGGATCTGGTAATGCAATCCGACTTCGGTGTTGGTGTAATCGTTGCCGGAAATCTGCACCCGGTACATTCCCATGTTTGATCCCGCGAATCCTGGATTACTGGGGTTCTCGGTATAGACCTGCGGCAGGGTGATAAATGCTCCGCCGTCCATTGGCCATGATTTAAGCTGTGGCAATTGGCTAAGGCTGGTTTCGTTGGCTGTTACCGGTCCGCTGGAAAGTTTACGCGGCAGTGTGTGATAAGCTGTTCTCGGCGCGCCGAGATATTTCCACGGGCATTTCATCGCTTCCATCGGGTTTAGTTTAAGCTTCATGAGTCGTTCAACGGTTTGAATCGTGTCGCGAAAGATGAAGTGCAGTCGTTCTTTTGTCCCGAAAATATTTGCCGCCATGGGGAATTTACATCCCTTTACATTGGTAAAGAGCAGGGCCGGACCGCCTGCCTGAAAGACGCGGCGCTGAATGACTCCGGCTTCAATTTCAGGGTCAATCTCCTGGTCTATGCGTAGCAGATCACCTTTGGCTTCCAGTGCATCAAGGCATTCTTTTGTGTTTTTGTATCCCATTATATTTACCTTGTTTTGTTGTTATGTTCGTGCGGGAGAGTGTATGTATTCAGG
The DNA here is from genome assembly GCF_963676065.1 of Maridesulfovibrio sp. NCBI lineage: Bacteria > Pseudomonadati > Thermodesulfobacteriota > Desulfovibrionia > Desulfovibrionales > Desulfovibrionaceae > Maridesulfovibrio > Maridesulfovibrio sp. The sequence goes on along the minus strand of NZ_OY780933.1, from coordinate 3,599,244 downwards.
AAGCGGTAGGCAAGTTTTATAAGCCATAAAAAAACCTGCCGGTATAAGGGCAGGCTTTTGTATGACAAATGTGTTTTTAATTACTTTAAAACCTTATTTGCGAGCAGTTTCTGGATGCCTACCACATCGCTTCCTCTTTTCAACTCTTTGGTGATGGGTTCATGACGACCGGATACCCACATTTTAAGTTCAGAATCCATGTCGAAATGTCCCGCTGTTTCCACACAAAAAGTGGAAATGGATTTGTAGGGGATAGAAAGGTACTCTACCTTTTTCCCGGTCAGGCCCTGTTTATCTATGAGGATAAGTCTGCCGGAAGTAAAAACGTACATATCCCGGATAACCTTGAAAGCCCGTTCGACCTTTTCGCTGTCGCCCATTATAGGGGAAAGCTCTTCTTCTACGTCTTCAACGGTTATTTCTGATGCATTGCCCATTAATCCGTCAAGAATTCCCATGATTACTCCATTTGTTTAATATGATTATTGTTCGTAAGATAAAATAATTATTGAAAATATTTTCGCCGATAAAGTTTGAATCCTTAAACCCGCAATTCATTAATAATACCGCGCCGAAAAGGAAAGGCATATTTTTGTAAAACAGCGGTCAAAATTCATAATGAAGTAATCTTAGCTGATTTGTTTTTTTCAGTCACTATGAACTATCTTATTATTGTTCAATGACGGATGGAAAAGTTGCTTTTATAATTCTTGATGATTGTTCACTTACAGTGTTAAAAATACCGCCATGCAGGAAACAATCACTCCAGATAACGCTGAAAACATGTTTGATTTTGAACCCGATTTTAAAATATATCCCTTTACTGACGGCACCGGGTGTCCGATAAGCGATATTCAGGAACCGCACCTGCATGATTTTTATGTTGTGCATTATGTTGTGTCCGGTCATGGCAACTGCGTAATTGATTTCGAGACATACGACATTATTTCCGGATCTTTGTACTTTGTGTCACCTGGGCAGCTGCATCTGTGGAACCCGGAAGACGGAATCGAAGGGTTTGTGATGGTTTTCAGTGCCGAGTTTTTGAATTTTCCTGAAGGGCCGGTGCATAATATTTTTGAGCTGGTTTTTTTCAACAGTGTCGTCAACTCGCCCATGCTTATGCTTGCAACAGGGCAGAAAGAGGAATTGGCGGTGGTTATGGCGAGTTTATGCCGGGAATATAGTTTAAGGAAGCCGGGGTTTGAAATCGTGGTGCGATCTTATTTTCATATTCTTATGGTTAATTTGAAACGTCTTTTCGCAAACATGTCTCAGAGTCCCGGGGGCAGAACTGAAAATCGTATTGTGCGTGAATTCAAGAAACTTGTTATTTCGGAGCACGGTTCCCTGCTGCGCGTTCAGGATTACGCTGAAATGATGAATATCAGCGTGAGCAGGCTCAGCGCGGTAATTAAAGAAGCCACCAGCCTCACGCCGGGTCAGATAGTGCGTAATGAACTGGTGAATTCCGCTAAGCGCATGCTGGCCAATTCCGATCTTAATGTTTCAGAAATATGTTATAGCTTAAAATTTGAAGACCCCTCGTATTTCGGGAGATTTTTTAAACGGGAAACAGGATTTACTCCTTCTGTATTTCGTGAACACATTAGAGGAAAATATCATCAACTAAAATAATGTTGTCCTTTAGTTTTATATTTGACTTGTCGGAGCGGGTGGTTAAGTTTTTGCTAAAGGAGAGTTCAATGTTTCATGGAAAAGTAAAGGCCGTAGCATTTGACGCAGACGATACCTTGTGGATTAACGAACCTTTTTTTGCCCGGGTCAAGGCTGATGTAGCGGAAATGATGTCCGGATATGTTTCTCCCGAAAAATTTACCAAGGTTCTTGAGCAGACCCAGTCCCGAAATATCGCGGTGTTTGGATATGGGGTGAAATGTTTTGTTATTTCCATGATCGAGACTGCCAATGCCGTTACCAGCGGTAAAATAAAAGGTCTGGAAATCGAGCAGATTATTGAACTCGGCAGGAGTATGATGACTAATCCCGTGGAACCCATTGAGGGGGTCGAGGAAGTTCTGCGTGTCCTCGGCGGTGATTACAAACTCCTGATGATCACCAAAGGCGATGTGGCTGAGCAGCAGCGCAAGATCAGCCTTTCCGGAATGTCTTCATATTTTGATCATATCGAAATACTTAGCGAGAAAGATGAAGCCGCATATAGAGGGATTCTCAGCAAATACAGCATTAACCATGATGAATTTCTCATGGTCGGTAATTCTGTGAAGTCCGATATTCTGCCGGTTGTTGGGATCGGCGGTTGTGCCGTGCATATTCCATTTCACACAACTTGGGTGCATGAAGTCGTTTGTGAAGACGATCTTTGCGGTCATAAGTATGTCGAGCTTGGCAGTGCCTGCGAACTCCTTCCTTTATTATCCGTTTCGTAATTAAAGGAATATATTGAGCATTTTTATTCGTTGCTTCACCCTTTCCATCTGTTGGAATGAATGTTAATACATCGCTGTCTACGCATGAGGGAATGCATTGGTTTTTTTAGTGCGTAGTTTCTGCGATAACTATCAATAAACAAGGTAAAAGCATTGTCTAAGCCTACAGAAAAAAGTGTAAAACTGGTTTCCACTTATGTGGATAAATACTGCAAACGTACCGGACTCAACCTTCATCCCATGAAGGATGTCTCAGAAGCAGTGACTACCGGACTGGCCATGCATCTTGATGAACTTAAACGTCCTCTTTGTCCCTGTAGGTTCTACCCGGACAAACAGCAGGCGGTTGCAGAGCGTGAATGGCTTTGTCCCTGTTCGGATATGAAGGAATACAAGTATTGTCACTGTATGCTTTTTGTTAATAAAGACGGTATGCCTGTAACCGAGCATCTTCCGGAAGGGCATGACGGACGCGAAACATACGGTGAAATCGCCGATCCGGCCCCGGAAAAAATGCATCGCAAGTTGCCGAATTAAAAAGCACCGATTTTATTTAAAACAGAACGGGCATATACTTTTAAGTATGTGCCCGTTCTGTTTTTTTATGCAGATAGTTGTTTTTTTCAGAACTAAAAGTATTTATGTTGATCTCGATCAATGGTTTTTATCATGGATTGGGGTATAGAGATTCAACAGCTTATAAAAGGAGATACATATGAGTTCGAGAAAGATAGTAGTTGTCGGAGGTTCCGCTGCCGGACCAAAGGCCGCAGCCCGTTCTAAACGCCTTGATGAGGGGGCTGAAGTAACTTTGCTGCAGAAAGCACCGGAACTTTCCATGGCCTCCTGCGGTTATCCGTATTACATCGGCGGTAATTTTGATGAGCGTGACGCTCTTCTTGCCACCCCTACCGGAGTGGTTCGTGATGAAGGATTTTTTGCCGCAGCCAAAGACGTGAATGCCAGAGTAAATACTGAAGTCACCGCCATTGACCGCCGGAATAAGACTCTTGCATGCATCGATGTGATCACCGGGGAAAAATCAACTGTAGAATATGATAAACTGGTACTTTGCACCGGAGCAACTCCGCGTCGTCCGCCCATTCCCGGAATCGATCTTGAAGGAGTGCGGTCTCTTTCCGAAATGCGCGATGCTGACAAACTGCGTGAGTTGGTTGATTCCGGTAAGGTCAAGGATGCGGTTATTGTTGGCGGTGGATTGATTGGCATCGAGGTTTGTGAGGCTCTTTCCAATTCGGGCATGAATGTGAATGTTGTTGAAATGCTTTCGCAACTGCTGATGTTCCTCGACTGGGAAATAGCCAAGCTGGTGGAAAAACATGTCGCTTCCAAAGGTGTTACCGTACACACAGATAACGGCGTGTCTGAATTTATAGGCGAAAACGGCAAGTTGACCGGTGTTAAGCTCAATGACGGATCTGTTGTTCCTTGCGAACTGGCTGTTGTCGCTATCGGAGTGGTTCCCAATACTAAGCTGGCCGACGAAGCCGGGATTGAACTCGGCGGTTTCGGCGGCATAGCTGTCGATGATTTTATGCGTACTTCCGATCCTGATATTTACGCGGCCGGGGATTGCGTTGAAATCAACCATCGAATTACCGGCAAAAAAACTTTTGCACCTTATGGTGACCTCGCTAATCTCGAGGCTCGCGTGGTTGCGGACAACATCGCCCGTGGTAATAAACATAAATTCCCCGGAACTGTTAATAGCGGTATCTGCAAGGTTTTTGATCTCAGCGCCGGGGCAACGGGGCTCTCCGAGCAGCGGGCTAAGGCTGAAGGGTTCAATGTTGTCACCGCCACCAATGCCAGTCCTGATAAGCCAGGATTCATGGGAGCCAAACTGCTGGTCTCTAAAATGGTTGCCGATGCCGATACCGGACGTATCCTCGGTTTCCAATGCGTAGGTCCGGGCGAAGTCAACCGTCAGCTTGCAGAGGCAGCTATGGCTGTGATGAACGGCAATACTATCTATGAAATCGGTATGGCTGATCTGCCTTACGCGCCTCCGTTTTCACTGGCCATTGACCATTTTATTACCACCGCGCATATTCTGGATAATAAAATTGCCGGACAAATGACCGGGATCAGTAACGCTCAGGTTAAGGAAAAGATGGATGCAGGCGAGAAGCCTTTCATTCTGGATGTGCGCTCGCCCAAGGAATTTGAAGAGATGCGTCTCAACATTGGTGAGAATCTTATCCCTCTTGGCAAATTACGTAATTCCCTTGATCAACTGCCGCAAGACAAGGAAACGGAAATTATAACTTTCTGCAAAATATCCATGCGCGGTTACGAAGCTCAACGGGTGCTGGAAGCATGCGGCTGGACTAACGTAAAAGTTATGGAAGGCGGGATTATGGCTTGGCCGTTCAAGGTAGAAATGTAATTTCGAGTAAGATTTGGTTTTTGTAAATTGGGCCGTAGCAAACGCTACGGCCCATTTTTTTAGAGTGCCGTCTCAAGCATTTTGCGAGAAACTTCAAGGGTGACATCTCCCCGTTCAGAGAGCTGGGTCATGCCGTGTTTTTCGAGATTGGCGATAACCCGGTCAATGATATCGGGACCAATATCGTATGCGGAAAGTCTGGTTGCCATGCCGATGCTGTTAAAGAATGCTTCGGTCTTGGAGATGGCCTGATCAATGCGTGTATCATCATCGCCTTCGCGAATATCCCAGACTCGTTCTGCGTACTGAATAAGTTTTTCCCTTTTTTCAGTGCGGCGTATTTTCCAGTTGGCGAGCTGCATTACAGCCAGGGTTTTGGCGTGATCAAGTCCTGTCAGTGCGGTGAGTTCATGACCGATCATATGGGTGGCCCAGTCCTGGGGAACTCCTGATCCGATAAGGCCGTTTAAGGCCATGGTGGAGCACCATACGAGGTTGGCCCGGGCATCATAATTCTCAGGTTCATTGACGGTAGTTTCACCTATTTCTATCAGTGTCTGCAAAATGCCTTCCGCAGTGCGGTCCTGAAAGCGGGCATCCACTGGATAGGTCAAGTACTGTTCAATCGTATGGATGAATGTATCTACAACACCGTTTGCCACCTGAGTTTTAGGCAGTGTGAAAGTAATTTTCGGATCAAGTATGGAAAATTTCGGGAAAGTATGGGTGGAGAAAACCGGTAGTTTATCTTCGCCGTCGCTGATAACGGCTCCGTTATTCATTTCTGAGCCGGTAGCGGGAAGGGTGAGTACCGTGCCGAAAGGTATAGCGTAATCAACAGGAACAGGGGTAAAACCGAAAGCCATCAGTTCCCGTTCTCTTCCTTCATATTCTTTTGCCGGAGCAGCCAGCGCAATGAATTTTGTGCCGTCAATAACGGACCCTCCGCCCACTGCAAGGAGGAAGTCAATTTTTTCGGCACGGACGATCTTGATTGCTTCCATAAGCACTTCAAATCTGGGATTCGCCGGGATACCACCAAATTCATTAACGGTTCTTCCGTTTTTGGTAAGTTCAGCCTTAACACGGTCAAGTAGTCCGGTCTTTTTGGCACTGCCGCCGCCGTAGGTAATAAGAACTTTTGCCTCTTTGGGGATAAGGTTATCCAATTCCTGAAGCTGGCCTTCACCGAAAATTATGTTGGTAGGATTGTAAAAAGAAAAATTGAGCATATCTACTCCTGCTTTTTGATGGTATTAAAATGCTAAAAAGATTAATGATATTCGTAGCGAACGCCTAACTGCCGAGTAATAGTCTTTTTTTGCGCGAAAGGCGTGTTTTTTGGGCCTGTCTTTGAGTATTAATAATTGTAATAGTTTAAAAAGTCACTGTTTAAAGTGGATTAAGTGACTGCATATGGCGTGTTTGAGATATAAACCGTATGAATTAATGGGGTTCTTCAGATTTAAATAATTTCTTCATAAATTTTCTGCCGCAGGCCGGCACTGTGTTTTAAAACGCCTACTTCAATATCTACAAAATCATATAGCCGGGGACGTTTGCCGTCAGCCGGACGAAGAATTCTCCCGATAATCTGGACAAGTCTGCCTTTCGACTTGATGGGCGAGCAGAGGAAAAGGGTGGATAATCCCTGACAATCAAAACCTTCCCCAATGAGCGAGGCGGTGCTGGCCAGTACTTTTATTTTTCCGGCATTGAGGTCGTTAATAATTTCTTCACGTTCTCCGGTGGGGGTTTTGCCCGTTAAAACAGCAACTTCTATGCCCTGATCAAATAGAAGATCAGAAAGAGCGTCCAAATGGGCGGTGCGGTCCGCCACCAGCAGCAGGGTCCCCTGATTCTGCTCCAGCTCTTTGGCTACGCAGGAGGCGATTATTTTGTTGCGGGGGTAGTCTTCGGCAATGGCTGTCATCATCAGAGAGTATTCATCAGAGGGGTTTCCGGCGAATCTGAAAGCGGTTTCCACTGTAAAAATTTCCGGTTTGAGGATTGCTCCTGTATTGCGCAGCAGATCCGGGTTGACCCTGTGTACTACCGGTCCGAGAGTGAGATTGATCATCCTGTCCAGTCCATCCGCACGGTAGGGAGTGGCGGAAAGGCCTGTCAGGTATTTTGCGTCGAAATTCTTTACCACTTTCTGAAAAGTGCTGGCCGGGGTGCGATGGCACTCATCCACCACGATGTGTCCAAAAGTCTTTTTCAAATCTTTTAAACGATTACGGGCAGTCTGAATGGTCGCTACTGTCAGAGGTTTTACATTAAACTTACCGCCTCCGATCTGTCCTGCTTCAATCCCGAGAAACTGGTGGATCCTATCTATCCACTGCAAGAGCAGTTCCTTGGTATGCACTATTATCAGGCAGGGCTGTTTGCGTTCCGCGATGAGAGCTAAGGCCATGACTGTTTTTCCGGCTCCTGTACCTGCCTCCAGCAACCCCTGAGTCTGATTGGAAAAGGCTTTAAGGGCGATCTGTTGATAGGGGCGCAGCTCTCCAGTGAAAGAAAAATCAACAGGCTCAAGCTCCAACCTTTTATCTTCATAACTAGGCTCAATGTCGGCAGCCTTGGCAATCTGATGGAGTTCAATGCCAAATCCGCGCGGGCAGTGCAGGCGTTTTTTTCGGTCGCCGGACCACATTTTAATATATTTGGGAATGCGCTTTCCAACCCGGCCTCGATACTTGATTGCATTGATATAATCTGGATTCATCAAGGTAAGAGCTTCCTTGATTTCGTCTACGAGTTCTTCCGGCGCGTCGGTTATGATCAGGTCTTTTGATATTTCGATCAGCATAAATACTCCTGTTGCTGCCGGTCTATCTTATGGCGCAGAACAAGTCGACCATGAATATCCGGGAAAGTTCTTTTTGCCTGTTTTAGGCAAGCCGTCTCTTTTACAGTATGAATTGTTTTGCGTTTTTTCCTTTTTAAGTTAATGTATTTTTAAAATTTAAAACTCAGGATTGAAACGCAGCAATGGACGAGAATGAAAGAGCTAGCTTATTGAATGAACTGAAGACGATTCGGGGCCGTGCTGAAGAGATTGAGGCTGAATTAGGCTTATGCGCTGAAGATCGCATTGGAACCGAGTGTACGTATTGCAGTGAAAACAATGAATTTTTCCGTACGTTAATAGATACAATCCCTGATTTGGTCTGGGTAAAGGATCTTCAGGGAGTGTATTTGGCGTGCAATGAAGCTTTTGAACTCTTTTTCGGGGCCGCTGAGTCGAAAATAGTAGGTAAAACCGACTACGATTTTGTTGATAAAAAATTAGCCGATTTTTTCCGCATGAATGATAAAAAAGCCATGAAAAGCGGTCGGCCCAGTATTAATGAAGAATGGATTACAATTGCAGCTACAGGAAAGAGGACGCTGGTTGAAACAATAAAGACTCCCGTAGAAAATGATGCCGGCAATGTAATAGGTATTCTTGGGGTTGCAAGAGATATTACGGACCGAAAATTAACTGAAGACGGACTTAAAAAGCAGTTGAAGCTGCTGACGCAACCATCAGGAGAATCGGCAGAAATAGAGTTTGCAGATTTATTCGATATCAATGATATACAGCGCCTGCAGGATGAATTTTCAGATGCGACCGGAGTTGCTTCTCTTATCTGTGATACGACAGGGAATCCTATTACGAAACCAAGTTGTTTTTGCCAGTTATGTTCGATTATCCGCGAGACCGTCAAAGGAAATGAAAATTGTCGAAAGTCTGATGCTGCCTTGGGACGGCCCAAAAGGGGCGGGCCCACTATTCATTTATGCTTGAGCGGAGGATTGTGGGATGCTGGTGCGGCGATTACTGTAGGTGGAACACATGTCGCTAATTGGCTTATCGGGCAGGTGCGTGATGAAAATCATACTGAAGAAGATATTCGTGCCTATGCCCGTGAAGTAGGGGCCGATGAAGAATTAGTGGCGGTAGCTTTTCACAGCACTCCCTCCATGTCACATAAGAAATTTCGTCAGATATCGCGGGTACTTTACACGCTTGCAAGTCAGCTTTCAGATATAGCATACCAAAATATCCGACAGGCACGTTTTATCCATGATCTGACAGTAACAGAAAGTAAGCTGAATGATACTCGTAATTATCTTTCAAGTATCATTGATTCCATGCCTTCTCTGCTCATCGGTGTGGATGTGAACTGCAAAGTTACGCAATGGAACGCTGAAGCACAAAGGACGACCGGTTTTTCTGTTCAGGAGGCTCTAGGGCGATCATTGTATGAAGTTCTACCGCGCATAAAAACAAGAAGCCAGTCTGTTGATGCCGCGATAGTATCCAAAACTCCCAGTTCCTTTTCTCTGGAAACAAGTCAGAAGGGGGGCAGCGTTAAATATGAAAATGTTACCGCTTATCCATTAGTCGCTGATGGAGTGGAAGGAGCAGTGCTTCGTGTTGATGATATTACTGAGCGTATCAACATGGAAAAAATGATGATTCAATCTGAAAAGATGTTATCAGTCGGTGGTCTGGCAGCGGGAATGGCTCATGAGATCAATAATCCGCTGGCCGGAATACTGGGAGCCGTCAGTAATATTAAAAAGAGAATTTTCAGTGATATTAAGGCAAACGGGCAGGTAGCTGAGGGGTGTAGGATTTCTTTGGATAATGTAAGGAATTACCTCCGGGAAAGGGAAATTCCCCGTATGCTTGATGGTATTCAGGAATCAGGAACCCGTGCCGCGAATATTGTCCATAACATGCTAAGTTTCAGTAGAAAAAGTGAAATGGATTTTCAAAAGCATGACCTTATAGAGCTTCTGGAAAAAACTCTGGAACTGGCAGCTAGTGATTATGATTTAAAAAAACAGTATGATTTCAAGGCCATTGATGTTGTGCGTGATTATGACCACTGTGTTCCACCAGTTATGTGTGAAAAGAACGAATTGTTGCAGGTCTTTTTGAATATCTTTAAAAATGGCGCTGAAGCGATGGCGGAGAAAGACTACAGTGATGGTCGGGCTCGTTTTATATGCAGGGTTAAGCGTGATGATTCGTTCGCGGTTATCCAGATAGAGGATAATGGCCCCGGAATGAACAAAGAAACCCTTAAGCGCATTTTTGATCCTTTTTACACCACTAAACAGGTTGGTCAGGGTACCGGACTTGGTTTATCCGTTTCTTATTTCATAATTGCTGAGCACCATAACGGAATGCTTAAGGTGGATTCCGAACCGGGAAAGTGGACCCGTTTTACGATCCGGCTGCCGTTGTAAGAATAAATCACCTATTGCTGTTTTTTTGCAATAGAAAAGGGTTTAGGAAATTAATCCTAAGCCCTTGTTTTTATTGTGGCGGAGAGGGTGGGAAAAGATTGATGCCCTTTCTGTAAGGTCTCCACTTTATTGAACATTAATCCGTAAATGCGGGGTCGTTAACTCTCTGTCCGTGTACCCATATCGTGAGACTGCTGTCAAGCACGGGTCGTTCTAAGATAGACACGTGAAAAAAGAGAAATATTCAATTTAAGCCAGCTCAAGACGTTTCAGTAATCGTTGAACGCTGGCAGCATACCATTTACCTCCACGAAGAGTTCTGATGCTGTTTCTATTGAGCTCCGTCGCAATCCCATTGGCGCTGGTGATCCCTTGTTCGAGCAGTTTGGTAATCTGACCACGAAGGCGTTCTGCATTATGATTTGCATTGGCCTTGATCTTTTTGACAGCAGGACCGTTTCCAAGTCCTCGGAGATGTTCAGCTCCTTTAGGATTACCTAGCTTAACACCTCGGGATTTTGCAGCAGCCAGAGCAGCTTTTGTTCGCTCTGAAATACGTTTACGCTCTTCCTGTGCCATTAACGCCATAATACCTACTGTAAGCTCGTTGGCTTCAGGCATATCGGCACATACAAAGCGGACACCAGAACGTTGAAGACCGAGCAAAAAGTATGCGTCACGAGACAGACGGTCGAGCTTTGCGATAAGGAGTGTGGCTCCAGTCAAATCACAATACTCAAGAGCTTGCTTCAGTTCAGGACGGTCATCATTCTTTCCGCTCTCAACTTCGACGTATTCTTCAAGAAGTTCCAGCTGACCGCCATTGAGATAGTCTTCGACTGCCTTGCGTTGGGCCTCGATGCCAAGACCACTTCGTCCCTGTTTTTCTGTGCTCACACGAAGGTAGGATACGAATTTTCCGTCCACGATTAACTCCTTTTCAATTTGCATAACGTTCGTTTGGCAATTTGATAAACAGAAAAAATAATAATGTGTCAATAGTCTTTGGGCACGATTAGTAAGCATGGTCAGGCCATAATTTAATAAATTTACAAGCAGCTAACTTATATAATTTTGAAGGGCCGGGTAGGGGGGAAACTTGGAAAGGATAATATCAGAAAGGCGCTCAGATTTTTGTAGTAAAATATGCTGAGGTATTATCAAGGGGGAGGACGCAACGGCCCTCGCCCCACTTTGGATTTAGTTGTTTGTTGAGATTGAAGATAGCTTTCTGCCGTCGATCATCTCGATCTCACCTTTGTTAATCATCGTATTGATCTCTTCGACTGAGACGTTCAGCTCATTGGTTATATTGCCAAGTGAGTAAAACACATTGCCTTGGGAATCGTGATGGGTAAGCTGAATTCCAGGGAACATCTCTGCTAATTTGTCGTCGATCATTTCTTTGATTTCTCCAGGTGCCATTGAGCAGAACGCGCCAAAAGCCTCAGCCGCCAATTCAGAATCAGTCTGTTTGACATATTCCAGCGCTGTTAAGACTGAAACGACCTCATCAAAGTCGGAGAAGTCCAGTTCACCTTTCAGGCGTTCCACTTCCTTCCTGTAGGCTGCACGAAGGTCATCCAGTAACTGAATCTTAGGCATGAATTCATTCATCCGTTCGCCCAATTCACGGCGAGATTCCATAGTCGATTTGACGATCGCTTCTGCATATTCAGTAATACACTGAAGCTGGAGTCCGGTTTCTTGCTCGCACCAGTCCAAGAGTTTTTCCATTTTGCAGTCATAGTCTTCATACTCATTTTCCAGAGTAGCAATCAGGATGTCTGTCAGTTCGCAGTCGTTGGCAAAGGTAATGTTTTTATTCATAGGTTTAACTCCTTATATTTTTAGTTGTGGCTAAAGGGCACGTGGTATCCGTCAATATCGCAGCGCAGGAAGTCGTGCTTCTTGTTTTCATCCTGCGCGATATGTTTAGCGATCCTCAGCGCCAGTGCGCCGAGCTTGGAATGGCAAAGGCGCTCGGAAAGAAAATCCCGAACGCCTACCGTGATGCGATCTTGCCTGAAATGAGTTGTATGATCTCTTTTTGTTGGAGCCAGGCGTAAAAGCCTGACAACCAATTGATGCCTGAAGTGTCTGTCACTCCTGAAGTTTGCTGGGTCCAATTCCTGATAGAGGAACATGGCGACGATGGTTGCCAGCATTTCTTGGGGAGTGACTTTATTTTCCCTTAGATGAACTAACCAGTTATTTGTTCTCTGCCATGGAGCCATCTCTCCTGACCTGACTCGTTTGGGGCGAGCTGAGTCCAGAAGACGTTGAAGCACGTTACATGCTCCTTCTATGGCTGGATGATGTTCGTGCTCTTCAATGAACCTATTGACCGAGGACAAGTAAGGTGAGAGCTCTCTTTTCCCTACAGTATGACCTTGAGGATGGCCTGTGCGCTGGCAACGGTCATCATGTATTTCACAGTAGCGTCCCCATTTCTGACTGGGATTGTAACAACCGGGGACATCACATGTTCTTCTTGATGTTCTGCATTGGGCGAGACGAATCCTTGAAGGTGTTGACATAGAACCTCCTTGAATTTGAGCCTGTAGGTCAGGCGGTTATGATATGAGTGGTAGACAGTGGAGAGTGGTTTCCGGTTTCCAGCCTATAAGGGTAAAGAAACTGGAAACTAAGAGAGGGTAGGAAGAATAGATGCGGTCAGCGAGTTACTCTTACTCGCTGAGTCGCAACTACTGTTCTTCATCTTCACCCTGCTTCTGATTGTCTGCTGCCATAGAAAGCAATTCATCCCAGTCTTTTTTACTGATGTAGTCATTAGCAATGGCCCGCTTTTTCAACTTGGACAGTGTCCCTTTATTGCATTTAAACGGCAATGCTTTGCAGAGGGCATCCTGTGTCGGATACTCCAGAGTCTTGAGCATATTGATTATGGTCTGGATCTGGTCGTCCTTGGACTGTTGTGACTTCCAGATAGCGCCAAGTTCTTCGTTTGGCTCCAGCCATACCTCCCGCTCTTGAATAGTCTCGTCTCGCGGACAACGGAACTTATCCCAGCACAATTTGAAGGACGTCCCGTTTGATTGGATCGATTCAACCGCTTTGAGACCGAGGATAACCTCAAAGGTCGTGGCAAGCTTCGAAGAACCACGATAGTTGTTTGCGTTCTTATTTGAATGATGAACGAGAATACAAGCTACCTTTGCCTGTTTAAGTTTCATCAGGAACTGGAGAACCTCGTTGAAGTCTCCTGCGTCGTTCTCGTCTTTGATGGATGCCAGAGTTGAAAGGTTGTCGAGAATAACAAGATCATATTTCTCTGCATCGTACTGATCATCACTGTCACCCATTGTAGCGAAATCCAGCATCCAGTCTCGTCCTTCTTCGAACGCAAGATCGGGGAATTCTGCTTCCGGCAGCTGATATTGCCGAGCAAGGATAGTCATATTCTGGGTTGCGACTTCAATATCAATATCGAGTCCAGACAGGAGTAGAGTGGCTCGGTCAATGATGTCCTGAATATGCATCTCACCATCTACGAATAAGACTTTGCGGGGCTTTGGAGCTTTCCATCCCATAAATTCACCGCCTCCAGCTATGACAAGAGCCAGGGTCAGAGTCAGCATTGATTTACCTACTCCCGGTGAAGCGTAAATCATTGCACTTTCTCCATCCCGGAGCCAAGGTTTTAAAAGGTGTTCTCGTGGCGGGAATTCCATGTTCAGCAGAGTATTCAATGAAGGGGCTCTTAATTCATCGCTCATGGCTACCTCCATCTTTTTGAAGTTTGGTTTGAGGGTCGATTCGTACAGGGCACTTGACGATTGGTTGAGGTCATTCGCATTGAATTTCTCCATGTTTTTTGTGGCGTTAGGCCGTTGAAATAGAAAAAGGGCAGGACGCTTAAGTGCAATCCTGCCCATGCCAAAGGGGGTGTATGTAAACTGAGATTGACCACATTGATTGCGTGGCCTGCTCAGGTTGTAGTCTTTTTGGTATATTCTTATTCAGTGCGTGGTAATTCTTTTTTTTTGATAATGATGTTTTATTTTAGTGGTTTATGTTGATATTTCTTAAAGTCATAATCAGAGGCACGAAGGATTCTCGCCACACGCGCCTGAGTCAGAGCCTCTTCTTCACCGAGCTTGGCTTTCTCGAAGGCAGCAACCACGTCTGCCCACACTTCATCCATAGACGTCTCAAGGACAATCCCGTCGTCAGTCTCAGTGAAATGTTCAGCGAGAAGCTTCTCGGCTTTCTTCGGGCCAACACCGGGACAACCGGGATAACCATCTGTGGTATCTCCGGTCAGTGTCTGGAGGAGGTGCCAGTAATCTGCTTCGTCCTCAGTGATCTCCATGACACCCAGTTCAGGTTTCCCGAAGTTGTAGAAAAGACCGGGGATGGTCTTCATGTCCTTATCCAGTGATACGATGATCTTTTCCTTTGCCTTAAGGATCACCTTGGAGGTAGCCAGTATTCCCTGAATGTCGTCACCTTCAAGCCCAGGACGCCGAAAGGTTTCAAAGGTTTCCATAAGGAACTCTTTGAGAACCGGAAGGATCATTGGCTTGCGCTTCTCCTTCCGGTTACTTTTGTATTTCGGATAGACGTCCTTTCGGAAGTTGTAGTCGTCGTCAGACAGAGCAATGATTACCCTGTCTGACTTAAGGGTTTCCTGGAGTTGGAGAACGCGATCCTCCAGAGCAACTTCGGCTGGCCCTTGTTCTGCATGAAGGGTCCAGAAGCCGTCACCCCAGTTGATCGGTTTCTCCTCTCTGGATGCTATCTGGTAGGCAAGGATGTCACCGTCGATGATTGCGACACGGTTATCCATTACGCTTACCTCGCCATTTTTTAAGTTCCTTGTAGAGACAGGCAGTGAGTATGCCCACTCCCACTAAGCCTGATATGGCAAGGGCTGTGAGCCATCCTGCAAAGAACCACGCTATGAGTTCGAGTAGAGTTTCCATGAGCTACCCCTTGAAGTTACGGTAAGCGTTCTCGCAACCATTCTTCATGGACAGACGCCCAGCACGGTACAGTTCGACGATCTTCTGTTTGCCCTTATCGAGCGCGTAGATTTCAGTGCGGTTGTACCGGGGATCAAACTTCTCAACGAACGCCTTATCGCGGTACTGGGAGTAAACACGGTAAACGCCACCTCTTTTATAAAGGTATCCAGCGTCCAGAAGGTCACTCTTGATCTTCATGGTGTTTACACCACGGAGTTTCCGAACGACGACCTGGAGAGGAGACAGTTTCTTTGCGAAGGTTGCGTCGTAGACTTTTGCTTTCGGAGCAAGCTTCTTGTTCTTAGCTTCGAGAGCCTGACGCTTTTCCACTTGGTCAGCCCATGCTCGTGCTGCGGCTACCGGATCGTTGAAGTCGGGGAGGTCGAGAGCGGCCTGTACCATTTTGTTCTTCTTGAACCCCTGACGGAACCAGAGGTCGAGAACGTGGAACGCTTCGGCACGGAACATATTCAGCTTGTGCTGTACTTCGGGACGTACCTTCTTGATGGTGAACAGCCAGCCACTAGCAAACTCGATGGGGAGCATTGTTGTTTTGCGTGTGGTTTTATTCCCTGTGTCAGCACGGTTCACTTCCGTTACCATTTCGGTAACAGAACTTCCGAGGACCGGATCAGACTTGATCTTGGTGAACTGACGAGGCCATGCAATACCCAACGCTTCACACAAATGCCTCGGAGAGAAATACGCTTTACCGTCCTCAGTCACCGCTGCAAGGACTGTTGCGCCACACACTTCAACTTCCTCATGGCGAACCGGAGTCAGTGCTGCGGGTTTCACATCTTCTTCAATGTCGAGGTAATCCATGAACTCTTCCTTACCGGAATCCATCAGCATCTTACGGACAGTCTGTTCATCGTAGAAGAAGAGAACATTACCATTGCTCTCACCAGAGTGAGTAGCGTGTGCAGGTTCTTCAAACACATTGTTGATGTCCTCACAGAGATAGAGCTTTCCATGTTCTTTACTGGAGAGACCACGGATGATTGCCCAGTTGTCGATTTCGTACTGTACGGACTCACAAGCGTTGATGTTGATTTTAGAAATGTTGGTGCTCATAATTTTTCTCCTTTCTTTTTCTTTTGAAATTCTGTTGGTGGTTGATTGGTTGACCAAAAGAAAAGAGGCAGACCACTTGGAGTGATCCACCTCTTTCTCATTGCCTATCTTTCGTCAGCCGTCGGGCTGGTTACATAGTGCGCCCCAATTCTAAGACGCTGATTTTAATACAGAAGCTGCTCGAACTTTTCTTTCATTCTTGCTGCTTGCAGATACTGACCGTTGAGCTTGTCGCTCTTATCTTGAAGCTCAATGATCTGACGTTCGACTTCATCAGCTTCCTCATTGAGTTTCTCTGCGGCTGCGTCGAGTTGATCTATGGTTTTCTCAACGAAGGCAGTAGCTTCTGTCAGGAGTTCTTCTCCGGTTTTCTTCTTAAGTTTAAGCATGACGTTCACTCCTTACCATCCGATAGGGTCTTCGTAGTTTACTGGTGTGGTTTCCTGGAGGCCGCTTTCGAAAATGATTTTGCGAAGCTTGCGTCTCAAAGGATATGAATGATTTTTCGGGAGAGAGAACTCACGTCCATCCATAAGCTGCACGTCGATAACGTCACGCGCTTCGAGCCTGTGATAGAGGTCGAGAAGCTCCTCTTCGTTCTTGATTTCAACGGTAAGGGTGACGGGTCTGAATTTCTTTTCTTCGATATATTTGTATGATGCTTCCATCTTTGTTTCTCCTAATGGGTTTCTGCCCAGTTCCTGCCGACTTGATATTCGCCGTCGAGAGGACACCGGAAGTTAAACGACTGACCAGCCTTGACGATTGCATTGACAGCCAGAGGCCCGATCTCGTCAGCAAGGTCTTCCTTCACAATCAACTGGTATTCGTCATGGACATGAGCGGCTTGCCATAGGTCCACTTCGGTAGGCTCGTGTGCCGGAAACTTAGGCATCACAAGGTCTCCACGCTCATGTAGGTCACGCCACAGGATTACCGTGGCTTCCTTCATGATGAGCGCACCAGCCGACTGGAGGAGTGTATTGAGTGCAGAGTGTTCAGAGCGTACATGAAGACGTCTGCCGTCGAGTCCACGGAGATACCCTCGTTTCTTTGCGGCTGCCTTTACGTCTTCCACGAGACGCTTAAGGGCTGGCATAGAGCCTGACCGTGTACTTGCTTACCAGTGCGTCTTAATTTGGGATTGATGGCTTGCTTATTAAGTGCGCCCTAATTAAATTTTGGATTTCACTTATTAAATGCTCTGTAATTTTCCGTGTTCTTACTTTGTAGTGAGGGTTAAATGTAATATGCTGATATGATTTAATTTAATTTTATGTTTCGGGCTCTGCTCAGATATTTAGAGTATTGCTATATATTACAGATTTTTATCTTTTTTTGTGGTGTGATTTATGAGGTGAGAGCGGGATGGACAAAGGGGGATCTGCTGATTTGATGGGCATAAAAAAGGCTGGCTAAGGACAATTCCTCAACCAGCCTGTTATGGTAAATACAACTATTTATTTTTATTCATTTAGTAACATTTCAGACATACCATCCAGCTTTGCTTTGACTGATTTCCATTCAGGTATGCGCTCTGTAAGAAGGCGATAGAATCTGGGACTGTGGTTGTGCTCCTGAAGGTGGCACAATTCATGAGTAAGAACATAATCAATGCATTCTCTTGGAGCTTTGACAAGATGCGGATTTAGAGAAAGCGTACCTTTGGGAGAGCAGCTTCCCCATTGTTTTTTCATTGTCAGCAGTCGCCATTGCGGGACATCACTTTGCCAGGGAGTTTTTGAAACTATATCGAGTAAACGCTTTTCAAAATAAGCTTTAGCTCGATCCTTATACCAGCGTTGCAGGAGTTTCTTTACTCGTTCTGGAGAAGCATTTTCTGTCGTAACTTGTAATTGTCCTCTATAAAGGCGCACTTGGGATTTTTGTTCTTGATTTTTAATTACCTTAAGTTGATGTCTGCGGCCTTGGTAGAAGTAGCTTTCTCCACTGATATATTCCCTTGGAAGAACATTTGCTCGTATTTCACGGTTTCGGATGAGATGTTCCATTACCCATCTTGCCCGTTTTTGGACTGCTTCCTTGATCTGTGTAATTTCAGCGTTTAATGGAGCATCAACTTGAACAGATCCATCTGGGTGAACGTGGATCGCTACTTTAGTTTTTTTGCCGGGCACGTGGCAAACTTGGTAACGTATCTTTTCGTCACCATATGTAAGTGTTTGCATAATCGTTCTATTTTTTCCCATGAGTCAGACGCACTCTGGTTATCTGTATAATGTGTTCAATGACGTCTTTGGCTTTATCAAGTCCGATGATTTTGAAAAGGCGCGGTAGCAGTCCTTTATGTATTGTTGATTCCATTGCCTGCGGACTCAGAGAGTGTTCTACTACAGCGGTTCCTACAATGGAGTCGATGGCAATCGCTTCATCAATGAGTTGCTTTTCTTCTTCCGGCTTGATGGCTTTGAAATGGTCTTCACCTAAAACAAGTCTGAAAGTACCGTAGTATGCTTTTGCTGTTTCACTTTCATTGAGTTCCTTAGGAATTCCCGCCATTGCTCGGCTATTTAGCTGTTCTTCGAAATCTTTGAATAGGGTGTATTGCTTAAAGGGATGCTCGAACATTTTCTCGGCCTGTGAGATTGCGTCCTTCAGAAGTTCTGAAAAGACTTTCTGGGCGTAAGGATCGTTATTCAGTTCCTGTTCGATTGTCTTTCTTACTCTGGTTCGGATGATATCTGTTTCGTTGCGGGTCTTTTCCTTAGTCCACTCCGAAGGATCTTCCGTTCCTAATTCATTGATGAGGACAATTCCTTCCGGTTCAGCTATCGATTCACCAACAACATGTTTATCAACGAGCCGTCTTATCTGCTCTTCGTATGCACTGTAGTCAACTGTTTCTTGTGCATCCTGCCGGGCAATTTTGCGAAGATTGGTGAAGAATTTGAGGTCACTTTTGTATCTGGCGATATCCTTTTCGCTGAAACTGCCGTCTTCAAAGAAAGAACGCGACGACAGTGCTATTTTGAGGCAAAGTCCAAATTGCGTTAGAGCCTGATAGAAATCTTCTCGCACCTTCTGACGAAGATCCAAGCTGCTGCCATCTTCGTCCTCAGTATATTGAGGCATGAGCACCTGACGGTATTGCTCAAGATCTTTCCTGTTTTCAACTTCGCTGAATATTCTCCAAAGTCTTTTATGAAGGTCAGGGAGCTTTTTGTATTCCGTATCCACCTGATGATACAAGCCTTCGATATCGTCCATATCAAAGCCGCTTTGTGTTCGTTCCTGAAGGTCCTGATACTGTTTCAAGGTAGTATCCAGTTCTTTCAGTATTCCACGGTAATCAATTAACAGACCGTAATCTTTGGCTTCATGCAGTCTGTTAACTCGGGCGATAGCCTGTAGCAGGTTATGCTCTTTCAATGGCTTATCAATATAAAGAACGGTGTTTCTTGGCTCATCAAATCCTGTGAGGAGTTTGTCCACCACGATAAGGATATCCACTCCATCATCAGTTCCAAAACTTTCAATTACATCTCGTTCATATTGTTCAGCATTTGCGCTGTTGCCGACAGCCTTCTTAAACCATTTCTGTACTTCTGGAAGGGCCGATTCATCAACAGAGGAGTGTCCTTCCCGTGTATCCGGTGGGGATATTATCACCGCGCTTGTGACCAGTCCTGTCTCATCCAGATATTTTTTATAACGGATTGCTGAAAGCTTGGAGTCTGTAGCCAACTGTCCTTTGAGGCCCATGCCTAGCGATTTGATATTATCCGCGAAATGCGTTGCTATATCCCACGCAATAAGTTCAATACGGTTCTCGGAACCATACACAGCTCCTTTATTGGCGAATTTCTTTTTGAGGTCAGTCTTCTGTTTATCTTTTAGGCGAAGTGTAATTCTGTCGAACCATTTGTCGATGGCTTTTTCGTTCACATCCAGTTCCGGGCGGCGTTCCTCATAGAGCAGGGGAGTCACTGTTCCGTCTTCAACTGCACGCTGCATTGTGTAAGCATGAATGATAGGACCGAATTTATTCTGCGTCTTGTCTTTTTTGAGCAGGGGCGTTCCGGTGAAAGCTATGTATGATGCGTTTGGCAGAGCCTTGCGCATACGTTCATGGGTTTCCCCTCCGTGGCTACGGTGTCCTTCATCTACCAGAACGATAATTTTATCACTTGGGTTATAGCACTCCGGCAATTTTGAAGCGGTATTGAATTTATCAATGATTGAAAATATGATGCGGTCATCACCTTTACCAATGCGCTGGGCAAGATCCCGTCCAGAACGAACCTTTGCCCGTTCGCCTTCTTTTTTGGTCGCAACCGCTGAGCCGAAGGCACCTCCGGTCAGAAATACTCTGGAAAGCTGTTTTTCAAGGTCCAGACGATCTGTAACGATGAAAATACGGCAGTCTCTGAGCTCAGGATCAAGAAGCAATGCCTTGCTTAGGAAGACCATAGTAAAAGACTTGCCGGAACCTGTGGTGTGCCAGATGACACCGCCCTCACGACTTCCGTTCTTGTCTGTTTTCTTTACGCGATCAAGCATGGCTTTGATTCCGAAGGCCTGCTGATAACGGGCAACAATTTTGCCGACTCGTTTATCGAAAATAATGTAATATTGAATCATCTTGAGCAGGCGTTCTTTACTCAGCAGACTGATGAGCAGTTTATCCTGCTGCGTAGGGAGCACATCTTTCGACCAGAGTGATTCAAAATAGCTTCTCATGCCTTTAGGCCGATTTAGAAATATGGAGTCTTTGGCTGTTGTGGATAATGGTGTGTTCTTTATTGTGTGGAAGGTTGATTCATCGAGGATTTCTTCGCGCCATGTGGCCCAGAATTTTTTATCTGTCTTTGTGGTTCCGTAGCGGCCATCTGTATTGCTGATTGCCATGAGTATCTGGGCGTAGCAGAATAGCTGAGGAATCTCATCGTTCTTCTGGTTGCGGATTGACTGACTTATACCCTCATCCAGCATGGATTTATTCGGATTACCGGATTCTGGGCGTTTAGCCTCAATGACCACAAAGGGAATACCGTTAACAAAGCACACTATATCAGGGATGCGTCTATGCGTGCCAGCCGAGGAAAGCACGTCCATTTCTTCGGTGACGTGGAACAGGTTGTTTTCAGGATTTTCCCAATCGATTATGGGGATGGTCGGCTGAACGGGCTTGCCGTCTATGAATTCTTTTACAGTTATGCCAAGGGTGAGCTTGTCGTAAATGCGTTCATTCGCTGTGAGTAAACCTTCATGCAGTCCCGGTGAAGATAGGTCGCGCACAATGTGCTCAATGGCATTGGGAGAAAGAGCGTGCTCTTTGCCGTCCCATTCAAAGCGCCGTGCCTGGAGAGAACGGATCAGTTCGTCCTTTAGCAGAACTTCGCGGTTAGAGCCTCTTTTTTCAATGCATTGAGAAGGGGAGATATATGTCCAGCCGAGGTTTGCAAGGACCTGTAGGGCCGGGATTTTTGCGCTGTATTCTTCTTTGGTTTCCGGTGTCTGGTTCATTTTAGTTCATATTCCCCTTGACCTTGGTCATAGCCATAGTTATTTAATAGTTGAATTCAATGCCAATCGGCACTGAATCTATCGAGGTCTCGGACGCTGAACCCGCGTGGCAAATCAGCGTCCTTTCTTTTTGCTCAAACTCCAAGTGCAGCTCTGCATGTTTGTTCATCCCAAGCAGGTGAACGGCAAATTTTCTCGATGCTGTTGTCGGCCTTGTAGCATGTGATAAATTCTGCTTTCAGAGAGCCGTCACGTTTTGCTTTAATCCTGATTACAACAACAAAATCTTGAATCACGACAGCAACACGCCGTGTTGGATCATACTGCCTTTTCTTACCATCCCAGCCCTGATATCTATTGGCCGTGCTATCTTTCAAGGCCGTTTCGATCCAGTCCATTCTTTGGGCCCGAGCAGATGAAAACGCGTTTTTATTCCCATCCCTGCGAGTGCATTCGAAAAAGGCGTGTGAAAATTTAGTCTTAGAGAAATATACTGGAATCCCATCAAAGGTGATTAATGGTCCAGCACAATACTTTTCTTCGAAATGTGCTTTATATTCGGCCTCCGAAGCCAAATGGAGCAGGGCAGGAGGCACTTACCATCCTCCTTGAAGATTTATTTTGAAGATATTAAATTTAATGGCATCGCGATAAGTGGGGGCAAGTTTATAGATTCCCAACCTGTTCTCGATGCGTTGGACGAGCATACTTTTGGCAGAGCCTTCTGTGAGAGTCTCGTTTATACGGCTGCTTGCCGCACCTAGTAGAAGATCGCAGAGTTGTATCAGAACCACCTGTTTTGAAGGCAATGCCTGAATTGATTGGATCTGCGAAAGGTGGTTTGAGTTACAAAGACAGCGATGCAATACGCTTAATCTTGTCTTATCTCTGCTTGTCTTTGTGTCGCAGAAAATTTTATATGTGTTGTGGTCTGCTACCCAGTGATGAATAAGTTGATAGTAAAACTTGTAAAAACCAAGCTCGTTGTCACCATTATTTATTGCACCATCATAAACTTCTCTGTCGATAGCGATGCAGCGGAACCTCATACTCTCCTGATATGAAAAGAAGAGATCAATCAGGTCGAGGTAAAAATCAATCTTGGAAGGTGAAACCTTGGTCCACTTGATTTCGCCCCACGCCTGATGCCTTTCCCTTAGATTGGAGACGCTCTCTTTCACATGAGAGCGTAATCCGCTCGGAATCCACAGACCTCCAATCATCATATACCGAGCCTTTGGGCTGGTACTGGTAAAGAGGTCCGGGAAGTTTTCGTCACAATAGACTTCAAAATCCATACGATTTACTCCGTGATTTTTACCCGGCGTTTACCTGTTAGGAGTTGTTGCATGAGGGCTTGTTTTTGTTGTTTAAGGTTGTCTAAATGGTTTGATAGTGCTTTAGTCCTTGTCTCTGCCCGTATGATCATTTTAGAAATAGCTTTTTGCTCTGCAATTGATGGGCGTGGAACTTTAATTTTTCCAAATTCTTTCCATCTCAAACTTCCACGCCTATCTACTGATGCATTAGTTTGTGCTGCAAATATTTGACGATAATGTTCAGTTTTTAATAAAAGGTAGATGTAGTCACGCGATAAATTTTCAGTAGGTTTAAAAACTGTGTATATTGGGCTTACAAGTCCTTTTTCATATAGGTTTTGTAGTCCAATTGATCCCTCTTCAATGTGATTTGAAGGGAAACCAAGTTCTCCTCGTGATATTAACTTATATGTTGAAAGATTGTCGCTGTAGACTTTTTTCTTGAAGTACTTGAGCGAGTCGACAAAGCCTTCATGCTTTGAGCATGAAAGCACTGGAAGATTTTCATTTTTTATGTTTTTCATGCCAGTTTCTTTGGCAAGTCTATTCAATTCTACAAAATCCCAATCTGTTGGAATGAGACCGTATTTGGTTTGGCAATAATCATAGGTTGATGAGAACCCCGGCAACCGTTTTTTCCCGGTAAGTAGTTGCTGCATAAGAGCCTTTTTCTGCTGCTTGCTGTTTTCTATCAGTTTATCCACTTTCTCAATCGCTTTGTCCCATGTGGACAGGATGCGGGCGATTTTCTTTTGTTCGGGGAGAGGGGGGATACCGATCATTATTCCCTTTACTTGAGCTGCTGACAGATTCGCTTGCTTGGTTCCACCTGGAAAAGAATATAACTTGGACAAAACCACTTGAGATTTTAACAAATGCAACAAGAAAGCCTTATCAGTTGCATCTTTAGGAATTAGTTTCATTACTCGTTGGTTTAAAAGGCAACTTGGGGATTCATTCGGAATTTGTATAGTGAATCCATAGTCCTGTTTTCCAATCGTTCCTGTGAGCGACATAATCAAGTCACCAGACTTCAATATGAACCTTTCGTATTCGTCCAGAAAGGTATCGGGAAGAAATACTGGGTTGCGAGAAAGATCAAAATTGTTTTGGTAGAGATTCCCCATTCTGATCAAGGGAACTCCTTGCTCAACAAAGTCCGTGCTTTTGAAGGCAAAACCCATTTGCGTTTCTGCAAGATCTCCGAGATTTCCAAGAGTCCACCCATCAGGCACCATAACCAATCTCCTTTAGATAACCTTCCATCTTACCGCCCCTTCTTACCGCTTAACTGCTTAACCTGCTTATCGAAGTCCGACTCAATCTTCTGCGTGCGATTAAATTTTTCGTATTCGGCGTACGCCTTGGCTTCAGCCTGCTTGCGGGAAACAGAACCGTACCCCTCAAGAACACGGTATTCATTGAATTCCAGAAAACGATTCACACTGTCTGCAAATGACTCCATTGTGAAGCTTGAGCGGTTCTCGATGATGTTTTCAATGTAATCAAAGAAAGATGAAACAGTTCGCTCCAAGCGTTTTATCTCTTTCTCATTCAGGTAGTTCTTGCCAATTACTACATCGGATTTAAGCACTCTGTCGTTAGGAGCGTTCTTGTAGGTGGTCAATCCCATCTGCGGCTTGCTTGCATCAGCTCGCTGGTGAATGATTTCCGCAGAGGTCTGTCCTGTGATCGCAACGTGGAATTTATCCTGAACGTGAGCGTAGAACCTGCGTGTGGTTTCAGACTGTGGATCGTAGTCGATACTGCATTCAGCGAAAATATCCGTAATCTGCTGATAAATACGGCGTTCACTGGCCCGTATGGAGCGGACACGTTCCAGTAGTTCGTGAAAGAAATCCTTGCCGAAGTTCTGCCCGTTCTTTAATCGCTCATCATCCATCACAAAGCCCTTGATGATGAATTCCTTAAGCCTCTGGGTTGCCCAGATTCGGAACTGGGTGGCACGGGAAGAGTTCACCCGGTATCCTACGGATATGATGGCATCGAGGTTGTAATATTCGATGTCTCTCGATACCTTGCGTTTTCCTTCCTGCTGAACCGTTGCAATTTTTACAACAGTTGCTTCTCTCTCCAATTCTCCTGAATCATAGATGTTTTTCAGGTGGCGGCTAATGCCAGATTTATCCACGCCGAAAAGTACTGCTATCCTTGTCAGCGGTAGCCAGATAGTTTCACCATGAAAAAAACATTCTACCTTAACCTTACCGCTCGGAGCGGTATAAAGCAGAAATTCAGATTCATGGATCGTGGAAGGAAAATTTGTCTCATCAACCATTATTGTCCTCAGTGGTAATATCTTTGATCGTTAGCATTGATAACGATCTTTTATATTCTGATGGTAAAAGCTTCCTTTAGATGAAGCATTAAGAAAGCTTTGGAACACCTGTAGCGGGACACCGCAGAATGTGTAAGCCCTGCCGGAAGAGGTGAAGACAATTTCCATCTGCATGGAATTTTTGTCATATCCTATGCTGCTGATTGCCCGTGATGAAACTGTATGCCGTATCATGTCTCCTCCTTGTTCAGGGTTGCGGTCCGGTGTTTATCTATGATTTAGGGTAAGTCGTACCCCAGCTCTTTTAAATATCCTTCCATCTCAACCTCAAGCTCGGCAAGCTCAGCCTTTAGTTCCTTGCGCTCTTTTAAGACCGCTTCGAGGTCTATTTCCGCTTCTTCCTCAAAGGTGTCCACGTAGCGGGGAATGTTCAGGTTGAAGTCGTTTTCCTTGATCTCGTCAAAGCTGGCGAGGTAAGCGTATTTGTCTACGCTTTCGCGTTGCTTGACGGTGTCCAGAATTTTCTGGATATTTTCGTCACGAAGGAAATTCTGGTTCTTACCATCCTGATACTCTCTTGAAGCATCAATAAATAAGACGTTATTGTCCTTCTTATTCTTACGGAATACGAGAATAGCTGCTGGTATTCCTGTACCATAGAAGAGTTTTTCCGGCAGACCTATTACGATGTCCAGCAGGTTCTCTTCAATCAACTGCCTGCGGATTTTACCTTCTGACGAAGCCCGGAAAAGCACACCGTGTGGAACAACAACTCCCATGCGTCCTGTGCCCGGTTTCAGGGTTTCAATCATGTGCAGGATGAATGCGTAATCGCCTTTGGTCTTGGGTGGTACACCACGGCGAAACCTGCTGAATTTATCTCCTTCAGCTGCTTCCTGTCCCCATTTGGCAAGAGAAAATGGCGGATTTGCGACAACGATATCAAAATGCTTGAGCTGGTCGTCACCATCAAGGAGCAGCGGATTGCGCAGAGTATCGCCCCATTCGATGCGATGGTTGTCTTCTGCATGAAGAAACATGTTCATCTTGGCGAGTGCCCATGTGGAACCGATTGCCTCCTGACCGTAGAGGGCATACTTGCGGTTGTTGAAGCGTTCCTTGATCAGCCTTGCGCATTTCATCAAAAGAGATGCTGATCCGCAGGCGGGGTCACATATCTCATCACCTTCCTGCGGGTTAACCAGTTCAGCTATGAGCTGAGATACTTCCGGCGGCGTATAGAATTCTCCGGCTTTTTTGCCGGATGTGGCAGCAAAGTGCTTGATGAGAAATTCATAAGCGTTGCCGATGATATCCAGATTGCCGATGCGGGAAGGGCGCAGGTTCAATTCCGGCTTGTTGAAATCCTCCAGCATGTGTCGCAGGATATCGTTCTTCTGCTTATCGTCACCGAGCTTGGTGGAGTTGAAGCTGATGTCCTGAAAGACGTCATTCAGCTTGCCCATGTTAGCTTCTTCAATGGCGTGCAGTGCTTTGTCGATACGTTCTCCGTTGCCTGCTTCAAAACGGCGTTCATGCAGTGAGTAGAAACTTGCTTCTTTAGGCAGTACAAACCGCTCGTTTTTCATCATTTCTTCAATGAGTTCTGGAGCGTCGCCATATTCATCTTTATAGGTGTCGTAATTGTCCTGCCAGACATCGCTGATATATTTCAGGAAGAGCATGGTCAGTACGTAATCTTTGTAAGCACTGGCATCCACAACGCCCCGGAACGTATCACATGCGTTCCAGACTGCATCGTTAACTTCTTTCTGGCTTATGCGTGAAGTCACTTAATTACCTCTTAAAGTCTTTATTCGTATTGAGTATTCTTGAAGCCACAGAGCGGATTTCCTGCTCACGGTTAGCTATTAATTTACTGTAGATTGCCGCTTCTTTTCTTGCTGCGAGAGCAAGATTGATGACGGCCTTCTGTTCTGCCATTGAAGGAATCACAATGGGAAGGTCTGACAGTACGCCTTTGCGAATACTGCGTTGTGCAGAGCCTTCCGCTGAAATGCCGAAATAGCGCTGTGCTGGAATCTGATTCATCTGCCAAGCTGCAAATGCAGGTAAGATTTTGGCATCAGGTTTGGTACGTAATAAGAGAAAATGCGGAGAAATAACACAGTTAAAAGGGACATCCTCAAGAAATACTGCGATGTTTCTACTGCCTCGTATTAAGAATAAAATGTCATCTTGTTGAAGCCAGTTTGGTTGCCGTCTTCCAGTCAATTCTGTTCTGATGAGTGAATCCCATTGAATAGAACAGTCGTCCATGACGTCCTTCATCTGGACAGCACGGGCCGAACCGTTATGAATCCCTTTTATACTCCCACGAAATGGGTGGGCAGGATGGATGTCAATGACATCAGATAATTTTAAAACTTTTACTCCATTCACAATGATGAAGATTGGATGAATTTAAAGAAGAGGTCAAGCCGAAATGAGAGTAAGTGAGTTATAATTAGAAAAATGTGTTGGAATCAGCTGAGGCCCCGAGCTAATAACCGGAGCCAACAGTGTTTTACTGAAAGTGCAGGGAGTTAGGATTCTGAAAGGATTTCATCCAGTGGTCGCCAGTTGGGGAAGCCTGTATCTCTTCCAATTGTAGCACAATAATTTTCTGGCTTTATTGAACCTTTCACCATCATAGCTCCATTGCTGGTGGCTTGCGTGTCTTTTTGGAGATCCAAATCTTTTATTGGGATTCGAATAGCAACCGGAATTGGAGAGTCTTCGTCCGATTTTAAACATGCTTGTTCTGCCCATCCCAATGCACTTCGCCAAGAAATATCGAAAAAGACAGCGCTATTGCAATGCCCTGCTGATACATATTGCTCTTCCCAGTTGCTGTTCAAGTCATTACGAAGCCCCTCAATTCGAATATTTTTCAGGTTGCTGAACTCCGTCCCATGATAGACGTAACGTGTGTATCCATTTACCTCCATCCATGATTCCAGTCGTGTGGCAAGTCTTTGTCCTGTTGAAGGTTCAAATGAATTACTTCCTTTTTTGAATACAGATACAGCTGATATTAACATTCAGTATAATTGAGACGTTGTATTCAGTTTAGCAATTGCCTGTGTCAGAATATCAATGTGAAGACTGCCAATATTGATATCCCAACAGGTATGTCTAAGACCATCTACACATTCTATAAGAACTTCGTTCAGTGATAATTCAGCAGCATTTGCTTTTTGCTTTGTGTTCGATATTTTTCTCATAAGGTGTCACAGTCTAATTTGTGTATTTAGATGGAATTTATTTCTTCAACAAATGACTCAAATCCAGCATCTCATGAAAGTCGATCTTCGCAACAACATCATTTAGAAGCGTATCAACAGGATAATTGCCTTCGTAGTTCGCAGTTACATCACTGAATTCACCTTGCTCATGTCCTACAACTTCTTTGACCTTGTATCGAGGAAGATCCAGAAGTTTAGCGCGGGTTATGAAAGTGTGCCTGAAGGAATGGAAAGTAACATCACTAACTCCTTCCTGTGCACCTACATTCTGCTTGCGGCGAAATCTGGTGAACCATTTGGATACGGCGTGTGAGTATTTTCCTTTTACGTCTGGCGATAAATCTGGAAATAGTTTTTTATAACCACGTTTTTTCAGTTTACCGAGGAACTCAAGAAAGCCCAGTTCATTAATAAGATACGGATGCAAGGGAACGACTCGCTTTCCAGCCTCTGTTTTTACATTCTTACCTTCACCCTCATCGTTAATATCGAAGTACCAAACGCCTGAATCTTTTCTGATGTCTGAAAGGCGTAACTGACAGATTTCTTCGATTCGAGCTCCACTGAAAAGAGCGAGCAGGGGAGTCCAGTAATGCCAGTCCTTACGCATGTAACGTTTTGAGTATGCTTCTGGACTGAAAAGCTGTTTGAGTTCTTTTTCCGTAAATGATCTGCGTTGTGATTTCGTTTTTGTCTTGCTTTTAGGAACTTCAAGGACTTTGTTGAGGCGGCTGACTTTCTCTACCATACCTTCGAGTTCTGCCCAGTTGAGAAACGTTCTGACAGCGTTAAATCGCGTTTGCAGAGTTTTAGGTTTATAAAGATCCTGCTCAGGGACTTTCATTTTCAGCAACTGAGCTAAGGATTTCCCTTTATAGCGCTTCGTCCTTGTTCCGGGGAGCTTTTGGAGGTTCTTCCAATAGCTTTGCATGTGATCACGTGTGAGTTGGTTGATATGAATTTTACCGTGTTTAAGGTGAATCATATCCGCGAATTGACGCAGTTGAGGCGGTATGTCTTTACGGCTTGAAGCTCCCCACGGGTTAGGACCTTCTGTCTTGAATTGAATGTATTTTTCAATAGCTTCCTCGATCGTCAGCGAAGGGGCTTGCTGCTCGACCTGAGGAGTCTGAGCTGGTGTATTATCCTCTTTGAGGATTTGCATGAACCCTGTTTTACGAATGGCGCCGAGGAAGCGTGCTTCGACTTCAAGAAGGGCGGCGCAGAATTCTTTGTATTCTCTGGAGTCCTTGCTGAATTCAACTTGTTCAGTTTTTAATAGGCTATCAGCTCGTTTTTCAACGCGCTTGAAATTACAGCACTCCAGATCTTCCAGAGCATCTGTTTCAAGCATAGACATCTGTTCGTTTCGTTTATCCAGTTCTTCAAGATCCCATTTGCGGGAGAGTCTGTAGCCTCGTTCTTCTTCAAGGGCTTCATCAAGCCATTGGTGGGCAAGTTTTTTTATTGTGTCACGGGAAAGTCTACCTGACATGACGTCTTCCCTCCTTCTTCGAAATTCATCAAATATAGCATGAGAGGTAGAGGCCAGTTTTATAGCTTTAGGCCGTGCTTCTTTCAAGTATCTGGTATTGAGAGATTTCTTGATTTCAAAGAAACCGACAATAGGTTGAAGGTCACTCGGAATTCTGATTCTGAAATACAGGCCGTTCCGGTGTTTGGTGAGGTAGGATGGTGCTGAAAATGACAAAGGACATTCCTCCTTGTGTGTACCCGCATTGTGTACCCACAGCCCAAAATGGGCTAAAAAGGAAGAATGTCCAATAATATTAATGACTTGGCGGAGAGGGTGGGATTCGAACCCACGTATGGTTTCCCATAACTCGATTTCGAGTCGAGCGCGTTACGGCCGGACTTCGCTACCTCTCCATCATACCGTGGCAGAAATTAAGCTTCCCGCCTTAATGGAGGATTTTGTATAGCGATTCTTAGGCTATTTCGCAAGTTCAAATGGAAGATTATTTAATCAGCATAGCTCTTCTTGCACAATGTTTTGTAAATTCGTGCTGAAAAGTTTTTTGCCGTACCCTATGGTGCGGGAATTCACGTGTTTTTTTAGTGGTCCGGTCGACATCATTTTTGAATCAAAAGCCCATTTGTCTACGATACGTTTAGCTTGTTCATTGTTAAAATCAGTATGTACGAATTGCGCAATTTTTGTGAAATATTTTGCTGGATCAGATTTAATGTCTTCGTATCTAACGGTTAAAACTGTTGTTTTGTCTGATTTATATCTTTCAAATTCCATGTCCATGTATTTCCAATCATGAACAAGCTTTTTTATAGTTTCGGATGTTATAATATCGCCATCTCTGTCCTGCTGGTATGAGTCAATCTTCAAAAAGTCATTTATTGTAAAGATAGTTGTAGCCGCATCTGCTCTGGAATTTTTGGTTGAGCGATAGAAATGCATCGTGTAGGAAGCCATAAAATCATACAAATTTCGGTGTAGGAAAATTATTTTAGATTCTGGAAATGTTCTTTGTATACGAGAAAAGACATCTACCGAAAGCGAAGTCGTCTTATCTCCTATGGTTGAACTTTCTTTTTTACGCAGTGAAAAACATTTGTTTACAATTTCACGTACCGCATGCTCCGTTAGAGTTGTGATTACTCGTTCTTTGTTGTCTTCAGAAACATAATTACGCATTTCAATCGTTTGTATGTCTACCAGAGTTTCAAGCCAGTTGTTTTTTCTTTCAGAAACATAATCCCCCCAGTTGTAGATAGATGAATAAAGTGAATCATAGAGTGAAGGTGTATTTTTTAAACCGGAGGCAAAAAAGAGACCCTCTCCCATACAACTGATTCCTTCAACGCTATTCAGCATATTCATAATCCATGTTGAGCCTGTTTTGGGGAGTCCGGTCAGAAAAAAATATTGTTTCATTTTAATGTGATCGCTTTTAAGTTTATGGCATCTATTTCCTGCGTTGCTGGAAAAAACTTTGCAGCATGGCTTTACATTCGTCTTCGCAAACCCCGCCAATGGTCCAGAATTTGTGGTTGGCGAAAGGGAGTTCGCTGCCTTCAAGGTTGGAGACGACGGCCCCGGCTTTAGGGTCCGGTGCTCCGAAAATAACGCCCTCAACTCTGGAATGTATGATTGCCCCTAAACACATGATGCATGGTTCAAGAGTTACGACTAAAATGGTCCCGCGTGGTAATCTGTAATTATCCAGCGCCTTGCAGGCGTTGCGGAGGCATCTGACTTCGGCATGAGCTGTGGGGTCATTGTCTGCCACCGGGGAATTCTTTCCAGTGGCGAGCAGTTCACCATCAGCAGTAAACAGCGCGGCCCCGATCGGGACTTCATCGTTTTGACGGGCTTTGAATCCGGACCTGATTGCGACATCCATCATTGAGCGCCATGTCTGGCCCTGCGGTGGTTCTGCCGGCGGATTCCCTCTGGTAATAATTTTATTGCTATTCATAATAAAAAAGGAGAAGGGATTTGGGTCCCTCCTCCTGATTGGTAATTTTTATTCGGTGGTAACATGGCCTGATAGCGGCATCTTACAACTCTTAATTTACAAAGACTTAATGTAATTAACGCCGCCTTCAAGCAGTGCCAGCCCGAGGGTGGGGATGTCTCCACGAGTCCATTTGGGATGGTTGGTGGGATGGTTGAATGCTTCAGGATGCGGCATAAGTCCGAGGATTCGTCCTGTGGGATCGGTCAAACCGGCGATTCCAAGAGGAGATCCGTTGGGGTTGGCGGGGTAGTCCATGGTTACTTCGCCGGATTCGGGGTCGATGTACTGTACCGCGTGCAGGTTGTTTTCAACAATTTTATTCAGCATCTCATCGCTGGCGGGGATGATTTTTCCTTCGCCGTGACGGACAGGTACGTTTAAGGTGTCTATTTCCTTGGTAAAAACACAAGGAGAGTCGGGGTTAGCCTTAAGGTGTACCCAGCGGTCTTCGTATTTTGCGGAATCGTTGTAGCTCAGTGAAACCTGACGGGTAAAGTAATCGCCGCCTACAGCAGGTAGCAGGCCGAGTTTTACCAGCAGCTGGAATCCGTTGCAGATTCCGAGGATAATTCCGCCGTCCTCGAAAAATTTCTTAATCTGATCCACAAGCGGGGTTCCGTCTGCGGTTTGAGCGTGTTTCCAGCGGAGTGCAGCAGCCTGAGCCGCTCCGAGGTCATCGCCGTCCAGAAATCCGCCGGGAAAAATAAGGAAGTTATATCCTTCCAGAGTTTTTTTGCCAGCGGCAAGATCGGAAAAATAAGTGATGTCTACTTGGTCTGCGCCCGCTTTCTTAGCGGCATGAGCAGACTCGTGTTCACAGTTGGTTCCGTAGCCGGTAATGACCAAAACTTTAACGAGGGCCATATATTTTTGTCCTCCAGATGTTGACAATAGAAATATTCCAAGACTATTTAATGCCTGTTTAGAAGAGAGGAACATAATTGCGGGTCAGCTTCCCGTCAACAGTCTATATTCCTCAGGACGTACCGCTAACACATTTTTTCGAAGTGGGATACGCCTGAATATAGTTTGTTAGCGGGGTGGGACCTTTTTTGTTTTTTTCCTGATTACCGACTTTATTCGCTGTCCATTTTGTTTTATGTAACAGCGATATTTTAAAATAAATTGTCCGCCACGGGACGGGAGCGTTATGAAAACCAAATTTATATTCATCACCGGGGGCGTATTGTCCTCACTTGGTAAAGGGCTTGCAGCAGCATCCATCGGCGCACTTCTGAAGGCTAGAGGGATGACCGCAACCATTCAGAAGCTTGATCCTTATATCAATGTTGACCCCGGCACTATGAACCCCTTCCAGCACGGGGAAGTCTACGTGACTGACGATGGAGCGGAAACTGACCTCGACCTTGGCCACTACGAGCGTTATCTTGATGTTGCCCTGAGCCAGAAGAATAACATGACTTCCGGCCGTGTTTACCACAATGTAATCACTAAGGAACGTCGTGGCGATTATCTTGGCGGTACTGTGCAGGTTATTCCTCACATTACTGATGAGATCAAAGAAGCCGTGAAAAGTGTTCCCAACGGTGAGGATGTTGCCCTCATTGAGATTGGCGGAACTGTCGGCGATATTGAAGGTCTGCCTTTTCTCGAAGCTATCAGGCAGTTACGTGCTGAACTGGGAAGCGAGAATGTTCTTTACATCCACCTGACTCTCGTTCCGTATCTTGCCGCTGCCGGTGAAGTTAAAACCAAGCCTACTCAGCATTCTGTCAAGGAATTGCGCAGCATCGGTATCCATCCCGACATTATTCTCTGCCGTAGTGAAGTTGATCTCGATGAAGACATCAAACGTAAGATCGCTCTTTTTTGCGATGTTGACCGTGACGCTGTTTTTACCGCTGTTGACGTTAAATCCATCTACGAAGTTCCGTTAAGTTTTTATCAGGAAGGTCTGGATCAGAAGATCGCCATCCTGCTCAAACTTCCGGCCAAGAATTGCAATCTTGAACCATGGAAGGACCTGAACTACAAACTTAAGCACCCTAAAGGCTCAACAACAATTGCCATTGTCGGTAAATATGTTGATCTCAAGGAAGCATATAAGTCCCTGCATGAAGCGCTTATCCACGGTGGTGTTGCCAACGAGGTTGAAGTTAAACTGCGCTACGTGAATTCCGAAGAAATCACTCCTGAAAATGTTAACGAGAAAATGGCCGGTATTGATGGCGTTCTCGTTCCCGGCGGTTTCGGTAACCGCGGTGTTGAAGGTAAGATTACTGTTATTCAGTATGCCCGTGAAAACAAGGTTCCTTTCTTCGGTATCTGCCTTGGCATGCAGTGCGCGGTGATCGAATATGCCCGCAATGTCTTGGGCATCAAGGGAGCCAATTCCGAAGAGTTCAATCCCGGCGGCAATGATAATGTCATCTACCTGATGAAAGAATGGTATGATTACCGCACCAAGAAAACTGAGAACCGTTGTGAAGAAAGCAACAAAGGCGGCACCATGCGTCTTGGTGCTTATCCCTGTAAGGTCATCGAAGGGACTAAAGCAATGGACGCTTACGGTCAGGCCGAAATTCAGGAACGCCACCGCCATCGTTACGAATTCAACAAAGAAAAATTTGCGGACCAGCTCGTGGAAGCAGGTCTCGTATTGAGTGGCCTTTCTCCTGATGAATCTCTGGTTGAAATTGTGGAAATTGCCGATCACCCCTGGTTCCTCGGTTGTCAGTTCCATCCGGAATTCAAATCTAATCCCATGCATGCTCATCCGCTGTTCAGGGATTTCATTAAGGCTTCCCGCGATAATAAAAAATAAAAATTAACTCTTGATTGCCCGGAAGTACTGGTACGCAGTATTTCCGGGCAACCTCATATCTGGAGGGTAGTTTATTTTGACCCCCGATGAATTATATAAAAAAAGTTTGCAGGGACCGTTTGTACTGGCGGGACCTTGTGCGCTGGAAACCATAGATGTCGCCCTTAAGTCCGCTGAAGTCTTGGCTGACATTGCTTCCCGTCTTGATTTGACGATTATTTTTAAAAGCTCTTTCGACAAAGCTAATCGGACCTCTATTACCTCATTCAGGGGGCCGGGCATGGAGGAAGGGCTTAAATGGTTGCAGCGGGTGAAGGATGAAACAGGACTTCCCGTTGTTACCGACATTCATACTCCTGATCAGGCCGCGGCTGTCGGTGAAGTGGCCGACGTCATTCAGATTCCCGCATTTTTGTGCCGCCAGACCGATCTTTTGGTCGCCGCCGCCAATACCGGCCGGGTTATCAATGTAAAAAAAGGTCAGTTTCTTGCTCCGCATGACATGCGTCATGTTGTTGGTAAATTGCGTGAGGCCGGAAACGAACGTATCTGGCTTACCGAACGCGGGGCGTCTTTCGGCTATAATAATCTTGTAGTAGATATGCGGTCTATGGCGATAATGAAAGATCTCGGCTGCCCGGTTGTTTTTGATGCCACTCATTCCGTGCAGCTGCCGGGAGGACTGGACGGTAAGTCCGGCGGTCAGCGTGAGTTTGTGCCCGTATTATCCCGGGCGGCTGTGGCTGCGGGGGCATCCGGTGTCTTCATGGAAACCCATCCAGATCCGGACTGTGCTCTTTGTGACGGGCCCAACAGCTGGCCTCTTGATCGCGCCGAAGACCTGATCAAAGATCTTATGGCGGCATGGAGCGTGGATTATGTCTGCTAGGCAGCGTGCGGAAAATATTAAATTACTCATTCTCGATGTTGACGGAGTGCTTACCGACGGTGGTCTTTATTATGACCATGAAGGTAATGTCATGAAGCGGTTCAACGTACAGGACGGTCTGGGAATTAAGTTCGCTCAGAAGGCCGGAATTGAACTGGCTGTAATTACCGGACTTAACCATGGCGCGGTGGAAAAACGTGTTTCCGAACTGGGCATTACCGACTACTATCCCGGTCAGCGTGAGAAATTGCCCTTTTACGAAAAGCTGCTCAAGGACAAGGGACTAAAAGATGCCGAGGTCGCCTACATAGGTGATGACTGGATCGACGCTCCGGTAATGCTTCGTGTTGGATTGCCCATGGCGGTGAAGAATGCTCAGCCTGAAATTTGTGGTATATCAAAGTGGATTTCCAGCCGTGAAGGCGGGCATGGCGCTGTACGTGAAGCTGTTTCGTTTATCCTTGACGCACAGGGCAAGTTAAGCGAAATCTGGAAAGAGTGGGCAGACTAGATGGGCCGTCTAGGCTTAATTTTAAATTTGATACTGGCCCTTTTTTTAGGGCTTTGCAGCGGAACCCTGCTGGGCAAAAAATACGGAACTTTTCCGCATATGGCCCGTGGCGTGGTGGAGAGTCCGCTGGTGGCTAACCAGAATCAGTCCGATATTTCTGCTGAGGAAATTGAGCTTATTCAGGGAACAGGCGGAGATATCGAATGGGTTCTCCGGGCGGGGAGCGCGGATTATGATCAGGAAAAAGGTCTGGTTATTGCTGATAAACCCCGGGTTACATACTATCTTGGACGGGACCGTAAAGAAGTTTTTGTCAGTGCCTTGCACGGTGAGGTAAGCCAGAAAGGTCATGGACTTAAGCTCTGGGATCATGTGGAAGGAAATTATGGCGATATGGGCCTCGTGGCTGATCGTCTTGATTTTAAGCCCAAGGATAATCTGCTTTTTCTGGAAGGGAATGTGAAGGTACAGAGTCCGTCTGTTTATATTACCTCCAATCGGGTCAAGGTAGATCTAATCACTCGTGAAATAATGATTGAAGACGGAATGGAAGCCCTGATTTCACCGGACATGGTGGTAATGCCTCAATAGAAGCGAGCATTCATTTGATAAAATTATTTGAAAATATTTCATTTTTGCGCGGCAGGTCCGTACTTGTTTTTCTTTCTCCGGTTTTTCTGTGCGTGCTGTTTTTTCTGGCCTTTGTTTCAGGCAGCACCACTGCTCTCGCCTATGATAAATCCGATGTTAAAATTTCCCGGACTATAGCCAATGTCCGTGCAAATCCTGACTTGAAGTCTCCGGTGGTCTGGGTGCTTTCGCCGGCTGAAAAGTTTATGGTCGGCAAGGTTCAGGGAAGCTGGTATCCGGTTTATCCTGTTTCAGATGCTAAAAATATGAGTCCTGTCGGTTATGTTTCCGGAAAAATAGTTGTACCGGCCCCCGAAAACGGCCCCTTCGTTGATTGGGGGGATGTGCGGTACGTTGGTAAAGATCTTAAATTTTAT
Organism: Maridesulfovibrio sp.; assembly: GCF_963676065.1. Classification (NCBI taxonomy): domain Bacteria; kingdom Pseudomonadati; phylum Thermodesulfobacteriota; class Desulfovibrionia; order Desulfovibrionales; family Desulfovibrionaceae; genus Maridesulfovibrio; species Maridesulfovibrio sp. Next base: position 3,562,063 of record NZ_OY780933.1, on the reverse strand, counting down.
CTGGAACGTACTGTAAAATCTTCCACCGCAGGTATGCTTAAGTCCGGGGATAAGATCAAGGTCGGGTTTCTCCGGGATGGCTGGTATGCTGTTTTCAAGGGAGATGCAAAAGTTGTCAGTGAGGCTGATGCCCTCGGTTATGTAAAGCAATCCGCCATTGATATAGTTAATGACAACGCCCGGATAAGGTATGCCGTCCGCCGGATTAATGTGATTGAAAAACCTGTAGCCACTTCCAAGGCCGTAGGTATTCTTAATCCCGGTTTTCGTGCTCAGGTAGGTGCGGAGAAGGGCGGTATGTACGAGCTTTACCGTATCGATACTATTGTAAAGGACGATACACCGGTTTGGGGTTACGCATGGGGACCGTTTCTTGCGCCTTATCCTAAAAATCTGGAAAAGGCCCAGATGGCGGGGATTGATGCCCGCAAGGCCGAAATTAAGGCTGAAAAAGAAAGAAAGGATCAGCAGAAACTGAAGCGGGACAATGATCTGGCCGCCATGGAAGAAGCCATGGATGAAATTTTGGTTGCTCCGGTAAAGACCAAGGTCCTGTATTCCACTGCGGTGCTCAATGTCCGCTCCGAGCCGAATGCCAAATCACTTATTGTTGATAAACTGGATTTGGGTGAAGCTGTGACTGTAGGGCAGGAAGAGGGCAAATGGTATCCCGTTTTCAAATCCGGAAAAGATGATAAGCTCAAACGTGTGGGCTATGTTTACGGTACTTACCTTAAAGCCGACGCTCCGGTTGTCAAAAAGGAAAAGCCGCTCAAAAAACGTGTTCCGGGCGGCCCGGATGAAGTTCCCATCAAGATTACCTCCACTAAAATGACTTTCAGCGAAAATCGCAACCGTATTACTTTCGCCGGCAATGTGAAGGTTGTCCGGCTTGATGTGACTCTCACATCCGATACCCTTACAGCATACCTTCGTCCTGACGGTGATTCCCTCTCCGATACCCAGGATAAGATCAAGAAGATTGTGGCCGGGGGTAACGTCAAGGTTGTAATGAAGAAACGTAATGGCAAGTGCGATAAGCTTACCTACGTAGTTGGCGATTCTATCATTTATATGAATGGTAATGCCGAGTTGCAGGACGGGCCTAATAATATTCAGGGTGATGAGATTAAATTTTACCTGAAGGATAACCGGGCAGAGGTGGTCGGCGGCAATAAGCCCATTGAGGCTATTTTCTATACCCCGAAAAATGTGTCTCCGTAGGCGATACAATCAAAAGCGCGACGCGCATCAAAAGGGAAATATATGTCTTCGATTATCGCCAAAAAACTGGTCAAGAATTACGGGCCCAAAGAGGTTGTCCGCGGAATAGGTTTGACCGTGCGCGAGGGCGAGGTCGTGGGGCTGCTCGGGCCTAATGGAGCAGGTAAAACCACTACTTTTTATATGCTTGTGGGGGTGGTGAAGCCAACTTCCGGGGAAGTTTATTTCAATAAACAGCAGATAACCCGTCTGCCTCTGCATGAGCGGGCTCGTCTCGGGCTCAGTTATCTGCCGCAGGAAAGTTCAATTTTCAGAAAACTTTCTGTTCGCAAGAACCTTGAGATCATCATCGAGCATACCGGGCTGTCAGGTAAAGAAGTGCCCAAGAGGGCGGATGAACTCTTGGATCAGCTTGGGATTCTGCGTTTGGCAGACCAGAAGGCCATGTATCTTTCCGGTGGTGAACGGCGTCGTCTGGAAATTGCGCGGGCCATGATCAACAACCCTAAATTTATTCTGCTTGATGAGCCTTTTGCCGGGATCGATCCTATCGCAGTCATTGATATTCAGGATATTATCTCCACGCTGAAGGATATGGGGCTGGGAATTCTTATCTCGGATCATAACGTGCGTGAAACTTTATCAATCTGTGACCGGGCTTATCTTGTCTACGAAGGCCGTGTGATTCTTAACGGCTCGCCGGAAAATATTGTCAAAAACACCAAGGCGCGCAGATTATATCTTGGAGACAGTTTCAGTCTTTAGCTGCGCTACTGAAATATGTGATTTATCAGCCGGGATTCTTTTATGAATTCCGGCTTTTTTTATCAAAGTTTGATTAATTTAGTCTTTGTTGATTTACAGTCTGCCCGAACATTGGTACACTTTTTTCATGCGCAAAAATTTTGTGTAAAAAATCCATAAATATCAGATAATTCAGAGGTCTTTGTTGCATGTTGCAAATGGATGTGGCATAGTTAAATCAAGGCTGGGGGATAAAAGATTATTTTTTTTATTGCTTCAGTGTGCAACTGACTGAAATGAAATGAATTTGAGAATATATTACAAGGTGGCCTGAATATATGGGATTGGAACTAAGACAACAATTAAAGCTTACGCAACAGCTGGTGATGACTCCCCAGTTGCAGCAGGCGATCAAGTTGTTGCAGCTTTCCCGTCTAGAGCTGATGGATACCGTTCATCAGGAACTGATGGAGAATCCTATCCTTGAAGAAGCTGAAGCGGCGGAAAGAACCGATGCCGCTGACGCTGAAGCAGGAACCGCTACGGCGGAAGAGGCTCAGATTTCCAAGGAGGCCGAGTGGGAGAATTATCTCGGAGAATTTTCCAGCACCTCCAAACAGTCCGCTTCTCGTGAGTCGGAGTCTTATGAAGAGGGTACTTCCTTTGAAGCCCGTCTGACCAAGGCTGCTTCTCTTGAAGGACACCTTCATTGGCAGATGAGTCTTTCTGATTTTACTGCTGAAGAACGAGTTGTCGGCGAGTGTCTTATAGGCAATTTAAGCTCTGGTGGTTTTTTACGGATTGACTTGGAAGATGTCTGCGAAACATGTTACGCTGAAATCGAAGACGTAGAAAAGGTTCTTCACCGCATCCAGCGTTTCGATCCGGTCGGTGTGGCTGCGCGGACTCCGCAGGAATGTCTGCTTATTCAGCTCGAGGCCTTGAAACTTGACGATGATCCTATTCTGGTCTCACTGGTCCGGGATCATCTGGATGATCTTGAAAAGAAGCGCTATAAGCCGCTGGCACGTAAATTCAAGCTCAGCATGGAGGATTTGAAGAGTTATCTTGACCTGATGCAGACGCTTGATCCTCTGCCCGGAGCAAGTTTTTCAAGCGGAGACTCTTTCTATGTCAGCCCGGATGCTTATGTTTATGAATATGACGGTGATTTTGTCATCGTGCTTAATGAAGATGGTCTTCCCAAACTGCAGATGAATGCATTTTATGTGGAGACGCTGGCATCAACCAAGGGAGACGACAAGGAATATTTTCAAGACAAGATGCGCTCCGCACAATGGCTGATGAAGAGCCTGTATCAGCGGCAGCGTACTTTGTATAAGGTTTTAGAATCCATAGTGAGATTTCAGCGCGAGTTTTTCGCTCAAGGTGTTACCAAGCTTAAACCGCTTATCCTTAAAGAGGTGGCTGAAGACATCGAAATGCATGAATCCACTGTGAGCCGGATCACAACAAATAAGTATGTTTCGACTCCGCATGGAATTTATGAACTAAAGTTCTTTTTCAATAGTGCTCTCGGTCTGGATGACGGATCTCAGGTCGGTTCCGAGTCCGTCAAGGCGACGATCAAGAAATTGATCAGTGAAGAAGACGGAAAGAAACCACTCAGTGACGAGAAGATCGCTGAGATTCTCAAAGAGAAGCTGGAAGTCAATATCGCAAGAAGGACCGTGGCCAAGTATAGGACTGCAATGGGAATACTCTCCTCGTCCAAGAGGAAAAAAGTATTCTAGCAGTCGGAGAAATTAAAGCATATTCACCCTTTACTAAGGAGGCTCTCTATGAACGTAGCATTTACTTTTAAGAATTTCGACGCATCCGAACATCTTAAGGAATATGCAAACAGCCGTTTCTCCAAGTTGGTAAAGTATGTAAGCAACCCTGACAATACTGACATGCAGGTTAAGCTGTCAGTGGATAAGTTCAGGCATGTTGCGGAAGTTGTTTTGACTTCCGACCATTTGCATGTATCTGCTTACGAAGTGTCCGAAGACATGTATTCTACCGTGGATATGGTTCTGGACAAGCTTGAATCTCAGCTTCGTCGTGCGAATGAAAAGACGAGGAGTCACAGGCGTAAGGATAGTGCTCCCGCCCGTATGGACATCCTCAGTTATGGTGAGGCTGAGTATAGGGAACCTGTAATTGTGGAGTCTGACTCCTTTGTTCCGAAGCCTATGACTATTGATGAAGCAGCAGAACAGCTGCAGACCCTTGACCATGAATTCCTCGTTTTCCGTAATGCGGATAACGAAGCTATAAATGTAATTTACCGTCGCAATAACGGCGATTTCGGCTTAATTGACCCGGGATACTAACTGATGAATATATCTGATAATCTGGCGAAGGATCTTGTTGTCTATGAACTGCAGGCCACTGATAAGGGTGGAGTTCTGGAAGAGATGGTTTCTACACTCAAGGACGCAGGTCTCGATATTGATGTGGAGAACTCGCTCAAGGTCCTCAATGATCGTGAAAAACTTGGAACAACAGGAATAGGGGATGGCATAGCCATCCCCCACGGAAAATTGGACAGCATTGAAGAGATTGTTGTTGTCGTCGGCCGCTCAAGCGCAGGGGTTGACTTTGAATCTCTGGACATGCAGCCGTGTAAGATATTCTTTATGGTGCTGGCCCCCGAGCAGGGGGCCGGTACCCATTTAAAGGTACTGGCGCAGATTTCAAGGCAGCTCAAAGATGAGGCCTTCCGGCAGGCTTTTATAGAAACCGGGGATAAGGAGGAATTGCTCCGACTCCTCGGCATAGCATAAGCCCGAACCAATTTGAAAATTTAAAATATACACATTAGCAATGAACTCAGGTCATTGCTAATTTTTTTTGTAGGCTGCAATTTAAGGAGGACAAAGTGGTATCTGCTGATGATCCGTTTCCAGTGATTGTTGTTACCGGGTTGTCCGGTGCTGGTAAATCTACGGTTTTAAAAGTTTTTGAGGATTTGCGTTTCTTCTGTGTGGACGGACTCCCGGCGGGAATGCTTTCACGTCTGGTTGAGCTTTTTAATACCCGTGATAATGCCTACCGGGGGATTGTATTGGGCATGGACCTCCGTCAGCTGGAGTTCAGCAGCGACTGGGAAAGTACCCGTGAAGAATTAACCAAAATGGGATACTGTCCCAGCATTCTTTTTCTTGAAGCCCGTTTACCGGAATTGGTGCGCAGGTATGCCACTACTCGTCGTCTTCATCCGCTTGAATCCAGAGATTTCGGGCTTGAGCAGGCGTTGGAGCAGGAAAAAGCTATCCTTGAAGCTGTTCGGAACCAGGCTGATCTGGTCATTGATACCACTACCTATTCCATACACGACCTGCGCCGCAGGATTCAGGAAAAGTGGGCTGAATTGAGTGAAAGGCCGCGCGGATTACGTGTTCACGTCATGTCTTTCGGCTTTAAGCACGATGTTCCTACTGCCGCGGATATGGTCATGGATCTTCGCTTTTTACCCAATCCTTATTTTGAGGAAGAGCTTCGTCCTCTGTCCGGGCAGGATAGGGCTATCTCGGATTACGTACTTGGTTCAGAACCGGGCTCAATTTTTATTGAGAAATATCTCGATTTCCTGCAATATGTGCTTCCCCTTTACGAGTCGGAAGGGCGCTACCGGCTGACCATTGCCGTAGGCTGTACCGGGGGGAGACACCGGTCCGTTGCAACTGCTGAGAGGATATTTGCAACTCTCAAGGATAATGGTTACTCTGTCTCCCTTGAACACAAGCATATCCATTTAAAATAGTTTTGTAGCTGAATATATCGGGAATTTTGATGGACATAGAATCAAGCAAGAACGGAATAGTTCTCGTTACCCATGGTAATTTTGGGCAGGCGCTTATAGAAGCGGGAGAATTAATTGTAGGACCGCAGGAAGGGGTCAGATCCCTTTCTGTTGATGTCGAGAAAGGTATTGACGCCGCTGTGGATACTTTAAAAAAAAGTATTGCCGAAGTTAATAGCGGGAGCGGTGTTTTGATTCTTACCGATATGTTTGGCGGGACTCCTACAAATCTCAGTCTGTCCCTGTTGCAGGGAGATCATATCGAGGTTGTTACCGGGGTCAGCCTGCCTATGCTCTTGAAGGCATTTCAGATGCGTAACGAGTCTTTACAGAAAATGGCTGAAGAAGTCAGTAAGGCCGCTGCCAAAGGTATTGTAATTGCTGGCGAAATGCTGCGAAAACGAACTTCTAAAGGATAGGATATGATGTGGGTGAGAATTGATAACCGACTTGTTCACGGGCAGATAATCGAAACATGGCTCCCGTACACCCACGCCAAGAATATAGTGGTGGCCAATGATGCCGTCGCCGGAGATGATTTGCAGCAGCAGATTATGTCACTCGCTATTCCGCACTCGGTCAACTACACATTCTGCTCTGTAGAGGATTTGAATAATAAAGTTATAGGCTTGGCAGAAGGGAACGGCAGCACCATTATTCTCTTTTCTTCATGCGGCGATGTACGCAGGGCACTTGATGCCGGATTTAGATTCAACACAGTTAATATCGGCAATATTCATTACGGACCAGGTAAAAAACAGATTTCCCCCAGTGTGGCTTTGAGTTCTGATGATGAGTCCTGTCTCCAGTATTTCAAAGGACAGGGTATTGAACTCGACTTTCGCTGCGTTCCCAATGATCCTGTTCAGGTGAGGTTTTCATGAGTCTGTTTCAAGGATTGGCATTGTCGTTTCCTGTCTGGGTTGCGCTAGTCGGTTTTTTTTTGCGATTTTTTCGCTCTTCCGTTTTACTATAAATCCCGGCCTTCTTGAGCGTCCCCTAGTTGTCGGTGCCTTGTGGGGCGCTGTTACCGGAGATGTAACCACAAGTCTCAAGATTGCAGTATTTTTTGAGCTTTTCTGGCTGGATAATATCCCGGCAGGAACCTATATCCCCCCCCATATCCTGGCTTCAACATTTGCCGCACTGGCCCTGACCACTTCATTTGCTTTTACCGAAGCACGTCAGGTTATGGTTATCTTGTTGGCCTGTCTGCCCCTTGCCCGCATCGGCGGATGGTTGGATTATTCTCTCAGGCAATGGCATAACCGCGGCCACAATAAGTTGATCGGCTGGGCACGTAAGGGAAAAGTAGGTGATCAACTACCGCAAAAACTGGTTTTTCGGTCAATCTTAAGAACTTTTGTCACTTCTTGGCTTTTTTTCTGGACAAGCACCATCATCCTTCATTATATGCTTTGTATATTTTTTCACAAATGGGGGCCGCTGGTCGCCGGAGTGGATATGAAATGGTCTTTTTTATGGATAGCTGCCAGTCTCGGAGGGCTTCTGGCCCTTAGATTGCGTAAGGCCTACGCCACTTTTGTCTTCGGAGTGGTTATAGTGGGTTTTATTCTCATTGCCGGGATTCTGTAGGGTTGGCATTAAAAAAAGATTGTGATAGAAGACACAAGCTCTATTAAGCTACCATATTTCTTAGGAGGAAATTATTATGGCTATTATCGCAGTAGGACACAAAAACCCCGATACCGATACCATTGCATCCGCAATCGCAATTGCTGACCTTTGGTCCAAAGCTAAAGAAGAAACCAAAGCTGTTGCTCAGGGCGAAATCGCTCCTGAAACCGCATTTGTTCTGGAAAAATTCGGTTGCGCAGCTCCCGAAGTAGTAACTGACGCTACTGATCAGAAAGTTATCCTCGTTGACCACTCTGACCTCGCTCAGTCCATGGACAACCTTGATAAAGGTGAAGTTGTTGCAGTAGTTGATCACCACAAACTCGGTGATGTTACTACCCCCAACCCCCTCGAAATGTGGGTATGGCCCGTAGGTTGTACCGGTACCGTTATCAATGCAATGTACAAATTCTACAATGTAGAAATCCCCAAAAACATTGCTGGCGTACTTCTCTGTGCTATCCTTTCCGACACCGTTATGTTCAAGTCCGTAACCTGCACCGAAGCTGATAAAGAAGCTGTTGCAGAACTGGCTAAAATCGCTGGTGTTGAAGACGTTATGGCTCTCGGAATGGAAATGTTCAACGTGAAGTCTGCTGTTGCTGGTGCTTCCATGAACGAACTGATCTTCCGTGACTACAAAGATTTCGATATGTCCGGCAAAAAAGTTGGCATCGGCCAGCTCGAAGTTGTTGATCTGTCCGTATTCAACGACATCAAAGATGACCTCTACGCTGAACTTGAAAAAGTTAAAGCTGACGGCCGTCACAGCTGTTTCCTGCTGCTTACCGACATCATGAAAGAAGGTTCCGAAATGCTTATCGTTTCCGATGATCCTTCCGTTGTTGAAAAAGCATTCGGCGTTGCTCCCGAAGGTACCAAAGTATACCTCGAAGGCGTAATGTCCCGTAAAAAACAGGTTGTACCTAACTTCGAGAAAGCATTCTCCGCATAAGTTAAGTATAATATGCTTATTTGGGTCCGGCAGAGTCTCTCTGCCGGACCTTTTTTTTCGCTGAATATTATAGAGTTGATCTACGGGGAGTTTTTTTTTACATTTTTATTTTAAAGCCGTGACTCTACGAGGAAACCTGTCTTCTTAATTTATACAAATGGGGACGTATGAAAATTACCCTGCTTTGCTACGCCACCTTTGCGGTTAAATGTCCAGAAAATTCTGATGCATATCCCATTGCCGAGGGAGATACTGTTTCAGATGTTCTCCGGAAAGTTGAGATTCCGATCGAAGAGGTCAAAATTGTTTTTGTAAACGGTGTTTCCTGTAAGTTTGACACTAAACTTAATGACGGTGATAGAGTTGGTGTTTTTCCCGCTGTTGGTGGCGGATGATATTATTACATCATCTTAGCTGTTTATTATCTTCTCTGACTGTTTGACCAAAAATTAAAGTATTATTTATTATATTGATAATCTCTTTTTTGCGTGCTAACGGCTTATCCGGTCAGGAAAATATAAGTCCTGAAGGAGGAAGCTATGGGCAGTCGTTGCCTTTTAAAATCAAAGATCCACAGAGCGACTATTACCGACGCAAATGTCGATTATGAAGGGTCGATTTCAATTGATGTGGATATGCTCGAAAAAGCCGGTATCCTTCCCTTTGAGCGGGTTGACGTATTAAATGTCAATAACGGGGAAAGACTCACTACATACGCCATAGAGGGCGGTCCTGGTGAGTTTTGCTTAAACGGTGCAGCCGCACACAAGGGTGAGGTTGGGCAGAAGATCATTATTTGTTCTTATGCGTGGCTGGATGAAGATGAACTAGCTCTTCATAAACCACAAGTAGTCCTGCTCGGTGACGGGAACAAAATTAAAAAAGCTGAATAGCTAAATTATAAAGGCGCGGATTTCCGCGCCTTTTTTTATTTTTAGATATGATGTACATGTAGCAGAGAAAGGGAGGGTTTAATGAAAAAAAGATTTATTGCAATTTTTTGTGGGCTTATTGCTACGGCAGGGTGTACTCCAGCCATTCAGACTCAATCCATACCGGTTTCGACAAACCCCATGGGGGCAACTGTTTTTGCAGATGGTAAAGTTTCCTGCACTTCGCCCTGTACTGTTGAGCTTCCCCGTAATGCTGATCATATCATTACAATCAAGAAAGATCAGTTCCGCCAGCAGG